>NZ_JBVHQF010000013.1:190250-234219 GCF_055567555.1 Streptomyces sp. NPDC026522
ACGGCCCAAACCCCCTGTTGGGAGACCCCCGGTTATGTGGCGCGGAGGACCCCTGGCGGCCTTTCCTCCTTGTGGGGCCTTGGGGGGGAGAACCCCCCTCCCCCCCCCCCCCACCGGAGCCGTGCACCCTGGATCATCCGCACGCCGAGGACGGCCAGGGGCGCTGACTCGTCAGCAGAATCACGGGCCGCTGGGCGGCGTCACCCCGGGGAATGGTGTCGGGCCGAACGCTGTGGGCCGGAGTCAAACCCGTGAGCCTGCGGGTTCGGGCGCCGCAGCGGGCTCGGGCGCGCTTTCGCTGAGGCCGAACCGGCTGTGGAACCTGCGCAGGAAGCCGGGCGCGTACCAGGCTGAGCCGCCGAGCAGGTGCATCGCGGCCGGGACGAGGACACCGCGGATGGCGACGGCGTCGATGAGGATGGCCAGCCCGCTGCCCAGGCCGAACATCTGCATGAAGCTGAGCTTGGCTGTACCGAAGGCGAAGAAACTCACTGCGAGCAGGCAGGCGGCGGCGGTGACGATGCGCCCGGTGTGCCCGAGGCCGTTGGTAACGGCGGACTCGGTGTCCTCGCCCTGGTCGTGGAGTTCCTTGATCCGGCTGGTGACGAACACCTCGTAGTCCATCGACAGACCGAAGACGATGCAGAACATCAGCACGGTCATCGACATCTCCATCGGCTGCGCGGTGAAGCCGAGCGGGGAGGAGAGATGGCCGTCCTGGAAGATCCAGGTCATGAGGCCGAGCGTCGCCACAAGGGTGATCGCGTTCAGGGCCAGGGCGCGCAGCGGCTGCACGATACTGCCGGTGAACAGGAAGAGCAGGATGAACGTGGTCAGGACGACCAGCGCGATGGCGAGCGGGATTTGGCCGCTGATGGAGTGCTTGGCGTCGACCAGTTCGGCGTCGAGGCCGCCCACGAGCGGGTGGGTGCCGGGGGGTGGGGTGAGCGCTCGTACGTCGCCGACCAGGCTCTGTGCCGCGTCGGACTTTGGCGTCAAGGAGCTGACGATGCTTATCCGTTGGTCGTCCGGGCGGCTGAGGTTGGCGCTGCCGGGACCGGCCGCCGATTCTTTCCCGTGGGTGTACATGCCGTTGCCGGTCTCTACCCGTACCACGCCCTTGAGCTGGGACAGTTGATCGGCGTACTTATCCAACGGGGCCTTGTCCACGTTCCGGCCGATGACGATCTGGAGGGCGGCGTTCTCGTTGCCGTTGAAGTTCTTCCGGAGCGTCGCGGAGACACGGCGGCTCTCGGCGTGCTTGGGCAGCACGCGTTCGTCCGGGGTGCCGAAGGTGATGCCGAGCAGCGGGCTCGCCGCCACCAGCAGGACCGCGAGGACGGGCAGCGCGGTGAGCGCGGGCCGCCGCATGACGGTACGAGCCAGCCGCGCCCATATGGAGACGCGCGTGGCGACGTTCGCGGTCTTCGCCCAGGGCATCTGCCCCTTGTTGACCCGGTTCCCCAGGACGACGAGCAGCGGCGGCATGACGAACAGCGCGCTGACGGCCGCGATGGCGACGACGCCGACCCCGGCGAAGCCGAACGAGCGCAGGAAATACTGCGGGAAGACGAGAAGCGCCGCGAGTGCGGCGGCCACGGTGGAGGCGGAGAACGCGACGGTGCGGCCGGCGGTGTGCACCGTCTGACGCACGGCGTCCTCCACGCTCGCGCCGGTCGCGAGCTGTTCCCTGAACCGGCTGATCATCAACAGGCCGTAGTCGATGCCCAGCCCCAGACCGAGAGCCGTGGTGAGGTTGGTCGCCGTGTTCGAGACGTTGGTGACGTCGGCGAGCAGGGACAGTTCGGCGAACGACCCCAGGATGGCGATGACGGCGATGACCAGCGGCAGCAGCGCGGCGACCACGCTGCCGAAAACGAACAGCAGCAGTATGAGGGTCAGCGGGATCGCGATCAGCTCGGCCAGTTCAAGATCCTCGACCACCTGCGTCGACATGTCGTTGCCGACGGCGGCCACCCCGCCGGCCCGTACCGTGAGGGCTTTGTTGTACGTGCCGTCGTAAGCGTCGAGCAGGCTCGTGGCGTTCTTCTGCTGCTGGGTCGGGTCGCCTTTGACGTGGGCGAGGACCATGGCCTCGCGACCGTCTTCGGACAGGAGTTGGGCGCTCCGCGTGTCCCAGTACGAGAAGACGTTCGCGAGCGTCTTCTCCTTCTTCAGGCTCGCGACCAGTGCCTTGCCGTTCTGCTCGGCAGACGGGGTGTCGACCCGGCCGTGGCCGGCGCGGACCAGCAGCACGAGGTTGGTCTCGCCGCCGAAATTCTTGTCGATGAGATTGCGTGCCCGGGTGGACTGGGAAGCCGGGTCATCGAAGCCGCCGCCAAGCAGTTTGGTGAATGCGCCGCTACCGAGGGCACCCACGAGAGCTGTCGCCACGACGGCGACGACGAGTACCAGCCGGGCCCGGCGGATCGCCAGCTCGGCTATGCGTTCGAACACGCGGAATCTCCTTTACGTTCAATGATCTGCGGGAACGCGATGAAGCTAGGGGAGGCCATGGGGAGGTTGGCAGTGCGAGATTTCCTTGACAGTGCTCGGTTTATGTTCAGGTGCCAGAGGCGCACCGTAGGGTGGGTGCATGCCTGTACCCGAACGGCCGAAGACCGCCGTCCCGCCGACTCCGTACGCGCCGTCTTCTCCGCCCACGCTGCGTGAGCGGCGACGGGCCGCGGCGGTGCGGGAGATTCTGGACGCCGCCGAACTGCACGTCACCGAGCACGGTCCTGAGGGGTTGTCACTGCGGGCCGTCGCGCGCAGCCTCGGCATGACCGTGCAGGCGCTCTACCACTATTTCCCCAACCGGGATGCCCTCGTTACGACGCTCGTCACCAAGGGGTACGAGGACCTGTTCGCCGCCGTCCAGGCCGCCGTCGATTCGACGGCCGACTCGGCTGCGGGCACTGCGGCGGACTCGGTGACGGACCGGCCGTTCGGGTCGCGTCTGCTGAACGCGACCGAGGGCTACCGGGCATGGGCCATCGCCCACCCCGAACGGTTCAAGCTCCTGTTCGGGACACCGCTGCGGGGCTACGCGGCCCCGGCCGACGGCGCCTCCACCATTGCCGCCCGCCGGATGGGCACCATATTCCAGAACGAACTCTTCGGCGGCTTCAGCCCGGAGCAACTCGCGGCAGCCGACATCCCTTCGCTGTCGCCCCAGCTTCGGGCCCACCTGCACCATCTGCCCCCGGACGGACCAGGAGTCCTCCCGCCGCCCGCGATCACCCTGCTCATGGAGGCGTGGGGACGCATGCACGGCATGGTCCTCCTTGAGGTGTTCGGACACACCTCGTTCCTCGGAGACCACCAGGCCGAGATCTTCCACCTCGCGATGCGCAACATGCTCGCGGACATCCACCGCCGAATCCCGTTGGGCGCGGGCGCCGTTGAAGCCGGGGCGGTGTGAGGTGCGTCCAGGTGTGACGTCCGGGCGTGGCGTCAGACGCGCCGTTCGTGCGGCAACGGCGTGCACGGGCGCGGAGCGGACCCGAGGATGTGTTCAGCACGGCTCGCCCGAACGGGACGGGACACCGCGTGGATGTGGCCGGTGACCCGCCGGCCTGGGCGCAGCTGGCCTCTCCCAGCCGCGTTTGCCTGCCTACCAGGGCACCTCCCCGTTTTCGTCCTGGAAGGTGCCGGTCGGGCCGTCCGCGTCGAGTGTGGCGAGACGTACGACGACCCTCGCGCTCTCCTCCGGCGTCCTGCCGACACCGAAGGCCGCCGTCAGGTCCGTCGCGGTGGTGCCGGGTTCGACGGCATTGAACTTGATGCTCGGATGGGCCTTGGCGTACTGGACGGTGAGCATGGTGGCGGCGGCCTTGGACGCCGAGTACAGCGCCAGCGGCAAGGCGTACTCGGGACGGTCCGGGTTCGTCACGGCCCAGAAGGATCCGGCGCTGCTGGAGACGGTCACCACGGTGGGGTTCGCGGACTTGCGCAGCAGGGGCAGCGCCGCTTCCGTGACCCGCACGAGGCCGACCGCGTTGGTGTCGAAGGCGCCCAGGGCGGTGGGGCCGTCAAGGGCTCCGCTCCCCAAGATGCCTGCGTTGTTCACCAGGACGTCGAGCCGGCCCTCGGCTGCGTCGATGGCCGCCAGCGCGCTGTGCACGGAGACGTCATCGGTCACATCGAGCTGCACGAATCTCGCGTCCAACGTCGCCGCGGCCTGCTGTCCGCGCTCGACGTCCCGCGCGCCGAGGTAGACCACGTGGCCCTGCGCCAGCAGCTGTCGGGCGGTCTCGAAGCCGATGCCCTTGTTGGCCCCGGTGATCAGTGTGATGGTCATGCAGATCCTCGCAAGTGAAGTACCCGAGCGGATTGTTCTCGGTGTGCGGACATGTCTGAGTGGGGCAGGCGCGAACTTGCAGGTCAGCCGGTCAGCTGCCGGCGCAGTTCACCGGCGTCGTGCAAGGCGGTCATGTGCACGAACCGCCCGTCGCGGACCTGGTAGATGGCGTACTCGACGATCTCGAACGAGGCGCCGGTGGGAGCCACGCCGAGCCAGGGCTGCACGGGGGTGCCGGTGTTGATCAGGCGCGCAGCCAGACGGTCACCGTCGAACAGCAGCTCCTGCAAGTCCCAGTGCAGGTCCGGTACCGCGTCCACGTCCTGCCGTTGCACGGCCAGGAGGTCGTCGCGGGTGGCAAGCTCGCCGTTCAACGTGGTCCTGTCGTTGATGAATGCGTCCATGGCATCGAATCGGTGGGCGTTGAGCGCTTCGAGGTAGCGCCGGTAGAACGTGCGCAGATCACTGTCGGACATGTAAGGGCCTTTCAATGGGGTGGCTCCGGAGCGGGCCGCGCGTGGAGGGCCAGGGCGGATGTGCCCCGCCGCGACCGTGCCGGACGGCCGCGGCGGGGGCCCGCCGGTCAGCGTCACGTCGGAGCAAGACGCTGTGCTCGGCTCCGGTTGGCGTTGAGCTCGTCGCGCGTTTCGTGCGCCGGCGCGGTCCAGAGGGTTGACCGGGGGACGTGCGTCACAAGGCGCTCAGTGGACTGTTGTTGACGGCGAAACCGAACTGGTCGCAAAGCCGGGGTCACGAGGCCGACGGCGTCGGGACGTTGCTGGAGGTCGGAAGCGCCAGCCGGTCGGGGCGCCCGCGGGCGGCCGGCTGGCGAGGCGGGCGAAGTGACCGTCGCACCAGATCATGTAGTTGTTCGTGTCCAATCTCGCTGCTTACTTTCGAAATCGGGAGGCGGATCAAGGGCCGGCGGCACTCACCTGATCATTGATTATGATGTCTAGGTCGGTGGCGGTGAGACCGAAGGCGTCAGCCGTTTTTGACGCGTCCACGAGAAACGGGGAGTACCACTGATAGTCCATTTCGGCCATTTCACGGGCTGTCGGCACGAAGAGCCCAGCTGTGCGCATTGCCGCGCGTGGCAGCGGGATCAGCTTGACCGGGGGCCGACCCGCAGCCGCGGCGTAGCGCCGCGCCAGTTCACGGATGGTGATGGCCGACGGCGACGGCACATGCCATGCCTGACCCCACGCACGCTCATCATTTCCCAGTGCGACCAGGGCCTGAGCCATGTCTCCGTTGAAGGTGAAGGTATGTGGCGCGTCTAGATCAGCAGGCACCCAGGCTACTCGGCCCGTCTTCATTGCCGGCTCAATGATTATGGAATACAGGCCATTCGAGTCCCTACCGATGTAGTCGGACCCGCGAACCTCCACAGTGCGGACTCCGGCGTCAAGGGCCTGCTCCCACAGCCGTTTACGGAGACGGCCTTTAGGTCCAGTGGCGGCCATGGGGGTGTATTCGTTCATCATGCCGCCAGGCTGCGGGCCATAAGCGTACATGCTGCCAGTAATTGCCAGCACGGCGCTGTTTTCTTTCGCAGCTGTGATGACCGCATTCTGTATGGGCGGCAACAGCCGTTCCCACATTGTGTAGGACGTCGGGTTTGCGCAGTGATAGATTACCTTTGCGCCGCGAGACAGTTCGGTCAAGCGCCCCGGGTCGGAAGCATCTGCGGCGACCCTTTCTACCTGCGGATACATCGGGCCCGAGCCGCTGCGCGTGACGACGCGGACGCTTTCGCCGCGGTCGGCGAGTAGGCGAGCGACATTCGTGCCGATGGAACCGGCGCCAATAACGACATGTGTGGCCATGATGGGCTCTTTCGTATAGATAGGCGTCCCTCAAGCAAAGTTCGCCGAAAAGCCGTATGGAAATGGGTAAGGGCTCGTGGCAATCTCGCGGTCCGTCTTCGTACTTCGTCACCGGTGGTGTCGACGAGTCGTGACGCTAGCCGGGCCTCACTGCGATTTGGCAGGGATAGATTTTTCTAACACTGTCAGGTACCACCTCAGATCTTGTTACTGGTGATCGGTGTTGACCGTTGTCCGGTCCCGCTGATGGATGTGAGCGTGGAGCACGTTGAGGGTGGGCAGCGGAACTGGCTGCCCTGACGGGCGGGGTTGGGGGCATCTGTTCGGCCGGCCGGAGCCGCGGGAAGTGTTCGTCGATCTGATCGAGGGGCTGCTGTGACCTGGGCCGAAAGAACGGCTGGACGATGACCGGGGGAGTCGGGCATGTCGCCCCGCACCGGATCCAGAACTTTCGGGGCGAGGCGTCTTGGAGCGCGGAGGGGCCGTTGTCCGAGGTTCAGGCTTACGCAGCACGGGAGTGGGCGGCTCCGAGCGCGCTAATGCTGGACGACACTCAGGTGATCACTCGAGGTCCCCTTCGTCACCAAGCCGCAGCTCGGCATCGCCATGCTGCAGGGTGCGGTGGCCGGGCTTCCGTTCTCCTGGGTGGCTGCTGACGCGGACCCCGCTCTGAGGTCCTGGCTGCACGGGCAGAGAAGGCTCGTCGCCTTGATCCGTCCGAAGGCTCCCCGTGCGGGCACCGCCACGTCACCTGCGCGATGCTCGCCCTGGCATTCCTGACCGCCCCGCGCGCCCGCCGCCCCGGGCGCGGGGCTTCGAGGTGCAGCGTGAGCCGGTGGGCAAGCGCATCAGCTCTTTAACGTCCGCTGGCGAATGGTGCATCGAGCTTGATCATTCGCGTGTCGGCTTGTGGGGAACGCGTGTTGGCACGCGGGAGGGGTCAGCGGGTGCGTTCGTAGTGGCGGCGTGCCTTTTCGCGGTTGCCGCAGACAGCCATTGAGCACCAGCGCGCACGGTTGGCGCGGCTGCGGTCGAGCAGGAACAGCCGGCACTCGGCGTTGGCGCAGGGGCGGAGTCGGCCGGGTAGTCGCTCCTCGGTGGCGGCCCAGGCGAGGACCACCTCGACGGCCAACCGAGCGTGCGGGGCAGTCTTGACCGTCCACTGAAGGCCATCCGAAGTGATCTCCGGAATCTGGTGGACCCCTTCGAGCAGCGGGCTCAGCACGGCGGGCGGGCTTTGTCCGCGCACGACGTCTCGCAGGGCGTCCCGTGTCTCGCGCAGCAACGCCAGTTCCGCGAAGCTGCCGTCGCCGCCGCGCTCCCGCGCCCAGCGCCGGCCGTTGGCCGGGTCTCCGAGCATGTCCTGTTCCTCGCCGTTGACCAGTGGCCTGCTGTTGAGCAGGTCCAACAGCACGTCCATCGGCCGTCATCCTCTCTAACCAGATTGAATCCTTTGACAGGTTAGTTCATCTCATGCTTGCATGGCGAGGAAGGAACTAACCGGATCGAGCATCTGAAGGGGTTATAATGAGGTTAGTGCACCACCGGACCGCCACCGTCGACGGCCACGAGATCTTCTACCGCGAAGCCGGCCCGGCCGACGCCCCCGCGATCGTCCTGCTGCACGGTTACCCGACGAGCTCGTTCATGTTCCGCGAACTCATCCCGTTGCTGGCCGACAACTACCACGTCATCGCCCCGGACCACCTCGGCTTCGGCCACTCCGCCGCCCCCCTCGTAGGGAAGTTCACCTACACCTTCGACGCCCTCGCCGAACTCACCTCAGCACTGCTCGACCAGCTGGGCCTGGACCGCTACACCCTCTACGTCCAGGACTACGGCGCTCCCATCGGATGGCGCCTCGCGCTCAGGCACCCCGAACGGATCTCCGCCCTCGTCACCCAGAACGGCAACGGCTACGAGGACGGCTTCGTCGAGTCGTTCTGGACCGACGTCTGGGCCTACGGGGCGAACCCCGGCCCCGACACCGAACCCGCCGTCCGCGCCGCGCTGGGCATCGACGCCATCCGCTGGCAGTACCAGCACGGCGTGCCCGACCCGAGCGTAGTCAGCCCGGACACCTGGGAGCACGACTTCGCCCTCGTCTCTCGCGAGGGCAACGACGAGGTCCAGCTGGCGCTGTTCCGCGACTACCGGAACAACTGCCCGCTCTACCCGCTACTGCACGAGTTCCTGCGCACCCGCGAGGTCCCGGTGCTCGCTGTGTGGGGCCGCAACGACGAAATCTTCGGCCCGGCCGGCGCGCAGGCCTTCGCCCGCGACGCCAAGGACGCCGAGGTGCACCTGATCAACGGCGGTCACTTCCTGCTGGAGAGTCACCTGGACGTCGTCACGGGTTACCTGCGCGGCTTCCTCGGGCGGGTGCTGGGCTGACGTCGCGGCTCAGGCCGCCCGCTGGGGCTCTGAGGCCGACGCCACACCGCAGGGCTGAGCGCTGGCAGCGGGCACTTCCGACGGGCCGCAGTGCATCAGATCTGCGCGGTCGAACCCTCACGCGGTGTCGGGGCGTCGGGCTAGCCGATGACTTGAGTACGGTCTCACGGGAGCAGGCAGGCGACGCCGTCCGTGGACGAATACGGAGGTCAGCGGTGAGGCATCAGCACGAACCGACGGGGTCACTCCGCGCAGACGTCGGCGCGGCCCGGGCTGCGCCGATCCACATGATCGTGCTCCCCGGCGGCGGGTACGCGACACACTCGGTACACGAAGCGGAGCCGATCGCATGCTGGCTCGGTGGGCTGGACATCTCGGCGAGCGTGCTCCGGTACCCGCTCCATGCGCGCCATCCCGAGCCCCTGCTGGCGCTGAGCCGAGATTCGGCGCCGCCGGGAGCAGGGCGCCCGGCTCACCGCTACAACGGCATCGACCACAGCTGGAACGGCGTCACGTCCGGCACCGTTACCCTCCTGCCCGACCTGACCGTCTACAGGGCTGCCAATAGCAACTGACCATCCGCCTCCGACTCGCTGAACGTCGCGGCACTCGAATGCCGGAGTCGCAACGTAGCCAGACTGCAGGACCGTTCCGCCTGGGGATTCCTCTGTCATGCAGGTGTAGACGCTCAAAGAGGTTCTCTGTATGAAGCCAGGCAGTAGACCCCGTCCGGCGCTCGATTGCGGTCGCGAAGGGTGAGTCGCGAGGTCCACACAGTCGAATCCCTACCTAGATGTTGGTCGAACCGCCGTCGCGCGGCTGCCCTTCAACGGCCAGCCCGACGACATGTGAGGAGGAGCATGAAGCCGAACCGCGGCCCGGGCCAAGACCGAGTACCCAGTTTCGTGTACCCGGAGCTGACCCGCCGTCTGCCCGCCGCCCGCATACACCGTGACACCGCCCAGGTCATGGCACGCAGCGAAGCATGGTGCCGGGAACACCTGCGCTGCCTGCTCCCTGACACGCGTGATCTGGAAGCGCACCTCGCCGATCAGAACGCCCTGATGAACATGTTCATCTACCCTGACGCCTCCCCCGATCGCCTCACGACCATTGCCGAGTTCTATGACCTGGTCTTCGCTCTGGACAATCTCCTCGACCAGGTCATAGCCGCGGGCGGTGACGGAGCAGCAGGCCTGGAAGCGGTCTTCGGTCCCCTCGCTTCGCTGCTGGAGAACGCAAGCACGGTTCGGCAACCGGGCTACCTGGGCGAGGTCCAGGACATGCTGGACCGCCTCGACGCAGGGCTGTCCATCCGGCAGCGGGACCGGCTGCGCCGGGGCATCCTGGAGTTCGCCGAGGGCTGCCTGAGCGAGGCCCACCTGCGCGCCAACGGCGGTATCACCGATGTCGCTACCTATCGTCGCGCCCGCATGGCTTCCAGCTTCGGGCGTGTATCAATGCTCATGGTCGAGTACGGGCTGGGAACCGACGTCAGCCAGGACATGGAGTCCTGCCCGTCCCTGCACACCCTGTCGAAGGCCGCCATCTGGTATGCGCTGCTCGTCAATGACCTGGTCTCCTATCGCCGGGAACTCGCCGACGGTGACGACAGCTTCAACCTGCTCGGCGTGTACACCCGTCATCAACGGCTCCCCCTGCAGCAGGCCGTGGACCGCCTGTGCCAGCTCATCCACGAAGCGGAGGAGGTGTTCTACACCGACTACGACGCGGTCCTCGCCTCACCTGCCGGATCTTGCGAACAGGTGCAGGCCTATCTCCGCGGCGCCGAGATGTTCTGCTCGGGATGGGTGCGCTCCGCGCTGGTATCCAGCCGCTACCACGGCTCCGAGTACTTCTGGCGTGGCGTTGGCCCAGTCCGCGATGCGGTCACCTCCGGGACCATGCACCTCTACCCGGACCACACCGAATTCCTGCCCGCTTCATTCAGGGCGACCACCTGACATCCCTGCCGACGTCGCCTCTCGTTCCCTCGCGCACGGCCCCAGAGGTCCGAGAGTTGGGGTCGTAGCGGATACTCATGAGGGCAGACATGTAGAACACGCGTTTGAGGCCACGGTGGTAGTGGCGGCCGGTGAAGGTTGCCGGTCTTCCTCCCTGAGTCGTGCGGGGCCGGCGCCAGCCCGGCGAAGGCGGCCAGCCGGTCCGGAGTCGCGAAGAAGGCGAGGTCACTGCCGACCCCTGCGAGGAACTCGGCACCGAGAAGCGGGCCGATCCCGGGCATGCTGGTGATGATTTCCGCGAGGTCGTGGGCGCGGAAGCGGTTCTCGATAAGCCGGTCGATCTCCGCCACCTTCTCGTTCAACACTCGTACGTTGGCGGCGAGGGTCTGCACCAGCTGGGCGATGACCGCTTTGCCGGGTACCGCGCTGTGCTTCTGTTCGGCGGCTTCGACTGCCGTCGTCGCGAGGTCGCGGCGGATGCGTGCCTGGTCGGCGATCACCAGGGCATCACGGGCGTCGGTCTTGCCCTCGCCGCGGTAGCCGTCGCTGGCCCGAGTAGTTCCTTCGGGGCCCTGGTGCCATAGGCACCAGGGCCCCTCCACGTGTTCCACGGGAAGGTGTGATGACCGCAGACGATCCGTTCGGCCGTCTCGATGACGACGACTACCCCGCCTACACCATGGGCCGGGCCGCCGACATGCTCGGCACCACCCAGGGCTTCCTCCGGGCCATCGGCGAGCACCGCCTCATCACCCCCCTGCGCTCGCCGGGCGGGCATCGCCGCTACTCCCGCTACCAGCTGCGTATCGCCGCGCGCGCGAGCTCGTCGACCAGGGCACCCCGATCGAGGCGGCCTGCCGGATCGTCATCCTCGAAGACCAACTCGATGAAGCAAAGCGCATCAACGCCGAATACCGCCGCACCGCCCAATCCCCGTTCCCTCCGGCCGCGGCCTGAAGACCGGCCGGAACCGCCGTCACGCCCGGCGACCCGCCGCACCCGTCCCTGGGTGGTCGTGCGGCGGCCGTGTTGCGGAACCGATTCTGCTCCCGCTCGCCGAGAATGGGATCCACCCCGCCCCGGAAGGCCCCGAGCGTCCGGGGCGGCCCCATGTACTGCCGCGTTCCATGCAGCCGTCGGGTTTCGCCGCAGCCGGGGGAGCCGCGCCGTCCCTGGGACAACGCCGGCAGGGCCTGCCCGGTCGGTGTCGGATACGCCCGGATAAGGCGACCCCGCTGAGTGAGGTCAGCGGAGCTCTGGCCCCTCGCACCAGACGAAGACCGAGGCGAACGGTGCGTGCGTGTGCGAAGAATTCCACAGAACGGTTGTTACCCGATCGGCTACTCCGCGTGAGTGAGAGGGGTCAGGAGTGCGCCTGGTGGTGCGCCGGAGTGCACTGTCTTCGGTTGCCGTTTGCGGGGCCGGTGAGCGTGGAGGCAGCGAATGTCAGGGTCACGGCAGGTGGATGTGGGTGGGGTGTACAGGCAAGCGTGACGGAAATATCCGTAGCCGGTAACCGCCTTCACGGGGCGATGCGCCCGGGTGGGGGCGGGGTCGAGAGTGTGGGCCTCGGCTCGCTCCGGGCCGGGATTCCGCACCGGTTGCCGTCACCCGCTTCGGCGGGTCGGGCACTGTTGTTGAGGGAGCGTCACCCATGTCTTCTGCTTCTTCCTCGGTTCGTCGTATCGCCGCGACCGTTCTGGCCGCCGGGGCCCTGGTGGGGGCTGCCGCCCTGCCGGCCACCGCGCAGGACCGTGACCACGGCCGGCATCCGCGGGTGGAGATCAGCCGGGTCCAGGCCGACAGCCCCGGACGCGACGACCGCTCCAACCGGTCCCTCAACGCCGAGTGGGTGGAGATCACCAACACCACCCGCGACGCCGTCAACCTCCGCGGCTGGACTCTCCGCGATGAGGACGGCAACCGCTACCGCTTCGACAACGTCCGTATCAACGGCCACGCCACCATCCGCATCCACACCGGCACCGGCCACGACACCCGCACCGACCTGTACCAAAACCGCCGCGACTACATCTGGGACAACCACGCCGACACCGCCACGCTGCGCGATGACCGCGGCCACACGGTCGACACCGAGTCCTGGGGCCACCGCCACCACTGACCGGCGTCAAGGTGTCGGCGGCCGTCTGGGCGGCGGGTGGCCGCCGACTCTGCCTTCATGACTGACCTGCCGAAGGCGACCGAGGGCGACGCCAAGCCGAAGCCGCGCCACCAACAGCGCCGGCGCCGCTCCGACGCCATCCGCGAGCCCTACGCCGACGTCGATGGCATGCCCATTGGCATCGGCCAGTCGGTGCCGGTGCGGCCTAGAAAGAGCAGTGCTCGGGCACTGGGGATGGTGGCGTTGCAAGCGTGCCCTACCCCGGCTCCAGATGGTGGGAGGGTAGGTGTCCGCCAAGGGTGGGTACGGATGGCCTCGTCCGCTCAGAAGCGGTTCGAACGGATTCGCCGGCTGGACGTTGCACTACCAGGGGGAGGCGGCTTTATGAGGCGCGGGGGCGAATACTGGATGACCGCCGAAGACGGGGGCGTATTCGCCTTCGGCGATGCCGGCTTCTACGGCTCGATGGCTCCCAAGCCTCGACCACCGCCAACGGGAAGTATTGGCTCAACGCCTGCGACGGCGGAATTTTCACCTTCGGCAATGCCGTCTTCCGCAGGTCCAACCCCATCTATCAGTGCCGTGGAACATGATACGACCGCTCTCGCGCCACGGTAGAAAGAGCGCGGCCGGCGTCACACTCCGCGTCGTCATGGAGATCTCGAGTCGCGCGTAGATCAGCAGCACCATCGACGTGTACATACACATCCAGCAGGACACACAGCGCGAGGCCATGAGCCACATGGACCGGCTGCTCGGGAAGCGGCGTCCCGGCCCGCAGTACTGGCCTCAGCTCGTTGGGGTGAATCGACGAAGCCGGTTCTACCGACGGCCGCCCCGGGGATCCGGACGGTACGGGACGCCGCCGACGCTCCTGGTTGCTGCGGAGCGCCGGCGACCGGGGCGCCGACAGGACCTCAGTTCGAGAACCGGTCGAGCAGCCAGGGGAACACGGGGTCGAGCAGCCAGGTGAAAACGGCACGGGCGGCGCCGCCGGCAGCGGCACCGAGCACGGTCGCCGCCCAGGGC
Source organism: Streptomyces sp. NPDC026522 (assembly GCF_055567555.1). NCBI lineage: Bacteria > Bacillati > Actinomycetota > Actinomycetes > Kitasatosporales > Streptomycetaceae > Streptomyces > Streptomyces sp. NPDC026522. The sequence goes on from NZ_JBVHQF010000013.1 coordinate 203,892, forward strand.
GTCTGCTCGCGCCGGGGCGGGCGGGGCCGGCTGGATCGACGGGGCCGGCGGGTACGGGGCATCGTCATCGTTCTCCTTCGGGATGGACGGCGGAGGGTGGCGTCGGCCGACGAAGAAGACGATCCAGGTCTTGGTGCCCGCGGCGGGGATGTTGGGACGCCTCGGAAAATCCAGGAGATTTGCCCTGGTCACACCAGGTGTGGATGTGGATCACCCGGGACGATCCGGGACGGGCCTGATGGTGGGGAGAGTCGACATGACGGCAATGGAAGAAGCCCGGCGGTACTTCGCGGGCACCCTGGCCGAGGTACGCCGAGATGCCGGGCCTCCCTCGCTCGCGGAGTTGGAAAGGGTCAGCGGCGGGCGACTGACGCAGTCCACCGTCAACAGGGTGCTTCTAGGCCAGTTTGTGGAACCTCCGGAGTGGGAATTCGTCGACTTCTTTCTCAAGGCATGTAGGACGTTCGCCGAGGAGAAAAGGAGGTCGGTGACCGAATCGCTGTTCGAGGAGACCTTGTGGCGACGACGCCATGCAGATCTGGTGGTCTTGTGGGAGGCGCACCGGAGAGACGAAGGGGCCGAGCTCCCTCCGGGAGTCCAGCGCTTCCCGCTGAACGACGTGCAGCCACCGGTAGTGGATCTGGGTGAACAGCCGAGCCAGTTGCTGCTGGCCCGCCACGAGGTGGTGCCGTTCACCGGCCGGGCGGACGAGCTGACCATGCTGGAGCACTGGCGGGACGGGAAGACGCCGGACGGGCGGCCGATCGTGGCCTCGGTGGCGTTGCTGCACGGAGGAGGAGGGCAGGGGAAGACCCGGCTGGCCGCCGAACTGGCCCGTCGCACTGCCGCCGCGGGGGGATGGAAGGTGTGGCAGGCCGTCCGGACCGGCACGGTCACGGCGGACACCCCCCACCCCAAGAAGTCGGCACTGGGACGCAACGCGCTGGTGGTGGTCGACTACGCCGAACGCTGGCCCGCGCCGGAACTCGATTCCCTCATGGGGAAGCTCTCCGCCCGGCGTGGCGCACGGCTCAGGGTCCTCCTCATCGCCCGCTCGGAAAGCTGGTGGTACTCCCTGGTGGACGATTTCCGCAAAAAGGGCTATGCAGACGAAGCGATCCCGCTGAAGGCACTTCCCGAGGGGGACATCGCCGCCCGGCTCGAGGCGTTCACGGTCGCCCGTGAGCGCTTCGCCGACGCCCTCGGGGTGCCGGAGAAGGAAGCCGAGACCATCGCAGAGCCAGGGAACTTGGACCACGAGGCCTACGGTTTGACGCTGACCGTGCACATGGCCGCGCTGGTGGCCGTGTACGCCCACATCTGCCGCGGCGAAGCACCACGTAATCCGGGCGCGCTCTCGGCGTACCTGCTGGACCGCGAATACAGCCACTGGGCGAAGCTGACGCAGGCTAAGAACAACTGCCTCGTACCGGCGGGCGTCATGGCGCAGACCGTGTACACCGCGACCCTCACGCGTCCCAGGCGACTCCCGGCGGCGCTCGCCGCCCTGAAGGACGCTCTGGTGGGTGATCCGGCGTCCCATCTTCAGGTCTTGGAAGAACATGCCGCGTGCTACCCCGCCGATGATGCGCAGACGTACCTGGAACCGCTCTACCCCGACCGCCTCGGCGAGGACTTCGTAGGCCTCAGCACACCGGGTGCCCCGGCCGGCGGGCGCCTGCGGATGGGCTGGGCCTGGCGGGCCGCGGCGCGGCTGCTCGGAGTCAACGCCGACGTGCCCGCTGATGCCAAGGCCGACCCCCACGCACGCGCCCGGCCGGACGCTCCGGCCGACACCCCCGCAGGCGTTCGAACCGACGCCCCCGCTCCGGAGTGGCGCCGCGATGTCCTCACCAACCTGATCAACGCCGCCGCGCGCTGGCCACACCTCGCCGCCGGCGAACTGGCTCCATTGGCCCTCGAGCATCCCGGCCTCATGCTCCACGCGGGCAACGCCGCCCTGGCCACCTTGGCCCGAATCAAGGAGATCCCCCTCGAAACGCTGGAGGCCATCGAGGCGGTCGCCCCCCCGAGGGATCCAGACCTCGATGTGGGGATCGCCGAAATCACCGATCGCTTTTCCTCCGCCGAACGAATCCGGTCCATCGCGGACCCCGCCGCCAAGACCGTCCTCTACGCGAAGAAGGCGTGGCGCCTGTCCAATTCGGGCCGACACGACGACGCCCTGGAGGCGATAGAGAACGCGGTGGCACTCCATCGCGTCCTCGCGCGCGGCGCCCAGGCGGAACAGTTGTCCTCCCTGGCGTGGGCGCTGAACAGCCTGAGCAACGAACTGCATTGGACTGGGCGCCACCGGGCCGCGCTGGAAGCGGCCGAGGAATCCGTGGCGATCTTCGTGGCGGTCGTGCAGAACCATCCCGAGAAGATCGGCAGTCTTGCGGTCGCCTTCATGACCCTGTCCCTGCGGCTCGATCAGCAGGGGCACACCGCCCGGGGCCTCGAGCTCCTGGAGCACGCGGTCGACATCACCCGGCTCACGGCAGAGGCGAGTCCGGCGGACTTCCGTCCCGACCTGGCCGGAATGCTTCACAACCTGGGATCCCAACTGTCCCACGTCGGCCGGTACCCGGAGGCCCTGGCCGCGGAAACCGAAGCCGTGTCCATCTACCGGCAGCTGATGGAGCAGGAGCCCCGGGCCTACAGCGACGACATGGCCAACGCACTCGACGGCCTGGCGGTCGCACTGGGCGGTGAAGGCCGTCACCGGGAGGCTCTGATGTCCAGCGAGGAGGCGGTCGGATTCCTCCGGGCCGGCGCCGAGGACAATCCCGGCGCCTACGGGCCGCTCCTCGCCAACGCCGTGCTGAACCTCGGTGTCGGGTTCGGCGAGTCGGGTTCCTTGCAGGAGGCCGTACGGTACTGCCGCGAAGCCGTCGGCATGTCCCGCGAGCTCGCGTTCGCAAGCCGGCCAACCCACCTGCCGCTCCTCGCCAGGTCGGTGATGAACCTCGGCATCTGGCTCGACGAGTCGGGATTCCACCGGGAGGCCGTCGGCTTCTCCGAGGAGGCGGTTGCGCTGTTCCGCGAACTCGTCGGGCTCGACTCCAAGAGCCACCTACCCGATCTTGCGGAGGCGCTGCTGAATCTCGGACCCGGTTTGGCGCACGCCGACCGGCTCGCGGAGGGCGCGGACGCCTGCGCTGAAGCCGTCGAACTGTACCGTCGGCTGAGTCCTGACAATCCCGTCGTGTACCGCCGCAAACTCGCCATCGCGCTGATCAACATGGGGAACGGGCACTCCCGGCAAAGGGATCCAGCCGGGGCCGTGGAGTGTTTCAGGGAGGCGGCCGACCTGGCCCGGGAGGTCGCGGAGGGCAACCCCGGCGCGGGCCTGCCGATCCTGGCCGGCGTCCTGACCAACCTCGCGACCCAGTTGAGCAGGGCGGGACTGTCGGCGTCGTCCGTCACAGTGGCCCAGGAAGCCGTAGCCATCCGGCGGCCCCTGGCGGAGGCCGACCCCGGCACACACGAGCCCGGCCTGGCAGCAGCACAGTTGGTCCTCTGCGACGTGCTGAGCCGGGTGGGTCGTCACGAGGAGGCAGCCAAGGAGGGCGCGCAGGCGGTCGCCGTGCTGCAGAAGCTCGCCCACACCGCCCCGGAGGCCCACCGACTACACCTGGCACTCTCGCTCAAGAGCCTCGGTCGGCCACTGACAGAACTGAACCGCCTGCATCAGGCAGTCGCGGTCGCACAGCAGGAGGTCGAAGTCTGGCGGCACTTGGCACAGGCCGACCCCGTCGGCTACGAGTTCCAGTTGGGCACGGCCCTGGACCGGCTCGGTGACCTCCTGGCACAAGTGGGGCGCCACGAAGAAGCGGTCATGGTCGGCGAGCAGGCCGTGGCGCTCTGGCGGCGCATCGATCACCCCGCCGCCGATCAGCTACTGGCGCTCGCCCTCGGCAACCTCGGCGGGCCGCTGACGGCACTGAACCGGCACGAGGACGTCATCGCCGCCGGGGAGGAAGCGCTTCCCATCTGGCGCCGGCTCGCCCGGGAAGCCCCGACCACCTATCGACCCCAGCTCGGGTATCTGCTGATCCTCGTGGTGTGGGTACGGAGCAGCCAAGAGCACGGCCTTCGCGAGGCACTGACCGAGGCGGAGGAAGCGGTGGAGGTCTTCACCGCGCTGGCCGCACAGAATCCGGCGCTGTTCCGGTCCCCGCTTAACGAGGCACTGCGGCTACGCACCCACCTGCGTGCCACCGTCCTCCCGTAACCGGGCTAGGCGTTCTGTCCTGGGAAGTTTTTGTGCAGGTGCCGGTGTGGACGGTCGGGTCGGCGGGAGACGGACGCCGATGCCGTACTCGATCCACCAGCGGAACGGCTCCGGTTGCAGACGCCGACGTGCCTGCACCTCATCGATGGCCCGGACGGCGGCGATCCTCTCGTCGACGTCGGCGAGGGTGAGCTCAAGCCAGCGTAGATGAGCACGCATAGTGCGCGTCGGACGCGGCCGAGGTCGTGACCGAGGCCGTACCGGTGGCCTTCCATCTGTGCTCCTCCACGCTGGGCCACCCGCCTGTCAGGCCTGGTGGCGGGCCAACATCAACCGATGTTCAGGACGAGAGCCACAGATACGCAGTTACGTCGAACGGTGGAACCGACTTCCGTTCGTCCGACCCCTGGCATCGACCAGAGCTGAGGCTCTACTGTCGATCCACGCCCACGGGCGGCACCGTCTTCGGACTGGCCTTCGGGCCACCTCCCCACGAGGAGTCTTCGTGATCACACTCACGCCAGATGAGAAGGCCATCCACCGTGTACTGCTGGACCGGAGCCGAGATGCTGACCCGGCGAAGCCCTTGGATGCTTGTCTGAGCTACAAGGCGCTCGGCCTCATGATTGACCCGGAGGGGATCAACACCGGAATGAGCCGACCGCCCTTCCGGACGATGTTCCCGGCCCTCGGCCACGTCAGCATGTATGAGGTCGAGCACGGCCGGCCGATGCTCTCGGCGCTGGTTGTCTCCGAAAGCTCACATGCGCCAGGCTCGGGATTCGCCGACCTGGCCCGGCATCTCAAGCTCAAGGTTGAGGACGATGCCACCTTCTGGCAGGAGGAGTTGGAGCGAACGCTCCGGTTCTGGTCAGCACAGGACTCGCTCCTCGTCCTGGATGCCGCGGTGGATCGCCTGATGGGTGAACTCCAGGCGATCAAGAACTCCTTGCGGAAGATCCAGCGATCCGCGTAGCAACTCGCGAGATCGGCGAGGCCAGGCCTCTGCCTGCCTTACCGATCCGAGGAGGATGCTAAAGGGGACGTCTCATGGTGCGCCCAACCCGCGTTCTCCCTGTCCCCGGACCGCCAAGTAGCTTCTTGACCCTCACACCGTGTCAGGCGGTCAGCTTGGAGACATCATGTTCACCATCGGAGATTTCGCCCGCCACGGCCGCGTCTCAGTCCGGATGCTGCGTCACTACGGCGCGATCGGCTTGCTGCGCCCGGCCCACGTCGATCCTGCCAGCGGCTACCGCTACTACACCGCTGCGCAACTCGCCCGCCTCAACCGGATCATCGCACTCAAGGATCTCGGATTCACCCTCCAGCAGGTCCAGGACATCGTGGACGAAAAGGTTAGCGCCGAGGAAATGCGCGGCATGCTGCGGCTGCGGCGGGCAGAACTGGAGACCGCCATGGCTGCCGCAGGAGCACGGCTGGTCCAGGTCGAAGCGAGGCTCCGAGCGATCGAGAGCGAGGGGCACATGCCCACGAACGACGTTGTCATCAAGAGCGTCCCCACTGTCCGGCTGGCGGAGCTGACGGCGACCGCCGCGAGTTTCGAGCCCGAGGACATCAGCCCGGTCATCGGGCCGCTCTACGACGAACTGTTCCGGCGCCTGGACTCGGCGGGTATCACGCCCACCGGCCCCGGTGTCGCCTACTACGAGGACGCCCCGCAGGGCGACGGCAGGATCAGCGTCCACGCCGCCGTCCAAGTCTCCGCCCCTCTCCAGGACGGCGCCTTCCGCATCCTCGACCTGCCATCCCTCGACCACGCTGCGACCATCGTGCACCGCGGTTCAATGGACACCGTGCTCCCCACCGCCCAGACCCTGGCCCGCTGGATCGATGCCAACGGCTACCGGTCGAACGGATACCCCCGCGAGGTCAACCTGGAGTGCCCCAAAAACCGTGACGACTGGGTGACGGAACTGCAGGCGTCGGTATACCTGGCCTGATCAATCACGCCCGCGCCTCACCGGTCCCCCCAGCGCTGCGCGCTCTTGGGCCGCGCGGCAGCGGTCGGCCGCGAGAGCACACAGGCCACGCTGGCCATGATGGCCGTGTGCTGCGTCCTCCCGGCCAACCTGTGTAAGTCCGTGATGCTGAGCAGTTGTACGCCGACGTAGCCGTCGGCGGCTCCGACGTCACGCGCTGCGCCCGTAGCGTACGCAGGAACGCCCATGGCCACGGTGATGGCGACACCCAACGCTGTCAGGAATCGAGGACGCCCCAGCGCAACCTCGTTTGAACTCCAACTCCCCGCCCGTGTCCGCGTCTCGCGTCGCTTCATCACGCGCCTACCCTCGCACTCGCCGGGAGCCGTCGGCGATACCCCTGACGGGTGGCGGGGGGGGGTCAGCGTCACTCGGTCGGGCCCTGCATGTGCTCACTGATCCACTGGATCAGGCCGCTGCTCTCCATGTTCGGGACGTAAGTGGCGGCATTGTGTTGGCCACCCCGAATTACGTCGTACTTGGTCTTGACCGGGCCTTTGTTGCCGAATTTCTCGACGAACGCGTCGATCGGGGGCTTGACCGGTTCCCTGGAACCCACCTGGAGCCCCAGATACACGTCGGGGCTGCCCTTGGCGATGAGCCGCTGGGCGAGCACGTTGGAGTCGTTGTCCGCCCTTTCCTTCTGGTGGCCGGCCCACAGGCGGGAGTCGGGGACGACGTCGGGACCGGAGGCGATGACGGCCTTGAACTTCTCCGGCTTCTGCAACACGGCTTTCAGGCCCGCGGAGCCGCCGGTGGAGGAGCCCATGAAGGCCCAACCGTCGCGCGACTTGATCGTGCGGAAGTTTTCCTTGATCAGGACCGGGACGTCCTCGGTGAGCCAGGTCCCCATCTTGGGCTGGCCGGGGATGTCGCTGCCGTCCCAGTAGAGGCCCGCCTGCGGGTCTTTAGGGTCCTTGTCATGGTTCTCGGGGTTGAGCACCGGCATGGCGATGATGAAGGGCAGGCTCTTGCCTTGCTGCGACCACTTGGAGATCGAGGACTCAAGTTTGAGGTCCGTACCCATCCAGTAGTTGCTCGGGTAGCCCGCGCCGCCGGGGAGGGCGATCAGTACGGGGAAGCCGCTCGTCGCGTACTTCGGATCCGCGTACTCTTTCGGTGCCCAGACCCAGACCTTGCCCGTGAAGCCGGACTTTTTGCCCCGGTAGGTTGTGACGGCGATCTTGCTGCCGTCCTCGGGGACTGTACCGGAGATCCTGAAGTTGGCAGCAGGCCCGGTGGCCATGAGGGCCTTGGCGCCGGCGGACTGCCGGCTCCCGGCACCGGAGGGGTCGACGCCGCTGAAGGTGATCGGGTCACCGTTGTCCGAGAAGACGTCGAAGTAGTACAGCGTCGGCCAGGCGACCGCACCGAGTACGGCCGTGCACGCCGCGATGAGCCCCCAGCGTTTGCCGCGGGAGGGCTTGCGGGGCCGGGACTGGCGGATGGTCGGCGAGGTGTATGTCATCGAAGGAACTCGCTCCGGGTCGCTGCATGCCGCATCGGGATGCCGCATCGGGCCTGAGTGACTGTTGTACCCGTGTAGACAGCCATGCGAAGCGAGAGGTTCCGCAGTATGGACGAGGAAAGGATTTACCCCGCGGGCCAGCGGGCGGATGCGAGGGCCCGGGCTTCCGTCAGGAACCCGTCAACGCCTGGGCCGCCGCGTGTTCCGCTCCGGTGGGGATGTCCTTGACGGTCCCGGCCTGGCGGCCGGGCCGAGGTGTCGAGTCCGGGGTCGCAGAGGTCGAGGTCCAGGCTGCGACCGACGCCGGTGCCCGGCTAACCGGCGTGGCGTTCCAGCACGTGTTGGCGGGTGACCTTGGTCAGCTCGTTCCAGAAGGGGACAGCGGTGAGATAGAGACCCAAGCCGGACATGATGCCGACCGCTACGTCCACGCTCATCCGGCCCTGCTTGGCCCAGTAGACGTCTTGGAGATCCAGGAGAAGAGCGAATTCGTCCACGATGAGCGCTGCCCCGGCGCCGTAGGCCGCCCCGACGCCAGGGTGCCCGACGAGTGGAGCGTCCCCCCGGACGGCCACCAGTCCTACGCCGGCCAGCGTGGCGATTCCGAGGTTGTAATGGTGCAGATGGGTGCCGCCGGCCGAGACGTTGCCCCAGGGCAGTCGTCCGCTGCGGATGCCGTGGGTGATCAGACGGGTGATGCCGAACGTGGCCCCGAAGGCGAGCCAGGTGGCGAGGAGGGAGCGCTGGGTGGGACCGGTGCGCTCGTCGACCGTCTCCCGCCAGCGTCTCAGCAGGCCAGAACGATGGTCGTCCCGCTCGCCGGAGCCGTGCTGCTCAGCGTTCTTCGCCATCAGGTCCCTCCCGCGTCGTGGAGTCGTCCCCACCATAGGACCATCTCGCCCAGGGCCGCGCCGGATGACTTTTCCTGGTCGGAGGAAGCCGGCCGGTGCGTCTCGTTCCCGGGCGGCGGCTGGTTGGCGCCCGGCCCGCTCACGGTGAGACGACGGGAAAGCCCACGACGTCCGCGGCCGCCAGATCGAGTCGAACGACGCCGACAAGGGCAAGACCAAGACCGTCTACGACCAGGGTGACCGGGTCACCGATGTCACCGACGCCCGCGGCGTCACCCTGCACACCGATTACGACGAGCTCGGCCGCCCCGTCGCCACCAAGCAGGGCACGACAACGCTGACCTCGATGGTGTACGACACCGTCGCCAAGGGCCAGCTCTCGAAGTCGACCCGCTTCGTGGACGGCCAGGCGTACGAGTCGGCCGTCACCGCCTACAACAGCCTCTACCAGCCCGTCGCCAGCCAGTTCACCATCCCCGCGACCCCCGACACCGGGGCCATGGCGGGCACCTACAAGTGGAACACCTCGTACAACCCCAACACCGGCCAAGTGATGTGGGTACAGCAACCCGCCATCGGCGGACTGCCGCAAGAGAAGATCACCAACACCTACACGGCCACTGCCGGCCTGCTCAACACCGTCGGCGCCGGCGCGGACCCGATCGTCTCGGCGAACACCTACGACCACTACGGACGCAGCCTCCGCCAGGAACTCGGCGACTTCGGCCAGCACCTGTGGGTCAGCAACGAATACGACGAGCACACCGGCCAGCTGCTGCGCAGCTACACCGACCGTGAGGTGGCCCCACAGCGGATCGAGGACACCAAGTACACGACCGACCCGGCCGGAAACCTCACCTCGATCGCCACCGCGTACGGGCAGGACGCCCTGCGCACCACCGACACCCAGTGCGTCAACCTCGACGCCCTGCGCCGCATCACGCAGGCATGGACCAACAAGGGCGAGACCTGCGCTGCGGCACCGACAGCCTCCGTCATCGGGGGAGAGGACCCGTACTGGACGACCTACACCTACGACGCGGTCGGCAACCGCAAGACGGAGACCAAGCACAAGACGACCTCCGGCCCGACCGCCGACACCGTCCGCACCTACGCCGCCCCCACCACCGGGAAGCACGACCTGCCCAAGGTCACCCAGACCGGCACCGACCCCCACGACGAAACGTTCACCTACAAGGAGACCGGCAACACCAAGACCCGCAAGAGCGGCACCGGTGAGACCCAGTACCTCGACTGGGACGTCGAGGGCCACCTCAAGGCCGTGAACCAGGGCCTGTCCAGCAACTCCTACATCTACGACGCCTCCGGCGACCGTCTCCTGCGCAAGGAGAAGGACTCGACGACGTTCTACCTGCCTGGCGGAAACGAGCTGAAGCTCGACAAGACCGGCACGGTTACCGGAACCCGCTACTACGGCGACGTCGCTGTCCGCACGGGCGGCAAGCTGTCCTTCACCCTCTCCGACCACCACAACACCGGCACCACCCAGATCACCGCCGACGCCACCCAGGCGGTCACCCGCCGCAAGACGGGCTTGTTCGGCGAAACCCGCGGCACCCAGCCCACCGGGTGGACCGGCGAAAAGGGCTTCGTCGGCGGCACGAAGGACTCCGAAACGGGTCTCACCCACATCGGCGCCCGCGAATACGACCCCCAGACCGGCCGCTTCATATCCGTCGACCCGGTCATGGACCTGACGGACTCCCAGCAGCTCCACGGCTACACCTACTCAAACCAGAAACCCTTCACGTACTGGGACCCGACCGGCCGCGTCCTCTCGGAATGCGCCAGCGGCGCCTGGCAGTGCCACCAGGGTCAGCCGGTCGACTACGGCCCCCGCTACGAAACCGAAGTCGACGCCGCCGGAGGAACCCTCGACAACGACTACGTCCAGAAGCGCACCCACAGCAGGCTCACGATCCAGCCGAGCGCGCCGACACGGCTCTCCCCCAAGGGGCAGAAGGTCTGGAAGGCGGCAATCGCGAAGACGCACAGGAACCTCTTCGCTCCTGGGAATCATCCCAACTTGGCGCTCTAGAACATGAGCGAGATGTTCTGGAAGGAATTCTGCGAGGGGGCGCCAGAGGAGTGCCCTAAGGAACACCCGGATGCGACTTCTGTTGAAGATTTTGAGCTCCGCGTCACGTCGAGAGGAGAGCTGCTGCGGCAGGAACCTGCCAGCGCTGCGGTGGGGCTCACGTCGGCAGCAGCGCTGAAGTTGCTCCTCGACCCCGAGCACATGCGCGGGCAGAGATTCCCCTACATTGATGCCCTTGCGAGGAAGGCGGGTATGTCAAGCGCGCCTATGCCGGTCACGGCTGCGACTGGCGGGAGAGGAGTTCGGTACTTCTTCCCGAACGACCCAGAAGTCATGGTCATGTATGAAATCGGAGATCCGGCAGCCACCTCCAAGGATTTGGTTCACAAGGGTCCCTATCTCAAGGTTCAGGTCCGAAGCGCAGGGAAAGCGGGCGCATTCCGAACGCCAATGGCGGGTAACCCCTACCCCAAACTCGGAGGATCGATCCCGACCACTACGGCCGGGAGGATCACAGATTTTCTCTTGAGGACGCGGGCTAAGTGACAGATTGGTAGTCGGTCGGGGTGGTACATAGTACTGCCCTGACCGCATATCATGGCCGAATGGTTGATTTTTCTCAGACTTCCGCTGCCGATCTCGTGAAGGCACTGCAGCGAGGCACGTCCGGATTGTGGTCCCTGGAAGCCGCAGTTTGGCTGCTGGAGCGTCATGGTGTGTGGCTACACGATCTGCGGTTGCGACCCTATATCGACGGCGGTATCGGCGAGGACGGCGACGTGTGGGCCGGCTTCGACGTCAAGCGTGTCGACGCCGCGATCGACGCAGGCGCACTTGGGGAGTGGGGTGAGGAGCTCGCGGTCCTGTGCTTTGTTCTCAGCTTGTGTGGAAACTACCCCATCGCGCTCCGCTACACGTGTGAGAACCTCTCTGAGGAGACACTCGGTCTGATGTCGAAGGCTCTGTTTCTCGCGAACGGCTACGACGAGCCGCACCGGCTATCCTGAAATACACTGAGGGGTCCGTGAGGCCTTACGGAGGCGCCTCCCGGGCGGCGTTAGGGGGGAATGCGGCAGGGCCGGCCCGGCGGGTGCGGGTCGGCCCTGTCGTGTGCGGCACTCACGCGGCAACGTGGTGCTGCCTTGTGCCCGTCTGTGACCTCACCGGCATTCGAGGGTCTCCGCCGGGGCCCTTCTTTGGATCAGCGGGCGGACCGCCTAAACCCTGCTCTACCCCTCGGCGGGTGCGCCCGGACCCGGTCCGGGCGCACCCGCCCATGTATGTACCGGCCCGTGTCGCCCGACTATGCCGAAGCTTCGGTCCCGGCGCTGGGGGCGAACCCGCTCCCCTGCTCGGCGAACACCTTGATCGCGGCGCCCAGGAACTCGACCATCCTGGGGTGGTAGGAATCGTGGAATGCCCTCATGGCCTCGTCCTCGGCGTAGAAGAGGGACATGCCGACGTAAGCCTCCCTGGAGGGGGTGTAGAACCGGCAGACGATGTCGAAGTGCCTGCGGACGAGCTCCTGGATCTTCTGGTCTCCAGGCGGGGAGCCGCCGTCCAGGAGAGGCGTCATCTCCCGGTACAGGACGTCCCAGTCCTGGTGGACCCGCTCCCTGTCCACATGTTCCCAGTCGTTGGTCTCGGCAAGGCTCTTCGCCTGCTCCTCGGCCAACGACCGGCGACACTTGTCCTCGTAATTGTTCCCCACGGCACCGGTTCCCATTGTTGCGTCGCCTCTCCGGTGGATCCCGAGAGGCCGCCGACATGTCGACATTGACCGGCCGCCGATGGTCAACTGCCGGTCCAGGCCGAACGGTGACACACGGCCACCGGGTCGGCAAACCATTTTTTGGACCCTCCGGCGGGGGTAGGGCTCTGGTCTGTCGCAGTGCATGTGTGCGAACTGCCGGTACGGGTGCGAAGAACTCCGCAGAACGGTTGTTACTTGATCAACTATTCGGGGTGGGTGAGGCGGGACTGGAGTGCGCCTGGTGGTGCGCCGGAGCGCGTTGTCCGTGTACGCCGCTCGCGGGGCGTGTGAGCGTGGGGGCCGAGGAATGTCAGGGTCACGGCGGGTGGATGTGGGTGGGGTGTACAGGCGAGCGTGACGGAAATATCGGTGTCTGGTAACCGCCCTCACGGGGTGCTGCGGCTGGGCAGGTGCGGGGTCGAGAGTGTGGGCCTCGGCTCACTCCAGGCCCGGGATTGCGCACCGGTTGCCGTCTCCTGCTTCGGTGGGTTGGGCACTGTTGTTGAGGGAGCGTCACCGATGTCATCTTCTTCCTCCGTCCGTCGTATCGCCGCGACCGCCTTGGCAGCCGGGGCCCTGGTGGGCGCTGCCGCGCTGCCGGCAACCGCACAGGACCGCGACCACCGTCAGCAACCTCGGGTGGAGATCGGCCGGGTCCAGGCCGACAGCCCCGGACGCGACGACCGCTCCAACCGCTCCCTCAAGGGAGAGTGGTTGGAGATCACCAACACCGCCCGCGATGCCGTCAACCGTCGAGAGGTAACGACCCTTCCGCACCGCCCGGCCAACCCGCCTCGGCGCCCGGCGCGCACCCACGACCGGCTGCGCCCATCGGACGCACGGTCCCTCGGCGCATCGTGGCCAAGCCCCAGACCAGCCGCTCCCGCCCGCGGGCCGGACCGGTTCCGGACTCCCCATCAGCGCTCCCCGCCGCTACACGCCGCCCGACCCTGCCCTGCGCGGATTCCTCGCCTCCTGACACCCAGCCGCCTTGGCGGCAGGATTGTGGCAAGTACCCGATCTTGTGGGATGCGCAGGCGCGGGCGATCTTCTTGGGAAGCTGCTTCTCATCGCCACGACGCCTGTCGAATCCAACTGCGGTTGTTGTTGGTCGTTCATCGGTGGGTTCGGGCCGGGCTGCCGGTCGGGTTGGGCATCGTCGTCAGTGGCGGTCCCGCCCGGGTCGATCGCTGCGATCGCGGGCGCGTGTCGGCTGGAGGGGTGTTGATGGGCGAGCAGGGACGGGAGTCGTGGGTGACGGAGGAGTTCGGTTCCTCGCACAGGGGCGGGGTCGGCGTGCTCGTCGAAGACGGGAGTGTTCCGCGGCCGGTGTACTTCGATTCCGGTTCCGGCTCGGTGGGCCGGTCGGTGTCGCAGTGGAGCGTCTACGAGGGCCACCGCGACCGCATTCCCCGGGCCGCCGCACTGCGGGCGGTGTGCTCCTGTGGCTGGAGGAGGCCGGAGCAGCGTCTCGACTGGGCGTTGATCGGTGACCGGAGTCTGGTGGAAGCGGGGGATGGCCAGGCGGAGGCGTGTGAGCGGGACTGGGACGGACACACCGCCGACGTCGAGGCCACCAGCGTTGTGTTGCCGGAGTCGGTGACGGTGTTGCTGGAGCGGCTGGAGGAGGAGATCGACCGGCTGACACGAACGTCACCGCACCGACCTGACCACCGTCCAGGCCGCAGTGGCACGGGGGCCCGACGAGAGCGGGGCACGCAGGCTGCTGTCCCGCCTCGGCTGCTGGAACCTCGACGGATGAAACTGCCTTCGCGCCTGGCACCGCGGCCGCCGGCGGTGGGGGGTGGGGGCGTGGTGCAGTGCCGTTTCAGCGGTGAACCGGCCGCCCCGGGCGGGTGAAGCAGACCGGCCTTTCGGGCGGCCGCCTGGCCGTCGCGGAGCGCACGGTGCGCGTCTACCGCACCTGATTCCGGCCGCCCTCGCGGGTGGGCCGGCCGGCCCGAGGGTCACCCGTCCGAAGGCGGCCGGCGCATCCCTGCCCGCGCGCACGATTGGGGGGAGGGTATGTGGGTGGATGCGTCGTGGATGGATCGCCTTGTGTACGGGTCGGAGCCGAACGAGCCGGCCCCCGGGCCGAAGCCTGGGCACGCCTATGTCGAGCTGGTGGGCGGATCCTTGGACGGCATGCTGCTGGACGTCACCGGATGTGACGCGCAAGAGGTCGTTGACGGGGCCATGTTGATGACGGAGTATGACCGGTTCGGGCCGGGCGGCCGGTCCGAGTACGAGCCGGCCGAAGCGGGCCCCGGTGTGGGCGGTGTCGGCCGGTTCGTGTGGCGCGGCGACGTTCCCTAAGCCGCGCACACCACGGCCAAGAGATCCGTCCAGGTCCGGAGGCCTGGAGTGGCGAGCAGTGGCAGGGGTCCCTGCGCCACGGCGCCTGAAGAGCACGGACGCTGCGGCCCACTCTTCCTTGAGGGCGAGTTGTGCGGGTTGCATGCGGCGGGTGGGACGAGCGGCGCGGAGATTACTCCGACGTGATAGTGAGTGCAGCTTCCCTTCGCCGTTAGCTCCCGCCAGTACGCGTCATCTGAGGCCTTCCCTTGCGGGTGAACGGGAGGAGCTGTCTCGCGGGGCAGGGGTCGAGTGTCTCGTCAATCCCTCCTGAGCGGTACATGGCTTCCGGTCATATGACTCCTGCACATCACTTCCTCCTGCCCTGTCCCCACGGAGGGGGCAGACGGCAAACATCACTTTTTGGAAGACTTTGATGATCAGTCACCATATTGCTCTGTTTGTGTGGCCGCTTTGTCTGCCAAGTACTCGGGTGCAACGTTCGAGACGAAGGGGATGAGCGGAAATGGCTCATTGGACAAAGATCACCGGCGGTCTGTCGGCGATCTCGGTGGGGTCTCGGACCAATGTGTGGGGCGTCAACTCCGCGCAAGGCATCTACCGGTACACGAACGATGACCAGAATCCGTGGGTGAAGATCCCCGGGGGCCTGTCGGACATCGGAGCGGCTGCCGACGGCACCGTGTGGGGCGTCAACTCCGGCGGTGACATCTACCGCTACACCGGAGACCAGCCCGGCTGATCCCACCCGATGACGCCACACGAGCGCTGCGCCGCCGGAGACCACTGACCCACTGGCAGCAGCGAACTCAGGCGACGGCACGGAGCTGCCCGGGCTACGGCCCGGGCAGCCACCGGACACGGCCGGCCCGGGCAGCGCACACGGGTCTCCACCCGCCCCGCCCCGTCACGCGTGATCTGCACCGCGCCTGTGAATGAGACTACGGAACCAACAAGTTCCCCCGTTTCCGCGCCGTCCCGGGCTCGGGGACCTGTGCACGAAGACCGGCACACCAGGCCGGTGCACGAAACCACCCACCACAGCGTCGCCACACTCCCTGCCGCCCAGGCCACGCTTCGACGTTCACACGGCCCGACTGCCCCGGCACCGGGAATTGCGGGGGTAACCGTGCGGGTCGGGTCGGCGGCGAGCCAGCCTATCCGCCTTCACACGGACGACAGCCGGGCCGCCCCGGCCCGCGGGCTGATCAGCTGCGACAAGGCGCGGGTGGGGGAGGAAGCGGGGAACTGCGAGTTCGTGCGGAGGGCCAGCCCACAGGGCATCGCGTGGGCGTTCTCGCCGAGCCGATCACCCCGGAGTCGAGGGGCCGCAGACGGGCCCCGACGGTGTAGGGCACGGCGATGGTGGTGGTGTTCGGCTTGGCCGGTGGTTTCGTCGAGGGGGATCAGGGCCTCGATGGCGGGCTCGGCACGTCCGTCGTGGCCGGTGACGGCGGTGGCCAGTTCGTGGCCGGTGGCGGAGGTGAACAGCAGCCGCTCACCGCCGAGGGGCGGCCCCGTCCTCGGTGGTGAGGCGGGCGGAGAGCCCGTTGATGTGTACGGGGACGAGCATCGGGCCGGTGTGGGTGGTTCCAGTCGGGTGGTGTGGCGCCCGGGCGGCCGGCGAAGGCGACATCGACAACGGTGCCAGGCAGCTTGGCAATGGCTATCCGGCCGCGCTGCGGGAGTTCTGTGACGGTCAGCGTGTTGTTGCTGAAGGACGCCGGCCTCCCGTCCGGGGTCCACCGGGGTCCCTCCGCGAAGGGGAGATCGAGCGAAGCAGTTACGGCGAGCGTGAGGGGATCCAGCTGATCCAACCGGTGGATGAAGCCGGTGGAGGGCTGTCCCGGATTTCGGTGGGGTCGCGGACCTACGTGTGGGGTATTGACTCCGCGGGACTTAACGTCCACTGAGTCTCCCCATGCGCAGGAGTCGTCGCTGTAGGAGGCGATCGGACCATTCTCGATCTGGGCTTCTCCGTCAGTGAGTTGCGTCATCAGTTCGACGTGGTACCGACGGGCGGCCAGCTCGGACGGACTGGCGCCGGTCCAGCGGCCCCCCGCGCCTGTCCATCGCCGACCCGTGGCGCCAAAACGGCCCGCCGGAGAATCCGACGGGCCGTCATGCAAGACCGAAGCCAGCTTACTCGTACCCGCAGATCGTGTTGGAGCCGTAATAGTATTCTCCAGTGGGGTCCGATACAGATCCCCATGCGCACGCAGCGTAGCCAGGAGCGGTGACCCAGTAGACGGGACCCGCGTACGTTTTGAACATGCCTTCCTGCCTGGCTATGGGCCAGTTGCCCTTCTGGAGGGACACTGAGGTAGGAGACGGCGTGCCCACCCAGTGAGACTTGATGGTCACAGCACAGTAGTTGACGGTTCCAGGCTGCCAGAGCAGCCACGTGGTGCCCCCGTAGAACGAAGATGATCCTTCCACCTTTGAGTACTGGTACCCACACGCCGCGCCAGGACTAGTCGCCGCGGATGCGGGAGGGGCCGAACCGACGATGACGGTCGCCGCGAGTGTGAGCACTGATGCGCCTGCTGCCAGCACAGAGCGGAAGGGTTTCACCGTGATCTCCTCCTACTTTCGGGTTGCCGATCGCATCTGGGGTTTGACCTGAGCACAGCTCACGATCGCACGGAGCATCCGATGGAGCACAGGGTTTCGGTCAGTCGGATCACCCCTGTGGTCTCGGACGCCATCTGCGATCAGGACACCGACAGGGGGGCCTATGTACCGGCCACGTCACCAGCCGGGCTGGTCGAAGTCCACCAGTCGATCACTCGGGCGGGCCATGACGTTTGGCCGCAGGCCCAGAGGGTCGAGACCGAAATGATCTTCCAGCTCGTGCCGCAGGAACTCACCGATCGCGGCCCGGTCGGCGCCGGAACGAAGCCGCTGGAGCAGAGGAGCGAGCATGCAGTCGTACTCGTCCTGCACATCGTCAGCGACGCCGATCGGATCCCACTCATTGAGCAGATGCCGCAGGTCGTCCTCGGCGGCGGTGTCCCAGGGTCTCATCGCCCTAGACTGCCACCCGCGAACGCCATCGCCCGCCCCCCTGATCCAAACGAAACCGCCTAGCTCGGGCAGATTACGGCCTCGATGTGGGCGAGTTGGGCGGCGAGGATCTCTTCGAACGCGGCGCGGCGATCCACCCCGAGGGGACGGACGTCGCGGGCGAAGTGGGCCAGGGTCGGGAAGCGTTCGGGGTCGGCGCCCAGAACCGCCACGCGGAACAGCTCCATGCCTTGTTCGTGCTCTCCGGGGGTGACAGTGCTGACCCCGGCCTCGGAGGCGATCAACGCGGCGATGAGGACCGCGATCCGGTGGTAGCGCGTGGGGATCTCCGCGTCGGGTAGCCCCGATGCGCGCAGGGCGTGCAGCACCTCTTCCATGACCAGCCGGGAACCGGTGCCGCTTGATGCGTAGCGTCCCCAGACCGTGGCGAGCTGGGGCTGCCGTCCGAAGGCCTCTCTCACATGCAGGGCCAGAGATGTGATGCGCTGCTTCCAGTCACCCTCGGGGCGGTAGTCGTCCATCGCGGCCAGAAGAATCCGGTCGGCGACCGCGCGCAGCAGTTCGGTCTTGCTGCGGAAGTGCCGGTAGAGGCTGGAGGAATCGGTCCCGAGGGTCGCAGCCAGCTTGCGCACGCTGAACGAATCCGCGTCACTCGTGCGCAGCAGTTCCGCCGCCGCGTCCAGGATCTCTTCGGTTGACCAACGTTTTCGGCCTGCCATCTTGCTCCTCTCGCCGGATCTCAGCCTAACCTATGCACTTGGTGTTGCACGCACCGCGTGCATAATGAGTGCATGAGCGTGCCGGGCGGGCCGGCGTGCCACTCGTGCCCTGTTGCCCGGGCCAGGCGACCGATGCGGAGCTCACCCCGGGGAACACGAAAGGACGCATGACGTGAATGAGAACCCACTGGATTGCGCGGCACTGAACGCAGCCATCGAAAACGTCCACCGCGTCGGGATGCCGGGCCTGTTCGCCGAGGTGCGAGACGGCGACCAGGTCTGGCGCGGCGCCGCCGGGGTCGCCGATGTCGCCACCGGCCGCCCCGTCACCGCCGAGATGCGGCACCGAGTCGGCAGCATCACCAAGACCTTCACCGCGGCCGCGGTTTTGCAGCAGGTCGAGAGCGGTCAGATCGGTCTCGACACACCGATCGGCCGGTACCTTCCGAAGCTGGTTTCCGGAGAACGCGGTAACGCGATCACGGTCCGGATGCTGATCAACCACACCAGCGGCCTCGCCGAGTACCTCCCCTATGCCTACCCCTCCCTCAAGGCGTTCCCCGCCCTCGCGGACACCGGGCCCCAGAGCCTGGACGACCACCGGCTCACGCGGTTCGACCCCGCTGACCTGATCGAAATGGGAGTCACCGCACCTGCCGTCGGCGCCCCGGGCGGTACTCCGGGGGTGTACTCCAACACCAACTATCTGCTCCTCGGCAAACTCCTAGAACGGGTGACCGGCACTACGGCCGAGCGGTACATCACTCGGAACGTCATCGAGCGCGCCGGGCTCCGGAACACCGAACTCCCCACCGGACCGTACGTCAACGGGCCGCACTCGCAGCTCTACGAGGCGTGGTTCGGCATGATCGACCCGCCGCGCGACTACAGCGTCTACGACATGTCATGGGTGGGTCCGGCGGCCTCGCTAATATCGACCGTCACAGACCTCAACCGCTTCTTCGGCATGCTGCTGGCCGGGGAGATCGTCAGTCCGTCGTCGCTGGCGCAGATGCAACGCACTGTCCCGGTCGTCTCCCAAGAGGGAAAGACGATCGACTACGGCCTCGGCCTGCACCCGATGGATGGTCCCGGTCAGGGCACCTTCTGGGGCCATGGCGGCTCGGTCTGGGGTGGTGGAGCGCTAGCCATGACCCGCGCCGACGGCAAGCGGCAGATGTCCATCGCGGTGAACCTGCAGAGGTGGAACAGGCTCGACTCCTTCGGCAAGCCGCTGCCCCATCCCATCGACGACGCGCTTGCGACTCTGTACCGCGTGGCGATGTACGGCTGACCGGGCCGCCTGCCGAACCCGTTGGCTGCTCTCATTCCTCTTCGTCCTCGTCGACACTGCCCTCACCCGGGTTGCGCAGAGGTCGCAGGCCGCCGTCGACCGGGGTGGAGGCGCGGAAGCTGTAGCGGCCGAGTACGTTGAGGTTCGCGTGCTTGAGCGGGGAGATGCGGGCGACGTCCTCGTCCAGGACGTCGTGCTCGCGCTCCTCGGTGGACAGCGCCCGCAACTCCTCGACGGCGGCGTCCAGATAGCGGGTCGGCCACAGCACGGCGGCATTGAGGACCAGGCCGAGAGCGGCGAGCTGGTCTTATCCGAACTAGCCCAGCTCGGCGGCGGGTCCGCCCGCGAGCCGTCATTCACCACGGAGAGTAGTCGCGAAGAAGTGGGGTGGACGGGTCCCGTCGGGCGTGTCGTGCACGTCGTCCGCGCGCTTCGCGGTCTTTTTCTGGTCGACCTGCAACCTGAACAAACAGCTGAGCAGGGCCAACAAGGTCTGGCAAGAAAACAAGGTAGCGATCGTCTCGTTCACCACCGAGGTCGTCGTCGGCGCTGCTTGTGTATCAGCAGCCGGGGGTGCAGCCGTTGTCACGGGCAGCGCCGGGTTCGCCCTGGTCGCCGGATGTGGCGCAATAGCGGGCGCCGCAGGCGCCGCAGTAACGAACTATATGACTCCAGATGCCGACCACAGCATCATGGGCACACTGAAAGACATTGGCGAGGGCGCTCTCTGGGGCGCAGCCACCAGCGCAGCAACTGCCGCCGTTGCTCCATCGCTCGGCACCGTCGGCAAAGCCTTGAGTCGAAAACTGGGTCAGGGAGTCGGCGAAGCCATTTCCAAGGTCGCCGCCGAGGTTCCGCGCGGGCGATGGGACGGCGGACCCCCTGCCGCTTTTTCGGGGAGGCGCGGCGCCGTCAGGAGTTCTCGTAGTGGACCGCGCTCGGACTATATCGTCGACCGGGAGGATCGCGGTGGAGGGCATACAGAGGGCTCTCGCACGCGGCGGAGTCCAGGAGGTTGCGTTCCGGGCGGAGGTCCAACGGGACGGAAGGACCACACTCGGCCTGGTCTGGCCGAGTCCGCTCGTTGAACCGGCTGTCGGCTATCCGGACCTGGGGGTGCTCCTCCTGTCTGATGGGTCCCTTCCCGAGCCCTGGCTCCGTCGTCCTGATCCAGTGCCCGGGGCGATGGCGGCACCATCGGCGGATCTGGAGTTGCTGGAGTGCACGCTCCGCGAACGGTTGCCCGACGCCATCGGCGCGACGGAGGAGGAGATCGCTGCTGCGGAAGCGCGCCTTGGGCGCCTTGGTGTCACGCTGTCTGATGAGCTCAAGGTGCTCTACCGGGTCACGCGGGTGGACTACGACGACGACTTCGAGGCGGCAGACCGCGCCGGTGAGGCGGTTGGCTGCGAGCTTTCCGGCTTGGAGCACTTGTACGCCGTCGACGGTGCAGTCCGTCACCCCGGCTGGGACCTCGGCGCCACGCAAACGATCAGCGCCGCGCCTGACGCCCCGGTGCAGGGCCTGGCCGGCTCGCCGGGCTGGATCGGCTTCGGGAGCAACGGCGGCGACGAGTTCGCAGTCGACCTGACTCCCGGCCCGGCCGGACACTTCGGTCAGATCATCCTGGTCGCTCACGAACAGAGCCTCGGCGCCGAGCTGGTGGCCGACTCCCTCACCGATTTCGTCCTGGGCCGGATGCGGGATGAACGCCGTGACCGCCTTGAAGACGACCTTCCGGCCATGGCCAGGGTCGGCACTGGATACCTCAAGTCCATTCAGGCCGCCGCGCATCCCGCTCTGGAGGCCCTGTCCATCGGCGACTGGTCCGGCACGCCGTTCAGCCTCGCGCCTGTCGCCGGACTGCCTAGCCTGCGCACTCTCACCGCCTCGCCCGGCACACTGGCCGACCCCCTGGAGGTCGCTGGGCTCACGGGACTGGAGTTCCTGGAACTCGGCGCGCAGGAATGGCGTCTCCTCCTGGACGCCGGAGCCGTCCCGCGTTCGCTGAAAGCCGCAGCCATCAAGGTCTGTGACCAAGACCACCTGCCCGTCGTGGCCCTCGCCGACGAAATCCTTGCCCTCTGGGACCAACCCCAGATCGTACAAACGCTCCTTGAGGGAGACCTCGGCCCTGCGGCCTAACCGGCTGGGGCCGAAGATGGCGAGGCAAGTCACGCTCTGACGGAACTGTGCGCTGTAGTTGGCCGAAGGGGGCAACTACAGCGCTCCTTACCGTGTTGGCGGGTTGAATTCGGTCCTTCGTACGATCGGGAGACCCAGGGGCTTGGGGGTGGCTGAAAACACTCATGCCGTACGTGTGGCTTTGACTGATTGGCCGCCCGGCGCCCCGCGACGACACGGCCACTCATTGGGATGAGCGAACAGAGATCGCTTCGTAAGGACACGTCGGCGTGGTCGTCTGCAGGGACCAGTCAACCGGACGACGAGGGAGGCTCGGGTGCCCGAGCTCTGGGCGGGGAGGGATGCCGGCAAGGCCGCGCATCACTGCACGGTGATCGACACGAACGGGACGAAGGTGCTCTCACGCCGGGTACCCAACAACGAGCCCGAGCTCCTGGAACTGATGGGCGACGTCCTCGCACTGGCCGAGGACAGCCCGGTGACCTGGGCCGTCGACTTGAACGCCGGCGGTGGCGCATTGCTGATTGCTCTCCTGACGAGCCATGGCCAGCGGCTTCTCTACATTCCTGGCCGAACCGTCCACCACGCTTCCCGTGGCTACCGCCGAGACGGCAAGACGGATGCGAAAGACGCTTACGTCATTGGCGACCAGGCACGGATGCGACGGGACCTGCAGCCTCTGCAGGAGTGGGACGAGATCGCGGTGGACCTGAAGATCCTCACCGCCCGCCGCTACGACCTCGCAGCCGACCGCACCCGCGCCATCAACCGGATGCGAGCCCAGCTCCTGGAGTACTTCCCCGCCCTGGAACGGACCTTCGACTACGCCGCCTCCAAGGCGGCACTCACCCTCCTGACCGGCTACCAAACCCCGGCCGGCCTGCGCCGGGTCGGCCCGAGCCGGCTCGCGGCTTGGCTGAAGAACCGCAACGTCCGTGGCGCCCATGGCGGATGCGGCTGTCGCCGCGGCCCAGGCCCAGCACACCGCCGTGGCCGGGGAGAGCACTGCTGCTGCCGTGGTCCGCGCCCTGGCCAGGGCGGTGCTGGCTCTGGACGAAGGCATCGCCTACCAGGCCGCACTCCACCTCGCCGCCATCCTCATCTGGGCACGGCGATGACCAAAGAGACAGAACCCAGGAGGCCGCCATCGGTCCGCCACACGCTCAGTTCGAACGAATCGCCCTGGTCCTTCCCGTCCGTGGCCACCGACAGGACCCGTGGAGACACGCCCGGTTCGGCCCACCGCGGGCACGGCCCGCCGGAGCGGGCCGCCGCCACGGCGGCGCCCGGCCCGGATGTCCACCCCGTTCTCCACCCCCGGGTCCAGGCGCGGAAGACGGCTCCGCAGCAGTCTGGAGGGCATGACAGCAACCGAGTGGATCACCGACATCGCTCTCGTCCTGATCGTCTTCCGGCAACTGCGGGAGGGCCGTCTCGACCACAAGACCTTCCTGCTCCCGCTGGCGATCGTGGCCTTCGTGGCGTACTCGTACCTGGACTCCGTCCCCACCGCCGGCAACGACCTCGTCCTCATCGGCGCCCTGACGGCCGTGGGCGCCGCGCTCGGCATCGCCGGCGGAATCTACACCCGGATCCGCAGCCTCGACGGAGATCTCCTGATCAAGGCGGGCGCCGTGTCGGCGGTCCTCTGGATCGCGGGCATGGGGGCCCGGATGGGTTTCCAGACCTGGGTGGAGCACGGCGGCGGCGCCGACGACGTCGCCCGCTTCAGCCTCGCGCACCACATCACCAGCTCCCAGGCGTGGGTCACGGCCTTCGTCCTGATGGCGCTCACCGAGGTCGTCACCCGGGTGGCCACGATCTACGTGCGCAGCCGGGTGGTGCGGGCGGCCCGTACGCGGCCCGTGCTCGGCACCACGGTCTGACCGTGCCGTATCTTCGGCCTGTGCCCGCAGACGAGAGCGTCCCGCACCACGCCGACGACACCGGCCGGGGTGCGGACCCGCGCCCCGTACCGGGGCACGACCCGCGCGTGCAGTGGGTCGTCTCCCTCGCGGTCGTTGTCGTCGGAGTCCTGACGATCCGGCCCATGGGACCGAGCGGCCGGGGCCTGGCCGTGGCCGCCCTGGTCGTGGTCAACTCCGCCGCACTGCTGGCCCGTCGGCTGCCCGAGCACATGGTTCCGCCGCGCCTCGCCGTCGTCTGGCTCTCGCTCGGGGTCGGCGCGGCGGCCGCCTTGATCGGCCTGAGCAGCAGCGGAACGGGCTACCTCTTCGCCTTCTTCCTCGCCGGCCACATCGGATACCGGCTGGACACCCGGCAGGCCCTCGTCATGGCAGGGTTGTGCAGCCTGCTCTGCGGTGCCGTGCTGTACCTGCGCCTGGGACCCGGGCACGAGGCGCTGCCATGGGTGTTCGGCCTCACCACCGGCGCCCCGGTCCTGATCGGCATCGTCAACCGCAGTCAACGGCAGGCCGTACGGGCGGCGATCGACTCGGCCGAGTCGGCCGAACGCGCCGCCCGCGCCGAGGCGCGCACCGCAGTGCTGACCGAACGGGGCAGGATCGCCCGGGACGTGCACGACGTCCTGGCGCACTCTCTCGCCGGGATCAACATGCAGCTGGAGCTGGCGGACGCGCTGATCGACACGGGGGACCTGGAGAAGGTGCGCGAGGCTCACGCCAAGGCCCACAGCCTCGTCAAGGAGAGCCTGAGGCAAGCGCAGTGGACCGTCCACGCCCTGCGTGAGGACGCGCTGCCGCTGCGGGAGACCCTGGCCTCGATGCTCGCCTCCTCGGGCCACCGGGACGTCCTCACCATCACCGGGACGGTGCGCGAGGTGCCCGCCCAGACGGTCCAGAACCTGCTGCGGATCGCCCAGGAGGCCCTGACCAACGCGGCCCGGCACGCTCCCGGAGGAGCCGTCTTTATGGAGC
This sequence comes from Streptomyces sp. NPDC026522, assembly GCF_055567555.1. Classification (NCBI taxonomy): domain Bacteria; kingdom Bacillati; phylum Actinomycetota; class Actinomycetes; order Kitasatosporales; family Streptomycetaceae; genus Streptomyces; species Streptomyces sp. NPDC026522. The sequence goes on from NZ_JBVHQF010000013.1 coordinate 228,661, forward strand.
TGGAGTTCGCCCCGGCGTCGACCGCGCTGAGGATCCGCAACCGCCCCGCCACCCGCCCGGCGGTCCCGGGCGCGGGCAGCGGGATGGGACTGATCGGCATGCGCGAACGCGTAGCCTTGTTCGGGGGAACGCTGACCGCGGGCCCGGTCACGGAAGGCCCGCACCAGGGCGACTGGCAGGTGGAGGCAGTGATCCCGCAATGACCGGACCCGCAGCACAGGAGCAGAAGTTGAAGGTGGTCGTCGCCGACGACCAGGCCGCCGTCCGTGAGCCCCTCGCCGCGGTCCTCGCCCTGGCCGAGGGCATCGAGGTCGTCGCGGCGGCGGCGAACGGCACCGAGGTGCTGGCGGCCGTCGCCGCCGGCCCCGTGGACGTGGTGCTGATGGACTTGAGGATGCCCGTCATGGACGGCATCGAGACGACCCGTCGGCTGGCCGGGGAGCACCCGGATGTCGCGGTGGTCGTCCTGACCACCTTCGCCGACGACGACTCGATCCTCGGCGCGCTTGGCGCGGGAGCCCGCGGCTACCTGACCAAGAACGCCGGACGCCAGGACATCACCCGCGCGATCCGCGCCGCGGCCGCCGGCCAGTCCGTACTCGACCGCGAGGTCCAGGACCGCCTCCTCGCCACCGCCAGGACCCACGCACCCCCGGCCGACCGTCCCCTGCCCGAGGACCTCACCCCGCGCGAACGCGAAGTCCTCGCCCTGATCGGCCAGGGCCTGCCCAACCGGGGCATCGCCGAGCGGCTCTTCATCAGCGAGGCCACGGTCAAGACGCACATCAACAACCTGTTCGCCAAGGCCGGGATCCGCGACCGTGCGGACGCCGTCCGCCGCGCCATCGCCGCGGGCCTGGCCTGAGCTGTCACCCACCCACCCGGGAGTCGCCGATGTCCGTCCGCCGCGTCGTACCCCATGTCCGGTCGGAGGCCGTGGAGGAGAGCCGGGAGTTCTACGGCCTGCTCGACTTCGAGGAGGTCATGAACCACGGCTGGATCATGACGCTCGCCTCCCCTTCCAACCCGACGGCGCAGATCAGCCTCATGGCCGGGGACAAGACCGCACCCGTCACCCGGACCGCACCCTCCACTGCAGGTGATCCCCCCGGCGGCCCAGTAGGCTGCGATCCCGAGCTGGAAGTGGCACAAGGCGGCGCCGACCCCCTGCTCGAAGCGTGCCCAAGGCGAACCTCGCGCTATCACGAGCGGGGCTGTCCGAGGCCTGATCAAAAGAACGCGGAGTGCCACTGACCATAGGACGATGGGTTGCACCGCCCTTGCCCACTCTCCGTGCTGCCACACGATCTCGATTAGAGGTCATCTCATTTGGAACCAGCGAGAGCAGATTCGGCGGTTTCGGCGAAGCGGTCGGCTTGGCGTTTGTAGCCCCAAGGGCGTCGGCAGAACCCGCTGGGCGGTGGCGCGGTCGTCTGGATCTGCCGGCGATGCCGACAGGGTTGTGGAGCCGGGTGGTTCGCGGCGGGCCGTATGGTCTGCGCATTGTCCGGTACTGGCTGTGCTGCGGACGGCCTGCTTCGTGCCCTTGCGGGGCATGCGCGGCCGGTTGGTCAGAGCCAGCCCTTGTGGGCGGCCTTGATGCCGGCTTCGAAGCGGCTGCTGGCACCGAGGCGTTCCATGATCGAGGCCATCAGGCGGTTGACAGTGCGGGAGGAGACTCCCAGGCGCTGGCCGGCGGTGTCGTCGGTGAGGCCGCTGCCGAGCAGGCGCAGGAGTTCGCGTTCGGTGTTGCTCAGGCCGGTTCCGGGGTCTTCGGTGCGGATGGCACCGAGTGGGACGGCGGTTTCCCATGCCTGGTCGAAGAGTTCGCACAGGGCTTTGACCAGGCCGGGTTCAGTGACGTGGAGGGCGCCTTTGCGGGTGTCGGCGGGATCGATCGGAACCAGGGCCTGGGTGCGGTCGATGATGACGAGGCGTTGCGGGATGACGGGGGCGGTGCGGATCTCGCCACCGTGATCGAGTACCCAGTTGGCGTGGGTGACGGTGTGGGCGACGTTGCGGACGGCGTCCTGGTAGAGGCCCTTGACCACTATGCCGCGGGCGAGGGCCTCGGCGTTGGCGGCCCGGGCGGCGGCCAGGTCCTCGGGTCGATGGCCGGTGCCGGGGTGGACGCCCAAGCACTCGGTGGTCATCCTGCGCCCGAGTTCTTCTAGGCGGGCCTGGATGGCGTCCATGCCCAGGAGGCGTTCGCCGTGCGCGGCCCGGGTGTCGGCCCGGTCGGCCACCAGCTGGGTCACGGCGACGCGGGAGGCGGCGAGCTGGGCCTGGCGGGCGGCCAGTTCGGCTTCCTGGCGGGCGAGCATGTCCGCGAGGCCGACTTCGGGGCTGACTGCGCGCATCTGGCCGGGGTGCTCACTGGAGGCGCGCACCAGGAGCAGGGTGGCGAGTTCGTCCAGGCAGCCGTGCACCTGAGCAGCAGTCAACTGTAATTCGGCGGCGAGGTCTGCGACTGCGTCGCCGGGCCGGTCGAGCATGGCCTGGTAGACGGCCGCGGCGGCGCCGGACAGTCCCAAGGTTTCGAGCATGGCGATGCAGCCCCCCGTGATGATCCGGTCGCGTTCCGGCATCCCGGGCCACATGATGGCACCCCCGCATCCTCCCCTCAAGATCCATTATGCGGTACTTCCCTACCACCCAGAGCAATTACGGAAGTTGTCCGCAGTCGCGGGAGATGCAGCTGATGCGCCGATGTGCCCCACGCGCGAACAGGGCAGACCGGGACACTACGGACCGGCTCGCGAGCGGACTCCTGTCGGGATCCCGTCTGGCGCCTTGGCGTCAGCCCGCAGTCCTACCGGCGTGGCCGGGCGACGGCGAAGCTTGAGTCATCGCCGCCAGGGAGCACCCGGGCCGGCGACCGGACGAGGCGTCACCGCGGGACACCCGGCCGAGCATCCCATCCGTTTCTGCTACCCGAGAAGGACAACGACCGTGATCCGCATCCCCCTCGCCACCGCTGCCGCCGCCCTCACCGCCGTGTCTGTGACCCTGTTGCCCGCGGCAGCCGGCGCGACCCTTGCCGACGCGCCCACCACCCCGGCCACCGCCGTCCCGACCGCCTCCGCGGCCCCGGTGACCCCCGACGAGCTCCAGTGGGGGTGACCTGGCCTTGGACATCGTGTACCTCAGCCTGGAGCACCGCCCGGGCGCTTCCCCAGAGGTGACGGACGAAGCAGCCGAAGCCCTCGGCGCCCTGTGGGCGCACGCCGCCCCCGACGACGGACTGGAACACGCCCACGCCCGCGTCGAGACCGGACGCATCGACCTGCTCCTCTTCCTGACCTGCCCCCAGAACCCGGGAACGCCCGGCGTGCCGGGCCCCGTGCGGCGCGCTGCGAACCTCCTCGCCCGCTGCTACAGCAACTCCCCGGCATTGGGCCTGCGTTACCTGCCACCGGTGCCTACACCGAGCGCGCCGAGCCGCTGACCCAGCCAGCCGCGCACCTGCGGCCCGCCCCGACCCCTGTTCCTGCAGGACAGCCGTCCACCAGCGCTACCCCGCACACGTGGCCCAGCGGCACCTCCTGCACCTACGCCCCTCGGCAACCGACCTACCCCGAAGCCTCCGCAGCACAGCCCCCTGGCGGGTGTCACGGCAGGACAGCAACAGGCCAAGCCGAGGCCACGGCCGTAGAGCCACCACCAGCCTACGCGGTTTGCTCGTGCGACTCACAGCACGCAACTGATCCAGCCTGAAACGCCGCGATCCGCAGCGATGACAGTGCCGTGCCGGCACGCCCCGGGGGCTCCCGTACGCGCGGTGACCCTCTTCCTTTCTTTTCAGAGAATCAGGACCTCCGCCATGCCCGCTTCCCGTTTCCGCCGCAGCCTCGGCACCGTCGCCACCACCGCCCTTGCCGTCTCCCTGGTCTCCGCCTCGGTGACCACCCCGGCCTTCGCCGCCGACACCACCAGCACCATCGCCGCGATCGCCACGGGCCAGACCACCTACGTCAAAGCCGCCGGCTGGCGCGGCGGCTTCGGACCGTGCGGCGCCGGGCCCGGCTTCGCCGGCTACTACGCCACGGGCACCGGCCAGCACAACAGTTGTGCGACACCGGGCACGAACGGCGGCCCCGCCCATGCCTGGTGCGCGGACTTCGCGGGATGGGTGTGGCAGCAGGCCGGTGTACCGAATATGGACAGCAGGCTGGACGACATGGCCTACAGCTTCCTCAACTACAACGGCGGGGCGAACGTCACCAAGACTCCGGCCGTCGGCGACGCGGTCGTCTTCTCCGAACAGAGCACCTCCGGAGCTGACATACCGCCAGCGAACTGGCCCAGCAAGAGTATTGGGATCGCCCACGTCGCGATAGTCGTCGCCGTTCCCGACAGCGGCCACATCACTGTGGTGGGCGGCAACGACAACGGCGAGGTCGAGCAGGAGACCATCCCTTCCGCCATCGGGTCAGCCGGCGAAGGCCACTACGTCTACCGCTACGTCACCCCCGGGACCGCGACCCCGCCCCCCGCGCCGACACCGGCCGCGGTGACCAGCCTCGGCACCTGGAACGGCACGACTGCCGCCACCGCCTCGCCGCAGGCCGCCTCCGGCCAGATCATGCTCACCGCGACCGAGACGAACGCCAGCCGGGTCTGGTACTACCTCGACAACACCAACCCCGCCGCCGGCGGCACGGGCCTGATCAGCGCCACGGACAGCGGCGGCGCCGCCAGCCCGGCCCACAAGCTGGCCCTCAACACCGCGTCCCTGGCCAACGGCAACCACACCGTCACCGCCGCCGCCTTCGACGCGGGCAACGCGAACCAGATCGACTCGACCAAGACCATCACCATCAGCGTCAACAACACGCCCCCGGCCGCCAAGACCAGCCCGGCCCTCGCACCGCTGCCCAACGGCGACTTCGACGTGGCCTGGCAGGCCGCGGACACCAACAAGTCGCTCTGGCTGGGCACCGGCACCGGTGGAAACATGTGGAACTACGGCAACCCGTACGTGATGGGCGTCGCGCCCGGCACCAACCCCTCCATCGTCACCCAGTCCGATGGCAGCTGGGTCGCCGCCTGGCAGGGCGCGGACGCCAACCACACCCTGTGGCTGGCCACCGGCTCGGGCAGCACCATGACCAGCTACGGCAATCCGCACCAGATGGGCGTGGCCGCCGGCACCAGCCCCTCCCTCGTCGTGCTCCCGGGGGGCGGCTGGGAGGTGGCCTGGCAGGGTGCTGACACCAATCACACCCTGTGGCTGGCCACCGGCACCGGAACCGTCATGAACAGCTACGGCAACCCCTACCAGATGGGCGTCGCTGCGGGCACGAACCCGTCGCTGGCGGCCATGCCCGACGGCAGCTACACCGTGGCCTGGCAGGGCGCGGACTCCGGCCACACCTTGTGGCTGGCCACCGGCACCGGAACCGTCATGAACAGCTACGGCAACCCCTACCAGATGGGCGTCGCCGCGGGCACGAACCCGTCACTGGCGGCCATGCCCGACGGCAGCTACACCGTGGCCTGGCAGGGCGCGGACTCCGGCCACACCTTGTGGCTGGCCACCGGCACCGGAACCGTCAT
>NZ_JBVHQF010000013.1:234319-254691 GCF_055567555.1 Streptomyces sp. NPDC026522
GAACAGCTACGGCAACCCCTACCAGATGGGCGTCGCCGCCGGGTCCAGCCCCTCCCTCGTGCCGCTCGCAACCGGCGGCTGGGAAGCCGCCTGGCACGGTGCCGACACGAACGGCACCCTGTGGTTGGCCACCGGCACCGGGACCGTCATGAACAGCTACGGCAACCCCTACCAGATGGGCGTCGCGTAGCAACATCAGTTAGGAGGCAAGCAGTTCAGCGAAACAAACCGGGTGGCGCCCCCTGGAATCCAGGGGGCGCCACGCGACATTCCCGGCAGCCGTCCGCTGACAACGCATGCCCGTCAACGGTCCTAGTCGTCACCATGGCAGACCGGGCACACGTGATCGTGCTCGGGGTACTCGAGCCACGGCGCGCAGCCGACTTCACTGCAGTCCGGCTGGGTGGGTCCTCGCCGATGCCGGAGCAGTAGAGGCAGCGGGTGAAGCGGTGGTCGACGGGGGCGCCGTGGTGGAGGTCGAAGTGGAGCTGGGCGAGACCACAGACTCCGAGCTCGCGCAGCAGGGCGTCGGCGGCGAGGACCTGGCGGTCGATGCCGGTGTGGTGGTGGTGGGCGAGCATCGTCACGGCGGTGCACCAGGCGAGGGTGGAGCGGTCGACCGGCACGGCGTAGCTGCTGGCCCACGGGTCGGCGGGGTCCGGGTCGGCGGGCGGCGGGGGCGGCGCGGTGAGCGGTATGCCCAGTGTGGTGAGCTGGGCCGTGACGGCGGCGGTGCGGCGGGCGAACTGGTCGAAGACGGTGGTGGGCATCGGTCCTCACATTCGACGGGGCCGTCGGGACCGTGGTGGTTCCGGCGGCCGGAGCGGGTGGGGTCAGCGGGTGGCCGGGACGGGCGCGGCCTTGTGGCTGGCGCGGTGCGCGCTCTGCGCCGGCTCGGCGAGGACGCGCAGGCCGTGGGGCTCGCCGACCGGGCCGCATACGCTGCACACCACGGCGTAGTTGCGGCGGCCGATGCAGCCGGAGCCGGCGTCGCGGGGCTTGCCGGAGGGCCGGACGGCGTGGGTGCATTCGGTGCCGTCGGGGTGGAGCGGGGTGATCTTCACGCTGATGCGGGCCACGGGCTTCGTCTCCTGTTCGGGTTCGGGGAAGGGCAGCTGGTGGAGCGCGGCCGCGGGGGTGCGGCCCCGGTGGGGCGCGGCGGGGTGGGCGGCTCGGTCCGGGTGAGTGTGGTCTCGGGGAGGAGTCCGAGCTGTCCGGCGGCGGCCGCCCGGGCGGCGAGGGTGATCGAGCGGGTGACCCGGTGGTGTCCGTGGTCGATCCGCAGGTGGCAGAGCTGGCAGGCGGCGAGCAGATTCGTCTCTCGCACGTCTTCCGGGTGTGGTTGAGGTGGGTGGTGGTGAGGCCGACCACGGACCCGGTGTCCGAGTGGATCTCCTCGTGGACGGCGGGGCAGCGGCCGCCGGGATGAGTCAGGCCGCAGTGGCCCGTGCACTCGCAGCGGCCGCCTGCCCACTCGAACCGGATCCGCGCGCTGATCTCGTTCCAGTCGTGCTGGTGGCGGTGCGGGTTCTCGGGACGGATGGGCACGGCCTCACTCGCCGCCGGCGGCCTGGCGCTGCTCGAACGCCTGGATCAGTTCGTCCAGCGCGCTCGGGTCTCCGGCGGGTACCGACCCAGACGCCGGCCTCGGTCCACATCGGGATCTCACCGGAGTCCTCAGCGTCGTACCAGCAGATGTACGGGCCGTAGCGCTCGATGACGACCGTGAAGAGGGCGGCCGGGTCGGACAGCTGCGGCGCGGTCGCCAGCACGGCGAGCGTGGTGACGACCAGCCACATCGGTTCGTCCGGCGTGCGGGGCAGCCGGAGGTGGCCGGTGACGCGGAGCTTGTCGCCGGGGACCAGGTCGTCGATGACCGTACGCGCCATGGCCGGGTCGGCGACGCTGCAGGGCAGGATCATCTCGTCCGTGCGCCCGTCCGTGGGGGAGACGGTGAGGCGGAACCGTGCCGTCGACCCGTGCAGGTCGCCGGCCGCGGTCTCCTCGTCCAGGAAGCCGGTCCAGGGCTATCGCGTCGTCGGCGGCCACGGTCAGCCGGCCTTCCGGACCGGCGCCCGGTGGGTGGCGTCGTACGCCTCCAGGATTCGCTTGGGCACCACGCCTTGGTCGGCGACCTGGTGGCCGTTGGCGCGCGCCCACGTCCTGATGGCGGTGAGCTCCTCCCGGGTGCGGCCGCTGCCCAGGCTCGCCCGGATCGGGGTGGGCGCGGTGGTGGTTGTGCGGGTGCCGGCCTTCACGGTGAGCAGCTCCTCCTGGGCCTTCTCCAGTTCGGCCTTGGCCTTGGTGACTTTCTCTTCGGCTTCGCGCTGGGCGGCCTCGCTGTCGCGGCGTTCGGACAGCTCGGCGAGGTCGGCGGCTGGTTGCTGCTGGTGGCCCAGGCGCCGATGGTCGCGCCGTATTACGAGTCGCTGCTGTCCGCATCCGGCCCCGCCGACCCGGTGGTGGACGCAATGGGCCAAGGCCGTTTCGGTCCAGCCGATACCTCTTCCAACTGCTCTGACCAGCGGCGAAAGTAGTTCTTGCCAGCAGGGAACACCACCCGGCAGGCAAAGGACCGGAAAGCATCACCGCGGGATGCAGACCGGTTCAGGACATCCGAGCCGACGTCAGAAATGGAACATCCCCATGCTTCGCATCCGTCTCGCCCAGGCCGCCGCGGTCACCACTCTCGCCACCACCCTCCTGCTGGCCTCCGCCGGCGCCGCCGGCGCCGACACCCCGCCCGCCACCGCCTCGGCCGTCCCGACTGCCACCACGCAGACCATGGGCTGGTCCTAACCCCCGGCCCTGCCAAGGCTTCTCATCACCAGCGCGCAGCTGCTACTGCAGGACAGCTGACAGCAGCCGCACAACCGCACAACCCCCTCGGCCCATCCACGCCGCGCGCACATCCGCGGCCCCGGCCGCATCAGTAGCCCCCGGGCCCGTCGGCCCACACGAGCCGTACCGGGCACCGACCCGCCGCTCGCTCGGGCCCCCGCAGCTCACCCAACGTCGTCGAACCCCCTGTGAGGCCCCGTCATGCCCGAAAACCCCCCAGCCAAGCTCCGCACGTCCGGTAAGCCCGCTGCTGCTAGAGCCACTGCGATCGCCGTCGCCGTCGCCGCCTCGCTGATGTTCTCTGCGACCACGGCCACCGCCGAAACCACCGCGTCGGCCGCTCAGGCCGCGGCCGCTCTCTCCACACCAACCGTCAGCGCGCTGACCATGGGCTGGTCCTAACCCCGCTCTCGCCTGATCCGGGCCCGGTCTCCCAGCTGCTCCTGCAGGGCAGCTGTCAGCAGCCCAATGCCCTCCGGCCGTTCCCGGCCACCACATGCTTCGCACCACCCGGCCGCAGCTTCCTGCGCCGTCACCGCCACCCCCTGTCGCCACCCGTGAGGCTCCGTCATGCCCGAAACACACCACAGCAAGCGTCGTGTCACCAAGAAGACCGCCGCCATCACCACGGCCGCGCTGGCCGCCGTCGGCCTGGGCGCCGGCCTGATCGCCACCGTCCCCGCAAACGCCGCCTCTGTCAGCACCTGGGACAGGGTCGCCCAGTGCGAGTCCACCGGGAACTGGCAGATCAACACCGGCAACGGCTACTACGGCGGCGTTCAGATCCTGCTGTCGACGTGGAACGCCTACGGCGGACGCGAGTACGCCACCTACCCCCACCAGGCCACCAAGCAGCAGCAGATCCTCATCGCCGAGAAGATCCTTGCCGGACAGGGCGCGGGGGCGTGGGGCAGCTGCGGAGCCGGGGCAGGCCTCGGTGGCGATCACGCCGACCCCTACCCCGCGACGGCCGTTCCTCCCGCACCAGTCGGCATGGTCCACCTCACCGCCGCCGACTTCACCGCTGACGGCAAGAGGGACCTCGTCGGCGTCGAGTCCGCCACCGGCAAGCTCTGGCTCTACCCCGGCAACGGCAACGGCACCCTCGGCGCCCGCACCCAGATCGGCTCGGGCTGGAACGGCATGAGCAACCTCACGGCTGCCGACTACACCGGCGACGGCAAGGCGGACCTCGTGGCGGTCGAGAACTCCACCGGGAACCTGTTCGTCTACCCCGGCAACGGCAACGGCACCCTCGGCGCCCGTACTCAGATCGGCTCCGGCTGGGGCTCGATGCGGGACCTCGCCGCGATCGATCTCGACAAGGACAACAAGCCCGACCTGCTGGCCATCGACACGGCAGGCGCTCTGTGGGCCTACCCCGGCACCGGCTCCCTGAACGGCAACAGCACCTTGGGCGGCCGGGTCCAGATCGGCTCCAGCTGGGGCAGCCTGACCGAACTCACCTCTCCTGGTGACCTCAACTCAGACGGCAAGGAAGACCTCGTCGCCGTCGACCCCGCCGGCGCGCTGTGGAAGTACCCGGCGACCGGCTCCCTGAACGGCATGAACACCCTCGGCGCCCGCAACCAGATCGGCTCCGGCTGGGACAGCATGCGCCAGCTCGTCGGCGCCGACTTCAACGGCGACGGCAAGGGCGACCTCGACGCCGTCCAGGCCCCCACCGGCTCCACCGGCACCTTCTACTTCTACCCCGGCAACGGCAGCGGAGGCCTCGCTGACCGCGCCCAGATCGGCACTGGCTGGTAACCCACCCGGGCGCACGCCGGCGTCGGCCCGCGCCAAGGCACCTGTTGTCAGCCAAGCGCACTCCAGGACTTCGCATCACTGCGGCTGCTCGCCGCACACCCTTCACTTAGAGATCTCAGGAGATCCACCGTGTTCAAGCTTCCGACCAAGCTGAAGAAGACCACCGTCGCCGCCCTGGTCGCTGCGGCCGCCATCACCGGACTGAGCGTGACCGGAATCGCCTCCTCCCCGGCTCTTGCCGCGAGCACCTCCACCGTCGGCGGCTCCATCACCACCGCCGAGGTCATGTCCCGCGCCCAGTACTGGGTCGACCGCGGCGTTCCCTACAGCCAGTCGGACTACGACCCGGACCCGCAGGGCCGCAACTACCGCCAGGACTGCTCCGGCTTCATCTCGATGGCCTGGCACCTCAACACCAGCCTCACCACGTGGTCCCTGCCGGATGTGGCCACCCGCCTGGCAAGCCTGGACGACCTGCAGCCCGGTGACATGCTGGACAACATCGACTCCCACGTCGTGCTCTTCGGCGGCTGGGCCGACGCCGGCCATACCACCGCCAAGATCTGGGAGGAGGCCCGCCCGGGCACCAACGCCCGCATCGATTCCTCCTACTACACCCGCACTTACCTGAACAACAACGGCTACCGCCCGTACCGCTACAACAAGATCGTCGAAGCCGCCCCGACGCCGACGGACGCCGGCATGACCAACCTCGCCGGCGGCGACTTCGGCGGCGACGGCAAGGCCGACGTCGTCGCTGTGGAAACCTCCAGCGGGAAGCTCTTCTACTACCCGGGCACCGGCGGCGGCCAGCTCGGAGCCCGCGTCCAGGTCGGCACCGGCTGGAACACCATGAGCGAGCTCACCTCCGGCTACTTCACCGGCTCCGGCAAGCTTGACCTCGCCGCCGTCGACAACGACGGCGTCCTGTGGATCTACCCGGGCAACGGCAACGGCACCTTCGGCGACCGCGTCAAGGCGGGCACCGGCTGGGACGGCATGCACGACCTGGCCGGCGTCGACCTCAACAAGGACGGCAAGAGCGACCTGGTGGCCGTCGAGTCCTCCACCGGCAACTTCTTCGCCTACCCCGGCAACGGCAACGCCACCTTCGGCGCCCGCGTCCAGATCGGCTCCGGCTGGAACGGCATGGACCAGATCGTCAGCCCCGGCGACCTGAACAAGGACGGCAGCGCTGACCTCGTCGCCCGAGAGGTCTCCACCGGCAACCTCTACGTCTACACCGGCACCGGATCCTTCAACGGCGCCAACACCCTGGGAGCCCGCACCCAGATCGGCACCGGCTGGAGCGCCATGACCAACCTCGTCAGCGGCGACTTCAACGGCGACGGCATCGGGGACGTGGACGCGGTCCAGGCCAAGGTCGGCGACACCGGGACCTTCTACAGCTACCCCGGCACCGGCGCCATCAACGGCACCAACACCCTGGGAGCCCGCACCCAGATCGGCACCGGCTGGTAACCCCTGCCAACCCCCAGTTCACCGGGGCCGCCGCGTCACCCCCGACCGGGTGCGCGGCGGCCCCCGCGCACAACCGCCGGCCGAACCGGAAGGACCGCCCGCCATGCCCGCCCCCGCCCGCAACACCCGAACCCCGGCCCGGATCAGAAGAGCCACCGCCGCCCTCGGCGCCGTGGCGGCCTTGGCCGCGGGCCTCGCGACCGCCGGCCCCGCATCCGCACTGCCCGCCATCACCGACGCCTCCCTCGCCACCCCCAACGCCATCACCCGCACCAGCACCGCGGGCCTCGGCCTGAAATGGGACACGGGCGCCGACGCCGCCCGGGTCGCCACGTACGAAGCAGCCCACCCGGCCTTGGAGCGGACCACCGTCACCGGCATGCTCGACAACGCCCTGGACACCTCCGCCCGGCCTCTGTGTCACCCCACCCACATCACCGGCGCCCAGGGCTTTTGCTGGTCCGCCGAGGACGACGCCTCCGGATCCTGGACCCCGCAGGGCGTCACCGTCTCGATGGCCGGGGGCCGCAAGACCGTCGTCACCAGCTGGTACGGACCCGGGGGCACCGAAGACCTCACCTTCACCGACGTCACCGACCCGGCCGCCGTCCGCTACCGGCACGTTCAGCTCGTCGGCCTGTCCGCCGACGGCACCAGCTACGGGCCGCTGACCCTCGGACACGCCAACGCCGTCGTATGGGCCGGCACCCGCCTCTACGTGGCGAGCATCGGCAGCGGTTTCGACGTCTTCGACGTCAACGACATCTGGCAGACCGGCGCCGACACCTACGTCCTGCCGCGCACCGGCAGCTATGCCTACACCGGCGCCGGCAGCGGCTGCGGCGCCTACATGGGCGTTCCCGAACGCCCCTGCCTGTCCTCCGCCTCCCTCGACCTGAGCGGCCCACAGCCCGCTCTGGTCACCGCCGAGATGGACAACAAGCACACCGGCGCCGCCTTCGACCTCGCATCCGCTCCGATCGTCCGCTGGCCCATCGATCCCGTGACCGGCATTCTGAAGGCCGACGCGACCGGCCGGGTCCAGGCCTCCGAAGCGTTCAGCTCCCCCATCGGCGGAACCCAGGGCGTCGCCATGGACAAGGGCCGGATCACGTTGTCCGCTCCCTGCCCGGAATACGTGGACGGCGGCACAGTGCACCTGCCGAGCTGTCTCTACCACGGTGTCGTCAACGAACCGGTGTGGCTGATGACCCGTACCGGGATCTACAACGAAAACCTCGCCTACCTGCCCGGCACCGACGAGCTGTGGATGGTCAACGAACGCCCCGGCGAGCGCATGGCCTACCGCACGGCCTGGCCCACGCCGCCCCCGCTCGCCGGTCTGGTCAACCTGACCGCCGGCGACTTCACCGGCGACCGCAAGCAGGACATCGCCGGGATTGAAGCCGCCACCGGTAAACTCTGGCTGTACCCGGGCAACGGCAACGGCACCCTCGGCGACCGTATCCAGATCGGCACCGGTTGGAACGGCATGAACAAACTCACCGCAGGCGACTTCAACGCCGACGGAAAGACCGACCTCCTCGCCATCGAAGCCGCGACCGGCACCCTCCAGCTCTACCCAGGCACCGGCGGCGCCAACGGCATGAACACCCTGGGCGCCCGCACCCAGATCGGCACCGGCTGGGCAACCATGAGGGACCTGACCGCCCTCGACCTCAACAAGGACGGCAAACCCGATCTGCTGGCCATCGACCCCTCCGGCACCCTTTGGGCCTACCCGGGCACCGGCTCGGGTCTGGGAGACCGCCAGCAGATCGGCGCCGGCTGGAACAGCCTGTCCGAACTCACCAGCCCGGGCGACCTGAACTCCGACGGCAAGGCGGACCTGGTGGCCGTCGACCACGACGGCAAACTGTGGGCCTACCCCGGCACCGGCACGCTCACCGGCATGAGCACCCTCGGCGCCCGCACCCAGACCGGATCCGGCTGGGACATCATGCGCCAGCTCGTCGGCGCTGACTTCAACGGTGACGGCAAGGGCGACCTCGCCGCCATCCAGGCGCCCGCCACGTCAACCGGCGACCTCTACCTCTACCCCGGAACCGGCACCACCACCTTCGGCACCCGCACCCAGACCGGCTCCGGCTGGTAGACCACAACGGGACCTGCGCACCAACCTGCCGCCGAGGCAGCTGGTGCCATGGTTCGGGTCTACGCCAGCCCGCTACGTACCGCCACGGAACACGTCAACCGCCTGCAGATCATCGTCACCGGCAACGACTGCCCTCCGATCGAGGGCATTCACCGGGCGCAGGAGCTGTCTGACACAGACCAACTCGTCCCTATGCCCCCTGCCGAACCCGGTGATGAGCAGCCTGCAGACCCGCCAGCAGGGGAAGCCGGCGCATGACGACCGCAGCGGGGCGGGGACAGGAACACCTGCTCCCGCCCCGCTGCGCGTTGTACGGCTATGCCCACCTCATCCCGACCTTGGACAGCTGCTCCACCCGCTCCGGGGACGGCGCGGCGGCTTGGCCGCTGGTTGTTGACCCATGCCCCCAGGCGGAACTGGAGATCCCGGCCGTCCTCGGAGCGCACGGTCTCCACGTGCTTGCGGGGCACCGTCAGATGGGCCCTCGCGCTCGTAGATCTGCTTGGCGGCCTCGTAGTTCATCGCCCACTTGTCGGCCTGCGTACGGCGCGGCTTCGGCTTCTCGTCCTCGGCTGCGGGCTCGATCCCGAGGACCTTCTCGCGCATCCACTGCTGCACGCTCGTGAGCTGGTCCCAGCCGAGCCGGACCGACTGCACCCACCGCCCGAGATCCTTGCCCTGGCGCACGACGTCGCCCGCCTCGGTGGGCAGCGCCTCACCGGCGTCCAGGTGCATCCGGAACAGGTGGGAGCAGCGCTGCCACGTCACCGGCCAGCTCTCGGGCACCAGGACGCGTCGATCTCCTCCAGCTGCCCGCGCCGCTCATCCGCAGCACCCCGGCCGACGACTCCACCGGCAGCCCCTCGGCACGCCGCTGCTCGTTCTCGGCGGCCTTCCGGGCGGCGGCCCGCGCGTTCTTCAGGGAGATGCCCACCTTCGCGCCCTGGAAGGTGGCGTCCAGCGGCGCCAGGAGGTGCCCGTGTTCGGCCGCCCACCCCCGCGCGGCGGACAGACCCTCCTCCCACGCGACGTCGAAGTGCGACCAGATCATGCCGAGCTTCTCCAGCTGGGCGACGCGGTCCTCGTCCATGTCCCCGCGGGCGTAGGACCTGCGCGCGTCGGCGGTCCACTGCCCCAGCGGGAACCCGGCGAGCGAGGCCGGCCACCCCGCGCCTTCCGCCTCCTGGCCCTCGACGGCGGCGGGCACCCGGAACGTGAACGGCACGCGTAGGTCACCGTCCTCCTCATCGGTGTCTGGGCGGCGGCGCGCTTCACTTCTGCACGGGTTTGTACGAGCGCAAGGCCGAGAACCTCCGCGGCAATCCGAACGTCGCGCTCACCACCGGAAGCAACTCCCTCCACGGGGGCCTCGACCTGGTCGTCGAGGGCGAGGCAGTGAGGGTGACCGACGCCGGACGGTTGCGTGCGCTCGCCGCGGAATGGCACTTCGACGTCGGCGACGGCGTCTTCGTCAACCCCGGTGCCGGGGAGGCGGTGGTCTTCGCGGTCGCCCCGCGCACGGTCTTCGGCTTCGGCAAGGCCCCGTACAGCCAGACCCGCTGGCGCTTCGCCTGAGCTTCGGCGCCGGGCGGGTCCAGGGCACGCGCGACGCAGCGCTAGAGGCTGAGAGCGTCCTCGGCGTTGTCCATCCAGGCCGTCACGGAGTTCTTGTCGGGGGAGACGTACAGACCGGGAGTCGACGCCGTCAGCGGGGTCTGCTCCAGGTCCGACTCCGTGTTCATGGTCAGCCCGATCGAGTTGACGGTCTTGCCCTTGCCGTCGTTGGCGCCGCCCATCAGCCCAGCGTACGCCGACTCCCCCGGGTCGAGCCTGATCGCGTCCTCGATGCCGGGAGCCGTGCCGCGCTCGGTGGCCTGGCCGGCCAGGCCACCGAAGGCCACGATCGGATGCCCCAGTGCCCTGCACGCCTTGGTGCCCTTGTTGGTGATCTTCAGCAGGTAGCTGCTCGTCGTGGGCTCTGCCAGGGTCGCGGTGAACTTCACGTCGAACGTGCTGCACGGGAAGACGTCGAAGCCGGGATCGGTGGAGGGCTTCGTCGGCTTCGGCAGCTTCGCCGGCTTTGACGTCGTCGACGGCTTGGCCGACGCGGTCGGCTTGGCCGGCGTCGGCGGTGCGGCCGGCGTGGCGGACTTCGCCGGGCTCGCGGTCGACCCGCCGGCCCCGCCCCCCGCGGTGTCCTCGGAGGGTCCACAGGCAGTCAGGGCGGCCAGTGCGGATACGGCGGCGAGGACGGCAGCGGCTCTGCGTACGGTGCTCATGGTGTGGTTCCCCCCGATGAGAAGCGCGAAGTGCGCCGGCTGGACTGGGCCTGAGGATTCGAGCTGAGCACCAGCGTCCCGCAGAACCTTCACAGGTTGATGACGGTGTGTTGCCGAGTCCACCACGATCGCCTCGGCGCGCCGCGCCTGCGGCGTGAGCCGGTGCCGCCTCAGACAACGTTCGCCCCTCCTCGTGTGCTGTTCGTGAGGGCCGGTGCTCTGGTCCGGGGAGCGATCTCTTGGAGGTCGTCGACGGTGCCGGACATGATGGCCCGGATGTGTGCGGTGAGGTGCTCTGCGGGCCAGTGCCACCAGGCGAGGTCGAGAGACGGGCGATGTCGTCGTTGTGGCGGGTGCGGATGAGTGCGGCCGGGTTGCCACCGACGATGCCCCCTGGCCGACACGGTCGCTGCCGCCCTCACGCTCGCCACGAGCAGCCGCTGATCCCCACCGCACCACAGCCAGCCACCGAGGAGGAATCATGATGGAACGCGTGTACCTCAACAACCGCAGCGGCGAGCGCCGCATCACATCAAGTTCGACGAAGCCGTCCTGGTGAAGGTCTCGGCTATGTGGAGTCCTACGGTGCCGGATGACATCGCGACACCCCGTTGTCGGTGCCCGCTGCGAGGATCACCGGCATGGAGATCAAACATATCGACTGGCGGAACTTTCTGGCCCGGTGGAGCGAGGAGTGGGCGGACGCACACGGTGACGTTGAAGAGCTGAGCCCCGACGACGTCGCAGCATGGCAGGGCAGATGGCTCGGCGTCGATCCGGCCACCGAGGCAGACATCGCTGCGATGGAGAACCGGCTCGGCCGCGCGATGCCGCCCTCCTACCGCGAGTTCCTGCGGGTCAGCGACGGCTGGCGGCACGCCGGCGCCTTCGTCTGGAAACTGGCCGGCACCCGCGAGGCGCACTGGCACGACGACGCGATGGGCCTCGGCGAGGATTTCGACGAGTTTTGGGGCGAGGAGGACAACCCCGACGAAGTGCGGGCGCAGGTGGGCCTGTGGTCCCGGGCGCTGCAACTGGACGTCGAGTCGGATATCACCTTCGTGCTACTCGACCCGCAGGACGTGGGACCGGACGGCGAGTGGGCGGTGCGGGTGTGGGCTTCCTGGCGGGCCGAGGGGAACCCTGAGCGGTATCCGTCGTTTGCGGCGTTCATGGTCGCCATGCACCAGGAGTTCCACGCGCACGCGCCCGGCCGGGACGGCGAGAACGGCCCCGCATTCGTCAACGGGACGACCCGGGCCCAGGACGCCGCCGTATCCCGGGCCCGGACCGCAGCACTGGGCGGCCGGCACGAAGAGGCGGCCGCCCTGCTGGAGGAAGCGCAGAAGTACGGCCGGCCGTACGCGCTCGAACTCCTGAATCAGATAGCGCAGCTGAAGGGATCGCGTGGGCGCGGGGTCCAGCCGCCGAACCCCGACAACCCACGCTTCCTCAGCGAACAGCTCCCCTTGACCGCCGCCGATCTGCTCAACAGCGGCCGGCCCGCGGAGGACTGGCACTACTCCGACCCTGCCATCTTCCCCGACACCGCCCGGGCCGCAGCTGACATCCAGCGCGCCGTACGCGAGGGGACGTACCGCTACCGGCCCGGCGGAGCGTTCGGCGCGGCCGTCCACGAGGCCCGCGAGCAGGCCCGGTGGGGCGACACCGATGCCGCCTGGCACATTCTGCGTGCCGCGATCCCGTTGTGGGAGCCGCTCGGCCCGGGCCACATCGCGCCGGTGGGCCTGCTCGCCGACCCGCTGCTCGCCCCTGTACTGACCGCGGAACGGCGCCTCGAACTCCTGCGGACCCCGCGCGGCGGCGAGAGCGGCCCGGCCCCGGTTCCCGCCGGCGACCGGAACCCCGACGGCCTGTCCTGGCTCGTCCGGCCCGGCGGGCTGCGCCCCTGGCAGACATCGGTCAGCGACTACCGGATGATCCTCGTCGAAGGCGTAGCCCCGGACGAGCTGCCCGCGCTGCTCGGCTCATCGCCCGGCACGGTGCTCTCCCCACCCCTGCGGCAGTGGGATGTCACCCGGCACCACCGATCCGGCCAGCAGGTCTTCTCCAGCTACGACGACAAGGCGCTTCTC
Organism: Streptomyces sp. NPDC026522; assembly: GCF_055567555.1. Classification (NCBI taxonomy): domain Bacteria; kingdom Bacillati; phylum Actinomycetota; class Actinomycetes; order Kitasatosporales; family Streptomycetaceae; genus Streptomyces; species Streptomyces sp. NPDC026522. Next base: position 246,904 of record NZ_JBVHQF010000013.1, read on the forward strand.
AGCGTCGGACGGGTCGTGTCGGGCTGGAGTTTCGCCTTCGAACAGGACCCTTCCGCGGGATTCGACACCGCGCGCTTCGTCTCTCCCGCGCCGGCCGCCTCGGCCGGCGGAGGGTGGGCGATCGTGATCTGGCACGAGTGGCGCCAGGGCATCCCGCTCTTCCACGTGTCGGCCGCCAAGGGTGGCACCCTGCGCTACGCGTTCACCGTGCGCGCCGGGACGCTCGAAGCCACCGTCGGCGACGTACCTGCCGAACTGACCTCGGCCACCCTCGGGTTCGATGCCCCCGACGGGGACGGTCAGGCCGCGGCGGCAGCCCGCGTCCTGGACGCCATCGCCCGCCTCCACGGTGTCACCCTGCCTCGCCTCGCCCTCACCGAGGGCCGGCTGCACACCTTCGAGTCGCTCTCCTGGAGCCGCCCTCCCGGCCCCGGAGAGACGTACATGATGATCAGCATCAGCTAACCCCGCTGGCCCCGGCCTCGTCCGCGCTTCTGGGGCTGTGCAGGGGGTGGGTGGTGATGTCTGCTTCGGCCGCCCGGACACGGTGGGCGGGGACGTCGGGCGCTTGCACGGTCTGGTCGTGTTGGGCCTGGCCAGGACCCACGGGCGAGCTTCGCTCCCGCACGGCTGCGCTCACTGCTCGTCGGTGTAGGGGCTCCACACGGTGGGTCCGCCGCCACGCCACTCGATCAGCAGCGGATCGTCCAGCCGGACATTGTCGGGATCCAGGCCGGCCCGCCGCAGGAACTCCAGAAGATCACCGGGGCCGAGGGCACGGCCGAGGATTTCGCCGTCGCAGCGGACGCGGCGCCCGCCCTGGGCATCGGGCGGGTAGACGATCACGCGTAGGGCGGGGCTCATTCCTCCACCCTGCTGCCGGCCCTTCATTCCAGCACTGCGAGTGCGGTGTGCGGGCGGCACTGGGGGCAGGCCGGCACGCCTTGGGCGAGCAGGTCGCGGATCTGGTCGGCGGTGGCGGGGGCGCAGTGTTTGCCGGTGTCCCAGCATGTTCCGATGTGGACGCGGCCCGGGGGTCGGTCGGCGCCGATCTCACGCTCGACCAACCACGCGGGCGGCTCCTTCGGCGGGCGGCGGCGCCGTGCTGCGGCTGCCTCGGCGGCCTCGGCCGCGTTCAGCGCCCGCTCGGCGCGGCCGAGTTCGCCGCGCAGGTAGGTGACCAGCGTTCGCAGACGCGGCAGATCAGGCGGCAGGACGGACACGGTTCAGCCTCCGTCCTGCGCCCGCCGCAGCGCCCTACAGGCCGCGCACAGCGGGTTCCCGCCCGTCCCGTACCTGCATGTGGCGGCGTGGCACCGGGCGCATGGTCCGGTCTGGCTCGGCGCCCATGTGACGACCTGCGGGCGAGGCTGGGGGGTCTGCTCGGGCTCGTTCATGCCGGCTCCCGTTCCACCGCTGCCAGGGCGTGGCTGCGGGCGACGCGGCGCAGCTCGACTCCGCCAGCCCGCCAGCCGGCGGGCTGCGCCCAGTAGGGGTGGGTGTGCAGGCGCGCGGACAGGGCGATCATCCGGCGCCGCAGTACGGTCGAACCGGAGGCGGGCGGGGCCTCGGCGAGATCAGCGTAAGTACGCAGCCACGCCCTTTGGAGGGCGAGCAAGTCATCGGGGAAGCGGAATGGTGCTCTCACTCCTCTATTGCAACATGTGTTCGAATTATTGCGCGAGTGCCGACAATGACGCGGGCCGATTGTGACTGAACACTCCAGTTGGCCATTGAGCGTTTCAGTTGGCTTCTTGTGTGCTCGGCGCCGTGAAAGGCTGTGGTGGCATGCCCTATCACCTGCGATTCTTCTTCGATTACCGTGCCGACACCCCTTTGTGGCCGGGCCCGTCGGGCACTCCCGACCTCGACAGCCCCTACGGCTATCCCTGTGCTCCGGAGAAGCTGCCCATCACTCCGGTCATCAGCAACGAGCTCTCTAGGCTCGCCGACCTGTACCAGTCTTCACTCGACTGGGACCATCCGGCGGGCCCCTCTCCTTGGACCCGTGACCAGCAGGAATCGTTCCAGCGTGAGGCCGATACTGCACTGGAGGCGTTGCGTCGGGAGCTGGGGGACGGCTGGACGGTTGAGGACCGGAGGGGCTGACGGCCAACAACTTTGCTCGGCTGGCCAACTGTGGCGCTCAGTCACACCGATTTCTCCACTGCGGGGCGGTTCTGCTGTAGCCCTCGGATGGGTGGTCGGCCGGGGTGTCGGCCGGGCAGTGCCGGGTCTCTCATAGAGCGGGCTGACCCTTGGAGGGGGGACGAGGGAGGTGTAGGACGTGGTGCTCAGGCCGCCGGTGGAGCCGATGTTGGCGCAGGCCGCCGAGGTGATCCCGCCGGTGCGTCCGCTCGGTTCGGAGGTGGCGTATGAGCGTCCGTTTGACCGCGGTCGAGCGTCGGGAAGAAGGGTGATCTGGCGTTCGCTGAGGAGCGGGTGAGTCAGGGGTGTTCGGCCGGCGGTGTCGGTGCAGCGTGATACGACAGGGGGGATTGCCGACCGGCGGCGCAACAGGGGAGAAGCATGACGTCTGAGGAGCTGGTCTTTGATCACGAGGAGGTACGGGCTCACGGGTTCGAGCTGTACGAGGGAACGCAGCTCGACGTGCGCGTGGTGATCTCGGGCATGCCGAAGGACGTCAAGGACGGGTTCCTCCTCGAAGAGGTGGCCTGGAGCCGCTTCGGGCATGCCTACGGCTCGGGACATGACGTGCCTGAGCGACTGACCCGCTTGCGTTCCCAGGACGCTGAGACGGCAGGGCTGGCCCTGGATCTACTGTGGGGCAGTGTCGTTCACCAGGGCACGGTCGGCTCGGTGGCCCCACTGACGGTGCCGTTCCTTCTGCGCATCGCTGCCGACCCCTCGGCGCATGGACGTGCAGGCGTACTCGGCCTGGCCGCCGCGGCGGGGCGAAATGAACACTGGGGATACGGCACTCGCAGCACCTTCCTCAAGGTGGCTACCCAGGAACTGCGATCCGACTGCAGCGGCTACTTGATGAACTGGTCCATCGAAGCATCACGCAACGCCGTAACCGCCGATGTCGACCTGCTCCTTCCACTTCTCGACGATGCGGACTCCGACGTTCGTACCTCCACTTGCTACACCCTGGCCACTGCCTCCGGCGAGGCAGGCCGCATCACAGACGCCCTCCGTGCTCGCCTGATAATTGAGAGGTCTCCCCGGGTTCGCGCAAGCCTTGTGCTGGCCGTTGCGGAGCTGGGCCGCGAGCACACTGTCGCCGGCACCGCCGTCTGGGCCCGTGCTCTATGGACTGATCCCACACAGCCCGCAGACGTCCGAGTGCCTGCCGCACTGGCCTGGCTCTGCCTCGTGGACGGTCCCGTCCCGGACGATCTGCGGACAACGCTCGATGTTCTGGTCACGGACGGCCTGGCACAGGTCCTCGACGATGTGCCGTGGATTGCACATGTCGACGACAACGGACTTGACCGCACCCTCGATCAGATGCTGAACAACGCGCTACCGGGCGTCCAGTGCGATGACCCCTGGGCCTGACTCCGCCTGTGTCCGGCCGTCCCAACTCATCAGCGAAGAGATCCTCGACCACCCGGGAGATGAGGCAGCGCGCCTGCGGCTCCAACCCGCTCTACACAGCCGGGCCTTCCGTCAGAAGCGCGGGCGGCGGGGCAGTGGGGTGACCGCACGGGCATCGTGGACGGCGGTTTGCAGCCGGTCGTTGTCGATGGTGAGGCGTCGGATGGCGGCGATGGCGAGTTCGAGCTGTTCGGCGAGGTCGCGGTTGTCGCGCCGGAGCCGGGCATTGTCGGCTTTGACCTTGCCGTAGGCGTCTGCGGCCGCCGTGCCGCCCGCGGGGCCCGGGGTGTCGGACAGTTCGGTGCAGATGCCGGGGAAGTTGCGGCGGAAGGTGGTGTTGGCGAGGCCGAGGTGATGATCTGTGGGTTTTTGTTGGTGTTGGTTCGGCAGCGTGATGTCAGTGTGGTGGTTGTTGGGTAGGCGCTGTTCGGCTGGGGCTTGTTGAGGTTTTTTGTGCTGACGTGGATGCCGATCTGTTGCTGTCGTTTTTGGTGGTTGGCCTGGTCGGTTTGTTGCCGGTTGGTATGACGGTGTGGGGTTGTTGCTGGTCAGGGGCCGTTCAGGTGGTAGCGGATCGCTGTTGCGGTGTGGCGGAGTTGTTCGCTGTTCTGGCTGTTGATCAGGGGCAGGAGTGGGCTGTCGGGGGCGCGGTCCTGTAGTCGGCCGTGGGTTTTCGCTGTGGTGAGCAGGGGGCTGGCCCAGCCGGGTACGGGGTGGATCCGGCAGTGGCGGTGGGCTCGGCTGTCGTGGGTCTTGAGGATGCGCGCGGAGTCGTCGATGTCGGTGCCGCGTATCAGGGCGAGTTGGTCGGTGCTTGCCCCGGTGATGGCGTGGATGGTGAGGGCTGCCGCGTGTAGTGGGTGTGCGATCTGGTGGAGGCGCTTGGCCAGGACCGCTTCGTGGGCTTGCTGGGCGGGGACCGCCGGCGGGTGGGGGATGTGGTGTGCGCCGGGGCAGGGGGCGCGGGGTGGCCGGGTCACGGGTGTGCCGGAGCGGCGTGGGGGCGGGGTGATCCACTTTCTGTCGTCTGGGCTTTGGGCGGTGTCGGTGGGCGGGTCGGCGGTCGGTGGCCGGAGGGCTGTGTGGAGGATGGCGTGGGCCCGGTCGAGGTTGTCGATGACCTGGTGCTCCACGCCGTCGAGGGACTGGGCCAGGGCCCTGTCCGGGGGTTGGTGCCATGGGAGGGTGAGGTGGATGCCGGTCCGTTCGCGCAGGGTGAGTAGTTGTCTGTGGCGGGCGGTGGTGAGGCGGTTGGTGCGGCAGACGGTGATGTGGTTGATGTGGTGGGCGAGTGTCCAGGCGGTGGCAGTGTTCCACGCGGGCGCCAGGGAGTCGGCCCAGGTCCCGTGTGGGGCGCTGTGGGCGGGGAGTCGTTTGCCGAGGGCGTGGAGGAGGTCGTGGGCGAGGGCTGCGGGTGCGCCGCCCGCGGTGGTGGGGTGGACGGTGATGCGTCCTTGGGGCGGGTGGTGGGCTGTCAGTGCGGCGGTGGTCCAGTCGGGGTGGTCGTGGCGGTCGATGAGGACTGTGACCGGTGGGAGCCGGCCGGGGGCCACTACATGCCGCCGATCTTGCTGTAGACCCATCGCACGAGGTCTTCGTCGACCTTTTTGAGGTTGAGTTTCTTCATGCCGGCGAGGATGTGGGTGGTGAGGTTGGCCCAGTTCCGGAAGCTGCCGTGGGCGGCCTGTTTGTCGATCGCGTCGATCAGCGTGGTGTCGACGTCTGCCCAGACGGGGTGGAACGCGGGGATCGTGGCCCGTACCTCGTCTTTGGACATGCGGGTGAACTCCTGCCAGATGAAGATCCGGGAGGCGAGCATGGGCTCGCGGCGCAGGACTTTGTAGCAGCCGTCGCCTCCGGCGAAGATCACCGCGATGTTGGTGCGTTTGTCGTCCCACAGGTGGCGCCAGAACTCGAATCCGGTCTTCTTCATCCACTGGGCTTCGTCGCAGACCAGGACCCGGAACTCTTCGGCGAGGGCTTCTTTGAGGAGGGTGTCGAACTCGATCGGCCGTATTGGGGGTTCGCCGGGCAGGCCCAGGGCCTGGAAGAGGCCGTGGCGGATGTCGCGGGGGGTGGGTCCGGCCCTCAGTTCCAGGCGGTGGGTGATGTCGGGGGCGAGGTGGCGCAGCGCGGAGTTGACCGACATGGTCTTTCCGGATCCGGCGGGTCCGTAGACGCACATCATGGCCTTGGCCTCGATGACGGCCTCGATGTTGTCGCGTGTGGTCAGCAGGGTGTCGGTGCCCACCAGCTGCGCCTGTTCCAGGCCCAGGAAGTGGTCTTCGCGTTCGTCGGGCAGGAGTCCGTAGTCCAGTTCTGTGATCATCAGCTGTCGTCCCTCTTGGGAGTGGATGCGCTCGGTGGCCTGGGGCGCGCCCAGGTCTGGGGTGCGGGGCCGTGCGGAACAAGGTCGGGGCGGGCCAGGGCACGGCGGTCTGCCTGCGCTGCTGCGCCCAGTTCTTCTTCGGCTTGGGCGGTGGTGGGGGAGGCGAGGGAGTGGGGCGGACTGGCGGTGGTGGAGGCCTCGAAGCGGCGGCGGCGTAGTTTCTCCGCGGCCTTCAGGTCGGCTTTGAGCCGGCGGGCTGCTGCGCTCCGTGCTGCTTGGACGGAGCGGATTTGCTCGCGGCTCGCGGCGGTGGCCAGGAACGCCGACCCGAGGTGGTGGCCTGTGGCGACGTCGAAGATTTCGATGGTGTCGTCGTGGTGGGGGAGGTGGCGTACGGAGATTTTGGTGCCGGTACGGCCGTTCATCCAGGGGGCGAGGTAGTCGCGGCGCCGCCACCGCACCCCGCTGGTGCTGATCGTGTACGTCCGTCCGTCGTCCTCGAGGGCGAAGGTGGCCAGCTGTTCGGCGCGCACGTCCGTGAGCGGGGTCGCGTCGGCCTGCCACGCCTCGAGGGGGGTCTTGCCGTTCAGAGCGCTCGGGTGGTGGCGGGTGTTCCACCAGGTCACCCAGTTCAGCAGCAGTCCGATGAATGCCTCGTAGGTCAGGGCTGGGGCATCGGGGTCGGCCAGTCGGCCGCCGGTGAGTTTCTGGCGGCTTCGCCGTTCTTGAGTCCTGCCCGCTCGCCGCGGGTCAGGTCCCGTCGGATCGCACGGTGCAGTGTGGAGAGAGACGGCGGGGCAGGCGCGCCCGGGTTTTTGGCTGCCCGCTGCAGCAGCTCGGCGTGGACGCGGGAGGCGTTGCCACCCCACAGGGCCAGCAGCCGCCTCACTTCCGTGGTGACAGTGAAGTGCGAGGCCTCCATCCGGGCGAAACGGCGGTCTTCCCTGGCTGCGGCCAGCCACCGCCACACGGTCCGCTCCGACTTCCCCAGCGCCTGGGCGACCAGGCGTACGTGAGCGGACGTCAGTTCACCGCGCTCATCGAGGTCCAGCAGGCGGGGCATCGCCGCAGCCCGTCCGGCCCGGGGCGGGAACACGGCGGCAGGGCCGCTCACAGGATCCTCGCCACTTTCCATCACGCGCTGCCCCTCTCCGCGCCGAGCACTGGACAGCGCAGCCGGCCGCCCCGATCCCAGGTATCCCAGCTCTTCGGCACCCAACTGACCTGTATCGGCATACGACTGACAGCACCCACCGCCATCCGGTACAGCCAAGGGAGCCGGCGCATACGAGGTATGAAGGCCAGTCAGGGCCATGACTCCACTGGCGAGTCAGGCCCCAGCATGGGGTACCCCCTAACCCAATCTCCATCCATCTATCAGAATGAAGCACCAAAACTGAGACCGACCTCATCGTAGACCCGAGGCTGCTGCGCCGCCCCAGGCTGGCTCGTCACCTGGCTGACAGGAATCGGCATGCGGATGACAGTGGACTTCGTCATCCGCAACAGCGGCACCGGTGAGCCGCGGGCAGCGTTCAGGCCCGTCCTGGCCAGCACAGCGAGCCTCGCAGACCAGAAGCCGGCCGCGCCCCACCCCTGCTGCCAGCCGCCCGCGGAGCGGGCTGGTCCTGAAGGCGGAGCCGGAAGGACCCGGGTGGGGGAGCGGAGCGGACCCGCCCAACGGGCCGTAGGCCCGGACCCCGTGAAACGGAGTCACCCAGGCCTGCGGAGCAGGCCGTTCGGGGTGGAGCGAAGCGAAACCCCGAACAGTCCGGAGCGAAGCGAAGGACACCCGGCCCGAAGGGCCGGCCCTGGCTCGGCGAAGCCGAGCCCCGCCGAGCGCAGCGAGGCGGTTCTCTCCTGAGCGCGCAGCGCTCAGGTACCCGCTCCGCGGG
>NZ_JBVHQF010000014.1:0-66097 GCF_055567555.1 Streptomyces sp. NPDC026522
GAGGAACGAGGAGGAGCGCCCTTGACGGGCCGGCACGACACGAAAGGACAGTGGACTGACGGGAAACCCCCAGCACCTCCCTCATGCCGGGCAAGGGGACCCCGGCCCCCCCGAAGCCCCCGCCTCGCCCCCTCACCCCTCCCACACGTACGGCACCGTCACCCCCAGCACCTGGAACCCCAGCCGCTCCAGAATGGGCCGGCTGTCGGACGAGGCGTCCACCTGGAGGTACGGGATGCCGCGTTCCGCCGCCAGGCGGGCGCGGTGGGCGACCAGGAGGCGGTAGATGCCGCGGCCGCGCCACTCCGGGGCCGTGCCGCCGCCCCACAGGCCCGCGAAGGAGCAGCCCGGGGGCATCTCCATCCGGGCCGCGCTGACCGGGGTTTCGCCCGCCAGCGCGAGTACGGCTTCGATGGTCTCCGGTCGCTCCCGCAGCAGGCTGAGGATCTGCTCACGTACGCGGGGGCGCTCGGTGCCGAAGGCCCGGGCATGGGCCTCCATCATCAGATCCACCCCCGCCTCGTCCCGCACCACCCGCAGGGTGATCCCCTCCGGGGGTTCCACCGGCAGCGCTGCGAGCTCGGCCGTCCGGGCCACCAGCAGGGTCTCGGGCGGTTCCGGCACGAAGCCCGCCGCGCGCAGTCGCTCCGCCAGATCCGCCGGGCGGTCATGGCCGTACAGCTTCCACTCGAATTCCGTCGGCCCACCGGCCTGCCCCTGCCGCCCGAAGTACGCGATCTGCGCCGCGATCTCGGCGTCCGCGTTCTCCTCATCCAGCTCCGACCAGAGGACGCCGTTCCAGCCCCGCAGCCCGGGCGCCGTATGCCGGACGACCGCACCCACCCGCTCCACCCGGGCCCCGGCCGAGTCGGGCCGTGCGTCACGGCGCATCTCCGCGTCGTAGAGGGCGCGTACCTTTACCAGTTCGTCAAGATCCATCGCTGTAGCCATCCGTGCAGCTGACCACCCGGCCCCTCGCCCGCACAACTGCATTACCCTCACCCCGTGACCGACCACTCCACGACGACCACGCCCACTGCCACTGCCACTGCCACTGCTACGGCCACCCCTGCCATCTACACCGGCAAGGCCGCCCCCGATGCCGCCGCCGACCGCGGCTGGCTGCTCGGGCACTTCAAGGCCGCCGGCGATCCCCGTCACAGCGAGGACGTGGAGATCAAGTGGGGCGTCCACCCCAAGGGCGACGAGCGGACGCAGTGGGTCACCGGAGAAGAGCGCACGGCGCTCCAGGTGCTGATCAGCGGGCGTTTCCGGCTGGAGTTCCCCGGCCGCACCGTCGTCCTCGCCGAGCAGGGCGACTACGTCGTCTGGGGTCGCGGCGTCGACCACTCCTGGTACGCGGAAGAGGACACGGTGGTCCTCACGGTCCGCTGGCCCTCGGTCCCCGGATACCGTGCGGACGCGCCTTCTGACGCAGCACCCGCAGCACCCGCAGCACAGTAGCGGCGGGCCTTCACACGTTCAGGCGTTCCCCGCGACGGGCCGTCTCCCGTGCAGATCGGAACCGCGCGGGCTTCCACGGCCAGGGCGGCGATACCGACACGATCGTCTGGCGGACCCCGGCCCACCAGACGGCCCGTACCCCCGCCGTCGAGCAGCGGATGACGGCAGCGCTGCAGGCGGTGTCCCGGCTGCCCGGCGTCGGCTCGGTGAGCAGCCCGTACGGTTCCCACCCCGGCCAGGCCACGCAGATCAGCCCCGACGGCCGCACCGCCTACGCCACCGTCACCTTCGACGGGCAGGCCGACTCCGTACCCACGGCCCAGGCCCGGGAGGTCGTCGCGGGGGCCAAGAACCCGGCCACCGAGACGGACAGCCTCCAGGTGGAGCTCGGCGGCCGTGCGATCGGGCTGACCGAGACACCCCGTGGCCACTACGCCGAGGTCGTCGGCCTGGTCATCGCGGCCGTCGTCCTCTTTCTCGCCTTCGGCTCGCCCGCCGCGAGCCTGCTGCCCATCGCCACCGCCCTGGTCGCCGTGGGCACCGCTTGGCCCGGCCTCACCCTCCTCGGGCACGCCATGCCCGTCGCCGACTTCGCCCCGATGCAGGGCCCTCGACGCCTTCGTACTGCGGACGCTGCTGGTCCCCGCGATCATGTACATGCTCGGCGGCGCCAACTGGTGGCTCCCCGCGTGGCTGGACCGCCGGCTGCCGCGGATCAGCATCGAGCCGCCCGAGTGCCACGGCCGTGCGACACTGCCCGCGCAGTGGGCCGGCGCCGAACCCGCCACGGCGTCCCGCTGACCCGGCGCCCCGGCGACCAGCCGACCCCGCCGTGAAACACCAGGCCACCCACCCACCCACCCACCGAAGGAACAGCCGCATGTTCTCGATAGACCTCGCCGACGACGCCCAGCTGTTCCCGCTGGAGGTCTGGCACGCCGAGGAGTTCCTGGCCCACATGGACCGCGGCCGCGAGTACATCGGCGAACACATCCAGCTGCCCGACTTCGTCACCGACCTCGACTCGGCCCGCGCCTTCCTCTCCGGCTACGCGCAGAAGACGGCCGCCGACGGCGGCCGGCTCTACGGGATCCGGGTCGACGGGACGCTCGTCGGCGGTGTCCTCTTCCGGATCTTCGAGGCGGAGACCGGCAACTGCGAGGTCGGCTGCTGGCTGGAGCCGGCCGCGGCCGGCCGGGGCCTGGTCACGGCGGCCTGCCGGATCCTCATCGACTGGGCCTTCCGGGTGCGCGGCATGCACCGCGCGGAATGGCGCGCCTCCTCCGCCAACGGCAAGAGCCTCGCGGTCGCCGAGCGGCTCGGCATGAGGCGGGAGGCCGTGCTGCGGGAGAGCTACCCGCACCGGGGCGTCCGCCAGGACACCGAAGTCTGGGCGGTGCTGGCCTCCGAGTGGCCGGAACGCGCCGCGCGCTAGCCGAGACCGGCGGCGGCGTCCTCCCTCCCCTGCGGCCCACCTGGGCGAACGGGCGGAGGTTCTCAGGAACCTCTCAGAAACGCCGCCTACGGTGCCCCGCATGGAGACCACCAAGACCCCCGCCCCCGCCGACGCCAATGCCGACACCCCCGAGGACGTGACGGCGGCAGACACCACGGCCGGCTCGGCGGAGGCCGCACCGGCCGGCCGGTCCGCCGACCTCACCAAGGACGCCGCGGCCGAGACGGAAGCGGTCACCGAGGCCGACGCGACGGACGAGGCCGATGCGACGGACGCAACCGCCGAGGCCGACGAGCTGGACGAGCACGACGCGACCGACGAGCTCAACGAATTCAACGAGCTCGACGAGGCCGACGAGCTCCGCGGGACCGACGAGCGCGCCAGTGGCGTCGGGGCCGCCGCCTGCGCGATCGTCGCCGCCGCGCTCGGCACCGTGGCCCTCAGCGGCAGCTGGGTCTCCCGCGTCGCCGCCGAGCGCGAGAACCTCGCGAACCAGCTCGACCTGAGCGCCACCGCCGACAACAACGAGAAGATCGCCGCGCTCTACAGCGCGCCGTGGCACGCGACCGCGCTCGTCAACGGCGTCCTCGCCACCATCGCGCTCCTGATCGCCGTCTTCGTCCTGGCCCGTCCGGCGTTCGGTACCCCCGGCCGCACCCTTCCCACCTGGATCCGGTCCGTCGCCTGGGCTGCCGTCGCCCTCGCGGTCGTGGGGATCCTGCTCTTCGGGCTCATGTACTTCGACGTCCTCCTCCCCGTCCCGACCGCCCCCGCCCAGCCCGCCTAAGCCCCCCGGCTAAGCCCCCCTCACCCCGCCTAAGCCCCCCTCACCCCGCCTCAGGCGGCCACAGCCCCCGCCTAAGGCCCCCGGCACGCGTAGATGCGGCATGCGCCCGATGTGGCGGTACCCCCTGGGACGCGAATCTTGGACCACACCGAACGAGGTGCCCGAGAAACGCAACCAGGGAGTACGAGATGTTCGCTTACGAGATCACCACCGCCCGCCACGCCGACCTGATCCGCCGCGCCGACCGGTACCGGCTGGTCCAGGAGGCCAAGAAGGCGCGCCGCGCCGCCTCAGTACGGAGCCAGGAAACCGAAGGGGCACCGGTGAGGGGCCAACGCGGCCGCTTCACCCGGGCGGCGTGAACCGCCCGGCACCGCGGCCCACCTGACACGTGATGGGAAGCGCACCGATAACGAGTGCCGCCGGGCAGGGTCCCTGTGCGATGCTCGACGCCGTGGAGACCAGATCTGTCAGCCCGGTGTTCATCGGCCGAGCCGACGAACTGGCCGTACTCGTCGACGCTTTGACGCGCGCCGCCGGACAGGAGCCGCAAGCCCTCCTCATCGGCGGTGAGGCGGGGGTCGGCAAGACCCGGCTCACGGAGGAGTTCCTGGAGGCGGCGCACCGCCGGGGCGCGGTCGTGGCCGTCGGAGGCTGTGTGGAGATCGGGGCGGAGGGGCTGCCCTTCGCCCCCTTCTCGACCGCCCTGCGCAGCCTGCACCGCCGGCTCCCCGACGAGCTGGCGGCCGCGGCCGCCGGCCAGGAGGACGAACTGGCCCGGATCCTCCCCGAACTCGGCGACACCCCCCGCGGGCCGCACGACGAGGAGAGCACCGCCAGGCTGTTCGAGCTGACGGCCCGGATGCTGGAGCGGCTCGCCGCCGAGCGCACCATCGTGCTCGTCCTGGAGGACCTGCACTGGGCCGACGCCTCCACCCGGCACCTCCTCGCCTACCTCTTCCGGACACTGGCCAGCGGCCGGCTCGTCGTCGTCGCCACCTACCGGGCGGACGACGTCCACCGGCGCCACCCGCTGCGGCCCCTCCTCGCCGAACTGGACCGGCTCCGCACCGTCCAGCGGATCGAGCTGCCCCGCTTCAACCGGGCGGAAGTACGCCGCCAGCTCGCCGGGATCCTCGCCGCCCGGCCCGACGAGGACTTCGTCGACTCCGTCTTCGAGCGCTCGGACGGCAACGCCTTCTTCGTCGAGGAACTCGTCGCCTCCCGGGCGAGCGGCTGCCGCACCGGCCTCACCGAATCGCTGCGCGACCTGCTGCTGGTGCGGGTCGAAGTGCTGCCCGACGCGGCCCAGCGCGTGGTGCGCATCGTCGCCGAGGGCGGCTCCACCGTCGAGTACCCGCTGCTGCGGGCGGTCGCCGGACTCACCGAGGACGAGCTGATCGAGGCGCTGCGGGCCGCCGTCGGAGCCAACATCCTGCTCGCCAGCGCGGACGGGGACGGCTACCGGTTCCGCCACTCGCTGGTGCGCGAGGCCGTCAGCGACGACCTGCTGCCGGGGGAGCGGGCCCGCGTCAACCGGCGCTACGCCGAGGCGATGGAGGCCGACGACTCGTTGGTCCGCGCCGAGGAGCGGGTCATCCGGATGGCCGCCTACTGGTACCACGCCAACGATCCCGCGAAGGCGCTGCCCGCCGTGCTCGCCGCCTCGGTGGCCGCCCGGCGCAGGCACGCCTACTCCGAACAGCTCCGGCTGCTGGAGCGGGCCCTGGACCTGTGGGAGAGCGCCCCCGCCGAGGTCCGCGAGGCCCTGCGCCCGGTGGACTACACCGACGTGTACCCCCCGTGCGGCTGTGACCCGGCCACCACCCCGCTGGCCCGCCTCGACCTGCTCGCGGAGGCGACCGTCGCGGCCCGCTTCGGCGGCGAACGGGAGCGCGCCCTGAAGCTCACCAAAACGGCGCTGCGGATCCTCGAAGAGGACCCGGATCCCCTGCGGGCCGCCTGGTTCTGGACCGAGCGCTCCTCCCTGGTCGCCAGCCTCGGCCGGGGCGACGGGTGGGAGGAACTGGCGAAGGCGCAGGAACTCGTCCAGGGGCTGCCGCCGTCGCAGGTCCACGCGCAGGTCCTGGTCCGGGCCGCGGGCTGGGGCATGCTCCACGACCCCGGCCCCGGCAACCTGGCGGCCGCCGAACGGGCCGTCGAATACGCGCACATGGTCGGCGCCGAGGAGATCGAGCTCAACGCCCGGATCACGATGGGCTCCCTGCTCGCCGATGCCGGGGAGCGCGAGCGGGGCCTGGCAGTGATGACCGAGGTGAAGGACCGGGCCACCGCGCTCGGGTACGTCATGCTCGCGGGCCGCGCCCACATCAACCTCAGCTCCCAGCTGGAAAGTCTGGGAAAGTCCCGGGAGGCCGTGGAACTCGCCCAGCAGGGCGTGGAACTCGTCGGCAAGGCCCGGCTCCTGGACATCCAGGCCTGGATCTGGGGCAACATGGCGGAAAGCCTGTACAGCCTGGGCCGCTGGGACGAGGCCGCCGAGGCGGCCCGGCGCACGCTGCGGGTCGGCCAGGGCGCCGCCCCGCGCGGCTCCGGCTCGGCGCGGCTGGCCTACCTGGCGCTGGCGCGCGGGGAGCTGACGGAGGCCGCGACGCAGCTCGCCGCCGCCCACGCCCACTTCGGCACGCACGACACCCAGCCGCAGCACCGGATACCGCTGTACCGCCTGGCAGTCGGGCTGGCCGCGGCGGAGGGCCGGATCGCGGACGTCCGCGCCGAGGTCGCCGACGCGACGGCCGTCGGCTTCCCGCTCGGCCACCACCGCTACGCCTGGCCGCTGCTCCTCGCCGCCGCCACCGCGGAAGCCGACGCCCGCGGCCTGCCGGTCGCGGAGGCCGGCCGCGAAGCCGCCGTGGCCCTCCTGCGCGACGCCGCCCGGAACCTGGCGACCCCGGTGCCGGTGTGGGCCGCGCACGCCGAGTACCTCCGGGCCGAGCTGCGCCGGGCCGAGGGCCGGGACACCGTCCGCGACTGGACCGCGGTGGTGGAGGCGGTCTCCCCGCTGGACCGCCCGTACCTGCTGGCCCGCGCCCGCCACCGGCTCGCCGAGGCCGGCCTGGCGGCCGGCTGCGACCGGGAGCGGGCCGCGGCCCTGCTCCGCGACGCCTACGCCACCGCCGACCGGCTGGGCGCCCGCCGGCTCCGCGAGGACCTGGCCCTCCTGGCACAGCGGGCCCGGCTGCCCCTCACCGCCGCCGAACCCGCCCACCGGCCGGCCGCTCCGCAGGCGGACCCGGTCGAGGCGCTCGGCCTGACCAGCCGCGAGCGGGACGTGCTCCGCCTGGTCGCGACGGGCAGCACCAACCGGCAGATCGCCGAGGAGCTGTTCATCTCCCCGAAGACGGCGAGCGTGCACGTCTCGAACATCCTGGCCAAGCTGGGCGTCTCCGGCCGCGGTGAGGCGGCCGCGCTCGCCCACCGGCTGCGGCTGTTCGGCCCGGTCGTCCACCTGCCCCCACCCGCCCCGGCGGCCCAGGGCCGCTAGCGCGGGCAGACCGCCGGGGCGGTGGGGCATTGGACGCCCGCCGGGCCCCGTCCGGCCCCGCCCGTACGAGCCGAACCGTGTCGCGCCGGCCCGCGGCGTCGTCGGCGGCGAGACCTTCGGGACGAGGGCTTCGGGGCGAGGCCTTCGGTGACAGCGAGCCGCACACTCCCGGGCGAGGTCGCCTCCCGGGGCATGCCGGTCACCGCACGGTCAGGGTCAGGATCCTGTCGTCCCCGGGCTTCGGCGACCCCCGGCCGTCCGTCTCGCTGGTGACCAGTAGCAATCTGTCTCCGCCCAGCGCCACCACCGTCCGCAGCCGGCCGTACGTGCCCTGGAGGAACGCCTCCGGCTGCGCCACCGGGCTCGCCCCCGACAAGGGGATCCGCCACAGTCGCTCGCCCTTCAAGGCCGCCATCCAGATCGAGCCCTGCGCCCACGCGATCCCGCTCGGCGAGGCTTCGTCGGTCTTCCACACCGCCACCGGGTCCCGAAGGCCGGGCTTGCCCGCCTTCCCCTCGGCCTCGGGCCAGCCGTAGTTCCCGCCCGGCTCGATGAGGTTGAGCTCGTCCCAGGTGTGCTGGCCGAACTCGGACGCCCACAGCCGTTTGTCCTTGTCCCAGGCCAGACCCTGCACGTTGCGGTGGCCGTAGGAGTAGACGACGGAATCGGGCTCCGGATTGCCGTGCACCGGCTGCCCGTCGGGGGTCATCCGAAGGATCTTGCCGCCGAGCGATTTCTTGTCCTGAGCCAGCCCCGTGTCACCCGTCTCCCCGGTCCCGGCGTAGAGCATCTTGTCCGGACCGAAGGCGATCCGGCCGCCGTTGTGTATCAGGCCCTTGGGGATGCCCCGGAGAATGGTGTCGGGAGCGCCCAGTTGCTGCCCCTGCGGCCGGTCGGGGTCATAACGCATCCGGGCGATGCGGTTGTCCGACTCGGTCGTGAAGTACGCGTACACCAGGTGGTCCGAAGCGAAGGCGGGGGAGAGGGCCAGGCCCAGCAGCCCGCCCTCACCGCCCGGCGCCACCCCCGGAACCTTGCCGATCTGGGTCACCGTGCCCCCGCCCGACCCCGATCCCACCTGCACCCTGCTGATGGTCCCCTTGTCCCGCGAGGCGACCAGCAGATCGCCCTCCGGCAGCGGTGCCACGCCCCACGGCGACTCCAGGTCCGTGGCGACCTCGCCCGTCACGGTCACCGACCCCTTGGCGGGCGGCGCCGAAGCCTCCGGGGAGCCGGACGGCCCGCCCGAGGCGGCGGTCGCCGTCGCGGCGGCCGCCGCGTCCGGTGGTGAGCCGCCCGGCCCGGGGGACGCGCCGCCCGGCGGTGAACATCCCGCCGCCAGCAAAGCCCCGCACCCCGCCAGGGCGAAAGCCGCCAGCACTCCCCGGGGCCGGGCGTGCGGGCCCTCGTACGACAGGTGTGGTTCCCGGCCGCCTCCGGATCCCCGCGCGCCACCCCGCGCCCGAGCCTGCCCCTGCCCCTGCCCCTGCCTCTGCGCCCGCCCCTGCGCCGCGGCCGCCGGTCCCCGTCCGTATCGCATCGCCCTGCTCCCCTCCGGTCCTCCGACTGTGCCCTTCCATCTGACTCAACAGCCACGGCCGCACCCGAAGTTCCACCGCTCGTACACTCGATCGAGTGGTGTGCGAGCGGCCCCGGAACAGGCCCGGGAACAGGCCCGCTCAGTCCCAGGCTCCCACCGCCGCCGGCAGCCCCGCGATCTCCGCCAGATCGGCGGCCGTCAGCCGGACCTCCGCCGCCCGCGCGTTCTCCGCCGCCCAGTGCGGGCGGTCCGCACCCGGCACCGGCACCACGTGCGGCCCCTGCGCCAGTACCCACGCCAGCGCCACCTGCGCCGCCGTCACCTCCGGCCCGTGCCGCGCGGCCACCCGGCGCAGCCCCGCCACCAGCACCTGGTTCGACGCCATCGCGTCCGCCGTGAACATCGGGTGCCGGGCCCGCACGTCCTCCGGCTCGAAGCCCGCCCCCGGCCGCAGCGTCCCCGTCAGGAACCCGCTGCCCAGCGGCATCGCCGCCAGCACCCCCACCCCCCGCGCCGCGCACCACGGCAGCAGCTGCCACGCCGCCTCAGGCGACCACACCGACAGCTCCGCCTGCACCGCGCTCACCGGGAACACCTGCTGCGCCCGCTCCAGGTGGCGCACGGTCGCCCGGTACCCCCGGTCCCCGCGCCGCCCCGCCCCCGGACCGGCCGCCGCCCCCAGCGCGCAGAATCCGAGCGCCCGCACCTTCCCCGCCCCCACCAGCTCGGCCATGGCGCCCCACGTCTCCTCCACCGGGACGTCCGGATCCACCCGGTGCAACTGGTACAGGTCTATGACGTCGGTCCGCAGCCGCCGCAGCGATGCGTCACAGGCCCGCCGCACGTACCCCGGCCGGCCGTCGGCCACCACGTGCTGCTCGCCCGCCCGCAACCCCACCTTGGCGGACACGAAGGCGTCGGAGCGCCGCTCGCGCAGCACCCGCCCCAGCACGAGCTCATTGGTGAACGGCCCGTACACATCGGCCGTGTCCAGTAGGTTCGCCCCCAGGTCCAGCGCCGTGTGCAGGGTCCGCAGCGACTCCTCGCCGCGGCGGTGCGAGGGCGCGTACCCCCAGCTCATCGGCATGCAGCCGAGCCCGATGGCGCCCACCGTCAGCGGTCCCGCCCCGATCGACCTGCGCTCCACCCCTGAGTCCCCCTCCCGGTCCGGCCCTCAAACTAACGGCTTGATCCTCTTGCCTTCACATAGCCTCGTGATCATGACTGCAACGACCGGGGACGTGTGGCTCCCCTTCCCCGCCGAAGAGGTCGACGGCCTCCCCGACTGCTTCCGCTACCGGCGCTGGGACGGTGAGGAGCGGTTCCCGGCGGACCCCGGGGCGTGCGTCTTCTACGTCACGCCCTACATGAAGTCCTCGGCGGTGACCCTGCGCCCGCTGGCCGCCATGCCCGCCATCCGGGTCGTCCAGACCCTGACGGCCGGCATCGACCACGTCCTGCCCGGCCTCGTCGACCTGCCCGCGGGCGTACGGCTGTGCAACGCGCGCGGCGTCCACGAGGCGAGCACCGCCGAACTGGCCCTCACCCTGGTCCTCGCCTCCCTGCGCGGCATCCCGGGCATGGTGCGCGGCCAGGACCGCGAGGAGTGGCGCTCCGGCTTCTACGAGGCGCTGGCCGACAAGTCGGTCCTGATCGTGGGCTACGGCTCCATCGGCGCGGCCGTGGAGGACCGGCTGGAGCCGTTCGAATGCGGGCGGATCACCCGCGTCGCCCGCTCGGCCCGCTCCGTACCGCGCGGTGCGGTGCACGCCCTCGCCGAACTGCCCCGGCTCCTGCCGGACGCGGACGTGGTGCTCCTCTGCACGCCGCTGACCGAGGAGAGCCGGGGCCTGGCGGACGCCGGGTTCCTCGGCCGCATGAAGGACGGCGCCCTGCTGGTGAACGTCGCCCGCGGCCCCGTGGTCGATACCGGCGCCCTGCTGGCGGAACTGCGGACGGGGCGGCTGCGGGCGGCGCTCGACGTCACCGACCCGGAACCACTGCCGGCCGGGCACCCGCTCTGGCACGCCCCGAACCTGCTGATCACCCCTCATGTGGGGGGCAGCAGCAGCGCGTTCGAGCCACGGGCGAAGCGCCTGGTCGCCCGCCAGCTCACCCGGTTCGCCGCCGGGGAACCCGTGGAGAACACGGTGTTGATCACGGACTGAGGGCAGGATGGTCACCATGTGCATTCGTGCGGGTGCATGCAGTTTCCACCCACCTTCGCCGGTCACTGAGCGTAGAGACTCTATGTCCCTGAGTAACGAAAGTGGTGTATCGTCCGGAAGAAGGGGCTGCGCCACGAACGTCTGGCGCTGGGGAGTGATCGGACCATTTGGGGGGCGACGGGCGATGCACGGCCAATGGACGAAGGATCCGGTGCGGCACAGCCGCCGGAAGCGACGACGGGGTGCCCCCGAACCAGCCGGCGAGGGGGAGCGGTGAGCGCCCCGGGGGCGGCGCTCCTGACCCGGCCGCCGAGCCGCGGCGGGGGCCGGAGCCTGGCGATGCAGCTGCTCCTCGCCGCCATCTGCGCCGGGTACGCCGTCGGTTCGGCCCTCGGCTGGGGCTCCAAGCCGGTAGCCGCCTTCATGGGCGACTTCGGGCTCAGCGGGGCCGCACTGCTCGCCGCCGTCTCCTGCTACGGCTACGCGCGCACCATCGACCGGCGCGAGCGCCCCGCATGGCTGCTGTTCGCCTTCTCCTCCCTGATGGGCGCCTGCGGCAACGCCATCTGGGGCTGGTACGAGGTGATCCTCGGCGGGGAAGTGCCCAAGCACTCACTCGCCGACTTCGCCTTCCTCTGCTTCGCGCCGCCGGCGATCGTGGGCCTGCTGGTGCTCGCCAAACGCCCCGTGACCCGGGCCGGATGGGTGTGCCTCGGGCTCGACTCCTGGCTCATCGGCGGCTCCCTGCTGACCCTGTCCTGGAGCCTGGCCCTCGCCAACGCGGCGCGCACCGCCCAGTCCGGAGCACCCAGCAGCGTGCTGAGCGCCGCGCTGACCCTCGCCTACCCGATCCTGGACATCGCGCTCGTCTCGATAGTCCTGGTCCTGCACTTCCGGCGCTCCGAGACCAACCGGTCCGCCGTCAACACCGCCATCGCGGCGCTGGCCCTGACCGTGCTCAGCGACGCCCTGTTCACCTCGCCGCTGCTCAGCGCCGAGTACAAGTCCGGGCAGCTGCTGGATGCCGGCTGGTTCGCCGGCTCGCTGCTCCTGGCCTACGCGCCCTGGGGCGCCCGGCGCAGCCTCCCGAGCCCCGTCGTCGCGCGGCACCCCCGGGGTGACCGCCCGGTCAGCCGCCCGATCACCGGGTCGCTGACCGCCCTCACCCCGTACCTGGCGGCCGCCGTCTGCACGCTGGGCATCCTGTACAACGTGGTGGACGGCCGCAAGGTCGACCGCGTGGTCGTCTTCACCGGCTGCACGGTCGTGCTCGCCCTCGTCATCCGCCAGGGCATCATGCTCCTCGACAACATCGCGCTCACCCAGGAACTGGCCCAGAAGGAGAACCACTTCCGCTCCCTGGTCCAGGGTTCGAGCGACGTCATCATGATCGCCGCGCCCACGGGGACCCTGCGCTACGTCAGCCCCGCCGCGGCCGGGGTGTACGGCCGCGAGGCGGAGGAGCTGGTCGGGACCGAACTCGCGACGCTGATCCACCCCGACGACCTGGGCCGGGTGGTCCACGAGGTGCGCCGCTTCCTCGCCGCGCCGCCCACCGAGGAACCCACCACCCGGATCGAGTGCCGGTTCAAGTCGGGCGGCGGCGAATGGCTCAACGTCGAGTCCACCGTCAACCGCCACCAGGGCGGCCTCATCCTCAACAGCCGGGACGTCACCGAGCGGGTCCGGCTCCAGGCCCAGCTCCAGCACAGCGCCGAGCACGACGCCCTGACCGACCTGCCCAACCGCGCCCTGTTCACCCGCCGCGTCCGCCAGGCCCTGACCGGCCGCCGGGCCGGCGACCACAGCACCGCCGTCCTCTTCATCGACCTCGACGGCTTCAAGGCGGTCAACGACACCATCGGGCACCAGGCCGGTGACGAACTGCTGGTCGAGGCCGCGCGCCGGCTCCAGGACTCCGTCCGGGCCGGGGACACGGCGGCCCGCCTCGGCGGGGACGAGTTCGCCGCGCTGATCCTCGGTGACGGCAGCCGCGACCGCAGCGCCCGCGAGTACCAGGTGCGCGAGATCGCCGACCGGCTGCGCGCCACGCTCTCCCAGCCGTACCGGATCTCCGGGAGCGAGGTACGCGTCGCCGCCAGCATCGGGGTGGCCTTCGCGGACCCCGGCATCACCCCCTCGGACCTGATGCGCAACGCGGATCTGGCCATGTACCGGGCCAAGGCGGCCGGCAAGGACCGTGTCGAGCTGTACGCGCCGCAGATGCAGGCGGAAGTCGTACGCAAGGCGGAGCTGGCGGGCCGGCTGCGCACCGCCCTGCACGAGGGGGAGTTCGCCCTGCTGCACCAGCCCGTGGTGTCGCTGGCCGACGGGGAGGTCACCGCGGTGGCCGCGCAGGCCCGCTGGCGGTCCGCCCAGGGCATCCTCTTCACCCCGGCCGAGTTCCTGCGCGTCGCCGAGTCCGGCGAGGGCGGGCGCGCCGCTTCGCCGGGCGCCCCGGCGGCCTTCGCCGCGGCCGCGTCCGGGCGCGCCGCCGAGCTGGGGCGCTGGCTGCTGGAGTCGGCCGTGGAGCAGGCCGCGGAGCGGCACCGGGCCGGGCACGGCGTCCCGGTGGCCGTACGGATGACCGCCGAGCGGCTGCTGGACCGGGCGGCGCCCGCGGCTTCGGTGGAGGCCCTGCTGACCCGGCACGGGCTGCCGTCCGGGGCGCTGGTGATCGAGCTCGCCGACAACGACCCCAGAGTGCCCTTCGACGAGCTGGAGCGGCGCCTGGCGGCCTTGCGCCGGCTCGGCGTCCTGATCGCGCTCGACGGCTTCGGCAGCGGCTACGCGGCCATCAGCGCCCTGCGCCGCCTCCCGGTGGACATGCTCAAGCTGGACCGCGGCCTGGTGGAGGGCGTGGTCGAGTCCGCCCGCCTGCACAAGATCACCGCAGGGCTCTTGCGGATCGCAAATGACCTCGGCATGCAGTCCGTGGCCGACGGGGTGGACCTGCCCGAGCAGGTCATGGCGCTGCGCTCGATGGGATGCACCCACGGCCAGGGCATGGCCTTCTCCGGACCACTCGACGAATACAGGCTGCGGCGCGCCCTGGTGCGCGGTACGTTCCCAGTACCGGGCGCGATGGCCCAGCCCGCCTTGGCCGGAGGCGCGCCCAGTGGCTCGATGGTCACCCGTAGAGGCTCACATAATGAGACGCCCGTCCCACCTACTTGACATCGGCCTCCCGCCAGAGGGAGGGTCAATGCCATGCGCACCCGAATTCTCGTACTTGGAAAGCGCGTCGGCTGAAGCTGGGGCCAGTATGTCCCCGCTCCACAACGCCCGACGCGCTCCCCTCGCTTGCCTCCCGGCACGAGGGGTTTTTTGTTGCACTGGCACACGCCCCCGGCCACGGTCCGGGGGATCCCCGCTCCTCGTTAAACCCTCAGCTTCGAGAAGAGAATGCCGATGACCGACCAGGCCACCGGGGCCCACCATCCGCAGCCGCGGCCCCGTACGGGTGGACAGCAGTCCGCCGCAGTTGAGCACGTCACGGGTGCGCAGTCCCTCATCCGCTCTCTCGAAGAGGTGGGGTGCGACACCGTCTTCGGCATCCCGGGCGGCGCCATCCTCCCCGCCTACGACCCGATGATGGACAGCAAGAAGGTCCGTCACATCCTGGTCCGCCACGAGCAGGGGGCCGGCCACGCCGCCACCGGCTACGCCCAGGCGACCGGCAAGGTCGGCGTCTGCATGGCCACCTCCGGCCCCGGCGCCACCAACCTGGTCACCCCGATCGCCGACGCCCACATGGACTCCGTCCCGCTCGTCGCGATCACCGGCCAGGTCTCCTCCAAGGCGATCGGCACCGACGCCTTCCAGGAGGCGGACATCGTCGGCATCACCATGCCGATCACCAAGCACAACTTCCTGGTCACCAAGGCCGAGGACATCCCGCGGACGATCTCCGAGGCCTTCCACATCGCCTCCACCGGCCGTCCGGGCCCGGTCCTGGTCGACATCGCCAAGGACGCGCTGCAGGCGAAGACGACCTTCTCCTGGCCGCCCACCCACGACCTCCCCGGCTACCGGCCGGTCACCAAGCCGCACGCCAAGCAGATCCGCGAGGCCGCCAAGCTGATCTGCCAGGCCAAGCGCCCGGTCCTGTACGTCGGCGGCGGCATCATGAAGTCCGGCGCGACCGCCGAGCTGAAGGTCCTCGCCGAGCTGACCGGCGCCCCGGTCGCCACCACGCTGATGGCGCTCGGCTCGTTCCCCGACAGCCACCCCCTGCACGTCGGCATGCCCGGCATGCACGGCTCGGTCACCGGCGTCACGGCACTGCAGAAGTCGGACCTGCTGATCGCGCTCGGCAC
Source organism: Streptomyces sp. NPDC026522 (assembly GCF_055567555.1). Classification (NCBI taxonomy): domain Bacteria; kingdom Bacillati; phylum Actinomycetota; class Actinomycetes; order Kitasatosporales; family Streptomycetaceae; genus Streptomyces; species Streptomyces sp. NPDC026522. Next base: position 15,240 of record NZ_JBVHQF010000014.1, read on the forward strand.
CCGCTTCGACGACCGCGTCACCGGCAAGCTGGACAGCTTCGCCCCCTTCGCCAAGGTCATCCACGCGGACATCGACCCCGCGGAGATCGGCAAGAACCGCGAGGTGGACGTCCCGATCGTCGGCGACGCCCGCGAGGTCATCGCCGACCTGATCCAGGCGGTCCAGGCCGAGCACACCGAGGGCAACGCCGGCGACTACAGCGCCTGGTGGAAGGACCTCAACCGCTGGCGCGAGACGTACCCGCTGGGCTACGACCTGCCGCAGGACGGCATGCTCTCGCCGCAGCAGGTCATCCAGCGCATCGGCGAACTCGCCCCCGAGCACACGATCTACGCGGCCGGCGTCGGCCAGCACCAGATGTGGGCCTCGCACTTCGTCAACTACGAGGAGCCCCGGACCTGGCTGAACTCCGGCGGCGCCGGAACCATGGGCTACGCGGTCCCGGCCGCCATGGGCGCCAAGGTCGGCATGCCCGAGCGCACCGTCTGGGCGATCGACGGCGACGGCTGCTTCCAGATGACCAACCAGGAACTGGTCACCTGCGCGCTGAACAACATCCCGATCAAGGTCGCGATCATCAACAACGGCGCGCTGGGCATGGTCCGCCAGTGGCAGACCCTGTTCTACAACCAGCGGTACTCCAACACCGTCCTGCACGCGGACGAGACCGGCCACGACACCGTCGGCTCCCAGCTCGGCGAGTCCGTCGCCCCCCGCAAGGGCACCCGCGTCCCGGACTTCGTCAAGCTGTCCGAGGCCATGGGCTGCGTCGCCCTGCGCTGCGAGGACCCGGCCGACCTGGACCGCGTCATCGCCGAGGCCAACGCGATCAACGACCGTACGGTGGTCGTCGACTTCATCGTCCACGAGGACGCCATGGTGTGGCCGATGGTCGCCGCCGGCACCTCGAACGACGAGGTCATGGCAGCCCGGGGCGTCCGTCCCGACTTCGGCGACAACGAAGACGACTGAGCCGAGAGAGCCTGAGAGAGAGAACGCCTCACATGTCCAAGCACACGCTCTCCGTCCTGGTCGAGAACACGCCCGGCATCCTCGCCCGGATCGCCGCGCTGTTCTCCCGCCGCGGGTTCAACATCGACTCCCTCGCGGTCGGCGTCACCGAGCACCCCGACATCTCCCGCATCACCATCGTCGTGAACGTCGAGGACCTCCCGCTGGAGCAGGTGACCAAGCAGCTGAACAAGCTGGTCAACGTGCTCAAGATCGTCGAGCTGGAGCCGCACAACGCCATCGAGCGCGAACTCGTTCTGGTGAAGGTCCGCGCCGACAACGAGACCCGCTCCCAGATCGTCGAGATCGTCCAGCTGTTCCGCGCCAAGACGGTCGACGTCTCCCCGGAGGCCGTCACCATCGAGGCCACCGGCGGCAGCGACAAGCTCGGTGCCATGCTCAAGATGCTGGAGCCCTTCGGCATCAAGGAACTGGTGCAGTCCGGCACGATCGCCATAGGGCGTGGCGGTCGGTCCATCACCGACCGCAGCCTGCGCGCCCTCGACCGCAGCGCCTGACCGAACGCCCCGCGGAGCGGCCTTGCGCGGGACTCGCCGGAGACCCGGCGACGACACGCAAGCCGCCCGCATGGCGAGACCGACAAACTCACATTCCGTTCCCCGCCGTACGGTGGGAGCAACACCTGCGCACCAAGGAGATATCCCAGTGGCCGAGCTGTTCTACGAGAACGACGCCGACCTGTCCATCATCGCGGGCCGCAAGGTCGCGGTCATCGGCTACGGCAGCCAGGGCCACGCCCACGCGCTGTCGCTGCGTGACTCCGGCGTCCCTGTCGTGGTCGGTCTGAAGGAAGGCTCCAAGTCCAAGGCCAAGGCCGAGGAGCAGGGCCTGAAGGTCCTCCCCGTCGCCGAGGCCGCCGAGTGGGCCGACGTCATCATGATCCTGACCCCGGACCCGCTCCAGGCCGAGATCTACGAGGAGTCCGTCAAGGACCACCTCAAGGACGGCGACGCGCTCTTCTTCGGTCACGGTTTCAACGTCCGCTACGGCTTCATCAAGCCCCCGGCCAACGTGGACGTCGCGCTCGTCGCCCCGAAGGGCCCGGGCCACCTGGTCCGCCGCCAGTACGAGGAAGGCCGCGGCGTGCCCTGCATCGCCGCCGTCGAGCAGGACTACACCGGCAACGCCTTCGCGCTCGCGCTCTCCTACGCGGCCGGTATCGGCGGCACCCGCGCCGGCGTCATCAAGACGACCTTCACCGAGGAGACCGAGACCGACCTGTTCGGTGAGCAGGCCGTCCTCTGCGGTGGCGCGTCCGCGCTGGTCAAGGCCGGTTTCGAGACCCTGACCGAGGCCGGCTACCAGCCGGAGATCGCGTACTTCGAGTGCCTGCACGAGCTGAAGCTCATCGTGGACCTCATGTACGAGGGCGGCCTGGAGAAGATGCGCTGGTCGGTCTCCGAGACCGCCGAGTGGGGCGACTACATCACCGGCCCCCGCATCATCACCGACGCCACCAAGGCCGAGATGAAGAAGGTCCTCGCGGAGATCCAGAGCGGCGAGTTCGCCAACACCTGGATGGCCGAGTACAAGGCCGGTCTGCCGAAGTACAACGAGTACAAGAAGGCCGACGAGGCGCACCTGCTGGAGACCACCGGCAAGAAGCTGCGCAAGCTGATGAGCTGGGTCGACAACGACGAGAGCTGATCTCGGGCAGCGGCGGGGCCGGGGCCGTGTCCCGGCCCCGCCGCACACCACCGGCCGGGTCCGATCCGGCCGGATCGGCACCCTCCGGAACCGCCGATTGTCCACCCCGGCCAATCACGGACGGGTGATCCTTCCGCACAGGCGGAGTTCCGGCCCGGAACCGCTACTACACTGCTCAACACAACGCGTCAGGCCCACAGTGTCGTGCGTCTTCCACGCGGCTACCCCCTCCACGCCTGCGGCCGTCGGGACGGCCGTCCGCACTGGACTTGTGAGGACCCACGTGAGCTCGAAACCTGTCGTACTCATCGCCGAAGAGCTGTCGCCCGCCACCGTGGACGCGCTCGGCCCGGACTTCGAGATCCGGCACGTCAACGGAGCCGACCGCGCGGAGCTGCTGCCCGCGATCGTCGACGTCGACGCGATCCTGGTCCGCTCGGCCACCAAGGTCGACGCCGAGGCGATCGCCGCCGCCAAGAAGCTCAAGGTCGTCGCCCGCGCCGGTGTCGGCCTCGACAACGTCGACGTCTCCGCCGCCACCAAGGCCGGCGTGATGGTCGTCAACGCCCCGACCTCCAACATCGTCACCGCCGCCGAGCTGGCCTGCGGCCTGCTCGTCGCCACCGCCCGCAACATCCCGCAGGCCAACGCCGCGCTCAAGAACGGCGAGTGGAAGCGGAACAAGTACACCGGCGTCGAGCTGAGCGAGAAGACCCTCGGTGTCGTCGGCCTCGGCCGCATCGGCGTCCTCGTCGCCCAGCGCATGTCGGCCTTCGGCATGAAGGTCGTCGCGTACGACCCCTACGTACAGCCCGCGCGCGCCGCCCAGATGGGCGTCAAGATGCTGACCCTGGACGAGCTGCTGGAGGTCGCCGACTTCATCACCGTGCACCTGCCCAAGACCCCCGAGACCCTCGGTCTCATCGGGAACGAGGCCCTGCACAAGGTGAAGCCGTCCGTCCGGATCGTCAACGCCGCGCGCGGCGGGATCGTCGACGAGGCCGCGCTGTACTCGGCGATCAAGGAAGGCCGGGTCGCCGGCGCCGGCCTCGACGTGTACGCGAAGGAACCCTGCACGGATTCCCCGCTGTTCGAGCTCGACCAGGTCGTCTGCACCCCGCACCTCGGCGCGTCCACGGACGAGGCCCAGGAGAAGGCCGGTGTCTCGGTCGCCAAGTCGGTGCGCCTCGCCCTCGCCGGTGAGCTCGTGCCCGACGCGGTCAACGTCCAGGGCGGGGTCATCGCCGAGGACGTGCGTCCCGGCCTGCCGCTCGCCGAGAAGCTCGGCCGCATCTTCACCGCCCTCGCGGGCGAGGTCGCGGTCCGCCTCGACGTCGAGGTCTGCGGCGAGATCACCCAGCACGACGTCAAGGTGCTGGAACTCTCCGCCCTCAAGGGCGTGTTCGAGGACGTCGTCGACGAGACGGTCTCATACGTCAACGCGCCGCTGTTCGCGCAGGAACGCGGTGTCGAGGTCCGGCTGACCACCAGCTCGGAGTCCCCGGACCACCGCAACGTGGTGACCGTGCGCGGCACCCTGTCGGACGGTCAGGAGGTCTCGGTCTCCGGCACGCTCGCGGGCCCCAAGCACCTCCAGAAGATCGTCGGCATCGGCGAGTACGACCTCGACCTCGCGCTCGCCGACCAGATGATCGTCCTGCGCTACGCCGACCGCCCGGGCGTCGTCGGCACCGTCGGCCGCATCCTCGGCGAGGCCGGCCTGAACATCGCGGGCATGCAGGTCGCCCGCGCCGAGGTGGGCGGCGAGGCGCTCGGCGTCCTCACGGTCGACGCCGAGGTCCCGGTCAACGTCCTGGCGGACATCGCCGCCGAGATCGGCGCGGTCTCGGCGCGGACGGTCAGCCTCACCTGATCGCCGCTGCCGCTTGAACAACAGCACGGCGGAAGGGCCCGGGGAATCCCCGGGCCCTTCCGCTTTTTCCGGTCGTACGAGGCTCAGTGCACGAGGGCTCCGGGAGCCTCGGCCCCCTCCGCCGCGGCCGGGGCGGGAGCTCCGATGCCCCGCATCGAGACCACCGCGAGCACCGCCGCCGCGAGCAGCAGCGCCGTGCCGCCCCAGGCCGCGTACCGCATCCCGTGCACGAAGGCCTCCCGGGCCAGCGTCAGGACCTGCCCGCCCGCCTCCCCGCCGAGCCGCTGGGCCACCGCGACCGCGCCGCCCAGGGTCTCCCGTACGGCGGGGTCCGCACCGGCCAGGTCACCGCGGTAGACGGCGGTGCCGAGGCTGCCGAGGAGCGCCATTCCGAGGGCCCCGCCGAACTCCTGGCCCGTCTCCAGCAGGGAGGCGGCGGACCCGGCCTTCTCGGCGGGCGCCGAGCCCAGCGCCATGTCGGAGACGAGGGACATCACCGTCACGATGCCGGAGGCGAGGACGCCCGCCCCGACCAGCAGCAGCCACAGCGAGTCGGTGCCGACCAGCCCCATCAGGGCGAAACCGGCGGCGGCGAGGGCGAACCCGCCGGCGATGACGTACGCCCGGTCGGTCTTCTGGGCGACGGCCGCACCGACGGGGGCGGCGGCGCCGATGGCCAGCGAGGGGGCGAGGCTCCACAGGGCCGCTTCGAGGGTGCCCATGCCCAGGACGGACTGGAGGTACTGGGTGGTGAAGTAGGCCGAACCCATCATGGCGAAGGCTGCGATGGTGTTGAGGCCGATGCCGGCCCCGAAGCCGCGGCCCTGGAACAGCGCCCGGCTGATCATGGCGTCCTGCCGGGTGCGCTGGCGGCGGAGGAAGACGTAGCCGAAGACCAGGCCGACGGCCAAGCAGCCGAGGTAGAGCGGTTCGAAGCCCTCGGCGGCGATCTCCTTGAGGCCGTAGACCAGCGGCAGGACGGCGGCCATCGACAGCGGGACGCTCAGCAGGTCGAAGCGGCCGGGGGCCGGGTCCTTGAACTCCGGGACCAGTACGGGGACCAGGAGCAGCAGGAGCAGCATCGCGGGGACGTTGATCAGGAAGACGGAGCCCCACCAGAAGTGGTTCAGCATCAGGCCGCTCATGACGGACCCGAGGGCGATGCCGCCGGTCATGGCGCCGGACCAGATCGCGATGGCCTGGCCGCGCTGCTTGGCGTCCTGGAAGAGGTTGCGGACGAGCGCCAGCGTGGACGGCATCAGGGTCGCGCCGCCGATGCCGAGCAGTACGCGGGCGGCGATGAGCATCTCGGGGCTGGTGGCGTAGGCGGCGCCGACGGAGGCGAGGCCGAAGGCCGTCGCGCCCATCAGCAGCAGCTTGCGGCGGCCGATCCGGTCGCCCAGCGAACCCATGGTGATGAGCAGTCCGGAGAGGGCGAAGGCGTAGCTGTCGAAGATCCACAGCTGCTGGGTCGCGCTCGGGTCCAGCTGCCGGGTGATGGCGGGGATGGCGAAGTAGAGGACGGAGACGTCCATCGAGACCAGGAGCAGGGGCAGCACGAGGACGGTGAAGGCGATCCATTCACGGCGGCCGGCGAGGCGTGCTGTAGCAGCGGGGTTCGTCATGAGGAGCAATGTACAGACGTCATAAACGCTTGTCTAGTACGGCCGTGTTGAACATTCGTCAGAGACGTACGTGTAGGACAGCTGTCTTGTTATGCTGCGGCCATGGGACATCGTGAAGATCTGCTCGTGGGCGCCAAGAAGTGCCTGATGGAGAAGGGTTTCGTGCGGACCACGGCGCGCGACATCGTCAACGCGTCGGGCACCAACCTGGCCTCCATCGGCTACCACTACGGCTCCAAGGACGCGCTGCTGACCCAGGCCTACATCGAGCTCATCCAGGAGTGGGGCGACACCTGGACGGCCGACCGGGTCGGCGAGGACGGCTCGCTGGAACGGTTCCGCTCGGTGTGGGAGGGCGTCGTGGCCGGACACGAGCAGACCGGCCCGCTGTGGGCGGCGAGCATGGAGGTCGCGCTGGGCGGCGAACGGCTGCCCCAGCTGCGTCAACTCCTCGCCGCCTCGCAGGGGGAGGGTCGCAAGGGCATGATCGCGCTGATGACCGGCCGGCCCGAGGAGGAGCTGACGGACCGGGACGTGCGCACGCTCGGGTCCTTCTACCAGGCCCTCCTGAACGGCCTGATGATCCAGTGGCTCTTCGACCCCGAATCCGCGGCCACCGCCGAGGAGTTTACCGAGGGCATGCGCATGGCGGCCGAGGGCATCTTCCGGGCGTCGGGAGGACAGCCGAAGAGCGACGCCTAGGGACGGTCCGGGCGCCCCGGGGGAAAACGCGCGGCACCCGGTCATGCCGTGTGCCTATCGTCACTGGTCACCCCCTAAGGAGGCCAACGTGACGGACTGGACCACCACCCCTGTCGGGCCCCACATCCTGCGCGGTGCGCTCGAACTGGAACGCACCGCGCACGGCCTGCTCCCGCACCGGCTGCCCGGCCGGGCGCGACGGCAGTGCCCCGACCCCTACCTCGCGATGGTCGAGTCCCAGCCGTCCGGCGTCCGGTTCGCCTTCCGCACCCGCGCCACCGCCGTCGAACTGGACGTCCTGCCCACGAAGGTGGTCTACCGGGGCGCCCCGACGCCGCCGGACGGCCTGTACGAGCTGGTCGTCGACGGTGTGGTGACGGCCCGGGCCGTGGCCGCCGGCGGCAACGTGCACACCGTCGACATGACGGACGGGTCCGCGGTGACCGAGCCCGGCCCGGTCGCCACCGTCCGGTTCACCGGCCTGGCCGTCGGGGAGAAGGACGTCGAGATCTGGCTGCCCCAGGCGGAGATCACCGAGCTGGTGGCGCTGCGCACCGACGCCCCCGTCACGGCGGCGGCCGACCGCGGCCGCCGGGTGTGGCTGCACCACGGCAGCTCGATCAGCCACGGTTCGCGGGACTCCGGCCCGACGGGGACGTGGCCCGCCGTCGCCGCCCGCGCGGGCGGGGTGGAGCTGGTCAACCTCGGGTTCGGCGGCAACGCCCTGCTCGACCCGTTCACGGCCCGGGCCATGCGGGACACCCCGGCGGACCTGATCAGCGTCAAGATCGGCATCAACCTGGTCGCCGTCGAAAACTGATCGGGAGCCCTGGCCGCAGCGCCGTCGTCCACGCGCTCACGCGCACCTCCGCAGCACCGAATCTCCCGATAACGGCCGGGTGAGGTCCGTGGTCAGCCGCCCAGACCAGAGCAGTGCCATCAACGCCGGCCGAGCCTCGTGGACGGGACGGCCTGCAGCGAGCCGCCGCTCGGCGATGGCCATCGGGTCGCCGTCCACGATGTACTGCCAGGCTCGCTCGACCTCAGCCCCGGGCACGATGCCAGGTCTCCGATAGGCGGCCAGGAACCGTACGTTCTCCAGCAGCACCCGATCCGTCCTGTAGGGTCCGCGATTCGGTAAGCACTGGTTCCTGCGGAAACGTGCAATCCGGCTCGGTGCGCACTCGTCCTGTCGGCTCGTCGTGAGCAATCGGAGGGACCTTAAGGGTTCTGTTGGTCGCGCTGCGCAGGCAGCGCCGTCGCTTGGCCTGGTCGCTGGCGGGTCGGCTGAAGGCCGCAGGACCCCGGCCGTGTGGGCATCGGCGCAATGGCAACGACCCGTGACGCGCCCCGCACGGACCCGGCCTACGCGCTGTACCCCGATCACGACCTGGTACGCGCGTTCGCCGAGGGGAAACGGCCGACCGACGTCGCGGCCGAACCCCGCGTAGGTGTACGCACACAGGCGCATCCACTCGGCCGACGCTTTGAACACGTGAGACGGGCCGGGTGCTCCGGGCCACACGACTCCGCGGTGAACAGCCGAGGGCCGAGTGCGTCAGCGGGTGGTGAGCACCATCCGGAAGCGGGCGGCGCCGGAGAGCATCTTTTGGTACGCCTCATCGGTCTGCTCCAGCGGCACGACCTCGACCGTCGGGCGGATCCCGTGCAGGGCGCTGAACGCCAGGGTGTCCTGCACGTCCTGCGCGGTGCCGGACGGGTGGCCCCGGACGATCTTGCCGCTCATGATCAGCTGGATCGGGCTGATTCCCAGCGGTTCGGGGCTCGCGCCGATGACCACCAGCTCGCCGCGGGGGGCGAGCCCTTCCACGGTTGCCGTGATGGCGTCGGAGTTGGCGGCGGTGGCCAGGACGACCTTGGCGCCGCCGAGGGATTGCAGCGCGCCTGCGACGGGGGTGTCCGCCGTGCTGTCGATGTAGTGGTGCGCGCCGAGCTGCTTGGCGAAGTCGGCCTTGGTGGCTCCTCGGGCGATGGCCACGGTCTCGAAGCCCATCGCCGCTGCGTACTGGACCCCCAGGTGGCCGAGGCCGCCGATGCCGAGTACGGCGACCAGGTCGCCCGGTCGGGCGGAGCTGCGCCGCAGCCCGTTGTACGTGGTCACGCCCGCGCAGGCCATGGGCGCCGCATCGGTCGCCGCCAGCGCGTCGGGGATCCGGGCCAGGGCGTCTGCCGGCGCGATCACCGCATCGGCGTAACCCCCGTCGTACGCCCATCCGGGGACCTTCAGGTTCTCGCACACGATGAAGTCGCCCTGTCTGCAGGGCGTGCAATGGCCGCAGCTGCCACCGAACCAGCCCACCGCCACCCGGTCGCCCACCTGCCAGCCGCTTTGCGTCCCCTCCCCAAGCTCCTCGATGCGCCCGGCGATCTCATGCCCGGGGACCAGCGGAAACCGTACGCCCGGCAACCCGGCGTTCACGAAATAGGCGTCGCTGTGGCAGATCCCGCAGGCGTCCACGGCTACCCGTACGTGGCCGGGGCCCGGCTGCAGCACCTCACGCTCGACGATCTCGAACGGACCGCCGGCGGCGGCGACCTGCGCGGCTCGATAGGTGCTCATCTGGATCTCTCCCGGGTACTGGCACGACGCCCCCGGAACCAGCAGACCAGCTCCGACCCGATCGCGCACGCCGAAAGAAGCAGGTGAGCCCCCTCGGCATCAGACGCCGGGTGCAGGCCCGTGTGGGCGACGCCGAGGACGACGCCACGGACGATGCCGCGCGGGCGGGCATCCCCGGCGCGTAATCGGGCTCGCCCTCCAAGGCCAGTTCTGACCAGCCGAGCTGATAACCGGTTCGAACTTCCTGGACGTGGCGGAACTTCACCGTCAGCGCGTCGTTCTCGTCCTCCTCCAGGCCGCCCAGCATCGCCGCAGCCTCTCGCTCAGAGTTACGGTCCGGAGTTATTGCGCACCGAAGCCCGGATTTGCGCATTCACTGCGCATCGAGCGCAGACAGTGCGCATCGAAACGCGGACCCTACACGTCCCGGACCAGATCTCGTATCCCCAGCCGTGGCGCTCGATCAGCTCACCTGGCCAGGCGAGAGCCTCCGCGATCTTCGGATCCTGGAGGCGGTCCGCTGGCTTGACGTTGACCACCCGCACCGTGCCCGACCTCATCACCAGCAAGAAATCGGGCACATGGCTGCGTACGTTGCCACTGATCTGGGCCGCCAGTCGGCAAGGCTGGGCGAAGATCCCGCATACAGTCGGATCGAAGTCCGCGAGCAGCAGGCGGGCCAGCTCCAGACGGCTTTCGTAAACTACGTGCCCGCCAGTCGTCGCCGACGCGTAACTGACCGAGTAGTGGGCCTGCCCGTGTACCGACCGGACCCGCCGCCACGGCTTCGACTCAGTGAAGTCGGCCAACCGCAGCCCAGCAAGAGGAACTTCGGGTACCGAGGCGTCCTCGTAACGGATCCACGCCATAGGCGCTCTTTGCGTACCACGGCTCTTGGCCTTGCCTCGTACCGTCATGCGTTGGACCGTACGGAACGGTCTTTACGCCCGCCCCGAAAGATCACAAGAGGTCAATATCGGTGGTTACGGTCCGGAGTCATTGCGCAATTACTCCCGGAATTGCGCATCCATTCGCGGATCCTAGAGTCAGGTCAGGCGGGCCGTCTTGAGGGCCATGTGCAGCAGCAGCCGGTCCTCGCCCTCGTCCAGGTCCAGCCCGGTCAGCTGCTCCACCCGGCCCAGCCGGTAGTACAGGGTCTGGCGGTGGATCCCGAGGGCCGCCGCCGCCCGGCCCGCCTGGCCCGCGCAATCCAGGAACACCTCGGCGGTACGGGCGAGTTCCCGGTGCGCCGGGCCGAGCAGGGTCCGGGTCGCCGGGTCGGCCACGGGGGCCGTCGCCAGTGCGGCCAGCATCCGGTACGGGCCGATCGTCGACCACCGGGCCACCGCTCCGAGCCGGGGCTGGGCGGTCGCCGCCCGGGCCGCCGCCCAGGCCTGCGACCAGGCGTCCGCGAGCCCCGCGGGCCCGCGCCGCGGCTCCGCGATCCCGGCCGTGACCGCACCGGCCGTGACCGCACCGGCTGTGACCGCCCCGGCCGCCGACGCGGGACCGGCGTGCGGGTCCGGCTGCCGGGACGCCGCCCGGGCGGCGTCCCGGGGCAGCAGCCGGGCCGCCACTGTCTCGGCCGGGGTCAGGATGTCCGCCGAGCGGAGCCTGACCAGCAGCGCCAGGCCCTGCGCGGGCCCCCCGGCCGGCCCCGGGCAGGGCGCCACGCACACCGCCGCCGCCCCCGGCACCGAGCCCGGCGCCTCCCCGGCCCAGGGGGTCAGGCAGACCACGGCGTGCAGGCCGTCACCGTCCGATCCCAGGGCGGAGCGCAGCGCGGCCTCCGCCATGTCCCGCTCCCACCCCCGCCCCGCGGTGAGCGCCGTGCGGAACTCCCGCGACAGGTCCGCCCCCGCCCTGGCCTCCTGCGCCAGCAGGACCCCGATCCGCTCGGCGACCTCCATGGCCGAGGCCAGCGCCTGCGGGCCGGGTCCCGCGCCGGACCCGGGTTCCGGATCGAGGAGCCACACGTAGCCCTGCACGACGCCCCGGTAGCGCACCGGGAGGCAGATCCGGCCCCGGAACACCCCGGCGTCCGGCGCGGCGGGGATCCGCACCGGTCCGGTGGCGCGGGCGATGCCGAAGGCCTCGAACCAGGCGCGGACGGCCGCCGTCGACTGCCGGGTGAGGATCGACCGGGTCCGTACCGGGTCCATGGCGAGGTCGTCGTCGCTGTCGTGCGCGCCGAAGGCGATGAGGCGGAAGTCCCGGTTCTCCAGCGTCGCCGGGGCGCCGAGCAGCGCCGAGATCTCGTCCACCAGGTCCTGGTAATCGCCCTTCACCCGGACATTCTCCCACCCTCGGAACCAGCCCTCAGACATGTGTATGAGATAGCTGCCACGGATGCGTGACAGCTGTCGATAGCAGAGGATCGTGGAGATCCTTAGGTTTCACGGTGGTTTTACTTGCGTTTTTCTTACGTCCTCCGCCCATCCGGCGACGGATCGTATGTCCGCTTCTGCCACCCGTTGGAGGTGCCCCGTGCTGGGTCCCGCGATCCTCGCCGCGTCGCGCAGCGACAAGATGCGCCGAATCGTTTCCGCCGCCCCCGTGACCAAGCCCGTGGTGAACCGGTTCATCCCCGGTGAGACGGTCGACCAGGTCATCCCGATCGTCGAGGACCTCACGCGCAAGGGCCTGGAGGTCACCCTCGACGTCGTCGGCGAGGACATCACCACCGTGGCGCAGTCCCACGCCGCGCGGGACGCCTACCTGGAGCTGATCGAGCGGCTCGGCGCCCTGGGCCTGGGCGAGAAGGCCGAGATGTCGGTCAAGCTGTCCATGTTCGGCCAGGCGCTGGAGAACGGCCACGAGCTGGCACTCGCCAACGTCCGCCCCGTCGTCGAGGCCGCGGCCGCCATCGGCACCACGGTCACCCTGGACGCCGAGGACCACACCACCCTCGATTCGATGTTCGCCATCCACGAGGAGCTGCGCCGGGACTTCCCGCAGACCGGCTGCGTGATCCAGGCGTACCTCTTCCGCACCGAGGCCGACGCCCGCCGGCTGGCCGCCGCCGGCAGCCGCGTGCGGATCGTGAAGGGCGCCTACAAGGAGCCCGCCGAGGTCGCGTACCAGGACAAGGCCGAGATCGACAAGGCGTACGTCCGGATCATGAAGACCCTGATGGAGGGCGAGGGGTACCCGATGATCGGGTCCCACGACCCGCGGCTGATCGCCATCGCACAGGAGCTCGCGCGGGCGGCGGGGCGCAAACTGGACGAGTACGAATTCCAGATGCTGTACGGCATCCGCGGCGAGGAGCACCTGCGGCTGGCCGCCGAGGGCCACCGGATGCGCGTCTACACCGCCTACGGGACGGACTGGTACGGCTACTTCATGCGCCGCCTGGCGGAGAAGCCGGCCAACCTCCTCTTCTTCCTCCGCTCGATGATCACCAAGAACTAGGTCCAGAAACTAGCTCAAGGAGTTACCAGCCCCATGGATGCTGTGACCCAGGTCCCCGCGCCGGTCAACGAGCCGGTCCACTCGTACGCCCCCGGCAGCCCGGAGCGCGCACGTCTCGAAATCCAGCTCAAGCAGCTGTCCGAGAACCCGATCGACCTCCCGATGACGATCAACGGCGTCAAGCGGATGGGCGGCGGCGAGCGCTTCGACGTCGTGCAGCCGCACGACCACAAGTCGGTGCTCGGCAGCTACGCCAACGCCACCGAGGCCGACGCCCAGGAGGCCGTCGACGCCGCCCTGGCCGCCGCCCCCGCCTGGCGCGCGATGTCCTTCGACGACCGCGCCGCGATCATCCTGCGCGCCGCGGACCTGCTGGCCGGCCCCTGGCGCGAGAAGCTGGCCGCGTCCACCATGCTCGGCCAGTCGAAGACCGCCCAGCAGGCCGAGATCGACACCCCCTGCGAGCTCGTCGACTTCTGGCGCTTCAACGTCCATTTCGCCCGCCAGATCCTCGCCGAGCAGCCGGCCGCCAACAGCGCCGGCGTGTGGAACCGCAGTGACCACCGCCCGCTCGAAGGCTTCGTCTACGCGATCACCCCGTTCAACTTCACGGCCATCGCCGGCAACCTGCCGACCGCCCCGGCCCTGATGGGCAACGTCGTCGTGTGGAAGCCGTCCCCGACGCAGACGCACTCCGCGGTGCTGCTGATGGAGCTCCTGGAGGCGGCCGGGCTGCCCAAGGGCGTCATCAACCTGGTGACGGGCGACGGCATCGCCGTCTCCGAGGTGGCCCTGAACCACCCCGAGCTGGCGGGCATCCACTTCACCGGCTCGACCAAGACCTTCCAGTACCTGTGGAAGACGGTCGGCAACAACATCGAGAAGTACCGGTCCTACCCGCGACTGGTCGGCGAGACCGGCGGCAAGGACTTCGTCGTCGCGCACCCGTCCGCGGACCGCGACATCCTCAAGACGGCTCTGACCCGCGGCTCGTTCGAGTTCCAGGGCCAGAAGTGCTCGGCCTCCTCCCGCGCCTACGTCCCGGCGTCGATCTGGAACGACGGCTTCAAGGAGGCCTTCGCGGCCGAGGTCGACGGCATCGCCATGGGTGACGTCCGCGATCTGACGAACTTCATCGGCGCCGTCATCGACGAGCGCTCGTTCGCCAAGAACAAGGCCGCCATCGACCGGGCCAAGGCCGACCCGACCTGCACGATCGTCGCGGGCGGCACGTACGACGACTCGGAGGGCTACTTCGTCCGCCCGACCGTCATCGAGTGCACGGATCCGGAGAACGAGGTCTTCACGACCGAGTACTTCGGCCCGATCCTGGCCGTCCACGTCTACGAGGACGAGCAGTTCGACGCGATGCTGGAGCAGATGGAGTCGGTGTCGGCGTACGCCCTGACCGGTGCCGTCATCGCCCAGGACCGCTACGCGGTGGCCGACGCGATGGACAAGCTCCGCTTCGCGGCGGGCAACTTCTACATCAACGACAAGTCGACCGGCGCCGTCGTCGGCCAGCAGCCCTTCGGCGGCGGCCGTGCCTCGGGTACGAACGACAAGGCGGGCGCGGCGTCCAACCTGCTGCGCTGGACCTCGACCCGCTCCATCAAGGAGACGCTGGTCCCGCCCACGGACTACACGTACCCCCACATGGGCTGACCGCCCGCCGCTGAACCCCGCCCCCGTTCCGGTACCCCCAAGCCCGGAGCGGGGGCGGTCTCCATTTCACGGCACCAGCACCACCTTGCCGAGGTTGCGGCGCTGCTCGATCACGGTGTGCGCGCGGGCCGCCTCGGCCAGCGGGATCTCCTCGTGGACGCGGGCGCGCAGGGTGCCCGCGTCCCGCATCTGCCACACCTCGCGCAGCCAGCGGGCGTACAGCGCGGGTTTGCCGAAGGCGATGGTCCGCATCTGGAAGCCGATCACCGACGCGCCGCGCACCAACAGCTCGTACGCCTCCACCGTGCCGCCCCCGGAGCCGAAGGCCACCAGACGGCCGCCGGGCGCGAGGGCGCGTACGGCGGGGGTGAGCAGGTCGCCCCCGACGCCGTCGAGGACGATGTCGTACGGGTCTCCCCAGGTCTCGTCGCCGTACAGGACGACATCGTCGGCGCCGAGGGCGCGGACGAAGTCCGCCTTGCCGGGGTCGCTGACGGCGGCCACCAAGCGGCCGGCACCACCGGCCCTGGCGTACTGGAGCGCGAGGCTGCCCACGGCGCCGGCCGCCGCGGTCACCAGGACCGATTCGCCGGGCTCCGGGCGCGCGGCCTCGTACGCGCCGCGCGCCACCAGGCCGCTGCGCACGAGGGCGATCGCCTCGACGGCGCTCGCACCGTCGGGGACGCGGGAGGCCAGGGCGCCGGCCACGACGGCGAACTCGGCGTAGGCCTCGGCGAAGCAGAGCCCGGTGACGCGGTCGCCGACCGCGAAGCCGGTCACGCCGGCGCCGAGCGCCGCCACGGTGCCGGCGACCTCTCCGCCCAGCGGCATCGGCTCGCTGTTCTCGCGCACCTTGCGGACGGTGGGCAGCGTGACGCCGATCGCCTCCACGCGCACCAGCAGCTCGCCGGCCGCCGGGCGCGGAACCCGTGCCTCCTCGACGAACAGCACGTCGGGACCGCCGTTGAGCTGGTACCGGACACGTCGCAAGGGGCCTCCTCGGTCGAATTCATTGGGTTCCCCAACGATAATCGAGATCGTGGGGATGTCCAACGGTTTTCCGATAGGCTGGGCCCATGACCTCAGCGCTCGCCCACATCCAGACCCTGCCGAGCTGGCTCGTCGGCCGGGTGGCGGCCCGCGGGCGCGCGCTGGTCGCCGACGCGCTCGCCGCGGAGGGGCTCAAGCCCGCGCACCACGCGGTGCTCGCGGCGACCGACGAGTACGGCCCCCTCGCCCAGGCCGATCTGGGCCGGCAGCTGGCCGTCGACCCCAAGGACCTGGTCGGCCTGCTGAATCAGCTCCAGGACGCCGGCCTCGTCCTGCGCGCCCCGGACCCGGCCGACCGCCGCAAGAACGCCATCAGCCTCACTCCGGCCGGCGCGGACACCCTGGCCCGCTGCGGAGCCCTCGCGCAGGCGGCGAACGCGGAGTTCCTCGCCCCGCTGGAACCGGCGGAGCGGCGCACGCTGATGGCCCTCCTCGGCCGCATCCACGACGCCGCTCCCTGAGGGCGGTCAGATCTCGACCAGGACCTGCTCCAGGGACTTGCGGACCAGGTCCGGGACCTCGCAGTCGTCAGCGGGGTAGCCGACCGGGATGACGGCGAACGCCTTCTCGTTCTCCGGGCGGTTCAGGACGTGTCCCAGGAAGCGCATCGGGCTCGGCGTGTGGACGAGCGCGGCCAGGCCGCTGAGGTGGAGGGCGGACAGCAGCATGCCGACCGCGATGCCCACCGACTCGTCGACGTAGTAGTGCTTGCGCTTGATGCCGTTCGGGCCGAGCCAGTAGCGCTGCTGGAAGACCACGATCAGGGCGGGCGCGTCGGTCAGGTGGGTCTTGACGGCGTCCGTGCCGATCGGGCGCAGCGCGGCCAGCCACTCGTCGCCGAGCCGGCCGTCGTAGGAGATCTGCTCCTCCTGCTCCGCCGCGGCGCGGATCTGCTGTCGGATGCCCGGGTCTTTGACCAGGACGAACGTCCACGGCTGCTGGTGCGCGCCGGAGGGGGCGGTGGCCGCGCAGGCGATGGCGTCCCGGACGACCTGGTCGGGCACCGGGTCGGTGGAGAAGTGGCGGACGGTCCGCCGCTGGTCCATCCGCGCCCGCAACTCCGCCGCGCGCGCGAGGGATTCCTGGCTGGGCATGCGCGCCGGGCGGTAGGCGACGGGCCGGTAGGGCTGGCCGTGGGTGGGGGTCCAGTGCTGGGTCTCAGGCGACATGCGCAGATCTTCACGCGGGGGACCCGTCGCCGCCAGGGTTCGGGCACCACCGCCCGGTCCGATGTGTACCGGACCGGGTCGGTATGGGCATGGCGGGCGCCGGTCGATTCCCGCGCTGGGGCGGTTGTTCCGACGGACGCCCCCTGAGCGGCCTGGGGCTGCCGGTGGTGGGCGCCGCCGTCCGCCGCCGGGCCTCCCACCGGGCTGGACCACTGGGCGCGCCCGGACCGCGCCCGCGGTGCCGACCTGCGCCGCAGCGGCGGAGCGCGCGCTGGACCACCTGCGCCGCCCGGCCGGCGCCGCGTCGCGCGGACGGCGCTCGCCGGGCGCCACGCCGGGGAGCGCCGATCGTCCGTCCGGCCGTCCGGATTCCGCGACCGCCGCGCGTTTCCGGCCTTTCCCGGCGCCCGGCGCCTCGGTGGCGTCGCCGGACGGCCGGACGCGTCGCGCACACCGCCGAGCTGCCCGGCGGGGACCGGGTGGACCCCGCCGGCGGCTCGACTTCGACGTGACTACGAGCCCGAGATGCTCGGCGCGCCCGTCTCGATGTGGCCGGTGTAGCGGCGCGACCAAGTGCCGTCGCAGTCCGCCAGGATCGTGAAGTCGTACCAGCCGTTGCTGTAGGCGACCGCGTTGAAGTAGTCCTCGCTGGAGGAGTTCGCCGGGACGGTGTACGTCCACGGCCCGTCCGTGCGGTAGGCGTTCGAGCGGATGGTGAAGGTGACCGGCGCGGCCGAGGCGTTGGTCATCTTGAGGTAGAGCGCAGTCTTGCCCGTGCCCGGCTCCACCGCATAGCGGGCCGCGACCTCGACCGACTTCCCGGCCTTCGACGCGTCGCCGATGAAGCGCCGCAGGAAGCGGTTGGGGCCGTACATCGAGATGTCGTACTTGCCGGAGCCGCTGCCCAGCCCGATGTTGAAGTAGTCCGTCGCGGTGGAGCCGGCGTCGACGGTGTACTGCCAGGCCGCCGTGTCCCGGTACTGGTGCGGGTGGATCGAGAAGTGCGCGGCCTGCTTCGCCTGCGCGCCCTGGTTGGTCATCGAGAACCAGGCCAGGATCTTGCCCGCCGCCCCGAACTCGAAGCGGTCGAGGTTGCCGTTCACCTGGTAGGGCAGGGCCCGCGCCGGACGGGTCCCGGCTTCCTGCGCCGGCAGGGCGTTGTCCTGCGGCGCCGGGTTGGGCAGCGGGCC
Organism: Streptomyces sp. NPDC026522; assembly: GCF_055567555.1. Taxonomy (NCBI): domain Bacteria; kingdom Bacillati; phylum Actinomycetota; class Actinomycetes; order Kitasatosporales; family Streptomycetaceae; genus Streptomyces; species Streptomyces sp. NPDC026522. The sequence continues at coordinate 33,189 of NZ_JBVHQF010000014.1, forward strand.
GCAGGTCGACTGGCCGATGACCTTCGCCGTCGAGGGGAGCCCGGCGGGGACTCCGTAGACGGGGTGGGCGAAGTCGAAGGCGCCGGTCAGGTCGCCGGTCACCTTGCGGCGCCACGCGCTGATGTTGGGGCAGGTGGCCGGGGTGCCCAGGGCCGAGGTCCAGGTCTCCATGAAGCGGAGTACGGACGTGTGGTCGAAGACCTCGGAGCTGACCCAGCCGCCGCGGGTCCACGGGGACATCACGATCATCGGCACGCGGAAGCCGAGGCCGATCGGGGTGTCGTCGATGTACTCGCCGGGCGTGCCGGGCGGGGCGACCGGCGGCGCGACGTGGTCGAAGAACCCGTCGTTCTCGTCGTAGTTGAGGAAGAGGACCGTGGAGTCGAAGACCTCCGGGTTCGCGGCGAGCGCGCGGTAGACCAGGTCCACGAAGTGCGCGCCGTCGCCGGGCGGGGCGTAGGGGTGTTCCGAGAAGGCCTCGCTGGCCACGACCCAGGACACCTGGGGGAGGGTGCCGGCGACCACGTCGGCGCGGATCGCCGCCGCGATGTCGTCCGGGGTGGAACCGGTGATCTTGGGGACGGAGCCCATGCCCCGGTCCCACAGCGGGTTTCCGGGGGCCGCGTCCGTGAACTTCTTGAAGTAGGCCAGGCCGTTGTCGCCGTAGTTGTCCTGGGCGTTCTGGTAGACCTTCCAGCTCATCCCGGCCCGCTGGAGGGCCTCGGCGTACGTCTCCCAGGTCAGCCCGGACTCGTCGCCGCCGTCCTTGCTGCCCGCGTCGACCTTGCCGCTCCACAGGAACGTGCGGTTGGGGCCGGTCGCACTGAGGGTGGAGCAGAAGTAGGCGTCGCAGATCGTGTAGTTGTCGGCGAGCCCGTAGTGGAACGGGATGTCCCCCCGGTCGAGGTGACCGAGGGTGCGGGTGTTGCCGACGCCGGTGACCCAGTTGTCCATCCGGCCCTTGTTCCAGGCGGCGTGCTGCGAGGACCAGCTGTGCGGGAGGTCGCCGTTGCACTGGGCGAGGGTCTCGCCGTCCACGCCGCCGGCGGCCGGGGTGGCGCTCAGTTTCCAGGGGTACTGGCGCCCGCCCCAGTTGGGCTGGTTGAAGGTCCCCCAGCCGCCCGGTATGTTGCCGGCCGCCCGGTCGCCGAAACCGCGGACGCCCTTCAGTCTGCCGAAGTAGTGGTCGAAGCTGCGGTTCTCCTGCATGAGGATGACCACGTGCTTCACATCGGCGATCGTGCCGGTCGCGGCGGCCGCGGCGGCCGCCGTCGGTGTGACCGCGGGCAGGGCGGCTCCCGCCACCAGCCCGGCGCCGATACCCACGAAACCTCTGCGGCTGATCGGTGTCACTGGCTACTCGCCTCCAACTCGGGTGCCCCGCTGGCACATCGTCCGAAAGAGTGGCGGGCGCCGGGCCAAAGGTCTACATCCGTGCGGTAAGTAGTCGGTGAACTTCCGGGTGGCCGGATTCAGCCGTCGACGCGAACGAGCATCTTGCCCAGGTTCTCCCCTCGGAGCATGCCCAGGAAAGCCTCCACGGTGTGGTCGAACCCCTGCACAACGGTGGTATCCGTACCTATCCGGCCACTGCGCAGGTGCGGGACCACGAACTCCTCCAGCTCGTCCTGGAGATTGGTGTGATGGCGAACCAATACCCCTTCCAGCCGCAGTGACTTGTGGACGACCTCGAAGAGGTTGCGCGGAGCGGCGGGGGAGCGGTCGCCGTTGTACATCGAGATCGCGCCGACCCAGGCGATCCGCCCGAACTCGCGCAGCACGTCGATCGCCCCCTCCAGGTGGTCGCCGCCGACGTTGTCCACGTACACGTCGATACCGTCCGGCGCGGCCTGGGCCAGCTGCTCGCCGACCGGCCCGTCGTGGTAGTCGAAGGCGGCGTCGAAGCCCAGCTCGCCGGTCAGGTGGGCGACCTTGGCCGCCGAGCCCGCGCTGCCGATGATCCGGCGGGCGCCCAGCAGGCGGGCGATGTGCCCGGTCGCCGTGCCGACCCCGCCCGCGGCGGCGGAGACGAAGAGGTCCTCGCCCTCCCGCAGGGCCGCCGTCCGGGTGAGGGCGGCGTACGCGGTCAGGCCGGTGCCGCCGAGGATGGAGAGGTACGCGTCGAGGGGGACGCCGGGGTGGTTGCGCAGCTTGCGGGCGCCGTCCACCCCCAGGGTGACCAGCGCGTGGGTGCGCCAGCCCTGCCGGTGGAAGACGAGGTCGCCCTCGGCCAGCCCGGGGTCCCGGGAGGCGATCACCCGGCCGACCGCGCGCCCCTCCAGGGGGGTGTGCAGGTCGAAACCGCCCTCGCCGCCGTCCATCAGGCCGCGGTGGTACGGGTCGACGGAGAGCAGGAGGTTGTGGACCAGGGCGGTCCCGGGGGCGGGTGCGGGGACCGGGGTGCGCACGTAGGCGAAGTCGGTGGCTTCGGGGAAGCCGGAGGGGCGGGCGGTCTGATGGACGGCGTAGCCGGTCTGCGTGGTCATGGCAGTGACCGTAGGAAGGAATCCCGGGCCCGGGCAGGGGGTTGGGCTCATGGAAGCCGCACACCCATGAATCCCGCTCATAGAACGAGGTGAGAGCCCCCATGGCCGAGCTCGCTCCGCAGGAACTGCGCATCTTGGTGGCCGTCGCCGAGACCGGCGGCTTCTCCGCCGCGGGCGCCGCGCTGGGCATCGGCCAGTCCGCCGTCTCGCACTCCGTGCGCGGCAGCGAAGCCAAGGTCGGCGCGGTGCTCTTCGAGCGCGGGCGCGCCGGGTCCGTACCCACCCCGGCGGGCGAGCGGGCCGTCGCCCTGGCCCGGCGCATCCTGCGGCTGTACGAGGTCCTGGGCGCCGAGGCCCGGGGTGCCGCCCGGGCCCCGGCCGAGGCGGTGGCGGGCGTGCTGCGCATCGCGGCGTTCCGCAGCGCGGCCCTGCACCTGCTGCCGCCCGCCCTGGAGCGCCTCACCGCCCGCCACCCGGGGCTGCGCCCGGAGGTCCGGGTCGTGCGCGAGCTCGGCGCCGGTACCGCCGGGGAGGTGCTGGCCGGCCGGGCCGACCTGGGCATCGCCACCCTCGGCGGCCCGGCGGGGCTGCCCTCCGGCCTGCTGAGCGGGGTCATCGCCGAGGAGGCGTACGCACTGGTCCACCCGGTGGGACACCCCGACCCCAGGGCGCTGCCGCTGCTGGACTGGGACGAGAACTGCGGCTCCTACACCCGGGCCTGGTGGCAGGCGCAGGAGTGGATCCCGCGGGCCACGGTCAAGGCGGAGGACGACGGCATGGTGCTGACCATGGTCGGCCGGGGGCTGGGAATGGCGATCCTGCCCGAGCTGTCCCTGCGCGAGGCGGGCGGCACCGTCGAGATCGCCGACCTGGGCCCGGAGAGGCCGGTGAGACAGGTGGGATACGTCACCACTCCGGAATCGGCGTCCAGCCTCGCCGTACGGGCTCTGATCAGGGAACTCCGCTCGGACAACGGCTGAAAACGGAACCGGCTCGGGGTGGCGGGGGTGCCCCGGCCGGGTCATTCCCGTCTCAGATACTAGGAAGTCCGAGTAATTGCGGAGACAGGCAGCGGGACCTGCCCTAGCTTTGTAGGAGCCGAACGTCTCGCCGATCCGGCGAATGGCGGTCGAGAGCGCGCGCCCTTTGGCAGGCAACCCCTGCGGCGCACCGCTCCCCGCCTCTTCCGGCGCCTTGAAGGAACCCCTCATCCGTGGCCCCGCCACGCCGTGATCTCAAGGAGTCGATCACCATGACCCGTACCAACGCCGTCCGCCGCGTCCGCCACTCCTCCACCGCCGACGCCGACCGCAAGAACGCCGCCGCCGCCCTCCAGCGGGCGCTGGACCGCCGCGACAACGGCGGCTCGACCGGCCACTGAGCCGGATCGCGGGCCGTCGGCTCCCGCTCCCAGCCCCCGCCCGGGCCGCAACCCGGACGTCTCCCGTTCCCGCGCGTCCACATGGTGGACGGAAGATGTCTGAGGGCTGGGACAGGGAGTACGGTTCCGACATGTCGACCAGCATCAATCTCGCAGTGATCCCCGGTGATGGCATCGGCCAGGAAGTCGTGGCTCAGGGCCTCAAGGTCCTTACCGCGGTCCTGCCCCAGGATGTGAAGCTGGAGACCAAGGAATACGACCTCGGCGCCCAGCGCTGGCACCGCACCGGTGAGACCCTCCCGGAAGCGGAGCTCGACGCCCTCAAGCACCACGACGCGATCCTGCTGGGCGCCATCGGCGACCCCTCGGTCCCCTCGGGGGTCCTGGAGCGCGGTCTGCTGCTGAAGCTCCGCTTCGCCTTCGACCACTTCATCAACCTGCGCCCCTCGAAGCTCTTCCCCAACACGGCCACCCCGCTGGCCGGCCGTCCGGAGATCGACTTCGTCGTCGTGCGCGAGGGCACCGAGGGCCCGTACACCGGCAACGGCGGCAGCCTGCGCACGGGGACGCCCGCCGAGGTGGCCACCGAGGTCAGCATCAACACCGCGTACGGTGTGGAGCGCGTCGTCCGCGACGCGTACGAGCGGGCCAACGCCCGCCCCCGCAAGAAGCTGACGCTGGTCCACAAGAACAACGTCCTCGTGTACGCGGGCCACATGTGGAAGAACATCTTCGACAAGGTCGGCCGGGAGTACCCCGAGGTCACCACCGACTACCTGCACGTCGACGCCGCGACCATCTTCTTCGTCACGCAGCCCGAGCGCTTCGACGTCATCGTCACGGACAACCTCTTCGGTGACATCCTCACCGACCTGGCCGCGGCCGTCACCGGCGGCATCGGCCTGGCCGCCTCCGGGAACATCAACCCGACCGGCGCCTTCCCGTCCATGTTCGAGCCCGTCCACGGCTCGGCCCCGGACATCGCCGGCACCGGCAAGGCCGACCCGACCGCGACGATCCTCTCCGTCGCCCTCCTGCTGCGCCATCTGGGCTACGAGGCCCAGGCCGTCCGCATCGAGGAAGCGGTCTCCGCCGACCTGGCCGAGCGCGACGGAATCTTCCGCTCCACCGACGCGATCGGCGACGCCCTCGCCGCGCGCGTAGCCGGCTGACCCGGCAGAGCTCCACACCCAGGAAGCCGCCGGGCCGCGATCACCGCACCCGGCGGCTTCTCCTGCGCGGCCCCGGGTGCCACCATCTCCCCTGGGCCGCATCACCCCGTTTCTCCGCGGACACCGCGCGCGCGATAATCGAACGCGAGGCCGCGGAATACGGGGAAGCTCGGACGTCCTAGTACGCGTGAGCGCGGTCCGCCATACACAAACGGTGAAGGACAAGCACTCATGACGACGCCCACCATCGAGCTGAAGCCCTCCTCGAACCCCCTGTCCGACGCGGAGCGCGAGGCGATCCTGGCCAGCCCCGGTTTCGGCCGCCACTTCACCGATCACATGGTGACGATCAAGTGGACCGAGGGCCGCGGCTGGCACGACGCCGAGCTGGTCCCGTACGCGCCGCTGTCGATCGACCCGGCGAACATGACCCTGCACTACGCGCAGACCATCTTCGAGGGTCTCAAGGCCTACAAGCAGCCCGATGGCACGGTCGCCACGTTCCGCCCCGAGGCCAACGCCGAGCGGTTCCAGGCCTCCGCGCGCCGCATGGCGATGCCGGAACTCCCCGCCGACCTGTTCATCGCCGCCTGCGACGCCCTCATCGCGCAGGACCGCGCCTGGGTGCCGGACTCGGGCGAGGCCTCGCTGTATCTGCGTCCGTTCATGTTCGCGTCCGAGGTCGGCCTGGGTGTCCGTCCGGCCAACGAGTTCCTGTTCATGGTCATCGCCTCCCCGGCCGGCGCGTACTTCCCCGGTGGCGTCAAGCCCGTCTCGGTCTGGCTCTCGGAGGAGTACGTCCGCGCCGTCAAGGGCGGTACGGGCGCGGCCAAGACCGGCGGCAACTACGCGGCCTCCCTCGTCGCCCAGGCCCAGGCCGCCTCGCACGGCTGCGACCAGGTGGTGTGGCTCGACGCCGTCGAGCACCGCTGGATCGAGGAGATGGGCGGCATGAACCTGTACTTCGTGTACGGCGAAGCGGACGGCACGCAGCGCATCGTCACCCCCGAGCTCACCGGTTCGCTCCTCCCGGGCATCACCCGCGACTCCCTCCTCACCATCGCCCGCGACCTCGGCTACACCGCCGAGGAGGGCCGGATCAGCACCGAGGACTGGAAGCGCGACAACGAGAACGGCACCCTGACCGAGGTGTTCGCCTGCGGCACCGCCGCCGTCATCACCCCGGTCGGCTCGGTCAAGTCGGAGCGCGCCAACTGGACGCAGGGCACCGGCGAGCCGGGCGAGGTGACCATGAAGCTCCGCAAGGCGCTGCTGGACCTCCAGACCGGCCACGCCGCCGACACCCACGGCTGGATGCACCCGCTCGGCTAGGGCGTGTACGCGCGAAGGCCCGCCCCTTCCGGGGCGGGCCTTTCGTGTGCGCGGCGCGGGGGGCCTTACGCCGCCACGGGCTCCTCGGCGGGGTTCTCGGCCGCCGGGGCGGGGGCCGAGCGGCCGGTCAGGGCGGTCAGGGCCGTGTAGGCGAGCCCGCCGGCCAGGCCGGAGAGGACGAAGGAGCAGTCCACCCCGCGGGTCAGGGCCAGCAGCGGGCCCTCGTAGAACGGGGTGGTCACGGCGAGCAGGCCGACGCCCGCGCCGATCGCCCAGGCGGCGGTGGCCTGGACGTTCCAGCCCGCGCGGTACCAGTAGATCCCGCCCACCGAGCGGCGGTTGAAGACCTGGAGCGCGTCGGCGTCGTACTGCCCGCGGCAGCGGACGTAGCCGATGAGGGTGATGACGGCCCACGGGGTGCCGATCGCGGTCAGCAGCAGGACGAACGATGTCATCGCGGACTGGACGTCCCACTCGAAGGAGCCGAAGAAGACGAACGTGGTGGCGACGGCGGCGGCGATCACGGTGGCCTTGGTGCGGGTGGCCTTCGGGACGATCGCGTCCAGGTCGAGGCCCATGGAGTAGAGCATCAGCCCGGCGTTGCCCACCGAACCGGCCGCGGCCGCCGCGAGCAGCGGTACGAGGTACCAGAAGGGCGCGGCCTCGACGAGCGGCCCGGCGTAGTCGGCGCCGGCCTTGGCGGCGAGCGCGGTGTACGTGCCGAACAGCTGCGGGATCAGGAGCCCGATCGCCAGCCCCAGACAGGTGCCCCAGAAGACCTTGCGGGAGCTGTGCCGGGTCGGGGAGATGTAGCGGGTGTAGTCGCCCAGCAGCGTGATGAACGCGACGGGACCGCTCAGACCGGCCGCGACGGCGGCCAGCAGCCAGGTCGGCCAGAACGAGCCGAGCAGGTAGGAGGTCTCCGGCGGCGCGGCGGTGGTGAAGCCGGGCGCGTAGGCGTAGATGCCGATGGCCAGCAGGATCACCATGCCGATGGAGAGCACCTTGCTCATGCGCAGCAGCAGCCGGTAGCCGAACACGGCTCCCACGACGGTGAAGGCGGCCAGTACGCCGTACATCACCGCGTGGGTGGCGCCGGTGTCCGGCAGGCCCACGAGCCGTGCCAGGGTGCCGACCATCACGTCGCCGCCGATCCACAGGGTCAAGGCGGTGTAACCGAGCGCGAGGAGCAGGCCCACGACGGAGCCGACGAGCCGTCCCCGGACGCCGAACTGGGCGCCGCTGGAGGTCGACAGGTTGGTGGCCGTCCGCAGGGAGACCAGCGCCAGTGGCGCGGTGAAGGCGATGCCGACGAGCGTGCCGGTCACGATGGCCGTCAGTGAGGGCCACAGGCCCAGTCCGAAGGACGGGGGCAGCCAGCCGAACACGATCACGCCGAGGCAGAGGTTGGAGCCGAGCAGGATCGATATCAGGTCACGGGGACCGCTCGTCCGCTCCTCCTCCGGGATCGTGTCGACTCCGCGCTGTTCGATGGGCATGGGGGAGCTCCCTTGGCAGGGCGGGGGTGAGTGCGCTTCGTTTGAGCGACATTCAATGTGACCTAAGCCCAGGTCTCAGGTCAATGCTTCATTGCGGAGAAATGAAGAGTTAGAGTGATGCTCTAACCCATCGAACCAAAAGGTGGTGGATCGGCGTGCGGCTGACCCCTACGGAGCGCGACCGGCTGCTGCTGCGCGGCGCCGCGGAACTGGCCAGGGCCCGGCGGGCCCGGGGCCTCAAGCTCAACGTCCCGGAGGCCACCGCGCTCATCGCGGACACGGTCTGCGAGGCGGCCCGCGACGGCAAGCGGCTCGCCGAGGCCATCGAGGAGGCCAGCAGCGTGCTGGGCCCCGACGACGTGCTGCCCGGCGTGTCCGACGTGGTCACCGAGGTGCACGTCGAGGCCGTCTTCGACGACGGATCCCGCCTCGCGGTGGTGTCCTCGCCGATCCGGGGCGCCGCGGGCCTGGGCGACGACGCGCCCGGCGCGGTGGTGCCCGGCCCGGGCGCGCCCCAGCCGGAGCCGGTCCTGCACCTGCGGGTGCGCAACACCGCCTCCGTACCGGTGAGCGTCACCTCCCACTTCCACTTCTTCGAGGCGAACCCGCGCCTGGACTTCGACCGCGCCGCGGCCTACGGGATGCGGCTGTGCGTGCTCGCCGGCTCCTCCGTACGGTTCGACCCGCACGGCGAGGCCGAGGTCGGGCTGGTCCCGATCGGCGGCGCGCGCGTGGCCATCGGCTTCGCCGGGCTGGTCGACGGGCCGCTGGACGCTCCCGGCGCCAAGGAGGAGGCCCTGCGCCGCGCGGCCGCGTGCGGCTACCTGGGCACCGGCAGCCCTCACGACGGGCCCGCGGACGCCCCCACAGACGAGGCCACGGACGGAGACCAGGCGTGAGCAGGCAGACCAAACACAGCGACCACTGCGCGCCGGGCGCGAGCCGGCACATCGACCCGCACGAGTACGCCTCCGTCTTCGGCCCCCGGGCCGGGGACCGGGTCCGGCTCGGCGACTCGGGCCTGACGGTCCGCGTCGAGCACGACGCGCAGCAGCCGGGCGACGAGTTCCTGGCCGGCTTCGGCAAGACCGCCCGCGACGGTCTGCACCTCAAGGCCGCCGCCGTCCGCGAGACCTGTGACGTGGTGATCAGCAACGTGCTGGTCATCGACGCCGTCCTCGGCATCCGCAAGGTCTCCGTCGGCATCCGTGAGGGCCGTATCCACGCGATCGGCCGGGCCGGTAACCCGGACACCCTCGACGGCGTGGACGTCGTCGTCGGCACCGGTACCTCGATCGTCTCCGGCGAGGGCCTCATCGCCACCGCCGGAGCCGTGGACACCCACGTCCACCTGCTCTCCCCGCGCATCATGGAGGCCTCGCTCGCCGCCGGTGTCACCACCGTCATCGGCCAGGAGTTCGGCCCGGTCTGGGGCGTGGGCGTCAACTCCCCGTGGGCGCTGAAGCACGCCTTCAACGCCTTCGACGCCTGGCCCGTGAACATCGGCTTCCTCGCCCGCGGCTCCTCCTCGGACGCCGCCCCGCTGGTGGAGGCCCTGGCCGAGGGCGGCGCGAGCGGGTTCAAGGTCCACGAGGACATGGGCGCCCACACCCGCGCCCTGGACACCGCGCTGCGGGTGGCCGAGGAACACGACGTACAGGTCGCCCTGCACAGCGACGGCCTCAACGAGTGCCTCTCCGTCGAGGACACCCTGCGGGTACTGGACGGCCGCACCATCCACGCCTTCCACATCGAGGGCTGCGGCGGCGGCCACGTCCCCAACGTGCTGAAGATGGCGGGCGTACCGAACGTCATCGGCTCCTCCACCAACCCCACCCTGCCCTTCGGCCGGGACGCGGTCGCCGAGCACTACGGCATGATCGTCTCGGTCCACGACCTCAAGCCGGACCTCCCGGGCGACGCGGCCATGGCCCGCGACCGGATCCGCGCCGGGACGATGGGCGCCGAAGACGTCCTGCACGACCTGGGCGCGATCGGCATCACCTCCTCCGACGCCCAGGGCATGGGCCGGGCCGGCGAGACCATCCGGCGCACCTTCGCCATGGCCGCCAAGATGAAGGGCGAGCTGGGGCCGCTGGCCGGCGACGGTGAGGGCGACGACAACGCCCGCGTCCTGCGCTACATGGCCAAGCTGACCATCAACCCCGCCATCGCCCACGGCCTGGCCCACGAGATCGGCTCCATCGAGGTCGGCAAGCTCGCCGACATCGTGCTGTGGCGCCCGCAGTTCTTCGGTGCCAAGCCCCAGCTCGTGCTGAAGTCCGGCTTCCCGGCGTACGGGGTCACCGGTGACCCCAACGCCGCCACCGACACCTGCGAACCGCTCGTCCTGGGGCCGCAGTTCGGTGCCTACGGGGCCACCGCCGCCGACATCTCCGTCGCGTTCGTCTCCGCCGCGGCCGCCGCCCTCGGCTCCGACCAGATGCCCACGCGCAGGCGCCGGGTGGCCGTCCGCGGCACCCGCGGCATCGGTCCCGCGGACCTCCTCCTCAACTCCCGGGTGGGCGCGGTCGACGTGGACGCGCAGAGCGGTCTCGTCACCCTCGACGGGGACCCGCTGCGCTCCGAAGCGGCCGATTCGGTCTCCCTCAACCGCCTGTACTTCCTGTAACAGACAGCCTCTAAGGACCCCTCCATGACCAAGCCCGCCGCCGACGGCTTCCGGATGCCCGCCGAGTGGACGCCCCACGAGCGCACCTGGATGGCCTGGCCCAGCCCCAACCCCACCTTCACCAACGACCAGGAGCTGGCCGAGGCCCGTCAGGCGTGGGGCGCAGTCGCCCGCGCGGTGCGCGGCTACGAGCCGGTGACGCTCGTCGTCTCGCCCGGTGACGCGGACAGCGCCCGCGCCATCGTGGGCGAGGAGGTCGACCTCGTGGAGCGGGAGCTCGACGACGCCTGGATGCGCGACATCGGCCCCACCTTCGTCACCAACGAGGCGGGCGAGCTGGCCGCCGTCGACTGGACCTTCAACGGCTGGGGCGCCCAGGAGTGGGCCCGCTGGGACCACGACGAGAAGATCGCCCGGCACGTCTCGGACCTGGCCGGCACCCGGACGTACAGCACCCCGCTGGTCAACGAGGGCGGCGCCATCCACGTCGACGGGGAGGGCACCGTGCTCCTCACCGACACCGTGCAGCTCGGCGAGGGCCGCAACCCCGGCTGGAGCCGCCAGCAGGTCGAGGAGGAGATCCACGCCCACCTCGGCACCACCAAGGCCATCTGGCTGCCGTACGGCCTGGCCGGGGACTACGGCACCTACGGCACCCAGGGCCACGTGGACATCGTCGCGGCCTTCGCCCGCCCCGGCGTCGTCATGGTCCACAGCCAGCCGGACCCGGCCCACCCGGACCACGAGCGCTGCAAGACCATCGCCGCCCTCCTGCGGGCCTCCACCGACGCCCGGGGCCGGCTGCTGGAGGTCGTGGAGATCCCGGCGCCGACCGTGCTGGAGGAGGACGGCGAGTGGGTCGACTACTCGTACATCAACCACTACCTGTGCAACGACGGCGTCGTCCTGTGCTCCTTCGACGACCCGCGGGACGAGGAGGCGGCGGAAATCTTCCGCGGTCTGTTCCCGGAGCGGACCGTGACCCTCGTTGACGCACGTACGATTTTCGCCGGGGGTGGCGGTATCCACTGCATCACCCAGCAGCAGCCGAAGGTCTGATCCAGGCGGACGGACCCGATGTGAGGAGAGGCCCATGGCGGCGGGTGGAGTACGGCCGGCGCGGAAGAACGCCCCGCCGCGCGAGGACGTACTCGTCGCCGCCATGGCCACGATCGCCGAACGCGGCCTCGACGGCCTGACCATGGCCGGCCTGGGCCGCCAGGTCGGCATGAGCAGCGGCCACCTCCTCTACTACTTCGGCAGCAAGGACGAACTGCTGCTGCGGACGCTGGAGTGGAGCGAGGCCGCGCTCGGCACCGAGCGGCGGGCCCTGCTCTCCCGCAGCGGCACGGCGCGCGAACGGCTGGCCGCCTACGTGGACCTCTACGTCCCCGACGGCGCCCGCGACCCGCACTGGACCCTCTGGCTGGAGGTCTGGAACCGTTCGCAGAACGCCGGCCCCGCGGAACGCGACCGGCAGGCCGCCATCGAGGGAGCCTGGCACCGCGACCTGGTGGCCCTGCTCGCAGAGGGCATCTCGCGCGGGGAGTTCCGGCCGGTGGACGCCGACCGCTTCGCGGCCCGGCTGCGCGCCCTGCTCGACGGGTTCAGCATCCAGGTCGCCGTCGGCCTGCCCGGAATAGGGCGGGACGACATCCTCGGCCACGTGCGGGAATTCGTGGACGGGACGCTGGTGGCGCCGCCGGGCTGATCCCGGCGGCCGCCGCTCGCATAGTGAGACGTCGGTCCGCGCGCGCGGACCCGTGTGACACACTGCGGACGTGCCTGCTCAGCTCATGATTATGGACAGCAGCGCGCCGGTCCGCAGTGACCGCTGAGCCCTGGAACAACCAGGGGAAAGCGGCCACCGTGCCCCAGACCCGCGCGCAGACCTCTCGCACCCGCGAGGGGTCTTTTCGTTTCCCGGCCCATTCCTGCCGGGGCCCGGCAGCGCGCGATGATGGGGGCAGTGGATCCCCGGTCTCCGGAACCACTCATCCGACAGGAGTCTGACCAGCATGACGACGACAGAGGCGACGGAGCCGCACGCAGGCCCTGACGACGGCTTCCACGTCTTCGACACCACCCTGCGCGACGGCGCCCAGCGCGAGGGCATCAACCTCACGGTCGCGGACAAGCTGACGATCGCCCGGCACTTGGACGACTTCGGCGTGGGGTTCATCGAGGGCGGCTGGCCCGGCGCCAACCCGCGCGACACCGAGTTCTTCGCCCGCGCCCGCGCCGAGATCGACTTCAAGCACGCGCAGCTCGTCGCCTTCGGCGCCACCCGCCGGGCCGGCGGCTCCGCCGCCGCGGACCCACAGGTCCGCGCCCTGCTGGAGTCCGGCGCACCCGTGATCACCCTGGTCGCGAAGTCCCACGACCGGCACGTCGAACTCGCGCTGCGCACCACCTTGGACGAGAACCTTGAGATGGTCCGCGACACCGTCTCCCACCTGGTGGCGCAGGGCCGCCGGGTGTTCGTCGACTGCGAGCACTTCTTCGACGGCTACCGGGCCAACGCGGAGTACGCGAAGTCCGTCGTACGCACCGCCTACGAGGCGGGCGCCGACGTCGTCGTCCTCTGCGACACCAACGGCGGCATGCTCCCCGCCCAGATCAGCGCCACCGTCGCCACCGTCCTCGCCGACACCGGAGCCCGCCTCGGCATCCACGCCCAGGACGACACCGGTTGCGCCGTGGCCAACACGCTGGCCGCCGTCGACGCGGGCGCCACCCACGTCCAGTGCACCGCCAACGGTTACGGCGAACGCGTCGGCAACGCCAACCTGTTCCCCGTCGTCGCCGCGCTGGAGATCAAGTACGGGCGCCGGGTGCTGCCCGAGGGCGCGCTCGCCGAGATGACCCGGATCTCGCACGCCATCGCCGAGGTCGTCAACCTCACGCCGTCCACGCACCAGCCGTACGTGGGTGTCTCCGCCTTCGCGCACAAGGCGGGCCTGCACGCCTCCGCGATCAAGGTCGACCCGGACCTCTACCAGCACATCGACCCCGAGCGCGTCGGCAACACCATGCGGATGCTGGTCTCCGACATGGCCGGCCGGGCCTCCATCGAGCTCAAGGGCAAGGAACTCGGCGTCGACCTCGGCGGCGACCGCGCGCTGATCTCCCGGGTCGTCGAGCGGGTCAAGGAACGCGAGCTGCGGGGTTACACGTACGAGGCCGCCGACGCCTCCTTCGAACTGCTGCTGCGCGCCGAGGCCGAGGGCCGGGCCCGCAAGTACTTCCGGGTCGAGTCCTGGCGGGCGATCGTCGAGGACCGCCCGGACGGCACCCACGCCAACGAGGCCACGGTCAAGCTGTGGGCCAAGGGCGAGCGGATCGTGGCGACGGCCGAGGGCAACGGCCCCGTCAACGCGCTGGACCGCGCGCTGCGGGTGGCCCTGGAGCGGTTCTACCCGCAGCTGGCCAAATTCGAGCTGGTGGACTACAAGGTCCGCATCCTGGAGGGCAAGCACGGCACGGAGTCCACGACCCGGGTGCTGATCTCCACGACGGACGGCGCCCGCGAGTGGTCCACGGTCGGCGTCGCCGAGAACGTGATCGCGGCTTCCTGGCAGGCACTGGAGGACGCCTTCACCTTCGGACTGCTGCACGCGGGCGTCGAACCGGCCGAGTAGCGGCGCGGGCCCCGGCGGGACCGGGCCGCGCTTATGTCCCGTTCACCCGGGAGAGGGGCGGTTCGGGTAGCGTCGTAGGCATGAGGACCAGGCTTATGTCCGTGCTGTCCGGCCTGCTGCTGGGGCTCTTCGCGTTCGCCTTCGTGGGCGTTCCGCAGGCGTCCGCCGCCACGGGAACCGCAGCCGTCGCGCAGGCGCTCAAGCAGGGCCCGGTCTACGTCGACCCGCGCGCCGCGGCGCAGCTGTCCCCGGCGCAGGCCGACGCACTGGCCCAGAAGATCGAGAAGGCCGGCAAGCCGGTCTTCGTGGCGGTGCTCCCGGCCACGGACGAGTTCCCGCCCAAGGGGCTGCTGAGCGCCGTCCGGGCCCAGACGGGCATCACGGGGCTGTACGCGATCCGCCTCGGCACCGCCTTCGACGCCGGGGCCGACGCCTCCGTCATGCCGCGGGTCGCCGTACGCAACCTCACCGACGCGGTGAAGGCGGGCGGGCCGGTGGACGCGGCCACCGAGCTGAACAACTTCGTCGACCAGGCCCTCACCCAGGCCAAGGGCCACGCCCCGGCCTCCTGGGGCGGCGCCGCCGCGGACAACACCGGCAGCCCGGTCGGCGGCCTGGTGACGCTCGGCGCGGTCGCGGTGCTCGGCGGCGGTGGCGCCTACGCGCTGGTCCGGCGCAACCGGAAGCGGAAGGAAGAGGCGCGGCGCGACGCGATCGCCCGGCTCGGCGTGGTCGTGGACGAGGACATCACCGCCTTCGGCGAAGAACTCGACCGGCTGGACTTCCAGCCCGGTGAGCCCGGCGCCGACGACGCCATGCGCGCCGACTACGGGCAGGCCCTGGACTCGTACGAGAAGGCCAAGCAGATCATGGCCCGGGTCCGGTACCCGGAAGAGGTGCAGGGCGTCACCCAGGCGCTGGAGGACGGGCGCTACGCCCTGGCCCGCCTGGACGCGCGCCGTCGGGGGGAGCCGGTTCCGGAGCGCCGGGCCCCCTGCTTCTTCGACCCGCGCCACGGGCCGAGCACCGAGGACGCCCCCTGGGCCCCGGCGGGCGGGGCGGCCCGTACGGTCCCGGTCTGCACGGCGGACGCGGTGCGGCTGCGCGACGGCCTGGACCCGGCGGTGCGCACGGTCGACACCGACTACGGGCCGCGGCCCTACTACGACGCCGGTCCGGCCTACGGCCCCTGGGCCGGCGGGTACTTCGGCGGCGGCATCCTGCCCGGTCTGCTCGTGGGCACGCTGCTCGGTTCGATGATGTCCGGCCCCGCGTACGCCGCGGACTTCGGCGGCACGGGCGGCGGGTTCGACGGCGGCGACGTGTCGGGGGCCGACTTCAACCCCGCCGACTTCGGCGGCGGGGACTTCGGCGGCGGTGGCGGCTTCGACGGTGGCGGCGGCTTCGACGGCGGGGGAGGCTTCTAGCCGCCCCCGGGCGTTCCGTCGTTCCGGGTCAGGCCTGCTTGATGGCAGAGATGTCGAAGGTCAGCTTCACCTTGTCGCTGACCATCACGCCGCCGGCCTCCAGTGCCGCGTTCCAGGTCAGGCCCCAGTCGGAGCGCAGGATCTGGGTGGAGCCCTCGAAGCCGACGCGCTGGTTGCCGTAGACGTCGGTGGCGGAGCCGTTGAACTCCAGGTCGATCGAGAGCGGGCGGGTGACGTCCTTGATGGTGAGGTCGCCCGAGATGCGGTAGGTGTCGCCGCCGAGCGCGGCCGCCCCCGTGGAGCGGAAGCTCATCAGCGGGAAGGTCTCGGCGTCGAAGAAGTCGGCGCTGCGCAGGTGGCCGTCGCGGTCGGCGATGCCGGTGTCCACGGAGGCCGTCTTCACGTCGAGGGAGGCCGTCGAGCGGGCCGGGTCGGCGCCGTCGAGGTGCAGCGTGCCCTCGTGTTCGGTGAAGGCGCCGCGGACGTTGGTGACCATGGCGTGCCGGACGGTGAAGCCGATGCTGCTGTGCGCCGGGTCGATGACGTAGTCACCGGTCAGGGCGGCGAGCGCCGGGTCCACGGCGGGCGCGGCGACGTCGGCGGTGGCGGGGTTCTGGTCGTTGTTGCGGCGGGTGAAGATGCCCATGATTACTCCTCGGTCGGCGATGCCAAGCCTTGTTCAAGCCTGAACAACAACGACGCTAGCCCCATTCCGTTGAAAGTTCAACTTCCCTGCCTCTGGAAGGGTGATTTATAGGATCTCCACAACGGTCGGCCGTCCTGGCTGGTGGAGTCAGCGCCTCCCGGAGCGGTTCTGTCCGGGCCACACAGCGGATCGGTTCGGAGACTGTGCGGAACCAACGGAGGGTTTTCGCCCCGTCACTTCGTAAGGTCGGTACATGACCGTTGTGGACCAGACTCCGAGCGAGCCGACGGACGCCCGCGGGCGCGTGGCCGAACTGCACTCCCTCAGGGAGCAGGCGCGGCGCGGGCCCAGTGACCGGGCGACCGAGGCGCAGCACGCCAAGGGCAAGCTCACCGCGCGCGAGCGCATCGCGCTGCTGCTCGACGAGGGTTCCTTCAAGGAGGTCGAGCAGCTGCGCCGGCACCGGGCCACCGGCTTCGGCCTGGAGGGCAAGAAGCCCTACACCGACGGTGTCATCACCGGCTGGGGCACGGTCGAGGGCCGCACGGTCTTCGTCTACGCCCACGACTTCCGCATCTTCGGCGGCGCGCTGGGCGAGGCCCACGCCACGAAGATCCACAAGATCATGGACATGGCCATCGCGGCCGGTGCCCCGCTGGTCTCCCTCAACGACGGCGCCGGCGCCCGGATCCAGGAGGGCGTCTCCGCCCTCGCCGGCTACGGCGGCATCTTCCAGCGCAACACCAAGGCCTCGGGCGTCATCCCGCAGATCTCGGTCATGCTGGGCCCCTGCGCCGGCGGCGCCGCGTACTCCCCGGCCCTCACCGACTTCGTGTTCATGGTCCGCGAGACCTCGCAGATGTTCATCACCGGTCCGGACGTCGTCCGCGCGGTGACCGGCGAGGAGATCACCCAGAACGGGCTCGGCGGGGCCGACGTGCACGCGGAGACCTCCGGCGTCGCGCACTTCGCGTACGACGACGAGGAGACCTGCATCTCCGAGGTGCGCTACCTCATCACGATGCTGCCCTCCAACAACCGGGAGAACCCGCCGCTGCACCCGACCTCGGACCCGGCGGACCGCCGCTCCGACGTGCTGCTGGACCTGGTGCCCGCCGACGGCAACCGCCCGTACGACATGCTCAAGGTCATCGAGGAGCTCGTCGACGACGGCGACGTCCTGGAGGTCCACGAGCGCTGGGCCCGCAACATCATCTGCGCGCTCGCCCGGTTGGACGGCCAGGTCGTCGGCATCGTCGCCAACCAGCCCGGCCACCTGGCCGGCGTGCTGGACATCGAGGCCTCCGAGAAGGCGGCCCGCTTCGTCCAGATGTGCGACGCCTTCAACATCCCGATCGTCACCCTGCTCGACGTCCCCGGCTTCCTGCCGGGCGTCGACCAGGAGCACGGCGGCATCATCCGGCACGGCGCCAAGCTGCTGTACGCCTACTGCAACGCCACCGTGCCGCGGATCTCGCTGATCCTGCGCAAGGCGTACGGCGGCGCGTACATCGTCATGGACTCCCAGTCCATCGGCGCCGACCTCACCTACGCCTGGCCCACCAACGAGATCGCCGTCATGGGCGCCGAGGGCGCGGCCAACGTCATCTTCCGCAAGCAGATCGCGGACGCCGAGGACCCCGAGGCCATGCGCGCCCGCATGGTCAAGGAGTACAAGGCCGAACTGATGCACCCGTACTACGCGGCCGAACGCGGCCTCGTGGACGACGTCATCGACCCCTCGGAGACCCGCGAAGTCCTCATCAGCGCCCTCGCGATGCTCCGCACCAAGCACGCCGATCTGCCGTCCCGCAAGCACGGCAACCCGCCGCAGTAAGAGCGAAGGAGACCTGCCACCCATGAGCGTCACCGCAGATACGCTGCTCAAGGTCGAGAAGGGCCACGCCGAGCCCGAGGAGCTGGCCGCGATCACCGCGATCCTGCTCGCCCGCGCCGCCGCCCCGGCGGCCGCCCCGGTGCACACCATCGGCTCCCAGGCCCGCTGGCGCCGCCTGGAGCGCAGCCCCGGCTTCCGCTCCGCCCACAGCTGGCGCGGCTGACCGGCCGCTGCTTCCGGCGCAGCCACAACGGCGAAAGGCCCCCCGCACTCCTCGGAGTGCGGGGGGCCTTTCGTGCGGGCCGGGCCGGCCGCTACCGCAGGCGGGCCATCAGGGCGTGCTCGACCAGGGTGATGAGCGCGCTCTTGGCGTCCCCGCGGTGGCGGGCGTCGGTGGTGATGATGGGGGCGTCCGGGCCGATCTGCAGGGCCTCGCGGACCTCCTCCGGGGTGTACGGCTGGTGGCCGTCGAAGCCGTTGAGGGCGATGACGAACGGCAGGCCGCTGTTCTCGAAGTAGTCCACGGCGGGGAAGCAGTCGGCGAGACGGCGCGTGTCGACCAGCACCACGGCGCCGATGGCGCCGCGCACGAGGTCGTCCCACATGAACCAGAAGCGGTCCTGACCCGGGGTACCGAAGAGGTACAGGATGAGGTCCTGGTCCAGGGTGATGCGGCCGAAGTCCATGGCGACCGTGGTGGTCGTCTTGTCCCCGGTGTGGGTGAGGTCGTCGATACCGGCGGAAGCGCTGGTCATGACGGCTTCGGTACGCAGCGGATTGATCTCGGAGACCGCGCCGACGAACGTGGTCTTGCCCACGCCGAAGCCGCCCGCCACCACGATCTTCGCGGAGGTGGTGGAGCGAGCCGCTCCGCCGTTAGAGCTTGCGAAGTCCACTGAGCACCCTTTCGAGCAGTGTCACATCTGGCTGGCCGCCGGCAGACTCGTCGCCGCCGGGCTGATGAATGGCGACAAGGCCCGCCTCCGCCAGGTCGGCGACGAGGATGCGGGCGACACCAAGAGGAATGGAGAGGAGTGCCGAGATCTCCGCGACGGATTTGATCTCTTGGCACAGACGGCAGATGCGCTGGTGCTCGGGCAACTGCCCTTGCAGCCGGGCGGGATCCGCCGTGGTACTGACCAGCGCCTCGATGGCGAGCTGGTAGCGCGGCCGGGTACGGCCGCCGGTCATCGCGTACGGACGCACCAGCGGGTTGTGCGCCTTGGGCGCCTGCGGACGCGAGGCCCGCGGCGGCTGCTGCGGGAGCCGGTGTGGCGCCTGCGGCTGCTGCGGCTGCTGGGGCTGACCGTACTGGGGCTGACCGTACTGCTGCTGGTACGGGTCCTGCTCCGGCACCGGCCGGCTGGGAGCGGAGGGAAAGTTGAAGCGGTTCTGGTCGTGCCCACCCTGCGGCTGCTGCGCGCCGCCATAAGGATGTCCTCCGGGTGTTGTCACGTTTCCTCCTCCTGCTCCAAGAACGCAGTACTCCCTGTAGAACCGCGCCACCGCACCCTATGGTGCGATGACGCGAAACGCACTGCCTGTTTGCTAGTTGAGAAGACTTCCCTGCAGCTCCGAACGCAGTTCCGGGGTGAGGACACTGCCGGCTCGGTCCACGAGGAGGGCCATCTCGTAGCCCACGAGGCCGATGTCGCACTCGGGGTGCGCGAGCACCGCGAGCGAGGAACCGTCGGAGACGGACATGAGGAACAGGAATCCCCGGTCCATCTCCACCACGGTCTGGTTGACGGCGCCGCCCTCGAAGATGCGGGAGGCTCCGGCGGTCAGCGAGGTCAGTCCGGAGGCCACGGCCGCCAGCTGATCGGCGCGGTCGCGCGGGAATCCGTCGGACATCGCCAGAAGAAGGCCGTCGGCGGAGACCACCACCGTGTGGGACACCCCGGGGGTGTTGTCCACGAAGTTGGTGATCAACCAGTTCAGGTTCTGTGCCGCCTGGCTCATCGGGCTCACACTAACGCTCCTGGTCATAGCTGTTACTTGACTGCTCGGAACCCGCGCTGCGTCCCTGCTGGACACCGCGCCGCAGGTTGCTCAACCTGCCGCGGACGTCCTCCGGGGCGCGGGAGACCTGGGGGCCGCCCTGCGGGGTCGTCTCCGCAGCACCCTCGACCAGGTTGGCCTTGGGCACCCGCCGAGGGAGACCGGACGGGGTGACCCCGCCCGCCTTCGGCTCACGGAGCTTGGCGGCCTGCTGCCAGCGCTCGTCGTTGTTCGAACGCCACGCCGCGCTGCCTTCCGTCTCCTCCGGGGCACTCTCCGCCTCAGCGGACTGCCGCTGACGCTGCGGCCGCTGCTCGAAGAGGGACCCGGTGGACTCCGCTTTCTGCTGTCCCGACTGCCCCTGCTGCTGGCTGCCACGACGCGGCAGGCCCGCTCCGGTCATCTGGTGACCGGTGTCGGCAGCGGCACCCGGACGGTCGAAGCCTACGCGGTCCGGAGCCGCTTCGGGAGCGGCCTGGGATTCCGATTCGGTCCCGTAGCCCTGCTGGTAGGAGCCCGAATAGGTGTTCTGCTCGGGCCACCCGGCCTGCTGGGACTGGGATGCGTAGCCGTCCTCGTAGGACTGGGCGTTGTGGCCCTGGTCCTGGTACTCGGCTTCCGGATAAGAGTAGTTCTGCTGCGGGTATGCCTCGTACGCCTGCTCGGCGGCCGAAGTCTCGTACGAGCTCTCGTAGCCCTGCGCGGACTGCTGCTCGTAGCCCTGGTACTCCTGGTACCCGTGCTCCGGCTGCGGTTCCGGATACTCCTGCGCGGGATACCCGGACTGCTCGTGCTCCTGGTCCTGCTGGTGCTCCTGGTCCTGCGGGAAGCCGACCTGGGCCGCCAGCGCGGCCCGGCGCTCCTGCTGGGTCAGGGACCGGCCGACCGGGTCGAGCGAGCGCTCCTCGCCGCCCTGGGCGTCGTAGCGCGAGTCGTCGAAGCCGAGCTCGGCGGCCGTGCGCAGCGGCGGGGCCAGCTGGGCCTGCTGCTCCGGGATGATCGAGGAGACCGTGAAGTCGTCGTCCGGGATGCCCTCGCCGCCACCACCGTGCGTGATGGCGTCCGGGAGCATGACCAGCGAGGTGGTGCCGGCCGCTTCGCCGGAGGGGCGCAGCTGGACGCGGATGCCGTGGCGGTCCGCCAGCCGGCCGACCACGAACAGACCCATGCGCTGCGAGATCGCGGCGTCCACGGTCGGCGGGTTGGCCAGCTTGTGGTTGATGTCCGCGAAGTCCTCGGCGGTGAGGCCGATGCCCTTGTCGTGGATCTCCACCATGACGCGGCCGTCGGGCAGCCTGGTGGCGTTGACGCGGACCTTGGTCTGCGGGGAGGAGAACGTGGTCGCGTTCTCCAGCAGCTCGGCGAGCAGGTGCACGAGGTCGGTCACGGCCTGGCCGTGGATCTCCGCTTCCGAGACGCCCGAGAGCTCGATGCGCTCGTACTGCTCCACCTCGGAGGAGGCGGCGCGCAGCACGTCCACGAGGGGCACCGGCTGGTCCCAGCGGCGGCCCGGCTCCTCACCCGCGAGGATGAGGAGGTTCTCGCCGTTGCGGCGCATACGGGTGGCCAGGTGGTCCAGCCGGAAGAGGTTCTCCAGCTGGTCGGGGTCGGCCTCGTTGTTCTCCAGGTCGGTGATGAGGGTCAGCTGGCCCTCGATCAGCGACTGGTTGCGCATGGAGAGGTTCGTGAAGATCGCGTTGACGTTCCCTCGCAGGAGGGCCTGCTCGGCGGCGAGCCGGACCGCTTCGCGGTGGACCTGGTCGAAGGCGCGGGCGACCTCGCCGATCTCGTCCTGGGAGTCGATCGGGATCGGCGTCACGCGGGTGTCGACCTTGCCGGGGTCGGTGCGCGAGAGCTGGTCGACGAGCATCGGCAGGCGCTGCTCGGCGACGTCGAAGGCGGCGGCGCGCAGGCGGCGCATGGAGCGGCTCATCTGGCGCGCCATCATGCCGGCCAGGATGAAGGCGGCGAGCAGGGCCACGACCACGGCGGCACCGGTGACGATGGCGTCGGTGCGGGCCGAGTCGGAGACCGCGACGGAGTCGTTGACGGCCTTGTCGAGGAGTTCCTTCTCGATCTCGGCGTAGCCGTCGAACTTGGCGGTGGCCGCCGCCTGCCAGGCGGGGGCGGTGGTACCGGCGGCGGCGAGCTTGTCCTTGCCGACGCCGCTGGCTATCGCCTCGGTCATGCCGGTGAGGGCGGAGCCGTTGACGACCGGCGGGGCCTTGAAGGTGGTGCCGGCCTGGTCGGCCGCCAGCTTGGCGGCGGTCAGCTTGGCGGCGCCGTCCTTGGCCTTGTCGGCCATGACCTCCTTGAGGCGGTTGGTGTCCGCGTCGGTGCCGGCCGCG
This sequence comes from Streptomyces sp. NPDC026522, assembly GCF_055567555.1. Lineage (NCBI taxonomy): Bacteria > Bacillati > Actinomycetota > Actinomycetes > Kitasatosporales > Streptomycetaceae > Streptomyces > Streptomyces sp. NPDC026522. Next base: position 55,591 of record NZ_JBVHQF010000014.1, read on the forward strand.
ACGTACTCGCCGATCGCGATCTCTTCGAGGTAGGCGTAGGAGGAGAACGCGACGAGCTGGCCCCTGCGGGTCTCCTCGTTCTCGTTCGGGCGGACCAGGAGGTGCGTACCGACCGACCGCTGGAGCGAGTTGGCGGCCTTGGCCAGCTCGACCGCGTAGACCATGCGGCCGTAGCTGGTGACGTTGCCGGTGCCCAGGCCCAGTTCGTTGGAGAACGTCATGAGGTAGTGCTGGACCAGCACGTAGCCCTCTTCGGTCGGGATGGGACCCGCCTGGTTGGGAAGTGCCTTCTTCGGCGTCTCCGGCGCCACGTACGCCGTCTTGCGGACCTGCTCCAGCTTCGGCTCCTCCTGGCGGAAGAGCGCGAGGCGGTGCTCCAGGCTCTGGTTGTCCGGGAGGTCCTTGGCGGCTTCGGCGAACTTCGCCTTGGCCGCGTCCGTGGCCGCGTAGGCCTTCGCCACGACCGGGCTGTTGCGCTCGCCCTTGAGGAGCGGTTCGGCGGTGAGGTCACGCTCGTTGAGGAGGGCCTGGCCGTATTCGGCCGCCGCCTGGACGATGCGGGCGGTCTTCTCGGCGTCCTTGGCCTCGTTCCAGCTGTCGATCGAGCCCTTCACCTGGAACCCGCCCATGACCAGTCCGACGAGGACGGGTACCAGGAGGATGGCGTTCAGCTTGGTCGGCACGCGCCAGTTGCGCGGGGCGAACTTGCTGCTGCTGCCCTTGGCGGCAGGTGGCTCCACGGGCGCGTCGACGGGCGACGCGGCCGCTCGCGGCGGCGGGGTGAAGTTGCCCCGCGCGGGTTCGACCCCGGGGCTCGCGTTGCTTCGCCTCACTCGACCAACAACCTCTCGGCGGTACTACTAGCTAGTTCGTTGAATTCCAGCACGGTTGACGGCCCTGTTCCAAACAGTTGGAATCAGCCATTCCAACAACCTTATGTCCCGCATAAATCGGACATAAAGAGCGACCTGCGGCAAAAACCGGGCCAGTTGTGAGCACAGGGGTACCGCATGAACGCACCCTGTGCCCAACTGGCTTCAATTCTCTGTCGAAACGTTATGAACGAGGAGGGCGGGCCGTGTTCTATGACACAGCCCGCCCTTCGCCGCTCACGATATGAGAGCCCGTTACTTGAGCCGCGCCATCAGTGCGTGCTCCACGAGCGTGATGAGCGCGCTCTTGGCGTCCGCGCGGTGGCGGGCGTCGGTGGTGATGATGGGGGCGTCCGGGCCGATCTGCAGGGCCTCGCGGACTTCCTCCGGGGTGTACGGCTGGTGCCCCTCGAAACCGTTGAGCGCCACCACGAACGGCAGGCCGCTGTTCTCGAAGTAGTCGACCGCGGGGAAGCAGTCGGCCAGGCGGCGGGTGTCGACCAGGACGATCGCGCCGATGGCGCCGCGGACCAGGTCGTCCCACATGAACCAGAAGCGGTCCTGACCCGGGGTGCCGAACAGGTACAGGATGAGGTCCTGGTCCAGGGTGATGCGGCCGAAGTCCATGGCGACCGTGGTGGTCGTCTTGTCCCCGGTGTGGGTGAGGTCGTCGATGCCCGCGCTCGCGGACGTCATCACGGCCTCGGTACGCAGCGGATTGATCTCGGAGACCGCGCCGACGAACGTGGTCTTGCCCACGCCGAAGCCGCCCGCCACCACGATCTTCGCGGAGGTGGTGGAGCGAGGAGCCGCTCCGCCGTCAGATCTTGCGAAGTCCACTGAGAACCCTCTCGAGCAGCGTTACATCCGGCGTTCCGCCGGCCTCTCCATTGCCCGGCTGGTGGATGGCCACCATTCCGGCCTCGGCCAGGTCGGCGACGAGGATCCGGGCGACACCGAGCGGCATCGACAGCAGTGCGGAGACCTCCGCGACCGACTTCACCTCACGGCACAGGGTGCAGATGCGCTGGTGCTCCGGCAGCAGGCCGGACAGGTGCATCGGATCGGCCGTGGTGCTGACCAGCGCCTCTATGGCGAGCTGGTAGCGGGGCCGGGTCCGGCCGCCGGTCATCGCGTACGGACGTACCAGCGGCTGGTCGCCTTCCGAGTACGAGTCCTCGTACGAATCCGGGTAGGCGGGGGGCGGGGTCATTGATCCTCCGGGCTGGACAGCAGTGGTCAGCGTGCCGTCTCACGGGGCGGCCGGTGGGGGGGACGGTATGACGGCCTGGCGGTGGTACTTGGCTGGGGCGGGCGCCCCTGCCTCCCGGCCGGAAGTACCGGCCGGCCGGGAGGGTTGCGGTCAGCTGAGAAGGCTTCCCTGGAGTTCCGAGCGCAGTTCCGGGGTGAGGACACTGCCGGCCCGGTCCACGAGGAGGGCCATCTCGTAGCCCACGAGGCCGATGTCGCACTCGGGGTGCGCGAGCACCGCGAGCGAGGAACCGTCGGAGACGGACATGAGGAACAGGAATCCCCGGTCCATCTCCACCACGGTCTGGTTGACGGCGCCGCCCTCGAAGATGCGGGAGGCTCCGGCGGTCAGCGAGGTCAGTCCGGAGGCCACGGCCGCCAGCTGATCGGCCCGGTCACGGGGGAAACCTTCCGACATCGCCAGAAGGAGTCCGTCGGCGGAGACCACCACGGTGTGGGACACCCCGGGGGTGTTGTCCACGAAGTTGGTGATCAACCAGTTCAGGTTCTGTGCCGCCTGGCTCATCGAACTCAACTATCGCTCCTGCTGGTAAGTGGGGTCGATCTGGTAACTGCCGGTCGCGGGGCCGGTGGTGCCGGCCTGGCGCCCCTGCTGAATACCGCGTCGGAGGTTGGTGAGGCGGCCGCGGACGTCGTCCGGGGCGCGCGAGACCTGCGGGCCGGCCTGGGTCTCGGCCTGCTGCTGAGCGGTACCGGCCACGAGGTTCGCCCGCGGCACCCGCTTGGGCAGGCCCGAGGTGGTGATGCCGCCGGCGGCGGGCTGGCGCACGCGCTCGGCCTGTCGCATCAGCTCGTCGTTCGGCGAGGACCGCCAGCTTACGGTCGGCACCGCGCCGGTCGCCGTCGGGTCGGCCGGGAGCTCCTGACCGCGCTGGGGGAGCGGCTGCTGGTGAGCCGGCGCGGCGGGAGCCTGCTGCTGGTACTGCGGCTGCGGCTGCGGCTGCCGGGGTACGGAGGGGCCGCCGTCCTGGCGGACCCAGTTCGACTCCAGGGTGTCGAAGATGGGGCTGCGCGCCTCACCGGGACCCTGGGCCGGCGGCAGCGCCTCGGGCTGCGCCTGCGGACGCTGCGCCGGGAAGAAGCCGCCGGACTGGGGCGCCTGGGGCTGGCGGCCGCTCTGGCCGCCCACGCCGGGGCCGCCGCCGCGGGGAGCCTGGAAGTCCGCCGGGCGCTCGAACTGCCCGGTCGCGGACGGGTCCAGGGGACCGCGTACGTCGGGGCGCTCGAACTGCCCGGTGGTGCTGTTGGCGGGGTTGCCGCCGCCCTGCGGGGGCGGGGCGTTGAAGTCCGGGCGGGCGAACTCCGCCGTCGCACCGGGGCCCGACAGCTCGTCGTGCCCCCGCGGGACCTCGTGGCCGCCCTGGCCCGCGCCCCAGCTGGTGCCCTGCGGCGCCGCGGCACCGGCACCAGGGAGCTCCGGTCGCGGGGCGCCGCCGCGCGGCGGCAGCTGCGGCCGCTTGCGCTGGACGGGCGCCTGGGGCTGGCCCTGGGCGGTGGCCGGAGCGGGCTGCTGCTGCGGCCGCTCGAAGCCGTTGCCCTGCGGGAAGGCGGCGGGACCGGCACCGGGCCGGGACTGCGCACCGCCCGCCGGACCCCCGGCCGGGCCGCGGCCCGGGAGCGGGGCACCGGGGGCGAAACCGCCCGCGCCCTGGCCCGTCGGGGCGCCGGGACCGGCCTGCGGACGCGCCATCGGGCCGCCCTGCTGCTGCGGCCGGCCGCCCTGCGGGCCGGGACCCTGGCCCTGGGGCCGCTGCTGCGGACCGGCGGAACCGTCCCGCCCGGGCAGCGCGGCACGCTGTCCGGCTGCGGAGACCTGACCGCGCTGCGGGCCGGCGCCGACCGGGGGACGCGCGCCCCCGGCACCGGCGGAACCCTGGCCCGCGGCACCGCCCGGACCGCCGGGAAGGCCCTGCGCGGAGCCGGCCCCGGGACCGCCCTGACCACCCTGGCCGGGCATCGGCCCGGGCTTCTTGCCGCCCTGGGCGACGTCCACCGGCAGCATGACGAGCGCGGTGGTGCCGCCCGAGTCGGAGGGGCGCAGCTGGATCCGGATGCCGTGTCGCAGGGACAGGCGGCCGACCACGAACAGGCCCATGCGGCGGGAGACGGAGACGTCCACGGTCGGCGGCGAGGCGAGCCGCTCGTTGATCGCGGCGAGGTCCTCGGGGGAGAGGCCGATACCGGTGTCGTGGATCTCGACGAGCACCCGGCCGTCCGGCAGGGCGTGACCGGTGACCTTGACCTTGGTCTGCGGGGAGGAGAACGAGGTGGCGTTCTCCAGCAGCTCGGCCAGCAGGTGCACGAGGTCGTTGACGACGCGGCCGGCGACGTCGGTGCCGGGCACCGACGAGAGTTCGATGCGCTCGTACTGCTCCACCTCGGACGCCGCGGCGCGGAGCACGTCGACGAGCGGGACGGGACGGGTCCACCGGCGGCCCGGCTCCTCGCCCGCGAGGACGAGGAGGTTTTCGCCGTTACGGCGCATGCGGGTCGCGAGGTGGTCGAGCTTGAAGAGCGAGGACAGCTGGTCCGGGTCGGCCTCGCGCGACTCCAGCTCGGAGATGAGCGAGAGCTGGCGCTGGATGAGACCCTGCGAGCGGCGCGAGAGGTTGGTGAACATCGCGTTGACGTTGCCCCGGAGCAGGGCCTGCTCGGCGGCGAGGCGGACGGCCTCGCGGTGCACGTCGTCGAAGGCCGCGGCCACCTGGCCGATCTCGTCGCGGGTGTGCAGGCCGACGGACTCCACCGTGGTGTCGACGTCCTGCGGGTCCGTCTCGGACAGCTGCTTGACGAGCTCGGGCAGCCGGTCCTGGGCGACCCGGGTCGCCGTGTCCTGGAGGCGGCGCAGCGAGCGGATCATGGAGCGGGCCATGACGAAGGCGCCGACGAGGGAGACGCCGAGGACGAGGAGGATCAGCGCACCGTTGATGATGGCGTCCTGCTGCGACTGGCTCTTCAGCTCGCGGGCCTTCTGCTCCATGTCCTCGAGCAGGGTGAGCTCGATGACCTTCATGGCCGTGAGCTTGGTGCCGTCGGCGTCGTACCAGTCCATCCAGGAGCGGTACTGCGCCTCCTTGGCGAACTGCCCCTGCGTGGACAGCACGCGCCGGGTGAAGTGGTCGGCCTTGCTGATCTCCGCGTTGCCGTCGCCGAGGCTCGCGAGGAGCTCCTCGGGCTTGCCCTGGTAGACGAGTTCGAAGGTCTTCTTCGACTGGCTCTCGCCGCGCAGCGCGGACAGCGCGTACAGCCGGTCGTTCTCGGTCAGCGTGCCGGGCTTCTCGCCGCTCTCGGGGAGCGAGGCGGCGATGATCGCGCGCTGGATGGAGGCGTACTCCTTGGCGGAGGAGAAGGCCGCCAGGGCGCGCGTACGCTTGATCATCTCGGGGTTGGAGGTGGCCTGGGCCATGTCCTGCGAGAGCGAGAGCAGCGAGACGATCAGTGCGTTGTACTCGGTGACCGTCTGCTGGGCGCCGTTCTGGTACGCCTTCTTGCGGATGTCCTCGATGCCGGTGAGCTGGCGGCCGATCTGCAGGATGTTGTTGCGGATGGACTTGAGGGTCTCGTCCTTGTCCTGCGTGCTGTCGACCTTGTCGGTCGCGACGGCGAAGGCCTTCGCGGCGGCGTCGGTCTGGTCGCGGACGCCCTCGACGAGGGAGTTCGCCTTGCCCGACCTGTCGACCGACAGCGGACCGGCCGACTTGTCGCGCTCCTCCTGGAGCGCGGCGGCCAGGTTGGTGGCCTGCCGGGTCATCGTCGTCAGCAGCTGCATGTGGTCCAGCTGCGCGATGTCGTTGAGCGAGTCGTTGATGCGGAAGCCACCGAGCGTGGTGGCGGCGACGACCGGCAGGGTCAGCAGCGACACCAGTCGCGTGCTGATGCGCCAGTTCTGCATGGCGAGGCGTGAACCGGACCCGCTGGGGGCCTTCGGTATCGCCACGTCCTGTTCGGGAGCCGGCTCGCCCTTGCCCTTGGCCCGCGCCACGCCCTTCGGCTTGGCCCGGCCCTTGGCCTTCCCCTTCACGGGGTTGGCGGCCTCGGAGCCCGCTCCTTCGACAGCCGGCCCTCGGTTCTGGGCGTGCTGGGGCGAGGAGCCACGGTCGGTCCCGCCGCGCGGCTCCTGCTCCGACGCAGCTTCCCCTCGGCCCTCGTGGGCCTGGGGAGAACCCTTGCCATCCCTCTTGAATCGTCCCTGCACTAGCGTCGCAACCTCTGGACCAGGCGTCCCGCCGGTGGAGCGGTGGGACGGTGTCGAGTCGTGGGGCACTGACGGCCCCATGGTGGTCGTCGGTGACCGGCGCGTCTCCCTCTCCTTGCCGCCGCGCTAGGCGCTGAGTCGCGCCACCTGCGCGCCGGCTGATTCCCGCGGCGGTCCCGCGAATTCCAGCACAGTGGGGGATCTCCAACAAGGTGCGCGCCTCGCCCCGGCGAGCCGATCACGTACCGCGACGGGTGCATTACGTGGCGTGGAAGCCCTTTCGGGAGGAACCGGACTTACATCGACCAAACAACGCGACTGTCAAGGTGTCCCAGTCGAGATGATCAGGAGCGGAATAACGCGTTCAGTGGCGCAATGTCCGTTTCGGGGCCTCAAATTGACTGCCCGTTATGACCGTAATGCCGGGTCGCTGGTGAGGAAACTCACACAGCCCTGGCCATTACTTCCCGGTTCGGCGGGGGATTCAGATGTTTAGCCTTTCCCTTTGCAGGGTTGGCGCATCCGACAACCACCACACCGACGAGCGAGCCGAGGGCCCGAAACTCCGATGAAGACGACGATGATGTTCCGCAACATAGCCAACCCCCGCCGTACCACCCTGGCGCACCTCAAGGACGCCGAGGAGCTGCAGACGGCCCTGGCCCCGGAGCACTCCGTCGAGCTGCCCGCGCAGACCGCCAACCCCCGCCGCACCGTCCTCATGGACGCGCCGGTCGCCGCCGCTGCGCAGTAGACCCGCCCGGCAAAGGACGCGAAGCGCCCCCGCCCACCGCGTTAGCCTGGAGTCCGCAGACTCCAGCCAGCGGAAATACAGAGGGGCAGACGCAACCGGTGCGCATCGCCAGGTTCTCGATCGACGGCAACGTCGCGTTCGGCGCGGTCGAGGGCAGCACTGCCCCCGGCGCCGAAGGTGAGCTCGTCCTCGACATCATCAAGGGCATCCCGTTCGCGGACTTCGAGCTCTCGGGCACCAAGGTCCCGCTGAACAAGGTCCGGCTGCTGCCGCCCGTGCTCCCGAACAAGGTCGTGGCCATCGGCCGCAACTACGCGGAGCACGCGGCGGAGCTGGGCAACGCGGTGCCGGAGACGCCCATCACCTTCTTCAAGCCCTCCACCTCGGTGGTCGGCCCGGGCGACCCCATCACGTACCCCTCCTTCTCCCAGGACCTCCACCACGAGGCGGAGCTCGCCGTGGTCATCGGCCGGATGTGCCGCGAGGTCCCCAAGGAGCGCGTCAAGGACGTGATCCTCGGCTACACCTGCGCCAACGACGTCACCGCGCGCGACGTCCAGCAGCGCGAGAAGCAGTGGGCCCGCGCCAAGGGCTTCGACAGCTCCTGCCCGCTGGGCCCCTGGATCGAGACCGACCTGGACCCGGGCGACCTGACCATCCAGTGCACCGTCAACGGCGAACAGCGCCAGCTCGGCCGCACCAGCGACATGGTCCGCTCGATCGAGGACCTGGTCGTGCACATCACCGAGGCCATGACGCTGCTCCCGGGCGACGTCATCCTCACGGGGACCCCGGCCGGAGTCGGCCCCCTCAACGTCGGCGACGAGGTCGCCGTCACCATCGAAGGCATCGGCACTCTCACCAACAAGGTGATCAAGCGTGGCTAACGCGAACGTCCGCGTACGTTTCTGTCCCTCCCCGACCGGCAACCCCCACGTGGGTCTGGTCCGCACCGCCCTCTTCAACTGGGCGTTCGCCCGCCATCACGGCGGTACGTTCGTCTTCCGCATCGAGGACACCGACGCGGCCCGCGACTCCGAGGAGTCCTACCACCAGCTGCTCGACTCGCTGCGCTGGCTGGGCTTCACCTGGGACGAGGGCCCCGAGGTCGGCGGCCCGCACGCCCCCTACCGCCAGTCGCAGCGGATGGACATCTACGCCGACGTCGCCCAGCGCCTGCGCGACGGCGGATACGCGTACGACTGCTACTGCACGACCGAGGAACTGGAGGAGCGCCGCACCGCCGCCCGGGCGGCCGGCAAGCCCTCCGGCTACGACGGCCACTGCCGCGACCTGACCGCCGAGCAGGTGGCCGCGTACCAGGCCGAGGGCCGCCTCTCGATCGTCCGCTTCCGGATGCCCGACGAGCCGATCACCTTCACCGACCTGGTCCGCGGCGAGCTGACCTTCACCCCGGAGAACGTGCCGGACTTCGGCATCCTGCGGGCCAACGGCGCTCCGCTGTACACGCTCGTCAACCCGGTCGACGACGCGCTGATGCAGATCACGCACGTGCTGCGCGGCGAAGACCTGCTGTCCTCCACGCCCCGCCAGATCGCGCTGTACAAGGCGCTGATGGAACTGGGCATCGCCACCGGCGTCCCGGAGTTCGGCCACCTGCCGTACGTCATGGGCGAGGGGAACAAGAAGCTCTCCAAGCGCGACCCGGAGGCCTCGCTCAACCTGTACCGCGAGCGCGGCTTCCTCCCCGAGGGCCTGCTGAACTACCTCTCGCTCCTCGGCTGGTCGTTCTCCAAGGACCAGGACATCTTCACCATCGAGGAGATGGTGGCGAAGTTCGACATCACGGACGTGAACGCCAACCCGGCCCGCTTCGACCTGAAGAAGGCCGAGGCGATCAACGCCGACCACATCCGCCGGATGGACCCGAAGGCGTTCGCCGACGCCTGCACACCGTGGCTGCGCGCGCCGCACGCCAACTGGGAGCCGGAGGACTTCGACGCGCAGGCGTGGGAGGCCATCGCGCCGTACGCCCAGACCCGGGTGACCGTCCTGTCGGACATCACGGCGAACGTCGACTTCCTCTTCCGCAAGGAGCCGGTCGAGGACCAGGCGTCCTGGGACAAGGCGATGAAGGGCGAGCCTGCGGCCCTGCTGACCACCGTCCGCGCACACCTGGAGACGGCCGACTGGAACGACCCGGAGGCCCTCAAGCAGGCCGTCCTGACCGCCGGCGAGGCCCACGGGCTGAAGCTGGGCAAGGCCCAGGCCCCCGTCCGCGTCGCCGTCACCGGCCGCACGGTCGGCCTGCCGCTCTTCGAGTCCCTCCAGATCCTGGGCAAGGAGCGCTCCCTGGCCCGCATCGACGCGGCGCTGGCGAAGCTCGCCGCCTGACCCGCACCCACCCCGAAGGGGCGGCCGCCTCCCCGGCGGCCGCCCCTTCGGCGTCGGTGGGGGCGGTGGGGGCCGTCGGCACGCCGAAGGCGCGGTCAGCCGCTTCGCGACGGACTTCTCCGTCCGGCCCGCACCGGAGGAAGCCGCCCAGTAGTCTCGGCCGTATGCCGATCCGTGCGCTGTTGTGGGACGTCGACGACACCCTGTTCGACTACACCGGGGCCGACACGGCCGGACTCGCGCGGCACCTGGCCGACGACGGGCTGGCGGAGCGCTACGGGACCCCGGCGGCGGCCCTCGCCCTGTGGCGCGCCGCGACCGAACGCCACTGGGCCCGCTTCGCCGCCGGGGAGACGACGTTCCTGGCCCAGCGCCAGGACCGGGTGCGGGACTTCCTGGCGGCCCCGGGGATGAGCGACGCCGAGGCCGACAGCTGGTTCGACCGGTACGTCGTGCACTACCAGGCGGCCTGGGCGCTCTTCCCGGACGTGCTCCCGGTACTGGACGCCCTGGCCGGCGACTACCGGCACGGGGTGCTCTCCAACTCCTCCACCGCCAACCAGGACCCCAAGCTGCGCCGGCTCGGGCTGCGCGAGCGCTTCGAGGTGCTGGTGTGCGCCGCCGAACTCGGTGTGAGCAAGCCGGACGCGGCCGCCTTCCTCGGCGCCTGCGAGGCGCTCGGGCTGCCGCCGCAGCAGGTGGCGTACGTCGGCGACCAGCCGGAGATCGACGCCCGCGGGGCCCGGGACGCGGGCCTGACGGCGGTGTGGCTCGACCGCTGCGGCGCGCCCGGACCGGCCCCGGAGGGAGTGCACCGGATCTCCGGTCTTGCCCAGCTCCCCGCGCTGCTGGCCGCAGATACCCGTTTTGGAGCACGGTCAGGCATCCGGTAATGTTCTTTCTGCGCCGCCCGAGCGGGCCGGAAGGCCGGACGGAGGCGCTAACCGAATGAAAGTCCCTCAGGGGCTTGCATTTTGGTGGGCTATAGTGTAATTGGCAACACGAGGGTTTCTGGTTCCCTTATTCTAGGTTCGAGTCCTGGTAGCCCAGCGCAGTGCA
>NZ_JBVHQF010000014.1:66194-223533 GCF_055567555.1 Streptomyces sp. NPDC026522
GCAGCAGTAACGCAGTGCTTTGCCCCCGTTGTGTAGCGGCCTAGCACGCCGCCCTCTCAAGGCGGTAGCGCCGGTTCGAATCCGGTCGGGGGTACAGATCCTTCCCGCAAGACCTCCACTTGGGTAGCTCCCGGACGTCTTGATGCAGGATCGCTAGGGCCCCCGTTGTGTAGCGGCCTAGCACGCCGCCCTCTCAAGGCGGTAGCGCCGGTTCGAATCCGGTCGGGGGTACTATGTCTAGCATGGTCTAGACCACTATGGGCTATAGTGTAATTGGCAACACGAGGGTTTCTGGTTCCCTTATTCTAGGTTCGAGTCCTGGTAGCCCAGCGCAGTGCAGCAGTAACGCAGTGCTTTGCCCCCGTTGTGTAGCGGCCTAGCACGCCGCCCTCTCAAGGCGGTAGCGCCGGTTCGAATCCGGTCGGGGGTACAGGTGGGAGAGGCCCTCCGCGATCATCGCGGAGGGCCTCTTCGTCATGTCCGGACCGCGAGCCGGAGCCGGGCGCGGACAGAAGTACGGGCCCGGAGGCGCGTGTTCGGACGTGTGCGGCGTCGTACGCGCTCCCGGGCCCGGAGGGGGCGGGGGGAAGGGTGGGGCGGGGTCAGCCGGTGCGGCGCAGGGCCTCGGTCAGCCGGCCGGCGGCGTCGATGACCGCCTGGGCGTGCATCCGTCCGGGATGCCGGGTCAGGCGCTCGATCGGGCCGGAGACCGACACCGCGGCCACCACCCGGTTCGACGGCCCGCGCACCGGCGCCGAGACGGAGGCCACGCCGGGCTCCCGCTCGCCGATCGACTGGGCCCAGCCGCGGCGCCGTACGCCCGACAGGGCGGTCGCCGTGAAGCGCGCGCCCTGTAGCCCGCGGTGGAGCCGCTCGGGCTCCTCCCAGGCCATCAGGATCTGCGCGGCCGAGCCGGCCTTCATCGGGAGCGTGGAGCCCACCGGGACGGTGTCCCGCAGGCCCGACAGCCGCTCGGCCGCGGCCACGCAGATGCGCATGTCGCCCTGACGCCGGTAGAGCTGCGCGCTCTCGCCCGTCACGTCGCGGAGGTGGGTGAGCACCGGTCCGGCCGTGGCCAGCAGGCGGTCCTCGCCGGCCGCGGCGGCAAGCTCTGCCAGCCGCGGACCGAGGATGAACCGGCCCTGCATGTCCCTCGCCACCATCCGGTGGTGTTCCAGTGCCACGGCAAGGCGATGTGCCGTGGGTCGTGCGAGCCCTGTCGCCGCGACCAGCCCGGCGAGGGTGGCCGGACCGGACTCCAGTGCGCTCAGTACCAGAGCTGCCTTGTCGAGAACGCCGACGCCGCTAGAGTTGTCCATGAAACGATATTCACGTCTCACACTGTGAAACGCAAGTTCAATTTTTCCAAGAACCAGCGAGTCTGTATGTGCGGGTCCACGAACCACTGGGTCCGAGCCGTCGTCCGGGACGTGGGGTACGGGCGGTACAGGCGCACGAAATCTCTATGAAGCGCCGGCACAACCGGCCGGCCGGAGGGAAAGCGATGGGTAGGACACTCGCGGAGAAGGTCTGGGACGACCATGTCGTCCGGCGCGCCGAGGGCGAGCCCGATCTCCTCTTCATCGATCTGCACCTGCTGCACGAGGTGACCAGCCCCCAGGCCTTCGAGGGCCTGCGTCAGGCCGGCCGCAAGGTCCGTCGCCTGGACCTCACCATCGCGACCGAGGACCACAACACCCCCACCATCGACATCGACAAGCCGATCGCGGACCCGGTCTCCCGGGCCCAGCTGGAGACGCTGCGCCGCAACTGCGCCGAGTTCGAGGTCCGCCTGCACTCGCTGGGCGACGTCGAGCAGGGTGTCGTCCACGTGGTGGGACCGCAGCTGGGACTGACCCAGCCCGGCACCACCGTGGTCTGCGGCGACTCGCACACCTCCACGCACGGCGCCTTCGGCGCGCTGGCCTTCGGCATCGGCACCAGCCAGGTCGAGCACGTGCTGGCGACCCAGACGCTGCCGCTGGCCCGCCCCAAGACGATGGCGATCACCGTCACCGGCGCGCTGGCCGAGGGCGTCACCGCCAAGGACCTCATCCTGGCGATCATCGCCAAGATCGGCACCGGCGGCGGCCAGGGCTACATCCTGGAATACCGCGGCGAGGCCATCGAGAAGCTGTCGATGGAAGCCCGCATGACCATCTGCAACATGTCGATCGAGGCCGGCGCCCGCGCGGGCATGATCGCCCCCGACCAGACCACCTTCGACTACCTCCAGGGCCGCGACCACGCCCCCGAGGGCGAGGACTGGGACGCGGCGGTCGCCTACTGGAAGACGCTGCGCACCGACGACGACGCCGTCTTCGACGCCGAGGTCGTCATCGACGGCGCCGCGCTGTCCCCGTTCGTCACCTGGGGCACCAACCCGGGCCAGGGCGCTCCCCTGTCGGCCAGCGTCCCCGACCCGGCTTCGTACGAGGACGCTTCGGAGCGCCTCGCCGCCGAAAAGGCCCTGGAGTACATGGGGTTGACGGCCGGGCAGCCGCTGCGCGACATCAAGGTCGACACCGTCTTCGTAGGTTCCTGCACCAACGGCCGGATCGAGGACCTGCGCGCCGTGGCGGGCATCGTAGAGGGCCGCAAAGTCGCCGACGGCGTACGGATGCTGGTCGTCCCGGGTTCCGTCCGGGTCGCGCTCCAGGCCGTGGCGGAGGGGCTGGACAAGGTCTTCAAGGAGGCCGGGGCCGAATGGCGGCACGCGGGCTGCTCGATGTGCCTGGGCATGAACCCCGACCAACTGGCTCCCGGTGAGCGCTCCGCGTCCACCTCCAACCGCAACTTCGAGGGCCGTCAGGGCAAGGGCGGGCGCACCCACCTGGTCTCCCCGCAGGTGGCCGCCGCGACCGCGGTACTGGGCCACCTGGCCTCGCCCGCCGACCTGTCCGACGTCACCGCCCCCGCCGGAGTCTGAATCATGGAAGCTTTCACCACCCACACCGGCCGGGCCGTCCCGCTGCGCCGCAGCAACGTCGACACCGACCAGATCATCCCGGCCCACTGGCTGAAGAAGATCACCCGCGACGGGTTCGAGGACGGGCTCTTCGAGGCCTGGCGCAAGGACCCGGAGTTCGTCACCAACCGTCCGGAGCGGGCCGGCGCGACCGTGCTGGTCGCCGGCCCCGACTTCGGCACCGGCTCCTCGCGCGAGCACGCCGTCTGGGCCCTGCAGAACTTCGGCTTCAAGACCGTCATCTCCTCGCGCTTCGCCGACATCTTCCGCGGCAACTCGCTGAAGAACGGTCTGCTGACCGTGGTGCTGCCGCAGGAGACCGTCGAGCGGCTGTGGCAGCTGACCGAGGCGGACCCCACCGCGGAGATCACGGTCGACCTGGTGGACCGCAAGGTCCGAGCCGAAGGCGTCGAGGCGGAGTTCGAACTGGACGACAACGCCCGCTGGCGTCTGCTGGAGGGTCTGGACGACATCTCCCTCACCCTTCAGAACGAAGCGGACATCGCCACGTACGAAAGCACCCGGCCCGCCTTCAAGCCGCGCACGATTCGCTCGTGATTCCAGCCTGATCAGCACTTATTCGCCCTCGGGTGATCACATCGCCCACACTGTGCCCTCCGCCTTCCGGCGGGGGGCACAGCCGTGTGTTGAGGCCCCGTGAGGCGACAACTCGCCCCAGATGGCACAATCTGTGCATGGAACGCGACAGTCAACTTGAGCTCTACGAAGTGGTCGCGAACCGATTGAAAGAAGCACACGCAAGGGTGCGCACGCTGCAAGTCCCGGAGGGCGTAAGGATGGCGCTGTCCCGGAAGCTGTTGGTCGTCACGGCCGCGGCGAAGCACGATCTCGCCGATGCGGCAAGGCGCCTGGACAGGTTGATGAAGGACCTCGACGAGGGTCGATTCCCTGAAGGCGACTGATGCGAAGGAACTCCGTAACGGCTTACAACGTTGCGGCACTAGGGTGATTAGCCCGTTTCGTGTTTGATTTGCGGTATATATCCGCCTAACGTGCGAAATAAGCTTGAACACATTCGTTCTGGCGAAGTCTCCGAAGGGGAAGACGTGAACAAGGCGCAGCTCGTAGAAGCGATTGCCGACAAGCTCGGCGGCCGCCAGCAGGCCGCGGACGCGGTCGACGCGGTACTGGACGCCATGGTCCGCGCGGTCGTCGCGGGCGACCGGGTCTCGGTCACCGGCTTCGGCTCGTTCGAGAAGGTCGACCGTCCGGCCCGCTACGCCCGTAACCCGCAGACGGGTGAGCGCGTCCGGGTCAAGAAGACCTCGGTTCCCCGGTTCCGTGCGGGCCAGGGCTTCAAGGACCTGGTCAGCGGCACCAAGAAGCTCCCCAAGGGCGGAGAGGTCGCCGTCAAGAAGGCGCCCAAGGGCAGCCTTTCGGGCGCGCCGCCCATCATCGCCAAGGCCGTCGGCAAGAAGGCCACCGCGAAGAAGACGGCGGCCAAGTCGACCTCCGCGCGGAAGACCACCACCGCCGCCGCCACCAAGAAGGCCGTCAGCAAGAAGACGACCGCGGCCGCCAAGAAGACCACCGCCGCGAAGAAGACGGCGGCGGGTCCCTCCACCGCCGCGGCGAAGAAGACCACCGCCAAGAAGGCCACGTCCACGGCCAAGAAGACGGCTCCGGCGGCCAAGAAGACCACCGCGAAGACCACCGCGCCCGCCAAGAAGACGACGGCGCGCAAGACCACCGCGAAGAAGACCACCGCCCGCAAGAAGTAACCGGGGCACGAGTCACACACGCCGGGCCGGCTTCCCCACGGCGGGGAAGCCGGCCCGCGGTGCGTTCACGCGGCGGGTCCCCGCAGGTGGGAGGGGTACGCCGGCCGGGCAGGCCCCGTCAGAAGGTCTGCAGGGTGACCAGGGTGATGCGCAGCTCCGCGCCGGAGCCCTCCGTCTCGATCCGCACGCGCTGCCCGGGACGCAGCAGCCGCAGGCCGCCCGCGTCGAACGCCGCGGCCTCGAAGGGCACCGGGGTGCCGTCGTCCAGCAGCACACTGCCGCTGCGGGTCTGGGAGTCGTACGTGTACGCGGTCGCCTGCATACCGGCACTGTATCGGGCCGTGTGCGGGCCCACCCCGAGGGCGAGGGCCGTACGCAGATCGGCGCCCGTGTCCACGTCCCGGCGGACGCTGTCGACGCCGGTCAGGGCGATTTCCACGGCCCCGGACGCCGAATGCCTGGCCCGTGACGGGCCGCCGAACGAGGGCGCCAATTCCACGTCCGGAGCAGCGGAAAGCAGGGTCGTCCCGATTCCCGCCGCATCGGCCAGAAAAGCCCGCGGAAATGCCGAAGCGGTATCGAGCACGCGTAGCAATTCGGGCGGCCGCAGCGCGGGCAGGTCCGCGTTCAGCGCGGCCACCGCCGACCCGGGCCGGCCCGACCGTACGGCCCGGGCCCCGTGGGCCAGCGCCGCGTTGAGGCCCGCCCCCGGCGCGTCCGGGACGATCCGCGCCCCCAGCCGCGCCAGTTCCGCACCCGCCGCGGCGTCATCCGTGACGACCACCACATCCGCCACCGCCGCGCAGGCCAGCGCCCCCGCCACGGTGTCCTGGGCGAAGGCCAGTGCGAGCCCCGGGCGGGAGCCGCCGACGGCCGCCGCCAGCCGGCTCTTGGCCAGTGCCAGCGGCTTCAAGGGGATCACCAGAGTCCAGACGGCGTTCGTCACGGCCCCCTTCCCTCCGGTGCGCCCCCGCACGCGTTCCGGCCGTGTTCAGGTCACGGCCCGGTCATCACCGGGCCCATTGTCCCCTCCGCCCGGGCACGGGTGGGCCCCGCGGTCCGGGCGGGGCGTACGGTGTTCTCGACAGAGACCGGACCTGGGGCGACACTTGTCCGGCCCGTGAGGTGCCCACGCCGTGCCCCGGTCCTAGAGGAAGGTGTCCGAGTGTCCCGCCGCAGAATCGGCTTCTGGTACCGCCTGGCGGCGGTCATCGCGAAACCGCCGCTGGTAGTGCTCTTCAAGCGGGACTGGCGGGGAATGCACCACATTCCGGCCGACGGCGGTTTTATCACCGCCGTCAATCACAACTCGTACCTGGACCCGCTGTCCTACGCGCACTTCCAGTACAACACCGGCCGGGTGCCGCGGCTGCTCGCGAAGGCGGGCCTGTTCAAGGTGCCTTTCGTCGGCATGATCCTGCGCGGCTCGGGCCAGATCCCCGTCTACCGCGAGACCACCAACGCCCTGGACGCGTTCCGGGCGGCCGTCGCCGCCATCGAACGCGGGGAATGCGTGGCCTTTTACCCGGAGGGCACCCTGACCCGGGACCCGGCGATGTGGCCCATGGCCGGCAAGACCGGCGTGGCGCGGGTGGCGCTGGTGACCAAGGCGCCCGTCATCCCGGTGGCCCAGTGGGGCGCGAACCTCGCGATGCCGCCCTACGCCAAGGAGAACAAGGTCAGCCTGTTCCCCCGCAAGACCCTCCAGGTGCTCGCCGGACCGCCCGTGGACCTCTCCGAGTTCTACGACCGGGAACCCACCCCCGACGTGCTCAAGGCTGCCACCGAGGCCATCATGGCGGCCGTCACCGGGCTGCTGGAGGAGCTGCGCGGCGAGAAGGCGCCCGAGCAGCCGTACGACCACCGCAAGGCCAGGGCGGAGCAGCGGCGCAAGGCCGCGGGGGAGGGCATCAAGTGACACGTCCCGTGAAGGCGGCCGTCTACGGAACCGGCTCCTGGGGCACGGCGTTCGCCATGGTCCTCGCCGACGCCGGCTGCGAGGTGACCCTCTGGGGCCGCCGCAAGGAGCTGGCCGACGCCGTCAACACCGGCCGGACCAACCCGGACTACCTGCCCGGCGTCGAACTCCCCGCGAACATCCGGGCCACCACGGACGCGGCCGAAGCCGCCGACGGGGCCGGCTTCACGGTCCTCGCCATCCCCTCCCAGACCCTGCGCGGCAACCTGGCCGCGTGGGCGCCGCTGCTGGCCCCCGACACCGTGCTGGTCTCCCTGATGAAGGGCATCGAACTCGGCACCTGCGAGCGGATGAGCGAGGTCATCGCCGAGGTCGCCGGCGTCTCGGCCGAGCGCGTCGCCGTCGTCACCGGTCCCAACCTGGCCCGTGAGATCGCCGCCCGCCAGCCCGCCGCCTCCGTGGTCGCCTGCGTGGACGAGGGCGTCGCCCAGCGCCTCCAGGCCGCCTGCCACACCCCGTACTTCCGCCCGTACACCAACACCGACGTCGTCGGCTGCGAGCTCGGCGGAGCCGTCAAGAACGTCATCGGCCTCGCCGTCGGCATCGCGGACGGCATGGGCCTGGGCGACAACACCAAGGGCTCGCTCATCACCCGGGGCCTCGCCGAGACCACCCGCCTCGGCCTGGCCATGGGCGCGGACCCGCTCACCTTCTCCGGCCTCGCGGGCCTCGGCGACCTGGTCGCCACCTGCTCCTCGCCGCTCTCCCGCAACCACACCTTCGGCACCAACCTCGGCCGCGGGATGACCCTGGAGGAGACCATCGCGGTCACCAAGCAGACCGCGGAAGGGGTCAAGTCATGCCAGTCGGTGGCAGATCTGGCCCACCGGCACGGAGTGGACATGCCGATCACCGAGACGGTCGTCGACATCGTGCACCACGGCAAGCCCACGCTGGTCGCACTGAAGGAACTCATGGGCCGCAGCGCCAAACCGGAACGCCGCTGAGTCCTTTCCGGACGTGCGAGCGGGTACTCTCGTGGCGATATGAGCAGCGAGAACCTCCCCCAGACCCCTGAGCAGCAGGGCCGCAAGCCCCGCGTGGCCGTCGTGTTCGGCGGCCGCAGCTCGGAACACGCCATCTCGGTCGTCACCGCGGGCGCCGTGCTGCGCTCCATCGACCGGTCCAAGTACGAGGTGCTGCCCATCGGCATCACCACGGACGGCCGGTGGGCGCTGACCGCCGACGAGCCCGCCCGGATGGCCATCGCCGACCGGAAGCTCCCGAACGTCGACGAGCTCGCGGACTCCGAGGAGGGCGCCGTCGTCCTGTCCGTCGACCCCGCCAACCGCGAGGTCGTCTACACCGAGCCGGGCGCCGTTCCCAAGGCCCTGGGCGAGGTCGACGTCGTCTTCCCCGTGCTGCACGGCCCGTACGGCGAGGACGGCACCCTCCAGGGGCTGCTGGAACTCGCCGGCGTCCCGTACGTCGGTTCGGGCGTCCTCGCCTCGGCCGTCGGCCAGGACAAGGACTACATGAAGCGGGTGTTCACCTCCTTCGGGCTGAACGTCGGCCCGTACGTGACCGTCCGCCCCCGCGAGTGGGCCGACCCGGACGCCGCCCGCGGCAAGATCCTGGACTTCGCCGCCGAGCACGGCTGGCCGCTGTTCATCAAGCCCGCCCGGGCCGGGTCCTCCATCGGCATCACCAAGGTCGACGACGCCTCCGCCCTGGACGCCGCCGTCGCCGAGGCCCAGCGCCACGACCCGAAGATCATCGTGGAGGCGCTGCTGCGCGGCCGCGAGATCGAGTGCGGCGTGCTGGAATTCGAGGACGGCCCCCGCGCGAGCGCCCCGGCCGAGATCCCCCCGGTGTCCAGCCACGACTTCTACGACTTCGAGGCGAAGTACATCGACTCGGCCTCCGGGATCGTGCCCGCCCCGCTCACCCCCGAGCAGACCGCCGAGGTGCAGCGGCTCGCCGTCGAGGCCTTCGAGGCCGCTTCGTGCGAGGGCCTGGTGCGCGCCGACTTCTTCCTCACCGAGGACGGCACCTTCGTCATCAACGAGATCAACACCATGCCGGGCTTCACCCCCATCTCCATGTACCCGCGCATGTGGCAGGAGTCGGGCGTCGAGTACCCGGAGCTGGTCGACCTGCTGATCCAGGCCGCCCTGCGCCGCTCCACCGGACTGCGCTGAGCCCGCCGAGGCCGCACGCACGAAAGGACCGCCCGCCGGAACTCCGGCGGGCGGTCCTCGTGGAAACGGGGCCGGGCGGCCCCTCAGTAGGAGGAGATGCCCTCGGGAACGGTCTTGGCGATCGCCGCGGACAGCCCGACCAGCATCTGCGCGTCGGTGGCGTGCTCCTTGTCCACCCGGACCTCGGTGTACGCCAGCCGCAGCCCGGTCGTGAACCGGTAACCGCCGCCCTCGCCGTCGGGCACCTGCTCCACCAGCCAGCCCACCCCGTTGACGTCGACGCCGTCCGCATTCGGATCGGCCATCTTCGGGGGCTTGGGGATACCGCACCGCAGTACGATCGCCGAGCCGCCCCACGCGGCGGTCAGCGGCGACTCGGGTGTGGTGCCGGTCCGCTCCAGGCCGGCCACCGTGTCCGGGAGCTCCTTGTGCAGTGCCGCACAGAGTCCCGCGACATCGGCGGGCGGCGTGGGCGGTGGGTCCAGCCGGGCCCGGGAACCGCCCGGGGCGCAGCCCGCGAGGGCCAGCAGGGCGGTACAGGCGGGCAGGGCCAGCAGACGCAGCGGCCGGTGGTGGACAGACATCACCGGCCAAGACTAGACGGGGCTACAGATGGACGACCGGGCAGGTCAAGGTGCGGGTGATCCCCTCCACCTGCTGGACCTTGGCGACCACCATGCGGCCGAGATCGTCGACGGTGTCGGCCTGGGCGCGCACGATCACGTCGTACGGGCCCGTGACGTCCTCGGCTTGGATCACCCCCGCGATCTGGCCGATGGACTCGGCGACGGACGACGCCTTGCCCACCTCGGTCTGGATAAGGATGTACGCCTGTACCACGGAACCTCCAGGGCGGCCACGAGGATCATTTCCCCTAACCTTCGGATGGGCCCTGGAACTGCGGGTGGGCCCGGGGAAGAAGGGACGCCACGGTACCGCGTCGCCGAGCGCCGCGGGGAGACCCGCGAGCCCGGCACCGCGCACGGCGGGGCGCACATGGAGCAGAAGTTGACGTATCTGTTGACGGTACCCAGAGCTGTGACGGCTCGCGACCGCAAGCGGACTGGGCAAGAAGGGGCACAGCGATGAAGGGCACTGTGGGCGAGCTGGGGGAGTTCGGGCTCATTCGGGAGCTCACCTCACGGCTCACCACCACCCCGGCGGTCCGGCTCGGACCCGGGGACGACGCCGCGGTGGTGTCGGCCCCCGACCGGCGGGTCGTGGCGAGTACGGACATCCTGCTGGAAGGCCGGCACTTCCGGCGCGACTGGTCCACGGCGTACGACGTCGGCCGCAAGGCCGCCGCCCAGAACCTCGCCGACATCGCCGCCATGGGCGCGGTGCCGACCGCGCTCCTGCTCGGCCTCGTCGTACCGGCGGAACTGCCGGTGACCTGGCCCACCGAGCTGATGGACGGCATCCGCGACGAGTGCCAGGTGGCCGGCGCGGCCGTGGTCGGCGGCGACGTCGTACGCGGTGACACCATCACCGTCGCCATCACCGCCCTCGGCGACCTGCGCAACCACGAACCGGTGCTGCGCTCCGGCGCCCGGCCCGGCGACGTGGTGGCCGTCACCGGATGGCTGGGCTGGTCCGCGGCCGGTTTCGCCGTGCTCTCGCGCGGCTTCCGCTCCCCGCGGGCCTTCGTGGAGGCCCACCGGCGCCCCGAACCGCCCTACCACGCGGGCCCCGCCGCCGCCGGACTCGGCGCCACCGCCATGACCGACGTCAGTGACGGCCTCGTCGCCGACCTCGGGCACATCGCCGAGGCCAGCAAGGTACGGATCGACCTGCGCTCGGCGGCCGTCGACATCCCGAGCCAGATGTACGACATCGGCCAGGCCGTCGGAGTCGACCCGCTCCAGTGGGTGCTCACGGGCGGCGAGGACCACGCCATCGTGGCGACCTTCCCGCCCGACGTGAAGCTGCCCGCCCGCTGGAAGGTCATCGGCGAGGTGCAGAACCGCTCCGCGCTGCCCCAGGTGACCGTCGACGGCGCCCCCTGGACCAGCACCGGCGGCTGGGACCACTTCGGCGCCGACCCGGCCGCCGAGGAGCCCCTGCGGTGAACCGTCCGCCGCTGTGCCTGACCGTCGCCGGATCCGACTCCGGGGGCGGCGCCGGCATCCAGGCCGACCTCAAGACGATGCTGGCGCTCGGCGTGCACGGGATGAGCGTCGTCACCGCCGTGACCGCCCAGAACTCGCTCGGCGTGCAGGGGGCCTGGGAACTGCCCGCCGAAGCCGTCAGGGCCCAGTACCGGGCCGTGGTGGACGACATCGGGGTGCAGGCGGTCAAGACCGGGATGCTGTCCTCGGCGGTCCTCGTGGAGACGGTGGCCGAGCTCCTCGCCGGCACCGCGGCCCCGGCGGTCGTCGACCCGGTGGGCGTCTCCAAGCACGGCGACGCGCTGCTCGCCGCCTCCGCGCTGGACGCCGTACGGGAGGAGCTGCTGCCCCGGGCCACGGTCGCGACCCCGAACCTCGACGAGGTGGCGCAGCTCACCGGGGTCGTGGTCGGGAACGAGGACGACATGCGGCGGGCCGCCGACGCGGTCCTCGGCTTCGGACCCCGCTGGGCCCTGATCAAGGGCGGCCACCTGGCGGCGCCCGGCGACCAGGCCGTGGACCTGCTGACCGACGGCGCCGCGGAACACTGGCTGCGCGCGCCCCGCTACGACAACCGGCACACCCACGGCACGGGATGCACCCTGGCCAGCGCCGTCGCGGCGGGCCTCGCCCGGGGCCTGGACGTGCCCGCCGCCGTCACGGCGGCCAAGGAGTACGTCACCGGTGCCATCGCGGCCGGCTTCGCCCTCGGCGCGGGCATCGGCCCGGTGGACCACGCCTGGCGGTGGCGGGCCCAGGACCCGGCCTGAAGCAGGGGCCCGGAAACGGCGGAGGGGGCGGGGCCGGTGACTCCACCGGCCCCGCCCCCTCCGCGCGGGGCAAGGCAAAAGGCCGGCCCACGAGGTGGACCGGCCTTCTTGGCAACCGGAAAGGGCTGCGCTACGACGACGAGAGGCGTCAGCGCGAGACCTTGCCGGCCTTGATGCACGAGGTGCAGGCGTTGAGGCGCTTCGGCGTCCCATTGACCACGGCACGGACGCGCTGGATGTTCGGGTTCCAGCGACGCGAGGTGCGGCGGTGCGAGTGGGAGATGTTGTTGCCGAAGCTCGGCCCCTTGGCGCAAACGTCGCAGTTGGCAGCCACAGGTCACTCCAAAGACTTCAGATGCACTTACAGTGAATCCGGCGCACCGGAATCAGAGATCCGAAGTGGTTTGCCGGGGGAAATGGCCCGACTCTCATCGGGCAACCGGAGCAGCATACAACGACTGCGCCCGTCCAAGAAAACTACCATGGGCTCCGCCGGCCCCGTCCCGGGCGGCCGGCCTTCGTTACCCTGCGGTGAACCCTGGCCCGCACAAGGAGGAACGCCCGGTGCCGCACGAGCCGCAGCTGCAGCCCGCCGACGAGCTCGACGCCGAAGCGGTGCGCACCTGGAGTTCGCTGGCCCTGGCCGCCCTGGACCGGGCCCGCGAGGACATCGACGCCATCAACGTCTACCCCGTCGCGGACGCCGACACCGGCACCAACCTCTACCTCACCGCCGAGTCCGCCGACCGCGAGCTGGCCGCCGCCTTCGAGGAGGTGACCCCGGCCACGCCCGCCCCCTCGCTCCCCGAAGCCGTACGGGCCTACGCGCACGGCGCCCTCATAGGCGCCCGGGGCAACTCCGGGACGATCCTCGCGCAGCTGCTGCGCGGGGTGGCCGACGTACTCGGCACCGAACCGGGGGGCCGGGCACCGGGCCCGATGCTCGCGCAGGCCCTGGCCCGGGCCGCGGAAGAGGCGTACCAGGCCGTCGCGCACCCGGTCGAGGGCACCATGCTCACCGTCGCCACCGCCGCGGCGCGGGCCGCCGGGGCCGCCGCGGGGACCGCCGCCGACGTGGCCCGGGCCGCCTACGACGGGGCCCGCGCCGCCCTGGCCGAGACCCCGGGACAGCTGGCCGCGCTCGGCCGGGCCGGCGTGGTCGACGCCGGGGGCTGCGGGGTGGTCGCCGTACTCGGGGCGCTGTGGCAGGCCCTGTCCGGCCAGGAGCCCGCCCCGGAGCCGGTGCGGGGCCGGGCCGTGCCCGTACCGCAGCCGCCGCAGCCCTGCGAGGCGACGGAGCTGGGCGGGCCCGGGTACGAGGTGATCTACCTGCTGGAGGCCACCGAAGCCGCAGTGGCGACCCTGCGGGCCCGGCTCGACGGACTGGGCGACTCGCTGGTCGTGGTCGGCGGCGAGGGGCTGTGGAACGTCCACGTCCACGTCGACGACCCCGGGGCGGCCGTGGAGGCCGGAGTGGTCGCCGGGCGGCCCTACCGCATCCGCATCACCCACTTCGGCGACGAGCGGCGCCGCGCCCGGACCGAGCGCGCCCAGCGGGCCGTGGTCGCCGTGGTCCCCGGCGAGGGGCTGGCCGGCCTCTGCGCGGACGCGGGCGCGACCACCGTCCTGGCCCGGCCCGGGGAGGCACCGGCGGTCGCCGAACTCGCCGACGCGATCCGGCGGGCCCACGCCCGCGAGGTGGTGGTGCTCCCCAGCGGCACCGAGTGGCGCGCGGCGGCCGCCGCGGCGGCCGAGGAGGCCCGGGCCGACGGCGTGCGCGTGGCCGTGATCCCCGCCCGCTCGGCGGTCCAGGGCCTGGCCGCCCTCGCCGTGCACGACCCGGACGCCACCTTCGACGAGGACGTGGTGGCCATGACGGCGGCCGCGGGCGCCACCCGCTACGGGGAGCTGGCCGTCGCCGAACGGCGGTCCTTCACCTCCGCCGGCATCTGCCAGGCCGGGGACGTGCTCGGCCTCATCGACGGCGACATCGCCGTCATCGGAACCGGCCTGCCGGAGACCGCGGAGGCCGTCCTGGCGCGGATGCTCGGCTCCGGCGGTGAACTCGTCACCCTCGTCCTCGGACCGGAGGTCCCCGACGCGCTCGCCGCGCGCCTGGAGGCGTACGTCCAGCACGGGCACCTGGCCGTCGACACCGTCACCTACCGCGGCGGCCGCTACTCGGCGCCGCTGCTCATCGGGGTCGAATAGCCGCGTTGTCGGCGCCATGGTGTGCAATGGAACACGTGCCCGCGCTCGACGAAGACCTCAAGAAGACCCTCGGCCCCGCCACCGCCAAGGTGCTGGCCGAGCAGCTCGGCCTGCACACGGCCCTGGACCTGCTCCACCACTACCCGCGGCGGTACGCGGAGCGCGGCGAGCTCACACCCCTCGCCGACCTCGCCGACCAGCTCGACGAGCACGTGACGGTCGTCGCGCAGGTCGCCGACGCGAGACTCCTCACCTACCAGGGCGGCCGGGGCGGCGGGAAACGCCTCGAAGTCACCATCACCGACGGCAGCGGCCGGCTCCAGCTGGTCTTCTTCGGCTCGGGGGTCCACAAACCGCACAAGGACCTGCTGCCCGGCAGCCGCGCCATGTTCGCGGGCAAGGTCTCCAAGTTCAACCACAAGCTCCAGCTCGCCCACCCCGCCTACGAGCCGCTCGGCAAGGAGGCGGAGGACGTCGGCGGCGCCGCGGCCGCCTTCGCGAACCAGCTCATCCCGATCTACCCGGCCTGCAAGC
The DNA here is from genome assembly GCF_055567555.1 of Streptomyces sp. NPDC026522. NCBI lineage: Bacteria > Bacillati > Actinomycetota > Actinomycetes > Kitasatosporales > Streptomycetaceae > Streptomyces > Streptomyces sp. NPDC026522. The sequence goes on from NZ_JBVHQF010000014.1 coordinate 80,647, forward strand.
AGCTGGAGTCATGGAAGATCGCCAAATGCGTGGACGCGGTACTGCCCAGGGTCCAGGAGACCGTGGACCCGCTGCCTCCCGCGCTGCGCGAGGGGCGCGGCCTGATCCCGCTCCCCGAAGCACTGGTGAAGATCCACCGGCCGGCCGCCAAGGCCGACATCGAGGACGCCCGCCAACGCCTCAAGTGGGACGAGGCCTTCGTCCTCCAAGTCGCCCTGGCCCGCCGCCGGCACGCCGACTCCCAGCTCCCGGCCGTCGCCCGCCGCCCCGCCCCCGGCGGCCTGCTCGACGCCTTCGACGCGAAGCTGCCCTTCACCCTCACCGAGGGCCAGCAGACCGTCTCGAAGGAGATCTTCGACGACCTCGCCACCGAACACCCCATGCACCGCCTCCTCCAGGGCGAGGTCGGCTCCGGCAAGACGATGGTCGCGCTGCGGGCCATGCTCGCCGTCGTGGACTGCGGCGGGCAGGCCGCGATGCTCGCGCCCACCGAGGTGCTCGCCCAGCAGCACCACCGCTCCATCACCGAGATGATGGGCGAGCTCGCCGAGGGCGGGATGCTCGGCGGCGCCGACCGGGGAACCAAGGTCGTGCTGCTCACCGGCTCCATGGGGATGCCCGCGCGCCGCCAGGCGCTCCTCGACCTGGTCACCGGCGAGGCCGGCATCGTCATCGGCACGCACGCCCTGATCGAGGACAAGGTGCGCTTCCACGACCTCGGCCTGGTCGTGGTCGACGAACAGCACCGCTTCGGCGTCGAACAGCGCGACGCCCTGCGGTCCAAGGGCAAACAGCCGCCCCACCTGCTGGTCATGACCGCCACCCCGATCCCGCGCACGGTCGCCATGACCGTCTTCGGCGACCTGGAGACCTCCGTCCTGGACCAGCTGCCCGCCGGACGCTCCCCGATCGCGACGCACGTGGTCCCCGCCAAGGACAAGCCGCACTTCCTCGCCCGCGCCTGGGAGCGGGTCCGCGAGGAGGTCGAGAACGGCCACCAGGCGTACGTGGTCTGCCCGCGCATCGGGGACGCGGAGGACGACGCCAAGAAGAAGTCCGCCGAGGACGAGAGCGAGAAGCGGCCGCCGCTGGCCGTCCTGGAGATCGCCGAACAGCTGGTCAAGGGGCCGCTCGCCGGACTGTCTGTCGAGGTGCTGCACGGCCGGATGGACCCCGCCGACAAGGACGACGTCATGCGGCGCTTCGCCGCGGGCGAGGTCAAGGTGCTGGTGGCCACCACCGTCATCGAGGTCGGGGTGAACGTGCCGAACTCCACCGTGATGGTGATCATGGATGCGGACCGGTTCGGCGTCTCGCAGCTCCACCAGTTGCGCGGCCGCGTCGGCCGCGGCTCCGCGCCCGGCCTGTGCCTGCTGGTCAGCGAGATGCACGAGGCCAGCCCCGCCCGCGCCCGGCTCGCCGCCGTCGCCGCCACCCTCGACGGCTTCGAGCTGTCCCGGATCGACCTGGAGCAGCGCCGCGAGGGCGACGTCCTCGGCCAGGCCCAGTCGGGCGTGCGCTCCTCGCTGCGGATGCTCGCGGTCATCGAGGACGAGGAGGTCATCGCCCAGGCCCGCGAGGAAGCCACCCGCGTGGTCGCCGAGGACCCGGAGCTCACCCGGCTGCCCGGACTGCGCACCGCGCTCGACGCCCTGCTGGACACCGAGCGCGAGCAGTACCTGGAGAAGGGCTGACCGGTACGACATATCGTGGGAGCCCCGGGCACCCCGCCCCTCCACCGCCCTCCGCACCCCCGAAGGACCCAGATGACCCGCGTGATCGCCGGCAGCGCCGGCGGGCGACGGCTGGCCGTGCCGCCCGGCACCGGCACCCGCCCGACCTCGGACCGGATGCGCGAAGGGCTCTTCTCCACCTGGGAGTCCCTGCACGGCGTGCCGGGCTCCCGCGTGCTGGACCTGTACGCCGGCTCCGGCGCGGTCGGTCTGGAGGCGCTCTCGCGCGGCGCCGACCACGCCCTGCTGGTCGAGCCCGACGCGAAGGCCGCCAAGGCGATCCGCGACAACATCAAGGCGGTCGGCCTGCCGGGCGCCGAATTCCGGGCCGGGAAAGCGGAACAGATCGTCGCGGCGGCCGCGCACGCGCAGCCGTACGACATCGTGTTCCTGGACCCGCCCTACGCCGTCGGACACGACGATCTTGGGGAGATCCTGCTCACACTCCGGTCCAATGGCTGGCTCACGGACGACGCACTGGTCACCGTGGAACGCAGCACCAGGAGCGGTGCCTTCCCTTGGCCGGACGGGTTCGAGCCGCTCCGGTCGCGGAAGTACGGCGAAGGCACCCTTTGGTACGGTCGCGCCGCCTTCACCAGCGAAGAATCATGATGCCCGCACCGGAGAGCGAGGGACTTCACTTGCGCCGCGCCGTCTGTCCCGGGTCGTTCGACCCCATCACCAACGGACACCTCGACATCATCGGCCGGGCCTCCCGGCTCTACGACGTCGTCCACGTAGCCGTGATGATCAACCAGTCCAAGAAGGGACTGTTCACCGTCGAGGAGCGGATCGAGCTGATCCGCGAGGCGACGGCCGACTACGGCAACGTAGAGGTCGAGTCCTTCCACGGGCTGCTCGTCGACTTCTGCAAGCAGCGGGACATCCCGGCGATCGTCAAGGGCCTGCGCGCCGTCAGCGACTTCGACTACGAGCTCCAGATGGCCCAGATGAACATCGGTCTCTCGGGCGTCGAAACGTTGTTCGTGCCGACCAACCCCACCTACAGCTTCCTGTCGTCCTCCCTGGTCAAGGAGGTCGCGGCCTGGGGCGGTGACGTCGCCCACCTGCTGCCCGCCCACGTGCACGCGGCGCTGCTCGCGCGACTCGCGGAACGCTGACCGCCGGGCGTTGCGACAGCCGTTCCCGCGTGGTCACCCGGCGGCCTTACAGTCGTCCCGTCCGACTCGGGAACCGCCCGAGGCCGAGAGAGTGCGAGCCCCCATGGACGTCCAGAAGAAGCTCGACGAGATCGTCGCGGCCGTCAACGGCGCCCGGTCCATGCCCATGTCGGCCTCCTGCGTGATCAACCGCGCGGAGCTGCTCGCCGGGCTGGAAGAGGTCCGCAAGGCGCTCCCCGGCTCGCTCGCACAGGCACAGGAGCTCATCGGCGGCCGGGACCAGATGGTGGAGGAGGCCCGGCGGGAGGCGGACCGCATCATCGAGTCCGCGCACGCCCAGCGCGGTTCGCTGATTTCCGACACCGAGATCGCCCGGCGCGCGCAGGCCGAGGCCGACCGGATCCTGGCGGACGCCCGCCGGGAGGCCGGCGAGATCCGGGCCGAGGCGGACGACTACGTCGACAGCAAGCTCGCGAACTTCGAGGTCGTGCTCAGCAAGACCATCGGCTCCGTGGACCGGGGCCGCGAGAAGCTGCTGGGGCGCGGCCCGGGGCTGGACGAGCACGGGTACCCCGAGACGGACGCCCCCGAGCGCAGCAGCGACCCGCAGACGCAGCGCGAGCAGGCGGACGCGTACGTGGACACCAAGCTGGCGACCTTCGAAGCGGTGCTCTCCAAGACCTTGGAGGCCGTCGGCCGGGGCCGCCAGAAGCTGCTGGGCCGGGCGCCGACGGACGACCTCGGCGCGCACATGGCCGCCCAGGACGCGGCGGGCGCCGCGCAGTCCCGCTCGGCGAGCGACGCGGACTTCCTGGCGGGCCTCGCCGAACCGGCAGCCCCGGCCGTGGCCCCCGTACCCGCCCAGGCCCGGCAGGAACCGGTCTACGAGGCGTACGCGTACGGGCAGCAGCCGCAGGCGCAGCAAGAGCCGCAGCACGACCCGTACGCCGGTTACCAGGCCCCGTACGGCTACCAGCAGCAGGCCCAGCAGCAGGACCCGTACGGCATGTCCTACCCGCAGCAGCCGGACCCCTACGCGGCCTACCACCAGCCCCAGGACCCCCAGCAGCCCGCGCTCGACGAGACCAGCTTCTTCGACACGAGCATGATCAACCTGGACCAGCTGCGGCAGTACGGGCAGGGACGCTAGGCCGGATTGGGCGCTGGGCACGGCGCCGGGTATCCTGGCTGTTCGGTCGCGCGTATGCACCGCGATCCATGCTGCCCTTGAGCGGCTCAGCCTCTTGAGTGCAGCAAGTCTGATCTTCAGCGATCTGTGAAAGCAGGAACCGGCCCTGAGTACCCACCTTGACCACCGCAACCCCCTCGTGTTCGACACGCACGAGCTGGGTCGGCGTCCTGGTGCCATGCAGCGGCTGTCCCGCGAGGTCGCGGCGCCGGCGGACCTCGGTCTCGCCGACGTCATCGGAGTGCCGGAAGGCGCCCCGCTGAAGCTCAGCCTCCGCATGGAATCGGTCATGGAAGGGGTGCTCGTCACAGGCACCGCTCGTGGCCGCGCCGTGGGGGAGTGCGTAAGGTGTCTGGAGTCCGTCGAGCGCGAGCTCAAGGCAGACTTCCAGGAGATGTTCTCGTACCCTGACGCCGACGACCGGAGCCGCTCCAAGGCGGAGCCGGCCGACGACGCCGAGGACGACGAGGACACGCTCCACCTTGAGGACGGCTTGTTCGACCTCGAACCCGTGCTGCGTGACGTGGTGGTGCTCGCACTGCCGCTGCAGCCGGTGTGCCGGGAGGACTGTCTCGGACTGTGCCCGGAATGCGGGCTCAATCTGAACGAGGACCCGGACCACCACCATGACGCCGTCGACATCCGTTGGGCGGCTCTGCAGGAACTCGTCGTGACCGATCAGGACGACGAGAAGGACAACATGAGCGGCACTGCATCTGACGGAGTTCAGAGCGCCGCCGAGAAGCAGGAGAAGTAGCCGTGGCTGTTCCGAAGCGGAAGATGTCGCGCAGCAACACGCGCCACCGCCGGTCGCAGTGGAAGGCTGCGGTCCCCACCCTGGTTTCGTGTGAGCGTTGCCAGGAGCCGAAGCTCCAGCACATTGCGTGCCCGAGCTGCGGCACCTACAACAAGCGCCAGGTCCTCGAGGTCTGAGCGGCTGGTGAGAGGCGCAATGTCTGAGCTGTCCAACGCTGAGAAGCAGGCAGACAGTAACAACGCGGCCTCGTCCCACGTGCTTCTGGAAGGGCGGCTCGGGTATCAACTCGAGTCCGCCCTTCTGGTGCGTGCGCTGACCCACCGCTCGTACGCGTACGAGAACGGCGGTCTGCCCACCAACGAGCGCCTGGAGTTCCTCGGGGACTCCGTGCTCGGCCTGGTGGTCACGGACACGCTGTACACGACCCACCCCGACCTGCCGGAAGGCCAGCTGGCCAAACTGCGGGCCGCGGTGGTCAACTCGCGCGCACTGGCGGAGGTCGGGCGCGGCCTCGACCTCGGCTCCTTCATCCGGCTCGGCCGGGGCGAAGAGGGCACGGGTGGCCGGGACAAGGCCTCCATCCTCGCCGACACCCTTGAAGCGGTGATCGGCGCGGTCTACCTCGACAAGGGCCTCGACGCGGCCTCGGAGCTGGTGCACCGGCTCTTCGACCCGCTCATCGAGAAGTCCTCCAACCTCGGGGCCGGCCTGGACTGGAAGACCAGTCTCCAGGAGCTCACGGCGGCCGAAGGCCTCGGTGTACCGGAATACCTGGTCACCGAGACCGGACCGGACCACGAGAAGACCTTCACAGCTGCCGCTCGCGTCGGTGGTGTCTCGTACGGCACCGGCACCGGCCGCAGCAAGAAGGAAGCGGAACAGCAGGCGGCGGAGTCCGCGTGGCGCGGGATCCGCGCCGCGGCGGACGAGCGGATCGCGGCGGCAGCCGCGGCCGCCGCCGCTCCGGCGGCGGTCCCGGCCTCGGCCGAGCCCGACGCCGCGGCCGTGGACGGCGGGGCGCCGACGCCCGCCGGTCCGGCGCCGAGCGCCTGACGCTTCCTTCGGGATCACCGCCCGCCCCTGCCGCGCAGGGGCGGGCGTCCTGTTTCCCGGGCCGCTCGCGGCGCTCTGTCGGTGGTGGCCGGTAGGCTCGCGAGTGAGCGCCGCAGAACCGTACCCGTCGGAGGAACACCGTGCCCGAGCTGCCCGAAGTCGAAGTGGTGCGGCGGGGGTTGGAGCGCTGGGTGGCGGGGCGGACGGTCGCCGCCGTCGAGGTGCTGCACCCCCGCGCCGTACGCCGCCACCCCGGTGGCGGGGCGGATTTCGTCGCCCGGCTGACCGGCCAGACCTTCGGGACGCCGATGCGGCGCGGCAAGTACCTGTGGCTGCCCCTGGAGGGCCGGGACCTTTCGGTGCTCGGGCACCTCGGGATGAGCGGGCAGCTGCTGGTGCAGCCGGCCCGGACGCCGGACGAGAAGCACCTGCGGATCCGGGTGCGCTTCGCGGACGACGCCGGGACCGAGCTGCGCTTCGTCGACCAGCGCACCTTCGGCGGGCTCTCGCTGCACGAGACCGTCCCCGAGAGCGCCGAGGGGCTGCCCGACGTCATCGCGCACATCGCGCGCGACCCGCTGGACCCCCTGTTCGACGAGCCCTCCTACCACCTCGCCCTGCGCGCCAAGCGGACCACCCTCAAGCGGGCGCTGCTGGACCAGTCGCTGATCAGCGGGGTCGGCAACATCTACGCGGACGAGGCGCTGTGGCGCGCACGGCTGCACTACGAGCGCCCCACCGCCACGCTCACGCGCCCCCGGAGCGTGGAACTCCTCACGCATGTCCGGGACGTCATGAACGCCGCCCTCGCCGTCGGCGGGACCAGCTTCGACAGCCTCTACGTCAACGTGAACGGGGAGTCGGGCTACTTCGACCGGTCGCTCGACGCGTACGGGCGCGAGGACGAACCCTGCCGGCGCTGCGGCACGCCGATGCGGCGCCGGCCGTGGATGAACCGGTCGAGCTATTTCTGCCCGCGCTGTCAGCGGCCGCCGCGGCTGCCGTCGTAGGACTGCCGCGAGGACAGGACCTCGGGCATGCTGCCCTCCAGGAAGTGGATGAGCGACAGCAGGCGGTCGGCTACCTCGCGGCCGAGGGGCGTCAGCTCGTAGTCCACGCGGGGCGGGTTGGTCGGCTGGGCGTCACGGGTGACGATGCCGTCCCGCTCCAGCGCGTGCAGGGTCTGCGAGAGCATCTTCTCGCTCACGCCGTCGACCCGGCGGCGCAGTTCGTTGAAGCGGCAGGGGCCTTCGCGCAGGGCGCCCACGGTGAGGCTGCCCCAGCGGCCGGTGACGTGTTCCAGGGTTTCCCGCGAGGGGCACGCGCGCGCGAACACATCGAACGGCAGGTCCGTGTACGTCGTCTCGGGGCTGAGGGGTTTCTCCATACCGCAAGCGTACTCCTCCACAGCGCTAACCGGAGGCTTGCGCTTTCCAAAAGTTAGTGCTTCTCTTGTGTGCGTCGCCCCGCCGCTCCGGGAGGCGGCCGCCACGAGCACTTCTGAGGAGAACCGCCATGTCCGCCGTTGCCCACGCCCCCGTCGTCTCCATCGCCTACCACTCCGGATACGGACACACCGCGGTCCTCGCCGAGGCCGTCCGGGCGGGCGCCGCCGAAGCCGGTGCCACGGTTCACCTGATCAAGGTCGACGAGATCGACGACGCGCAGTGGGAGCTCCTCGACGCGTCCGACGCGATCGTCTTCGGCTCGCCGACCTACATGGGCACCGCCTCGGGTGCCTTCCACGTCTTCGCCGAGGCCACCTCGAAGCGCTGGTTCGGCGATGTCTGGCAGGACAAGGTCGCCGCCGGGTTCACGAACTCCGGTTCGAAGAGCGGCGACAAGTCCGGCACGCTGGGCTACTTCCAGACGCTCGCCGCGCAGCACGCCATGAGCTGGGTCAACCTCGGTCTCAAGCCGGGCTGGAACACCAGCACCGCCTCGGAGAACGACCTCAACCGGCTGGGCTTCTTCTCCGGCGCGGCCGCCCAGACCTACGTCGACCACGGAGTGGAGGACGTCCACAAGGCTGACATAGCCACCGCCGAGCACCTCGGCCGCCGGGTCGCGGAGCACACCCGGGTCCTCGTGGCCGGCCGCGCCGCCCTGGCCGCCTGACCCGCTTCCCTGAGCCGTTTCGGCTCAGAAACCGAAGTCCTGGGTCCACCACGGGCCGCCGGCGGCGACGTAGACGCCGACGCCCAGGGTGCGGAACTCGCAGTTGAGGATGTTCGCCTTGTGCCCCGGGCTGTTCATCCAGGCCTTCATCACCGAAGCGGCGTCACCCTGGCCCCGGGCTATGTTCTCGCCGCCGAGGCCGGAGATGCCTGCGGCCTGGGCCCGGTCCCAGGGGGTGCGGCCGTCGGGGTCGGTGTGGTCGAAGAAGCCCCGCACCGCCATGTCCTTGCTGAACGCCGCCGCCAGGGAGGCGAGCGGCGGGTTCGCCCGGACCGGGCCGCATCCCGCCTGGGCGCGTTCCTGGTTCACCAGGGTGAGGACGGCCGCCGCCTCGGCGGAGTGGCCGTCGCCCGCCGCGGGCACCGGGGCCGCGGGCACGGGCGCGGCGGGGGGCTTGGGAGCCGCGGCCTTGGGCGGCTTCGGGGCGGCCGTGGTCTTCGCCGGCGCAGGCGCCTTGGTCGACGCCGCGGGTGTGGGCGTGGGTGACGGCGAGGGGGCGGTGGAAGCGGACGGGGACGGCGACGCGGACGGGGACGGCGACGCGGACGGGGAGGCGCTGCTCGCCGCGGAGGAGGGGACGGCCCGGCCCGGGAGCCCGGTGAGGCCGCCCTGCTGCTGGAGGGAGCTCCCGGCGTCGGGGCCGGGCGTGGCCTTGGCCTCGGTCCTGGAGCCGGAGTCCGTACCCACGTAGGGGAAGGAGCTGCCGACCGGCACGAGTCCGGTGGTGACGGCCGCGGTGCCGAGGGCCACGGCCACCGAAACGCCCAGCAGACCGTTGCGCACGACGGTGCGGCGCTTGCCGCCACCGGGCGGTGCGGCATGGAGTCGGTGGCGTCCCATCCGGCTGGCCTTCCTTACAAGATCATCCCTAACTCCCCCAAATGGGTGAGTTCATTGGTGCGCGACTGTACGCCATGGGCCCAGGGGGGTGATGTGCCTGGAAAGTGATCGTCCGGTTAGCTTTCAGGCATGAACGAAGACGTCCGGCTGACCGCATGGGTGCGCGGCCGTGTACAGGGAGTGGGCTTCCGCTGGTTCACCAGGGCCAATGCGCTGGAGATCGGAGGGCTGGTCGGCTTCGCGCTGAACCTGGACGACGGCCGAGTACAGGTGGTGGCCGAGGGTCAACGTGAGAATTGCCACCGGTTGCTGGACTGGCTCCGCTCGTCCGACACGCCCGGGCGGGTGGACGGAGTGACAGAGATCTGGGGCACACCGCGCGGTGGCTACGACGGGTTCGCGATCCGGTGACCGATCGGCCGATGATGCGCTGATCCGATCCGCGGCCGGTCCGCAGGCCTCGGAACTGCGGATTCCTTGCGGCGGCGTTGCCCCGCGCGCCGAATCGTGGAAGGCTCGGTGACGAGGATGATCTCCGCCCCCCGGGCGAGAGCCGGGCTGCCCGCCGATACAGGGCGTGATCGTGTTGACCGTCAAACTTTTTGGTGAGACGCTGGAAGCCCCGCGCACCTGAGCTGTTTGGCAGCGCTGACAGTAGTAAGCGCAGTGACTGGCAGTCGCTGCCGGACCGCCGCGGGTGCGATTCCCTCACGACCCACACCGCTTCGGTCGGTCACTCAGTGTGGAGGACCATCCATCATGGCAAAGGCGCTTCTCGGTTACGTCGGCGGTTCTGACCCGCGACTCCTCGCCGAGATGCGACGGCTTCAGCAGCGCGTCCAGGACCTTGAGTCCGAACTCGGACGAATTCAGTCCGAGAACGACGCGCTGAATGCGGCCGCCGCTCAGCACGGAGACACGTTGCTGGACACCCTCGACGTATCCCAGGCGGAGCCTGCGCTCACCTGATCCGCGCTCTCGCGTCGACGCTAGACTCCAGCCAGCATGATCTGCAAGGGACGCTTCGGCGTCCCTTCTTTCTTTCCCCTCCGCCCTTCCTGCCGCCGGTCCCCTCCCGCCGATCGGCCGCCCGCCCGGCCGACCCGGTGACGGATGCGCCGTTCGAGGGCGTTGGGCCAGTTGGGGGCTGTTTCCTTTGGCGTCTGATCTGCCCGGGACCTTCAGGGGCGAAACCGAACGTGAAAGGTAGAGTCCGGCGGCGTGCACCTCAAGTCCCTGACCCTGCGTGGCTTCAAGTCCTTCGCTTCCGCCACCACCCTGCGGTTCGAACCCGGGATCACCTGCGTCGTGGGGCCGAACGGGTCGGGCAAGTCCAACGTGGTGGACGCGCTGTCCTGGGTCATGGGGGAGCAGGGGGCCAAGTCACTGCGCGGCGGGAAGATGGAGGACGTCATCTTCGCCGGTACGACGGGCCGCCCCCCGCTCGGCCGCGCCGAGGTGTCCCTGACGATCGACAACTCCGACGGCGCCCTGCCCATCGAGTACGCCGAGGTCACCCTCACCCGGATCATGTTCCGCGGCGGCAGCAGCGAGTACCAGATCAACGGCGACACCTGCCGGTTGCTCGACATCCAGGAGCTGCTCTCCGACTCCGGCATCGGCCGGGAGATGCACGTCATCGTCGGGCAAGGCCAGCTGGACTCCGTCCTGCACGCCGACCCGATGGGCCGCCGCGCCTTCATCGAGGAGGCGGCGGGTGTGCTCAAGCACCGCAAGCGCAAGGAAAAGGCGTTGCGGAAGCTGGACGCGATGCAGGCCAACCTGGCCCGCGTGCAGGACCTGGGAGACGAGCTGCGGCGCCAGTTGAAGCCGCTCGGACGGCAGGCGGCGGTGGCCCGCCGGGCGGCGGTGATCCAGGCGGACCTGCGGGACGCGCGGCTGCGGCTGCTCGCCGACGACCTGGTCACGCTGCGGGGCGCGCTGGAAGCGGAGATCGCCGACGAGGCGGCGCTCAAGGAGCGCAAGGAGTCGGCGGAGCGCGAACTCGCCGGCGCGCTGCGACGCGAGGCCGAGCTGGAGGAAGCGGTACGGGACCTCGCGCCGCGCCTGCACCGGGCGCAGCAGACCTGGTACGAGCTGTCGCAGCTCGCCGAGCGGGTCCGGGGGACCGCGTCGCTGGCCGAGGCGCGGGTCAGGTCGGCCTCGGCCCCGGCGGAGGAGGAGCGGCGCGGCCGCGACCCGGAGGAACTGGAACGGGAGGCCGAGCGGGTCCGCGAGCAGGAGGCGGAGCTGACGGCCGCTCTGGAGGCGGCCTCGCGGGCACTGGAGGACACCGTCGAGCACCGGGCGGAGCTGGAGCGGGCGCTGGCCGAGGAGGAGCGCCGGCTCCGGGACGCGGCGCGGGCCATCGCCGACCGGCGCGAGGGGCTGGCCCGGCTGACCGGGCGGCTCGGCGCCGCGCGGTCCAAGGCGGGCGCGGCGCAGGCGGAGATCGACCGGCTGATCGCGGCGCGGGACGAGGCGAGGGCCCGGGCGGAGGCCGCGCAGGCGGAGTACCAGGCGCTGGCGGATGAGGTCGCGGGCCTGGACGAGCCGTCGGCGGCGGCCGAGTACGAGGCGGCGCGGGCCCGGCTGGAGCACGCGGAGGCGGCGCTGGCGGGCGCGCGCGAGGCGCTGACCGGGGCAGAGCGGTCGCGGGCGGCGGTGTCGGCGCGGCGCGAGGCGCTGGCGCTGGGCCTGCGCCGCAAGGACGGCACCGGGGCGCTGCTGGCGGCCGACGCGCGGGACCGGCTGAGCGGGCTGCTCGGGCCGGCGGCCGAACGGGTACGGGTGGCGGCGGGATACGAGGTCGCGGTGGCGGCGGCGCTGGGCGCGGCGGCCGACGCGGTGGCGGTCGCGTCACCGGGGCAGGCGGCCGAGGCGCTCCGCCACCTCCGCGAGTCGGACGCGGGCCGCGCCACCCTGCTGATCACCCCTCCGAACCCCGCCCCGGCGCCCCCCTTCCCCACCCAGGCCGCCACCCCCGGAGCGGTCCCGCCGCCACCCGCGCAGCGCGACACCTCCGTCGGCCTGCCGGACGCATCCGCGCCTCAGGCCGCTGCGCCCCAGGCCGCCGTGCGGCAGGTCGCCGTGCAGGTGGAGCGGGCCCTGGCCGCCGCGGCGTTGGTGGAGGGGGACGCGGCGGTGGTGCGGGCCGTGGGCTGGGTGCTGCGGGACTTCGTCGTCGTCGGGACCCTGGCGCAGGCCGAGGCCGTCGTCGCCGAGCACCCCGACCTCGTCGCGGTGACCCGCGACGGCGACGTGCTCGGCACGCACATCGCCCACGGCGGCTCCGCCGGCGCGCCCAGCCTCCTCGAAGTGCAGGCCGCCGTCGACGAGGCCGACGCCGAGCTCACCCGCCTGGAGGCGCAGTGCGCGGAACTCGGCGCCGCCCAGGCCACCGCCCAGGACGGTCGTCGGGCCGCGGCCGCCCTGGTGGAAGAACTGGGCGAGCGGCGCCGGGCCGGGGAGCAGGCCCGGGCCCAGGTCGCGCAGCAGCTCGGCCGGCTCGCCGGGCAGGCCAAGGGGGCCGCGGGCGAGGCCGAGCGCAGCGCCGCCGCCGCGGCCCGGGCCCAGGACGCGCTGGACGAGGCGCGGCAGGAGGTCGAGGAGTGCGCCGAGCGGCTCGCGATGGCCGAGGAGATGCCGGTGGCGGAGGAGCCCGACTCCGCCGCCCGGGACCGGCTCGCCGCCGACGGCGCCAACGCCCGGCAGACCGAGATGGAGGCCCGGCTCCAGCTCAGGACGCACGAGGAGCGGGTCAAGGGCCTGGCCGGCCGCGCCGACTCGCTCGACCGGGCGGCCCGCGCCGAGCGCGAGGCCCGCGCCCGGGCGGAGCGCCGCCGCGAGCGGCTGCGCCACGAGGCCGAGGTCGGCCGGGCGGTGGCCGACGGCGCCCGGCAGCTCCTCGCCCACCTGGAGGTGTCGATCGGCCGGGCCGAGCTGGCCCGGTCCCTCGCCGAACAGGCCAAGGGCCTGCGGGAACGCGAGCTCGCCGACGCCCGCGCCCGGGGGCGGGAACTGAAGGGGGAGCTGGACAAGCTCACCGACTCCGTGCACCGGGGCGAGGTGCTCGGCGCCGAGAAGCGGATGCGGATCGAGCAGGTGGAGGGCCGCGCCCTGGAGGAGTTCGGGGTGGAGGCGGCCGGACTGGTGGCCGAGTACGGGCCGGACCAGCCGGTGCCGCCGTCCCCGCCCGCCGAGGGGGAGGAGCTCCCGGAGGACCCGGAGCACCCGCGCAACCGTCCCGGCCCCTTCGACCGGGCCCGGCAGGAGAAGCGGCTCAAGGCCGCCGAACGGGCGTACCAACAGCTCGGCAAGGTCAATCCGCTGGCCCTGGAGGAGTTCGCCGCCTTGGAGGAGCGCCACAAGTTCCTCAGCGAACAACTGGAGGACTTGCGCAAGACGCGGGCTGATCTCCTTCAAGTCGTGAAGGAGGTCGACCAGCGGGTGGAGCAGGTCTTCACCGAGGCGTACCGGGACACGGCGCGCGAGTTCGAGGGCGTGTTCGCGCGTTTGTTCCCGGGCGGCGAGGGCAGGCTGGTGCTCACCGATCCGGACGACATGCTGTCCACCGGGGTGGATGTGGAGGCCCGGCCGCCGGGCAAGAAGGTCAAGCGGCTCTCCCTCCTGTCCGGTGGGGAGCGGTCGCTGACGGCCGTGGCCCTGCTGGTCTCCATCTTCAAGGCCCGGCCTAGCCCGTTCTACGTGATGGACGAAGTGGAGGCTGCCCTTGACGACACCAATCTGCAGCGGCTCATCCGCATCATGGCGGAGCTCCAGGAGAGTTCGCAGCTGATCGTCATCACGCACCAGAAGCGGACGATGGAGATCGCGGACGCCCTCTACGGCGTCTCGATGCAGGGCGATGGCGTGTCGAAGGTCATCAGTCAGCGGCTGCGCTGACGGAGGCCGTTGCACCGCAACGCTGTTCATTCAAGAAGTGAAGCTCAGTTCTTCCTCACGCAACTCAGCCGAGGTGTTGACTTCACAAACTGAACACATAAGCTCTGCTCCGCTGCCTTTTCCCTTCGGGTGGTGCCGGTCCCTCACCTGTGCGCCACTGGAAGGCACCACCCCCACCCGCCACCGCAGCCGGGCACGCAGGAGCAGACCTTGACCAGCAGCACAGAGCAGGCGTCGGCCTCGGGCGGCGGACGCGCGCCCCACCCCGACCACCTCGGGCACGTCATCTTCATCGCCGCGGCCGCGGCGATGGGCGGCTTCCTCTTCGGATACGACAGCTCGGTCATCAACGGCGCCGTCGTCGCGATCCGCGAGCGCTTCGACGTGGGCTCCGCAGCCCTCGCGCAAGTGATCGCGGCCGCCCTGATCGGCTGTGCGATCGGCGCGGCGACCGCCGGCCGCCTCGCCGACCGGATCGGCCGTATCCGCTGCATGCAGATCGCCGCCGTCCTGTTCACCGCGAGCGCCATCGGCTCGGCCCTGCCGTTCGCCCTCTGGGACCTCGCCATGTGGCGGGTGATCGGCGGCTTCGGCATCGGCATGGCCTCCGTCATCGGCCCCGCCTACATCGCCGAGGTCTCCCCGGCCGCCTACCGCGGCCGGCTCGCCTCGTTCCAGCAGGCGGCCATCGTCATCGGCATCGCCATCTCGCAACTGGTCAACTGGGGCATCCTGAACCTCGCCGACGGGGACCAGCGCGGCGAGATCGGCGGCCTGGAAGCCTGGCAGTGGATGCTCGGCGTGATGGTCGTCCCCGCCGTCCTCTACGGACTGATGTCCTTCGTCATCCCGGAGTCCCCGCGCTTCCTGATCTCCGTCGGCCGTACCGAGGACGCCAAGAAGGTGCTGGGCGAGGTGGAGGGTTCGGGCGTCGACCTCGACGCGCGGGCGGCCGAGATCGAGCACGCGGTGCGCTCCGAGCACAAGTCCACCTTCCGGGACCTGCTCGGCGGCCGCTTCGCCTTCCTGCCCATCGTCTGGATCGGCATCGGCCTCTCCGTCTTCCAGCAGCTCGTCGGCATCAACGTGATCTTCTACTACAGCTCCGCGCTGTGGCAGTCCGTCGGCATCGACCCGACCAGCTCGTTCCTGTACTCCTTCACCACCTCGATCATCAACATCATCGGCACGGTGATCGCGATGATCTTCGTGGACCGGCTCGGCCGCAAGCCGCTCGCCCTCATCGGCTCCGTCGGCATGGCGATCTCCCTCGGCTTCGCCGCGTGGGCGTTCTCGTACAAGGAGGGCACCGGCGACAACATCTCCATCCCCGACACCCAGGGGACGGTCGCGCTGGTCGCCGCGCACTCCTTCGTCCTCTTCTTCGCCCTGTCCTGGGGCGTGGTGGTCTGGGTGCTGCTCGGCGAGATGTTCCCCAACCGCATCCGCGCCGCCGCGCTCGGCGTCGCCGCCTCTGCCCAGTGGATCGCCAACTGGGTCATCACCGTGTCGTTCCCGTCGCTGGCCGACTGGAGCCTGTCCGGGGCGTACGTCATCTACGCGGTCTTCGCCGCGCTCTCGATCCCGTTCATCCTCAAGTGGGTGCCGGAGACCAAGGGCAAGGCGTTGGAGGAGATGGGGTAACCATCCCCGCCACCACCCCCTCTCCTCTTACGGCAGGTGCTGCCCCGGCTCAGTCCTTGAGCCGGGGCAGCACCTGTTCGCACAGCAGTTGCAGGCTGCGCCAGCCCTCGTCGATTGGCATCCCGCCGCACAGCGGGTGCAGCACCAGGTTCCCCGCCTCACCCGCGCCGCGGGCGTACGCGACCGCCTGCTCCGGGGTCAGCACCCGGTACACGCCCTCCGCGCGCAGCTCCGCCACCGACCGCGCGGCCGAGCGCACCGCGCTGCGGACCTCCTTGGACTGCCAGGACGCGTACATCCCCGCCTCGTGCAGGAAGCACTCGCCGTGCTCGGCCCAGACCCGGTCCGGGTCCTGCGCGATGTGCAGCAGCGGGGTCTCGGCGGCGGGCATCATGCAGAAGCCCTCCGTGCCGTACTCCGCCAGCTTCCCCCGGTAGTACGCCTCCAGCTCCGGGAGGTGCGCGCTGGGGAAGAACGGCAGCCCCAGCCGGGCCGCGCGCCGGGCCGCCGCCTCGGAGCTGCCGCCGACCAGCAGCAGCGGGTGCGGCCGGGTGAACGGGCGCGGGGTGACCCGGACCGTGCGGCCGCGGAAGACGAAGGGCTCGCCGGTCCACGCCTTGAGCAGGGTCTCCAGCAGCTCGTCCTGGAGCTTGCCGCGCCGGCCCCACTCCACTCCCTGCTGCTCGTACTCCTGCGGCCGGTAGCCGATGCCCGCGACGGTCACCAGCCGGCCGCCGCTCAGCAGGTCGAGGACGGCGATGTCCTCCGCCGCCTTCAACGGGTCGTAGAGCGGTCCGATGATCGCCGAGACGGTGACCGCGATCCGGCGCGTGGCGCCGAACACGGCGCCGGCGAAGGCGAAGGGCGAAGGCAGCCAGTTGTTGCCGGTGCCGTGGTGCTCCTCGGTCTGGATGGTGTCGACCCCGCGGTCGTCCGCGTAGCGGGCCATCTCCAGCGCGGCCCGGTAGCGGTCGCGCAGGCTGTCCGGAGTGCCGTTCGGGTCGACCAGATTGAACCGGGCCACGGTGATGGGCATGGCGCAGTCCCCCTTCGCCGGGTGGGGTGGGCGGGCGAAGGGGGACGTTAGCTGACGCGGCGTCAGTTGGACAGGGATCCGGCGAGCGCCGGCTCCTGCGCCCCGGCCGGCCCGTCGGCCGGCGCGGTGCGCGGCAGTACGGCGTACAGCGCGCCGGAGGTGAGGACGCCGACCGCCCAGCCCAGCCCGTTCTGCCCGATCCAGCTCCCGGCCAGCGGCCCGGCGAACCAGTCCACCTTCGTGAACAGCAGGCCCACCACCAGCGCCGCGCCCCAGGCCGTCATGGCCTGCCAGGCGAAGCCGCCCCGGTACCAGTAGGCGCTGCTCGGCGTCGTGTCCAGCAGCGCGGGGCCGTCGTAGGACGTGCGCCGCAGCATGTCCACGCCGAAGACGCCGATCCAGGCCGAGAAGGCCACGGCCAGCAGCGTCAGGAAGGAGATGAACGAGCCGAAGAAGCTCTTGGCGACCACCATCAGCAGGAAGCCGAACACCAGGCTGATGACGGCGTTGACGCTGACGGCCCAGGCGCGCGGCACCTTGATGCCCAGGGTCTGCGCGGTGAAGCCGGCCGAGTACATGGACATCGAGTTGATCAGCAGCATCCCGACGAGGGCGATCAGCAGGTACGGCACCGCCAGCCAGACCGGCAGCAGCTCGCCGATGAAGGAGACCGGGTCCGCGGCGGTGGCCAGGTCGGGGGTGCCGACCGCCATCACCGCGCCCATCAGCACCATGGGCGGGACGACGATCCCCGCGCCGCCGATCGTCGCACCGACCATGCCCTTGGCGGAGGCGGTGCGCGGCAGGTAGCGGGTGAAGTCCGGGCCGGACGGGACCCAGCTGATGCCGCCGGCCGCGATCGTGCCGATGCCCGCGATCATCATGGCGGTGGAGCCGGCCGGCTTGTCGAAGACGGCGGCCCAGTCGGTCGTCAGCACCAGGTAGCCCAGCACCAGCACGCTGACCGCGCCGAAGAGGTACGTCGACCACTTGGAGCAGACCCGCAGCGCGTTGATGCCGAGCCCGGAGACCAC
The DNA here is from genome assembly GCF_055567555.1 of Streptomyces sp. NPDC026522. Lineage (NCBI taxonomy): Bacteria > Bacillati > Actinomycetota > Actinomycetes > Kitasatosporales > Streptomycetaceae > Streptomyces > Streptomyces sp. NPDC026522. The sequence goes on from NZ_JBVHQF010000014.1 coordinate 98,137, forward strand.
GAACGTGCAGCTGACGAAGAACAGCAGCGTGACGACGATCAGCGGGGTGTTGGCCCGCACGCCGAAGAGCAGGTCGAGGACCGTCAGGACGGCGTAGGCACCGCTCACCGCGTTGATGGTCTCCCAGCCCCAGCGGGCCACCCAGATCAGCGCGCCGGGGAAGAGGTTGCCGCGCTGCCCGAACACGGCCCGCGAGAGCGCCATGCCGGGCGCGCCGCCGCGCTTGCCGGCGATCGAGATCAGCCCGACCATGCCGTACGAGACGACGGGTGCGGCGAGCGCGACGACGAGCACCTGCCAGATGTTCAGCTTGTTGAAGATCACCAGCCCCGCGCCCATGGTCAGCAGCAGCACGCTGATGTTGGCGGCGACCCAGGTGGGGACGAGCTCGCGGACGCGGCCGCCGCGCTCGCTGTCGGGAACGGGTTCCAGGCCGCGGGTCTCGACCGCGGACTCTGCGGGCTCGGCAGGCATGCACTACTCCGGGGTATGTGAGGGGAGTCGTACATCATCGTATTTTCGTCCGGAAAAGCACAAATTGAGGATTCGCACCCCGGGCGCAGCTCCGGCACGCGGGGCCCGGAAGACCTCACGCCATACTGGGTGGGTTATGGAAATCCTCATTCTCGCTGTAGTCATCGCCCTGGTCGCGGTCGGCGCGATCAGCGGCCTCGTGGTCAGCAGCCGCAAGAAGAAGCAGCTGCCGCCCACGGCGCCGTCGAGCACGCCGACCATCACTGCCCCGCCCGCCGAACCGCAGGTGGGGGAGGACGCCGCACCGACGGCGGAAGAGCCGCGCCGCACGATCGAGGAGGTCGAGCTCCCCGACGCGCAGACCGCCGTCGAGTCGCCGGTCGCCGTGGAGGACCCCGTGGTCGGGCTGGCGCCCGCCCCCGAGATCGAGGTGCCCGAGCCCACCGCCGGCCGCCTGGTCCGGCTGCGCGCACGGCTCGCCCGTTCGCAGAACTCGCTCGGCAAGGGCCTGCTCACGCTGCTCTCCCGCGAGCACCTCGACGAGGACACCTGGGAGGAGATCGAGGAGACCCTCCTCATCGCCGACGTCGGTGTCGTACCGACCCAGGAGCTGGTCGACCGGCTCCGTGAGCGGGTCCGGGTGCTCGGCACCCGCACCCCGGCCGAGCTGCGCACCCTGTTGAAGGAGGAGCTGCTGACCCTGGTCGGAACGGACTTCGACCGCGCGGTGAGGACCGAGAGCGGTGTCGACACCCCCGGCGTCGTGATGGTCGTCGGCGTCAACGGCACCGGCAAGACCACGACGACCGGCAAGCTCGCCCGGGTCCTGGTCGCCGACGGCCGCAGCGTCGTGCTCGGCGCGGCCGACACCTTCCGTGCGGCCGCCGCCGACCAGCTGCAGACCTGGGGCGACCGGGTCGGCGCCCGTACGATCCGCGGCCCCGAGGGCGGCGACCCGGCGTCGATCGCCTACGACGCGGTCAAGGAGGGCATCGCCGAAGGCGCGGACGTCGTGCTCATCGACACCGCCGGCCGGCTGCACACCAAGACCGGGCTGATGGACGAGCTCGGCAAGGTCAAGCGGGTCGTGGAGAAGCACGGTCCGCTGGACGAGGTCCTGCTGGTCCTGGACGCGACCACCGGGCAGAACGGGCTGACCCAGGCGCGCGTCTTCGCCGAGGTCGTGGACATCACCGGCATCGTGCTGACCAAGCTCGACGGCACGGCCAAGGGCGGCATCGTCGTCGCCGTCCAGCGCGAGCTGGGCGTCCCGGTCAAGCTCATCGGCCTCGGCGAGGGCCCGGACGACCTGGCCCCCTTCGAGCCGGAGGCGTTCGTCGACGCCCTGATCGGCGACTGAGGCCCGCTCCCGCGCCGCCGTACGTACGCCAGTGCCCCCGCCTCCGGACCGGACGCGGGGGCACTGCTGTACGCGGAGGTGTCAGCGGCGGAAGCGGTGGCAGATGTACGCGAGCGTCCCCAGCAGCAGCCGGGCCTGCGGCGGCCCGCCCACGCAGTCGAGCGCGGGCGGGCGCAGCCAGCCCGCCGGGCCGAGGCCCGCGTGGTCGGAGGGCGGGGCCGTCAGGAAGGCGCCGCTGCCCAGGGCGCGCAGGTCCAGATCGGCGTCGTCCCAGCCCATCCGGTACAGCAGCTGCGGCAGCCCGGCCGCCGCGCCGGGGGCCACGAAGAACTGCGCCCGGCCGTCCGGGGTCACCGTGACCGGCCCGAGCGGCAAGCCCATCCGCTCCAGCCGGACCAGCGCGCGGCGCCCGGCCTCCTCGGACACCTCGATGACGTCGAAGACGCGGCCGACGGGGAGCAGGATCGCGGCGCCCGGGTAGTCGTCCCAGATCTCGGCGACCTCGTCCAGGGTCGCCCCCGCGGGCACGGTGGGCGCGAAGTCCAGCGGGTGCGCCCCCGGCGTGCGGCAATTCGTATGACCGCAGGAGCAGTCGCGGCCGGGTGCCGCCGCGCGGGCACCGGGGACCGCGTCCCAGCCCCACAGCCCGGTGTACTCGGCCACCGCCGTGCTCTCCGAGGCCCGTCCGCGCCGCCGCGAGCCGGAACGGAACTCCTTGGTGCTGCGGCTGCCGCCGATCGTGAAGCCCATGCCCATGCCCCCTCCAACGGGTCGGACGCGCCGGTGGTTACGACGCCGGCGAGACCTGCTGTCCGGTGGGGCGGGGGTGCGGCTTCCGTCGGGGCTGCCCGGCGCACTCCTCGCCGCGCGCGCCCCGGCCGCACTCCCGTCCAACCATTCCGTTTCGCCTTCCTGTCAAGTGAATCGCGCCTGGCCGGTGGCGAGTTCATTCGAAGGGGTGGCGAATGGTGGCGTTTCCACGGTCGGCCTCGCCCGAAGGGTGATCGTAGGATTACTTTCGGTGCACGAACCCCGGAGCGAGCCCATCCGTGCGTATGCCGGAGGCAATGCGTGAAGGACTTGTGAAGTCCCTGGCGGTCGGCGCCGATCCGGTCAGGGTTTGTGCGGAAGAGGCTTAACGGATGGGGGCGTTCCAGTGAGCGGCAACGGCGCAAGCGGAACGAACGGGCAGTCGCCCGCGTCTTCGGAGGCGTCCGCGGAGACCGTCCGCAACGAGCAGCTGACCTCGTGGTTCGTGCGCAGCGGCTGGTCCAAGGGCGAACTCGCCCGCCAGGTCAACCGCCGGGCCCGCCAGATGGGCGCCCACCACATCAGCACCGACACCTCGCGGGTGCGCCGCTGGCTCGACGGGGAACAGCCCCGCGAACCCGTCCCCCGGATCCTGTCCGAGCTGTTCTCCGAACGCTTCGGCTCCGTCGTCGCCATCGAACAGCTCGGCCTGCGCACCGCGCACCAGACCCCCTCCGTGTCCGGGGTCGACCTGCCCTGGGCCGGACCGCAGACCGTCGAGCTGCTCAGCGAGTTCTCCCGCAGCGACCTGATGCTGGCCCGCCGCGGGTTCCTGGGGACCTCGCTCGCCCTCTCCGCCGGCCCCGCCCTCATCGAGCCCATGCAGCGCTGGCTCGTCCCGGTCCCGGCCGCCGACCCCGGACCGCGCACCGAGGGCGGGCCGGCGGCGCCCACCGCGAGCTACCGGCCGGCCGGGCTCTCCGATCCGGAACTCGACCTGCTCGAAGCCACCACCGTGATGTTCCGCCAGTGGGACGCCCAGTGCGGCGGCGGACTGCGGCGCAAAGCGGTCGTCGGACAGCTCCACGAAGTCACCGACCTGCTCCAGGAGAGCCACCCGGCGCCCGTCATGAAGCGCCTGTTCAAGGTCGCCGCCGAGCTCGCCGAACTGGCAGGCTGGATGAGCTACGACATCGGACTGCACCCCACCGCGCAGAAGTACTTCGTCCTCGCGCTGCACGCCGCCAAGGAGGGCGGCGACAAGCCGCTCGGCTCCTACATCCTCTCCAACATGGGCCGCCAGATGATCCACCTCGGACGCCCCGAGGACGCCCTGGAACTCATCCACCTCGCCCAGTACGGCAGCCGCGACTGCGCCGGGCCCCGCACCCAGGCCATGCTGTATGCGATGGAGGCCCGCGCGTACGCCAACATGGGCCAGCCCAGCCGCTGCAAGCGCGCCGTGCGGATGGCCGAGGACACCTTCGGCGACGTCGGCCTCGGCGGCGAGCCCGAGCCCGACTGGATCCGCTTCTTCTCCGAGGCCGAGCTCAACGGCGAGAACTCCCACTCCTTCCGGGACCTGGCCTACGTGGCCGGGCGCAGCCCCACCTACGCCTCCCTCGCCGAGCCCGTCATGGAACGCGCCGTCGAGCTGTTCGCCAAGGACCCCGAGCACCAGCGCTCGTACGCCCTGAACCTCATCGGCATGGCCACGGTCCACCTCCTCCAGCGCGAGCCCGAGCAGGCGACCGTTCTCGTCGACCAGGCCCTCGACGTGGCGCGAAAAGTACGGTCCGAACGGGTGAACACCCGCCTGCGCAAGACCGTCGACACCGCGGCCCGTGAGTACGGCGACGTCGCCGACGTGGTCCGGCTGACCGACCACCTCGCCTCCCGGCTCCCCGAAGCGGCGGAGGCCGTCTGACGGCCCTGACAGCCGTCCATCAAGCCCCGGCCGCGGCGGCCGACCCCGTGAAGCCCGATCAGGCTCCCCCAGCCAGGCCACCCGGGTCCCCGCCGCGGCCGGCCCGTCTTTGCGCCTGAACCGGCGCCGCTCCCGCGGAGGGGCTACCTCGCCGTCGTGGTTCCTCGATCGACGGTTGCCGCGTTCATCGTGATGTAACAGGCCGGAGGCCTTCGTCACGGTGGCGAAACATCGAGCGGCGGCGCCGGAAACCGGGCTGCGCGAATCTCAGGGGCATTAACCGGCCAGCCTCCAGGCCCACACCAGCAGGCCTTATGCCCACCCGGCTTAGGTAGCCACGATCGCCCGCACGCGAACGTACCGACGACGAGGAGACGCCGATGGCATCAGCCATCACGACCCTCGCGGCAGACGCCCCGACCCTCTCTGCCGCGAACACCGGGTTCATGCTCATCTGCTCCGCCCTGGTCATGCTGATGACCCCGGGACTCGCCTTCTTCTACGGAGGCATGGTCCGCGTCAAGAGCAGCCTCAACATGCTCATGATGAGCTTCATCAGCCTCGGGATCGTCACGATCCTGTGGGTCCTCTACGGCTTCAGCCTCGCCTTCGGGACGGACGCGGGCTCGCTGATCGGCTGGAACTCCGACTACGTCGGACTCAGCGGCATCGGCATCACCGAGCTCTGGGACGGCTACACCATCCCGGTCTACGTCTTCGCCGTCTTCCAGCTGATGTTCGCCATCATCACCCCGGCCCTGATCAGCGGCGCCCTCGCCGACCGCGTCAAGTTCAGCGCCTGGGCCCTGTTCATCGCCCTGTGGGTGAGCCTGGTCTACTTCCCCGTCGCCCACTGGGTCTGGGGCACGGGAGGCTGGCTGTTCGAACTCGGCGTCATCGACTTCGCGGGCGGCACCGCCGTCCACATCAACGCCGGCGCCGCCGCCCTCGGGGTGATCCTCGTCATCGGCAAGCGGGTCGGCTTCAAGAGGGACCTGATGCGCCCGCACAGCCTCCCGCTGGTCATGCTGGGCGCCGGTCTGCTCTGGTTCGGCTGGTTCGGCTTCAACGCCGGCTCCTGGCTCGGCAACGACGACGGCGTGGGCGCCGTCATGTTCCTCAACACCCAGGTCGCCACCGCCGCCGCCATGCTCGCCTGGCTCGGCTACGAGAAGCTGCGCCACGGCTCCTTCACCACCCTCGGCGCCGCCTCCGGCGCGGTCGCGGGCCTCGTCGCGATCACCCCCTCCGGCGGCTCCTGCTCCCCGCTCGGCGCGATCGCCATCGGCGCCATCGCCGGCGTCGTCTGCGCCATGGCGGTCGGCCTGAAGTACCGGTTCAACTTCGACGACTCCCTCGACGTGGTCGGCGTCCACCTCGTCGGCGGGGTCATCGGCTCCCTCCTCGTCGGCCTCTTCGCCACCGGCGGCGTCCAGTCCGACGTGGCCGGCCTCTTCTACGGCGGCGGCTTCACACAGCTCGGCAAGCAGGCCATCGGTGTCTTCGCCGTCCTCGCCTACTCTCTCCTCGCGTCCGCGGTCCTCGCCTTCCTGCTCGACAAGACGATCGGGATGCGGGTCACCGAGGACGCCGAGGTCTCCGGCATCGACCAGGTCGAGCACGCCGAGACCGCGTACGACTTCAGCGGGGCAGGCGGCGGCGCCTCCTCCCGGAGCACCGCCGCACCCGCCCCCGTTGCCGCCGCGACCAAGAAGGTTGACGCATGAAGCTGATCACCGCGATCGTCAAGCCGCACCGGCTCGACGAGATCAAGGACGCCCTCCAGCGGTTCGGCGTCCAGGGACTCACGGTCTCCGAGGCCAGCGGCTACGGCCGCCAGCGCGGCCACACCGAGGTCTACCGGGGCGCCGAGTACACCGTGGACCTGGTCCCGAAGATCCGCATCGAGGTGGTCGTCGAGGACGACTCGGCCGACGACGTGATGAACGTGCTGGTCACCGCGGCCCATACCGGCAAGATCGGTGACGGCAAGGTGTGGAGCGTCCCGGTGGACTCGATCATCAGGGTCCGCACCGGCGAACGCGGCGCTGACGCGCTCTAGGCGACGGGAGCCCCGGGTGACGAGTGTGGAGCACACGACCGCCGAGCCGTCCGATCAGGACGGCCCGGGACCCGGCGGCTACGCCGCGGCCCGGCTGCGACTCCTCCAGGAGGAGTCGCGGTCCGGGCCCTCCCGGCGTTCCGCCCTGTCCGCACTGACCGACGACTGGCTGAACGCCCTGTTCACGCGGGCCGCACGGGAGACCGGCGTCCGGGGCGCGGCGCTCGTCGCCGTCGGCGGCTACGGCCGCGCCGAACTCTCCCCCCGCAGCGACCTCGACCTGCTGCTCCTGCACGACGGCAAGGCCGACACCAAAGCGCTGAGCGCCCTCGCCGACCGCCTCTGGTACCCGGTGTGGGACCTGGGCGTGGCCCTGGACCACTCGGTACGCACCCCCGGCGAGGCCCGCAAGACCGCCGCCGAGGACCTCAAGGTGCAGCTCGGGCTGCTCGACGCGCGGCCCGTCGCCGGTGACGCGGGGCTCCTCGCCGGGCTGCGCACCTCCGTCCTGGCCGACTGGCGCAACCAGGCCGGCAAACGGCTCCCGCAGCTGCACGCCCTGTGCCGGGACCGGGCCGAGAAGGCCGGGGAGCTGCGCTTCCTGCTGGAGCCCGACCTCAAGGAGGCCCGCGGAGGGCTCCGTGACGCCGCCGCGCTGCGGGCCGTCGCCGCGTCGTGGCTGGCCGACGCCCCGCGCGAGGGGCTGGCCGAGGCCCGGCGGCGGCTGCTCGACGCCCGCGACGCGCTGCACCTGGTGACCGGCCGGGCCACCGACCGGCTCTCCCTCCAGGAGCAGGACCAGGTCGCCGGGCGGCTCGGGCTGCTGGACGCGGACGCGCTGCTGCGCGAGGTGTACGAGGCCGCGCGGGTCATCTCGTACGCCGGGGACGTCACCTGGCGGGAGGTCGGCCGGGTGCTGCGCTCGCGGGCGGCCCGGCCCCGGCTGCGCGGACTGCTGCTGGGCAGCCGCGGGCCCGCCGTGGAGCGGGCACCGCTGGCCGAGGGCGTCGTGGAGTCCGACGGGGAGGCCGTCCTGGCCCTCGCCGCCCGGCCCGACCGCGACCCGGTGCTGGCGCTGCGCTTCGGGGCGGCCGCCGCGCAGGCCGGGCTGCCCGTCTCGCTGCACTCCGTACGGCGCCTCGCCGCCCAGGGCAAGGCGCTGCCCGTGCCCTGGCCGGCCGAGGCACGGGAACAGCTGGTCACCCTGCTCGGGGCGGGCGAGCCGACGGTCGGGGTGTGGGAGGCGCTCGAAGCCGAGGGGCTGATCACCCGGCTGCTGCCCGACTGGGAGCGGGTGCGCTGCCGGCCGCAGCGCAACCCCGTGCACACCTGGACGGTGGACCGGCACCTGGTGGAGACGGCGGTCCGGGCCGCCGCCCTCACCCGCCGCGTCAGCCGCCCCGACCTGCTCCTGATGGCCGCCCTGCTCCACGACATCGGCAAGGGCTGGCCCGGCGACCACTCGCTGGCGGGGGAGACCATCGCCCGGGACATGGCCGCCCGCGTCGGCTTCGACGCCGAGGACGTGGCGGTGCTCGGCGCCCTCGTACGCCACCACCTGCTGCTCATCGACACCGCCACCCGGCGCGACCTGGACGACCCGGCCACCGTGCGCACCGTCGCCGAGGCCGTCGGCTCGGCGGGCACCCTGGAACTCCTGCACGCCCTGACCGAGGCCGACGCGCTGGCCACCGGCCCGGCGGCCTGGAGCGCCTGGCGCGGCTCGCTCGTGGCGGACCTGGTGTCCCGGGTCGGGGCGGTCCTCCAGGGCGCGGCCCCGGCCGGCACCGAGCTGGGCATCCCGGTCACGGAGCAGGAACGCCTGGCGGTGGAGGCGCTGCGCACCGGGGAGCCGGTCCTGGCCCTGGAGGCCCGCCACGAGGAGGACGCGGTCGGGGTGGACCTGGTCGTCGCCGTCCCCGACCAGCCGGGGGTGCTGCCCGCCCTGGCCGGGGTGCTGGCGCTGCACCGGCTGACGGTCCGGGCGGCCGACCTGCGCTCGCTGGAGCTGCCGGACCGGCTGGGGGAGGTGCTGGTGTTCCGCTGGCGGGTCGCCGCCGAGTACGGGGCCCTGCCGGAGGCCGCCCGGCTGCGCACCGACCTGGTCCGGGCGCTGGACGGCTCGCTGGACGTCCCGGCGAAGCTGGCCGACCGTGAGGCGGCGTACCCGCGGCGGCGCGGGGTGGTCCCGCCGCCGCCCCGGGTGGCGGTGATGCCGGACGCGTCCTCGCTGGCCACCGTCCTGGAGGTGCGGGCCCCCGACGCCGTGGGCCTGCTCCACCGGATCGGCCGGGCGCTGGACGCAGGCGGGGTCCGGGTGCGCAGCGCCCACGTCTCCACCCTCGGCGCGAACGCGGTGGACACCCTGTACGTGGTCGACCCGGACGGCAAACCCCTGCCGCCCCGCGCCGCCTGGGCCCTGGCGGCGGCGGTCGAGGCGGCCCTGCGCTGAGCGCGCCCCGGGGGCGGCCCCCGGACCGGAGCCGGACCGGAGCCGGACCGCAGGGCCCACCACCGGGAAAGGGCCGATACCCTGGGGGACGACCACACGCCCCCGACCCGAGGAATCGCGACCACCGTGTTCGATACGCTTTCCGACCGCCTCAGCGCGACCTTCAAGTCCCTCCGGGGCAAAGGCCGCCTCTCCGAGCAGGACATCGACGCTGCGGCGCGGGAAATCCGTATCGCCCTCCTCGAGGCCGACGTCGCGCTCCCCGTCGTCCGTTCCTTCATCGCGAACGTCAAGGAACGCGCCCGCGGCGAAGAGGTCAGCAAGGCGCTGAACCCCGGCCAGCAGGTGCTCAAGATCGTCAACGACGAGCTCGTGTCGATCCTCGGCGGCGAGACGCGCCGCCTGCGCTTCGCCAAGACCGCGCCGACCGTCATCATGCTCGCCGGTCTCCAGGGTGCCGGTAAGACCACCCTCGCCGGAAAGCTCGGCCTCTGGCTCAAGGGGCAGGGCCACGCCCCGCTCCTCGTCGCGTGTGACCTCCAGCGCCCCAACGCCGTCAACCAGCTCAGCGTCGTCGCCGAGCGCGCCGGCGTCGCGGTCTACGCGCCGCAGCCCGGCAACGGCGTCGGTGACCCGGTCCAGGTCGCCAAGGACTCCATCGAGTACGCCCGGACCAAGCAGTACGACATCGTCATCGTCGACACCGCCGGCCGCCTGGGCATCGACCAGGAGCTGATGCGGCAGGCCGCGGACATCCGTGACGCCGTCAGCCCCGACGAGATCCTCTTCGTCGTGGACGCCATGATCGGCCAGGACGCGGTCAACACCGCCGAGGCCTTCCGCGACGGCGTCGGCTTCGACGGCGTCGTGCTCTCCAAGCTCGACGGCGACGCCCGGGGCGGTGCCGCGCTCTCCATCGCGCACGTCACCGGCAAGCAGATCATGTTCGCCTCGAACGGCGAGAAGCTGGACGAGTTCGACGCCTTCCACCCCGACCGCATGGCGGGCCGGATCCTCGACATGGGTGACATGCTCACCCTCATCGAGCAGGCCGAGAAGACCTTCTCGCAGGCCGAGGCCGAGAAGATGGCGGCCAAGCTGGCGAAGGGCCCGAAGGAGTTCACGCTCGACGACTTCCTGGCCCAGATGGAGCAGGTCCGCAAGATGGGCTCCATCTCCAAGCTGCTCGGCATGCTGCCCGGCATGGGGCAGATCAAGGACCAGATCAACAACATCGACGAGCGCGACGTCGACCGCACCGCCGCGATCATCAAGTCGATGACCCCGGCGGAGCGCCAGGATCCGCACATCATCAACGGCTCCCGCCGCGCCCGTATCGCCAAGGGTTCCGGCGTCGAGGTCAGCGCCGTCAAGAACCTCGTCGAGCGGTTCTTCGACGCGCGCAAGATGATGTCCCGCATGGCCCAGGGCGGCGGCATGCCGGGCATGCCCGGCATCCCCGGGATGGGCGGCGGCCCGGGCCGGCAGAAGAAGCAGGTCAAGCAGGCCAAGGGCAAGCGCAAGAGCGGCAACCCGATGAAGCGCAAGGAAGAGGAGGCCGCGGCAGCGGCCCGGCGCGAGCAGGGGCCGCAGACCGTCGAGCCGGCCGTCGGCGGCAACCCGTTCGGGCTGCCCGCGGGCGGGGCCCAGCCGGGCCAGGACTTCGACCTTCCGGACGAGTTCAAGAAGTTCATGAAGTAACGGCGGCGCGGCGCGCCCGGCGCCGTCCGCAAGGGCCCTGGCCGGCCCGGGAGTGACCAGCCGGCCGGGGCCCTTGCGTCGTTCCTGGCTTCGGCTCCCCGGGGGCACTCGTCCGGTATCTCCCTTATGGTCAGCCGGGAGGACGGCAGAAGGAGGCCCCGTGCCCAGCCCCACCCCCGCACCGCCCCGCGACCGGGCCGACACCCCCTGGCGTTCCGAGGGCGCGCCGCCCACCCCGCCGCCGCGGAAGCGGATGGCCGGCGGATGGCGCGGGCTGATCCTGGTCGCCCTGATCGTCTTCCTGATCACCAACCTCGTGCTGTCGTTCTTCAACGAGGGGGACGAGCCGACGGTCTCCTACACCGAGTTCAGCAAGCAGGTCGCCAACGGCAACGTCTCGAAGATCTACTCCAAGGGCGACGCCATCCAGGGACAGCTCAAGGCCAAGGCGCCGAAGCCGGACGGCGGCGAGGGCGACTACACCAAGTTCGTCACCCAGCGCCCGGCCTTCGCCGACGACGACCTGTGGGCCAACCTCACCAAGCACCAGGTCACGGTGACCGCCTCGCCCGTCGTCGTCCAGCGCAGCTTCCTCGCCAACCTCCTCCTCTCGCTCGCGCCGATGCTGCTGCTGGTCGTGCTGTGGGTGCTCATCGCCCGCCGGATGGGCTCGGCCATGGGCGGCGGCCTCGGCGGTCTGGGCCGCAAGGCGCCGCCGAAACCGGTGGAGCTGGAGGCGGGCGCCAAACGCACCACCTTCGAGGACGTCGCGGGCATCGACGAGGTGCAGGGCGAGCTCGACGACGTCGTCGACTTCCTCAAACATCCGCAGGCGTACCGGAAGATGGGCGCCCGGATGCCCGGCGGGGTGCTCCTCGCCGGGCTGCCGGGCACCGGCAAGACCCTCCTCGCCCGCGCGGTCGCGGGAGAGGCCGGAGTCCCCTTCTTCTCGGCCTCCGCCTCCGAGTTCATCGAGATGATCGTCGGCGTCGGCGCGTCGCGCGTCCGCGAACTCTTCACCGAGGCGCGCAAGGTCGCCCCCGCGATCATCTTCATCGACGAGATCGACACCATCGGGCGCGTGCGCGGCGCGGGCGGCGGACTCGGCGGCCACGACGAACGCGAGCAGACGCTGAACCAGATCCTCACCGAGATGGACGGTTTCTCCGGCTCCGAGGGCGTGGTCGTCCTCGCCGCCACCAACCGCGCGGACGTCCTGGACCCGGCACTGACCCGGCCCGGCCGCTTCGACCGGCTGGTCCAGGTCTCGCCGCCCGACAAGAACGGCCGCGAGGCGATCCTGCGCATCCACACCCGCGAGATCCCGCTGGCCGACGGAGTGGACCTCGGCCGGGTCGCCAGTACGACACCCGGCATGACCGGCGCCGAGCTGGCCAACCTCGCCAACGAGGCCGCCCTGCTGGCCGTCAAGCGCAAGCAGTCGCAGGTCACCCAGGCCGACCTGGCAGAGGCCCTGGAGAAGGTACAGCTCGGCGCCGAACGCCCGCTCGTCATGCCGCTGGAGGAACGCCGCCGCACGGCCTACCACGAGAGCGGCCACGCCCTGCTGGGCATGCTCCAGCCGGGCGCCGACCCCGTCCGCAAGATCACCATCGTGCCGCGCGGCCGGGCCCTGGGCGTCACCCTCTCCACCCCGGACGCCGACCGCTACGCCTACACGGAGCCCTACCTGCGCGGACGCATCATCGGCGCCCTGGGCGGCATGGCCGCCGAGCACGTCGTCTACGACGTGATCACCACGGGCGCCGAGAACGACCTCGAACAGGTCACCGGCCTGGTACGCGGCATGGTCGGCCGGTGGGGCATGAGCGAACGGGTGGGCCGGCTGACCGCCATCCCCTCCGACGCGCAGAGCGCGTACGGGCTCTCCGCCGCGCCCGCGACGCTGGACGCCGTCGACGCCGAGATGCGGCGGATCGTCGACGAGTGCTACGTCGAGGCCTGCCGCCTGCTGCGGGAGCACCGCTCGCAGCTCGACGACCTCGCCGAGGCGCTGCTCGCCGCCGAGACCCTGGACGAGGCCGCCGCCTACGCCGCCGCGGGCATCCCGCGCCTGTCGAAGTAGCCGCCCCCGGAACCCGGCCCCCGCAGGGCCCGGCTAGCGGACCCGGGCGATCACGTAGCGGAAGATGTTCGGCAGCCACACGGCGCCGTCCGGCCGCTCGTACGGGTGAAGCGCCTCGGTCAGCTCCTTCTCCACCTGCGCCGGGTCGGAGGCCGACTCGTACAGCCCCGTCGACAGCAGCCCGCGCACCGCACTGTCCACGTCCGCGTAGCCGAACGGGCAGAACACCCGCCCCGAGCCGTCCGGTACCAGTCCGGCGCCCGCCGCCACCGCGTCCAGGTCCCGCGGCGCCGGGCCGCCGCCCAGTACCGCCGGGACGGTGCACCGCTCCGCCGGCCCCCAGCCGGCCAGGACCACCGCCCCGCCCCGGCGGACCGCCGGCAGGGCCGCGGCCAGCGCCTCGGGGCCCGGCGAGAACGCCAGCAGGACGTCGTACGGCCGCGCGGTGGACGGCGGGTCCGCCCGCACCTCCAGCAGCCGCTCACGGGCCAGCGCACGGCGCGCCGCATCCGCTTCCACGCCGCTGACGGCGGCCCCGCGCCGCTGCGCCAGCAGGAGGGCCAGCCCGGCCCCGCACCCCAGGCCGAGCAGCCGGGCCCCGGGCCCGACCTCCAGCCGGTCGTAGACCGCCTCGTACAGCGGTACCAGCATCCGTTCCTGGATCTCCGCCCAGTCCCGGGCGACGAGCGTCGTCGTCGGCATCGGTGTCATCGAAAGAGCGCTCCTGATTCCATGTCGCCCCCTGCGGGTTTCCCCGAGCCCCCGTTGCCAGGGAACTCCCCATCGGCCCCCGCGTCCAGAGGAGTGCGCCACCCGATTCACGCATCGAGCGCCCGGCGCCGTACCATTCGCGCCATGGCAAAGGCACCCGTTCTCACCCCCCAGGCGGAGGATTTCCCCCGCTGGTACCAGGATCTGATCAACAAGGCCGAGCTGGCCGACAACGGTCCGGTACGCGGCACCATGGTCATCCGGCCGTACGGCTACGGGCTGTGGGAGCGGATGCAGCAGGAGATGGACGCGCGCATCAAGGACGCGGGCGCCCAGAACGCGTACTTCCCGCTGTTCATCCCGCAGTCGTACCTGACGAAGGAAGCCGAGCACGTCGAGGGCTTCGCCCCCGAGCTCGCGGTCGTCACGCACGGCGGCGGCAAGGAGCTGGAGGAGCCGGTCGTCGTCCGGCCCACCTCCGAGACGATCATCAACGACTACTTCTCCAAGTGGGTCCAGAGCTACCGGGACCTGCCCCTGCTGATCAACCAGTGGGCCAACGTGGTCCGCTGGGAGATGCGCCCGCGCGTGTTCCTCCGTACGAGCGAGTTCCTCTGGCAGGAGGGCCACACCGCCCACGCCACGTACGAGGACGCCCGTGAGTACGCGGCGCGCATCCACCGGGACGTGTACGGCGACTTCATGACGAACGTGCTCGGCATCGACGTCGTGCTCGGCCGCAAGACGGCCAAGGAGCGCTTCGCCGGCGCCATCAACACCCTCACGCTGGAGGGGATGATGGGCGACGGCAAGGCCCTGCAGCTGGGCACGAGCCACGAACTGGGCACCAACTTCGCCAAGGCCTTCAACACCCAGTACCTGTCGAAGGAAGGCAAGCAGGAGCTGGTCTGGCAGACCTCGTGGGGCGTCTCGACCCGCATGGTCGGCGGCCTGATCATGTCCCACGGCGACGACAACGGCCTGCGGGTGCCGCCGCGCCTCGCGCACGTCCAGGTCGTCGTCATGGCGATCAAGGGCGACGAGGCCGTGGCCAAGGTCCGCGAGCTCGGCGCGCAGCTGAAGGCCGCCGGGATCCGGGTCCAGGTCGACGACCGCGTGGACACGCCCTTCGGGCGGCGCGCCGTGGACTGGGAGCTCAAGGGCGTACCGGTGCGCGTCGAGATCGGCCCGCGCGACCTGGAGAACGGCACCGCGATGCTGGCCCGCCGGATCCCGGGCGGCAAGGAGGCCGTGCAGATCTCCGCGCTGGCCGACCTGCTGCCCAAGGTGCTGGAGGAGGACCAGGCGCAGCTGCTGCGCGAGTCCCGCGAGCGCCGGGAGGCCCGTACCTCCGACGTCGCGACGATCGAGGAGGCCGCCGAGGCCGCCGTCGCGGGCGGCTGGGCGCGCATTCCGTGGGCGGACCTGGGTCCCGAGGGCGAGGCGAAGCTGGCCGAGCAGGCCGTCTCCGTGCGCTGCCTGATCGCCGAGGACGGCTCGGTCCCGGAGGCGGACGACGCCCCCGGCACCCTCGCCATCGTGGCGCGGTCGTACTGATCGCCCGTTGATCGTTCCTACGCCCCCGGCGTGCGGTTTCCTCCGCGCGCCGGGGGCGTAGGCGTCCTTACGTACCGACTCCTCCGGGGATATGCGCACCCGTCCTCGTCGGGACGCATCAGACTGAACTGACTGGTACGTGCAAAAAATTTGGAATGGCCCGGAATCGGAACACCGGGGCACCCCGGCTCGTTGTCACGACGTGAGCACGACACCACCTGTTCTCGCCGCAGAGCTGGCGCAGGCGTGGGCCGATATTCAGCGGTACCACCCCGAGCTGCCTGACCTTGCCGCGCCCGAGTCCCTGATCGGAGAGTCGTCGTCCGCATGTGGCGCCGAGCTCTCCTTCGAGCGACTGCTGCACGAGGCAGTCCACGGCATCGCAGCCGCCCGTGGAGTCCGCGACACCTCGCGGGCCGGCCGCTACCACAACCGCAGATTCCTCGCGATCGCCGAGGAGATGGGGCTGGACCACTCCGACGAGCCGCACGCCAGCAGCGGTTTCTCGCTGGTCTCGCTCAGCCCCGAGGCGAAGAAGCGCTACCGCCCCACCATGGAGCGGCTGCAGCGGGCCCTCAAGGCGCACACGGTCGCCACGGCCGCCGACACCAAGCGCAGCTTCCGCGGACCGGCCGCCCGGCACGGCTCCTCCGGCGGCGGCGTCCGGGTCAAGGCGGTCTGCGACTGCGGGCGCAACGTGCGGGTCGTCCCGTCGGTGCTGGCCCAGGCGCCCATCGTCTGCGGAGGCTGCATGAAGCCGTTCCGCATCCCCGAGGTGGCCGTCTCGGCCGCCGCCTCCTGAGCCGGACGAGCGGCCGCGGCGGCCGGTCGTGCGGACGGTCGTGCGGGCGGTCGCCCCGCCGGGCGGGCGTGCCGCCGCGCGTCCGGCCGCGGGCGGACTGCGTGGTGTCCGGCCGCCCGCTCCCGCCGGGGCCCCTGTCGGCTGAGCCCGCCGCAGGCATGTGGCACAATGGCTAGCTGTACTCGACAGTCGCACAGGACCCCTCTCTCCTCCGGCTGACGCGTCCATCGGGCACCCGAGTACCGCAACCCCACGTGGCATCTCATGTGCCCAACCACGTCAAGTTCAGGAGACACCACTCCAGTGGCAGTCAAGATCAAGCTCAAGCGCCTCGGCAAGATTCGCCAGCCGCACTACCGCATCATCGTCGCCGACGCCCGCACCCGCCGGGACGGTCGCGCGATCGAGGAGATCGGTATCTACCAGCCGACCTACAACCCGTCGCGCATCGAGGTCAACGCCGAGCGTGCGCAGTACTGGCTGTCCGTCGGCGCCCAGCCCACCGAGGCTGTGCTCGCCATCCTGAAGCTGACCGGTGACTGGCAGGCCCACAAGGGTCTCCCCGCCCCCGCGCCGCTCCTGCAGCCGGAGACGAAGGAGAGCAAGCGTCGCTCCTTCGACGAGTTCGCCAAGGCCCTCGAGGGCATCGGCGAGGGCAAGGGCGAGGCCATCACCCAGAAGGCGAAGAAGGCCGACAAGAAGGCGGACGAGGCTGAGGCCGCCGCCGAGTCGACCGAGGCCTGATCATGCTCGAGGAGGCTCTTGAGCACCTCGTGAAGGGCATTGTGGACAACCCCGACGAAGTGCAGGTCGCCTCGCGCAACCTGCGCCGCGGACAGGTGCTCGAGGTCCGGGTCCACCCGGACGACCTCGGGAAGGTGATCGGCCGCAACGGCCGCACCGCACGTGCGCTGCGCACCGTCGTGGGCGCCATCGGCGGCCGGGGGATCCGGGTCGACCTCGTCGACGTGGACCAGGTCCGCTGAACAGTTGAACCACCGGCACGGGCCGGGGAGGGGCGCATGCGCCCTTTCCCGGCCCGAGTCGTTTCCGCCCGGGTCCGAGGGAGACCGTGGACCGGGCAACCACGACGGAGAGGTGCCACCTCCGCGAGAGCGGCGGCGGTACGGCCGCAAGAGGGAGAGACAAGACAGTGCAGCTGGTAGTCGCGCGGATCGGCCGCGCCCACGGGATCAAGGGTGAGGTCACCGTCGAGGTGCGGACCGACGAGCCCGAACTGCGGCTCGCGCCGGGCGCGGTGCTCCAGACGGAGCCGGCGGCCACGGGCCCGCTGACCATCGAGACGGGCCGGGTGCACAGCGGGCGGCTGCTGCTGCGCTTCGAGGGCGTGAAGGACCGCACCGGTGCCGAGGCGCTGCGCAACACCCTGCTCATCGCCGACGTGGACCCCGCGGAGCTGCCCGAGGAGCCCGACGAGTACTACGACCACCAGCTGATGGACCTGGACGTGGTGCTGGAGGACGGTACGGAGATCGGCCGGATCACCGAGATCTCGCACCTGCCCTCGCAGGACCTGTTCATCGTGGAGCGGCCCGACGGCACCGAGGTCATGATCCCCTTCGTCGAGGAGATCGTCGCCGAGATCGACCTGGAGGAGCAGCGCTGCGTCATCACGCCGCCGCCCGGCCTGATCGACGACCGCGCCGAAATCGTGTCCAGCCGGGACGCCGGGGCCGCGGGTGACGATGCCGCCGGTGACGATGCCGCCGGGGACGACTCCTGATGCGTCTCGACGTCGTCACGATCTTCCCCGAGTACCTGGAGCCGCTGAACGTCTCCCTCGTTGGCAAGGCGCGGGCGCGCGGCCAGCTCGACGTCCACGTGCACGACCTGCGGGACTGGACGTACGACCGCCACAACACGGTGGACGACACCCCCTACGGCGGCGGGCCCGGCATGGTCATGAAGACCGAGCCGTGGGGCGAGGCGCTGGACGCGGCGCTGGCCGACGGGTACGAGGCCGGCGCGCACGGCCCGGTCCTGGTCGTCCCCACCCCGAGCGGGCGTCCGTTCACCCAGGAACTGGCCGTCGAACTGTCCGAGCGGCCGTGGCTGATCTTCACCCCGGCCCGGTACGAGGGCATCGACCGCCGGGTCATGGACGAGTACGCGACGCGGATGCCGGTGTACGAGGTCTCCATCGGCGACTACGTCCTGGCGGGCGGCGAGGCAGCCGTCCTCGTCGTCACCGAGGCCGTGGCCCGGCTGCTGCCCGGGGTCCTCGGCAACGCCGAATCGCACCGGGACGACTCGTTCGCGCCCGGCGAGATGGCGAACCTGCTGGAGGGGCCGGTCTACACCAAGCCCCCGCAGTGGCGCGGCCGGGGCATTCCCGACGTCCTGCTGAGCGGCCACCACGGGAAGATCGCCCGGTGGCGGCGGGACGAGGCCTTCCGCAGGACAGCCCGCAACCGGCCCGACCTGATCGAGCGCTGCGAGGCCTCCGCCTTCGACAAGAAGGACCGGGAGATCCTGAGTCTGCTGGGCTGGCAGCCCACCCCCGACGGCCGGTTTTGGCGTAGGCCGCAGACCGTGGAAGAATAGGCGGCTGTTGTGTGCTCGCGTACGCCCCTGCCACAGGGGGACCGTCGTCCGCGAGCGGGCGCAGCTCCCGAATTCTCTACGGAAATCCGCACCGGCGGCCTGTGGCGTCGTGCGAAGAAAGCAGACGAAGAACATGTCTCACCTGCTCGATGGCGTCAACGCCGCCTCGATCCGCTCCGACGTCCCGGCCTTCCGCCCGGGTGACACGATCAACGTGCACGTCCGCGTCATCGAGGGCAACCGCTCCCGTATCCAGCAGTTCAAGGGTGTTGTCATCCGTCGCCAGGGCTCTGGCGTCTCCGAGACCTTCACCGTTCGCAAGGTCTCCTTCAGCGTCGGTGTCGAGCGCACCTTCCCGGTGAACTCCCCGATCTTCGAGAAGATCGAGGTCGTCACCCGCGGTGACGTGCGTCGCGCCAAGCTGTACTTCCTCCGTGAGCTCCGCGGCAAGGCCGCGAAGATCAAGGAGAAGCGCGACCGCTGATCTCCCCTCCGGGTCCCGGGGGCGGCCGGATAGGCTCCCCCCGATGGACACCGAAGCAGAGCTCACACAGCGCGGCCGCTCTTCCCCCGACGAGGGGGAGGGGCGGCCGCGCCGTGCGTTGGCCCCGGGCGGGCTGACCTGGCGGCGGGCCGGGCTGCTGGGGCTGGTCTGCACGGTCTTCGTGCTGCTGCTCGGCAACTTCGTCGTGCAGCCGTTCCTGATCCCGAGCCGGTCGATGGAGCCGACGCTCCGGGTCGGGGACCGGGTCCTGGTCAACAAGCTGGCGTACCGTTTCGGCGACCTGCCGAAGCGCGGGGACGTGGTCGTCTTCGACGGCACGGGCTCCTTCGTCCCGGAGGGGCCGCAGGGCAATCCGGTCGGTGCGGCCCTGCACGGCGCGGCCTCGGTGCTCGGGCTCGCGGAGCCCTCCGACACCGATTTCGTGAAGCGGGTCGTGGGGGTCGGCGGCGACGACGTGGTGTGCGACGAGAACGGCCGGCTCAAGGTCAACGGGGTGCCGGTGCAGGAGCCGTACCTCTACCCCGGCGACACCTCCTCGAAGGTGCCCTTCCGGATCGTCGTACCCCTTGGGACCCTGTGGGTCATGGGCGATCACCGGTCTCAGTCGCGGGACTCCCGCGACCACCTGGGCGAGCCCGGCGGGGGGATGGTGCCGGTGGACAAGGTGATCGGGCGGGCCGACTGGATCGGCTGGCCCGTCTCGCGCTGGGGCGCGGCGGGGAGCGCGGGGGGCGGGCATGGGTAGCCGGGGGCGGCCGAAGGGCCGGCCGGAGCCCGCGCCGGAGCCGGAGCCGGAGCCCGAAGCGGCCGCGGGGGCGCTGCCCCGTACCCCGTCCCAGCCCGAGGGCGGCCGGGCCGAACGGCGCCGGCTGGCGCGCCGGGTCCGCCGGCGCCGCCGGACCCGCAGGGCGGGGGAGCTGCCCCTGCTGGTGGTCGTCGCGCTGTGCATCGCCCTGCTCCTCAAGACTTTCCTGGTGCAGGCCTTCTTCATTCCCTCGGGCTCCATGGAGCAGACGATCCGGATCGGCGACCGGGTCCTGGTCGACAAGCTCACGCCTTGGTTCGGCTCCAAGGTGGAGCGCGGCGACGTCGTGGTGTTCAAGGACCCGGGCGGCTGGCTGAGGGGCGAGGCGGCCCGGCCGGCCGCGGACCCGGTCGTCGTCAAGCAGATCAAGCAAGCCATGACGTTCATCGGCCTGCTGCCCTCGGCGGACGAACAGGACCTGATCAAGCGGGTCATCGGCGTGGGCGGGGACACCGTCACGTGCTGTGACGCGCGGGGGCGGGTCACCGTCAACGGCACGCCGCTGGACGAGCCGTACGTCAATTCGGGCAACGCCCCGTCGGAGATCCGGTTCGAGGTGAAGGTGCCGCGGGGGCGGCTGTTCGTGATGGGGGACCACCGGGCCAACTCGGCCGATTCCCGCTACCACCTCGACGAGGGGTTCCAGGGCACGATCGACGAGAACGGAGTGGTGGGACGGGCCGTGGTGATCGCCTGGCCCTACGGCCACTGGCGCGAGCTGGAACAGCCCGCGACCTTCCTCACGGTGCCCGATGAGGCACGGCGCGGGCGGCGCGGTCGTGGTGGACGGCGTCGGGGCGCGCGGTTCGCATAGTGTGTCCTCGGTCTCCCGCGCCTTAGGGAACTCCCGCTCGTTAAGGGAGGGGAGGGCCCGTGTCCGTACCGGCGCGGGCGGCGAATCCGATTGAGGGAGTGGATGTGGGGGATGTGGCGGTAGGCGCGCGGTCCGGACGCGACGAGGGTGACGAGCGGCCGGAGGAGGGCGTCGAGAGCGAGACCGAGAAGGGCGGTGCCGGGGCACGCCCCCAGCGCTCGTTCTGGAAGGAGCTGCCGCTCCTCATCGGCATCGCCCTGCTGCTGGCCCTGCTGATCAAGACCTTCCTGGTGCAGGCGTTTTCGATCCCGTCGGAGTCGATGCAGAACACCCTCCAGCGCGGTGACCGGGTGCTGGTGGACAAGCTGACCCCGTGGTTCGGCTCCGAGCCCGGGCGCGGTGAGGTCGTGGTCTTCCACGACCCCGCCAACTGGCTCGCGGGCGAGGCCACTCCGGAGCCGAACATCGTGCAGAAGGCCCTCAGCTGGATCGGCCTGATGCCGTCGGCGGAGGAGAAGGACCTGATCAAGCGGACCATCGCCGTCGGCGGCGACACGGTCGAGTGCAAGCGGGGCGGACCGGTCGTCGTCAACGGCAAGGAGCTGGACGAGCCGTACATCTACCCCGGCAACACCCCTTGTGACGACGCCCCCTTCGGTCCGATCACCGTTCCCAAGGGCAAGATCTGGGTGATGGGCGACCACCGGCAGAACTCCCAGGACTCCCGCTACCACATGCAGGACTCGACGCAGGGCTTCGTGCCGGTCAAGGACGTCGTCGGCCGGGCCGTGGTGGTGGCGTGGCCGGTCACCCGCTGGGCCACCCTCCCGGTTCCGGACACCTTCGACCAGCCGGGCATCGGCAACCAGGCCAAGGCCGCCGCCCTCGGTCTCGACGCCTCGGGACTGGCCCCGGTCGGCCTCGGGCCGGCTGCCCTGGGGTTCGCGGGCGCCGTCCCGGTCGTCCTGTGGCGCAGGCGGAAGCTGACCACCGGCCGTACCGCCGGGTAGGGTGCCGCCCAGGTCGACGATCCCGGAGTGTGGGGGCGCTGCAATGGGCGGAACACGAACAAGCGGTACGCAGGTCATACGCAGTGGCAATGGCCGCGGCGGTCTCGGCAACGTCTTGTCGGGAATCGCCGTGGCCATCGGCTTTGTGCTCTTCCTCGGCGGATTCGGCTGGGGGGCCCTGACCTACCAGCCGTACACGGTGCCGACCGACTCGATGGTGCCGACCGTCCGGCCCGGCGACCGGGTCCTCGCACAGCGGATCGACGGCGACCAGGTGCGCCGCGGCGACGTGGTCATCTTCACCGATTCCCTGTGGAGCAACTCGCCCATGGTCAAGCGGGTGGTCGCGATCGGCGGCGACACCGTGAAGTGCTGCGGCGCGGGCGGGAAGCTCACCGTGAACGG
Organism: Streptomyces sp. NPDC026522; assembly: GCF_055567555.1. Lineage (NCBI taxonomy): Bacteria > Bacillati > Actinomycetota > Actinomycetes > Kitasatosporales > Streptomycetaceae > Streptomyces > Streptomyces sp. NPDC026522. The sequence continues at coordinate 120,123 of NZ_JBVHQF010000014.1, forward strand.
CAAGGAGCTGGACGAGCCCTACCTCGACGACTCCCGCCTCACCCCGCTGGACCCGGCGACCGTCCCGGTGCCCGGGGGGGCCTCCGACACCACCTTCGAGGTGAAGGTTCCCGAGGGCAACCTCTTCCTGCTCGGTGACCACCGCGCGGGCTCGCTGGACTCCCGGGCCCACCTCCAGGAGAGCGGGCAGGGGACCGTGGCCCGCTCGGCGGTCAGCGCCCGGGTGGACGCGCTGGCGTGGCCGTCGATGTCGATGGTGGGGCGGCCCGAGACGTACGCCGCGCTGCCCGGCGGGACGTCCCGGCCCGGGCCGCTGCGGCTCCAGCTGGCCGCGGTGGTGGCCGGAGCCGCCCTGGTGCTGCTGGGGGCCGCCTACGGACCCGTCGCGCGGGCCCTGGGGCGCGGGCGCCGGCCGGAGCGCGGCGATGCCCGCTGACGCGGTCCGCAAGGTGTCCCGGGTCGTCCTCCTGGACCCGCGGGACCGGATCCTGCTGCTGCACGGCTTCGAACCGGACGATCCGGCGAAGGACTGGTGGTTCACCCCGGGCGGCGGGGTCGAGGGCGCCGAGACGCGTGCGGAGGCCGCGCTGCGGGAACTCGCGGAGGAGACGGGCATCACCGAAGTGGAGCTGGGGCCGGTGCTGTGGCAGCGGTACTGCGCCTTCCCGTTCGACGGACGGCGCTGGGAGCAGGACGAGTGGTACTTCCTCGCCCGGACGACCCGGACCGAGACGGTGACGACCGGCTTCACGGAGCTGGAGCGGCGCACCGTCACGGGAGCGAGGTGGTGGACCTCCGAGGAACTTCTCTCGGCACATGAGACGGTGTACCCGACCAGACTCGCCGGGTTGCTCCGTACGCTGCTCGACGACGGTCCTCCGGGTGCGCCGGTGGTCCTGGCCCCGGAAATCGTTTAGGGCCGCGGGGCTCTGGCGCACAATAGGGGGACGCACGGCTGAAGGGGAACATGCCATGAGTGCCGAGGACCTCGAGAAGTACGAGACCGAGATGGAGCTGAAGCTCTATCGGGAGTACCGCGACGTCGTCGGTCTGTTCAAGTACGTGATCGAGACGGAACGCCGTTTCTACCTCACCAACGACTACGAGATGCAGGTGCACTCGGTCCAGGGAGAGGTCTTCTTCGAGGTCACCATGGCCGACGCCTGGGTCTGGGACATGTACCGCCCGGCCCGGTTCGTGAAGCAGGTGCGGGTGCTGACCTTCAAGGACGTGAACATCGAGGAGCTCAACAAGAGCGACCTCGAACTTCCCGGGAGCTGATCCGGCCCGCTGCCGTTCCGCCGGCCCGGCGGCTCCGGAGTCGCCCGCAGGGGTGACGGGGTTGTCCACAACGCCGCGGTTGTCCACCAAGATCCACAAGGGGGGCGGGGGCGCGGGATCGTCGGTGCCGGAGGTGGTGCCGGATGAACGCGAAGGGCGTGGCGCAGCAGGCATTGGGCCGGTACGGCGAGGAACTCGCGGTGCGGCGGCTCACCGAGTCCGGGATGACGGTGATCGCCCGGAACTGGCGGTGCCGCAGCGGGGAGATCGACATCGTCGCGCGGGACGGTGACTGCGTCGTCGTGTGCGAGGTGAAGACGCGCAGGGCGGCGGAGGCCGGGCAGACGGTGTTCGAGCACCCGATGGCCGCCGTCCGGCCCGGCAAGGCGGAGCGGCTGCGCCGGCTCGCCGGGCGCTGGCTCGCGGACCACGGGGGGCCGCCGCCGGGCGGGGTGCGGATCGACCTCGTCGGAATCCTGCTGCCACGGCGCGGTGCGCCCGTGGTGGAGCACGTCAGGGGGGTGGCCTGATGGGGTTCGCCCGGGCCTGCTCGGTGGCCCTGGTGGGGGTCGAGGGCGTGGTCGTCGAAGTCCAGGCCGACCTGGAGCCGGGGGTCGCGGCCTTCACCCTGGTCGGGCTGCCCGACAAGACCCTGGTGGAGAGCCGCGACCGGGTGCGGGCTGCCGTGGTCAACTCGGGCGCCGCCTGGCCGCAGAAGAAACTCACGGTCGGCCTCAGCCCGGCCTCCGTACCCAAGGGCGGCGCCGGCTTCGACCTCGCCGTGGCCGCCGCCGTCCTCGGGGCCGCCGAGGTGGTCGAGCCGGGCGCCATCGCCGACCTGGTCCTCATCGGGGAGCTCGGGCTCGACGGCCGGGTGCGGCCCGTCCGGGGGATCCTGCCCGCCGTGCTGGCCGCCGCCGAGGCCGGGTACCGGCAGGTGGTGGTGCCGCAGCAGTGTGCCGCCGAGGCGATGCTCGTCCCCGATGTCGGCGTACTCGGCGTACGGAGCCTGCGGCAGCTGATCGCCGTCCTGACCGACGGGGTGGTGCCCGAGGAGGAGGACCCGGCCGTCGGCCGCCCCGATCCGATGCTGGCCGGGCTGCTGGTTCCGGGCGCCGGACTGGGCACCGGCATCTCCCGCGCCGGCGGGGGCGCGGGCGACGGCCCCGACTTCCCGGACCTCGCCGATGTCGCCGGGCAGCACGCGGCCCGGCGGGCGCTGGAGGTGGCCGCCTCCGGGGGACACCACCTCTTCCTCAGCGGTCCCCCGGGTGCGGGCAAGACGATGCTGGCCGAGCGGCTGCCCTGGATCCTGCCGCCGCTCACCCGCCAGGACGCCCTGGAGGTGACGGCCGTGCACTCCGTCGCGGGGATCCTGCCCCCGGGCGAACCCCTGCTCGCCCGGCCGCCGTACTGCGCCCCCCACCATTCCGCGACCATGCAGTCCCTGGTCGGCGGCGGGGCCGGGGTGCCCCGGCCGGGGGCGGTCTCCTTGGCTCACCGTGGCGTGTTGTTCCTGGACGAGGCCGCCGAGTTCGGCTCGAAGGCGCTGGACGCCCTGCGCCAGCCCCTGGAAGCCGGGCACGTGGTCATCGCCCGGGCCGCCGGGGTGGTCCGGCTGCCGGCCCGCTTCCTGATGGTCCTCGCCGCCAACCCGTGCCCGTGCGGGCGGCACACGATGCAAGGGGCCGGCTGCGAATGCCCGGCCTCGGTGGTCCGGCGCTACCAGGCGAGACTGTCCGGGCCGTTGCTCGACCGGGTCGACCTGCGCGTCGAGGTGGAGCCCGTCACCCGCTCCGACCTGCTGGGGCAGGGCGGCCGCGGCGAAGCCACGGCGGTGGTCGCCGACCGCGTCCGCGAAGCCCGGGACCGGGCCGCCGCCCGGCTCGACGGTACTCCGTGGCGGCTCAACTCCGAGGTGCCCGGGCACGAGCTGCGCACCCGCTGGCAGGCCGGGCCGGGCGCGCTGGCCCAGGCGGAGCGGGACCTGGAGCGGGGGCTGCTCACGGCGCGGGGGCTGGACCGGGTGTTGCGGGTCGCCTGGACCGTGGCCGACCTGCGGGGCAACGAGCGCCCCGACGCGCTGGACGTGGCCGTCGCACTGGAGCTGCGCACCGGGATCGCCCGCGGGGCGACGCTGGCCATGGGGGCGGGGTCATGACCGCCGCGCGGGAACGTGACGCTGCGGAGCCGGATGCCGGGGAGCCGGATGCCGCGGAGACGAGTACCGGGCGGCCGGACACCGCGGGACCGGAGCAAGGGGGCGAGCCGGGGCCCGAGCTGTTGGCGCGGGCCGCGCTGACCCGGGTGCTGGAGCCCGGCGACGAGCACGGCGGGCGCTGGCTGCGGGAGTTCGGCGCCGTGGGCCTGATACGGCTGCTGACCGGGAGCGGCCCCGGGCCGGGGGAGGGGCGCCCGACCGGAGTGGGCCCGGAGCGGCTCGCCGGGTACCGCAGCCGGGCCGCCCTCGCCGATCCCCGGCGGGACCTGGCGGAAGCCGCCGCGGCCGGGGTGCGCTTCATCTGCCCCGGGTCGGCGCAGTGGCCGACCCAGCTGGACGACCTGGGCGACGCCCGGCCGGTCGGGCTGTGGCTGCGCGGCGGCGCGGACCTGCGGACCTGGGCGCTGCGCTCGGTCGCCGTGGTCGGGGCCCGGGCCTGCACCCCGTACGGGGCCCACATGGCGCAGACCCTGGCGGCCGGTCTGGCCGAGCGCGGCTGGGTGGTGGTCTCGGGAGCGGCCTACGGGGTCGACGGAGCGGCCCACCGCGGGGCCCTCGCCTCGGGCGGAGCCACGGTCGCGGTCCTCGCCTGCGGGGCGGACGTGGCCTATCCGCGCGGGCACGCCGGGCTGCTCGGCCGGATCGCGGGCCAGGGGCTGGTGCTGGGCGAGCTGCCGCCCGGCAGCCACCCCACCCCGAGCCGGTTCGTGCTGCGCAACCGGGTCATCGCCGCCCTCACCAGGGGCACGGTGGTCGTGGAGGCGGCCGTGCGCAGCGGCTCCCTGGTCACCGCCCGGCGGGCCCGGGAACTGGGACGTTTCACGATGGGCGTCCCGGGGCCCGCGACCAGCGCTCTCTCGGCCGGGGTCCATGAACTGCTGCGCGGTGAGGCGGTGCTGGTCACGGACGCGGCCGAGGTGGTCGAACTGGTCGGGGACATGGGCGAGCTGGCTCCCGAGCGGCGCGGCCCGGTGCTCCCCCGGGACCTGCTGGACCCCGCCACCGCGCGGGTGCTCGAAGCCCTGCCGGCGGGCCGCCCGGCGCGGTTGGAGGAGGTGGCCCTCGCCGCCGGCACCGGCACCGATGAAGTCATCGGCAGACTGTACGAACTTCACTCTCTGGGGTTCGTCGAACGGCATGGCGATGCCTGGCAGTTGACCTTGCGGACACCCCGGGGAGGCACTCGAACCGGTGGCACCCGGCGAGGCGGTCGTTGACCTGGGGCGTTCCGGTGAAAGAGTGACGCCGATGAGAGACGCGGTCTTCCCGAGGGCGGTTGCCGGGACCGTGCGCCAGGCGCCGGTCCCGGCACGCCCGTGCCGGTCGGGGCGCTCCTGCGGCCCCGCGCCATCCCGTACTCTTCGCGCACCGCGACACTTCCGTCACGCTACGCTCCCAAGGAATCCGGCTCCGGCAAAGGCGAAGCATGCCCCAGCACACCTCAGGGTCTGACCGCGCTGCGGTGCCCCCCGCTGCCCGCGGCGGCAGTGTGCGGTCCACCGCGCCCTCGTCCCTGGAGGTGCTGTGGCGTTCGTACAAGGACTCGGGTGACGAGCGGCTGCGGGAGCAGCTGATCCTGCACTACTCACCGCTGGTGAAGTACGTGGCCGGCCGGGTCAGCGTGGGTCTGCCGCCCAACGTCGAACAGGCCGACTTCGTCTCCTCCGGCGTCTTCGGCCTCATCGACGCCATCGAGAAGTTCGACATCGAGCGCTCCATCAAGTTCGAGACCTACGCCATCACTCGCATCCGCGGCGCGATGATCGACGAGCTGCGGGCACTGGACTGGATCCCCCGCTCGGTCCGGCAGAAGGCGCGTGCCGTGGAGCGCGCGTACGCCACGCTGGAGGCCCAGCTGCGGCGCACCCCCACCGAGCACGAGGTGGCCGGGGAGATGGGGATCGGGGTGGAAGAGCTCCACACCGTCTTCAGCCAGCTGTCGCTGGCGAACGTGGTCGCCCTGGAGGAACTGCTGCACGTCGGCGGCGAGGGCGGTGACCGGCTCTCGCTGATGGACACCTTGGAGGACCACGCCGCCGACGACCCGGTCGAGGTGGCCGAGGACCGCGAGCTGCGCAGGCTGCTGGCCCGCGCGATCAACACCCTGCCGGAGCGGGAGAAGACGGTCGTCACGCTCTACTACTACGAGGGCCTCACCCTCGCCGAGATCGGCAACGTGCTGGGGGTCACCGAGAGCCGGGTCAGCCAGATCCACACCAAGTCCGTGCTCCAGCTGCGCGCCAAGCTCGCGGACGTCGGCCGGTGACGCGCGGACGGGGCCGGTGCCGGCGGTGCGGCCGGTCCGACGCGTTGCGCCGATGACCGGTGTCCCGGCCGCCGTTGCTCCGTAGAGTGGTCGGGTGCCAAGGATTCGAGCGGCCTCCGTGGCCGAGCACCGGTCGATGCAGCGCGGCGCCCTGTTGGACGCCGCCCGTTCCCTGCTGTCCGAAGGCGGTACGGAGGCCCTGACCTTCCCCGCCCTGGCGCAGCGCACCGGGCTCGCCCGGTCCTCCGTGTACGAGTACTTCCGCTCCCGCGCGGCGGTCGTCGAAGAGCTGTGCGCGGTGGACTTCCCCGTCTGGGCCACCGAGATCGAGGCGGCGATGGAGGCGGCCCCGACGCCCGAGGCGAAGATCGAGGCCTACGTCCGCAGCCAGCTCGGGCTGGTCGGGGACCGGCGCCACCGGGCAGTGGTGGCCATCTCCGCCAGCGAGCTGGACGCCGGTGCGCGGGAGAAGATCCGCGCGGCGCACGGCGGACTGGTCGCGATGGTCGTCGAGGCGCTGGCCGCCCTCGGGCAGGCGGAGCCGAAGCTGGCCGCGATGCTGCTCCAGGGGGTGGTGGACGCGGCGGTACGGCGGATCGAGCTCGGCGCGGCCGAGGACCCGGGTGTGGTGACGGAGGCGGCCGTGGCGATGGCCCTGCGCGGCGTCCGGGGCTGAGGCGTCCGGCTGAGGGGTGTCCCGCGGATCACCGCCGGGCCCGGCCCGCCCGGCATCGCGGCGGGCCGCCTGGCCTCAGCCGTCCGGCGGCGAGGCGGGCAGCAGTCTCGGGGTGGGGCGCGGGAGCAGGGACAAGGGGTTGAGGTAGGTCTCGCCCGCCAGCAGACCCCAGTGCAGGCAGGGCCCGGGGCAGTGGGCGCCCTCCGTCAGGACCGCCACCACCTGGCCCGCCCCGACCTCCTCGCCCTCCGCCACGAGCGGCCGGACCGGCTCGTACGTGGTGCGCAGCCCGCCCGGCAGGGTCAGGGAGAGCACCCCGCGGCCGGCGACCTGCCCGGCGTAGTGCACCCGGCCGGGCCCCACGGCCCGCAGCTGCGCCCCCACGGGCGCCGCCAGGTCCACCCCGCGGTGACCGGCCGCGTACGGCGTGGGCGGCGGGTCCCACCACCGCGCCACCACCAGGGGCGGCGGCAGGGGGCGGACGGCGGAGACCGCAGGGGTCACCGGGGCCACGTGGGCCGCGGAGGGCACGGGGGTGAGCGCCTGGGCCAGCGCCACCAGCAGGGTGAGCAGCAGTGTCGTCATACGGAGCAGCGTCCCGCGCGCCCCGGGTGCGCCGCCCGGGCCTGTGGACAACCCGGACGGTGTGGACAAGCGCGTCACCCGGCATACCGCCGGGTCCCGTACACTTCTTGTGGCGATCCGGGTCACCGGGTCGACTTCGCACGCCCCAGCACCGGCCCGTCAGGCCAGGTGAGAGCGTCTCTCGGTCCCCTCCTCGGGGGCAGGGCGCGGCGGGGCGTCAGGAACCAAACCGAGAAAACAAGGAGATGGCCATGGCCGTCGTAACGATGCGGGAGCTGCTGGAAAGCGGCGTCCACTTCGGTCACCAGACCCGTCGCTGGAACCCGAAGATGAAGCGCTTCATCTTCACCGAGCGCAACGGCATCTACATCATCGACCTGCTCCAGTCGCTGTCGTACATCGACCGCGCCTACGAGTTCGTGAAGGAGACCGTCGCGCACGGTGGCTCCATCATGTTCGTCGGTACCAAGAAGCAGGCCCAGGAGGCCATCGCCGAGCAGGCGACGCGCGTCGGCATGCCGTACGTCAACCAGCGCTGGCTCGGTGGCATGCTCACCAACTTCTCCACCGTCTACAAGCGCCTCCAGCGTCTGAAGGAGCTTGAGGCGATCGACTTCGAGGACGTCGCCGCCTCGGGTCTCACCAAGAAGGAGCTCCTGGTCCTCTCCCGCGAGAAGATCAAGCTGGAGAAGACCCTCGGTGGTATCCGCGAGATGTCGAAGGTCCCCAGCGCCGTCTGGATCGTCGACACCAAGAAGGAGCACATCGCCGTCGGTGAGGCGCGCAAGCTCCACATCCCGGTCGTCGCGATCCTCGACACCAACTGCGACCCCGACGAGGTCGACTACAAGATCCCGGGCAACGACGACGCGATCCGCTCCGTCACCCTGCTCACCCGCGTGATCGCCGACGCCGTCGCCGAGGGCCTCATCGCCCGTTCCGGTGCCGCGACCGGTGACTCGAAGCCGGGCGAGAAGGCCGCCGCCGAGCCGCTCGCCGAGTGGGAGCGCGACCTGCTCGAGGGTGAGAAGAAGGCCGACGAGCCCGCCGAGGCCGCTCCGGCCGAGGCTGCCGCCGAGGCTCCGGCCGCCGAGGCCGAGGCCGTCGTCGAGGCTCCGGCCGCCGACGCCGAGCAGGCCTGACCCACTGAGAGCGCCCGGCGTTCACGCGCCGGGCACTCACAGCACGGACGATGACGGCGGGGGAGCCGCGCCACGAGCGCGACTCCTCCGCCGCTCACCCTGGATCTACGACTTCGAGAGAGAATCCAAGACTCATGGCGAACTACACCGCCGCTGACGTCAAGAAGCTCCGCGAGCTCACCGGCGCCGGCATGCTGGACTGCAAGAACGCGCTCGTCGAGGCCGACGGCGACGTCGAGAAGGCCAACGAGATCCTGCGCGTCAAGGGCCTCAAGGGCGTTGCCAAGCGTGAGGGCCGCTCCGCCGAGAACGGCGCCGTCGCCTCCCTGATCGCCGCGGACAACACCTCCGGCGTGCTCGTCGAGCTCAAGTGCGAGACCGACTTCGTCGCGAAGAGCCCGAAGTTCCTCGCCGTCGCCGACGAGCTGGCCCAGCACGTGGCCGCCACCAAGCCGGCGGACATCGAGGCGCTGCTCGCCTCCGAGATCAAGCCCGGTCAGACCGTCCAGGCGTTCGTGGACGAGGCCAACGCCAACCTCGGCGAGAAGATCGTCCTCGACCGCTTCGCGCAGTACGACGGTGCCTTCGTCTCCGCGTACATGCACCGCACCATGCCCGACCTGCCCCCGCAGATCGGTGTCCTGGTCGAGCTGGACAAGGCCGACGCCGACCTGGCCAAGGGCATCGCCCAGCACATCGCCGCCTTCGCGCCGAAGTACCTCTCCAAGGAGGACGTCCCGGCCGAGGTCGTCGAGAGCGAGCGCCGCGTCGCCGAGGAGACCACCCGCGCGGAGGGCAAGCCCGAGGCCGCCCTGCCGAAGATCGTCGAGGGTCGCGTCAACGGCTTCTTCAAGGAAGCCACGCTGCTCGGCCAGCCGTACGCGCTGGACAACAAGAAGTCCGTCCAGAAGGTCCTGGACGAGGCCGGTGTCACCCTGGTGCGTTTCAGCCGCATCAAGGTCGGCATCTGAGTCCGTCCGTACGCGACGGACACCGGACCCCGGTAGGGTCTGAAGCAGTCGTCCGCGCTCGCGCAGGGCGACCGCAGATCTGACGAGGAGGCCATTGCCGTAGAGGGAACCGCGAGGACCCACCGGCAATGGCCTTCTTCGTATGTGCACGAGGAGATCCCATGAATCAGGGCGTGGACCACCACACCGCTTCCGACGACAAGAGCGACCACGACAAGAGCGACCACGACAAGAAGGGCCGCCGCTTCATGCTGAAGCTGTCGGGCGAGGCCTTCTCCGGCGGCGGCGGGCTGGGCGTCGACCCTGACGTCGTGCACGCCATCGCGCGTGAGATCGCCGCCGTGGTCCGTGACGGCGCGGAGATCGCGATCGTCATCGGCGGCGGCAACTTCTTCCGCGGCGCCGAGCTCCAGCAGCGCGGCATGGACCGTGCCCGTTCCGACTACATGGGCATGCTCGGCACGGTCATGAACTGCCTCGCCCTCCAGGACTTCCTGGAGAAGGAAGGCATCGACAGCCGCGTCCAGACCGCCATCACGATGGGCCAGGTCGCGGAGCCGTACATCCCGCTGCGGGCCGTGCGGCACCTGGAGAAGGGCCGCGTCGTGATCTTCGGCGCAGGCATGGGCATGCCGTACTTCTCCACCGACACCACGGCCGCCCAGCGCGCCCTGGAGATCGACGCGGAGGCCCTGCTCATGGGCAAGAACGGCGTCGACGGGGTCTACGACTCCGACCCGAAGACCAACCCGGACGCGGTCAAGTTCGACGCGCTGGAGTACAGCGAGGTGCTGTCCCGGGACCTCAAGGTCGCCGACGCCACCGCCATCACGCTGTGCCGCGACAACCGGCTGCCGATCCTGGTCTTCGAGCTCCTCGCCGAGGGCAATATCGCCCGCGCCGTCAAGGGTGAGAAGATCGGCACGCTCGTGAGCGACCAGGGCACCCGGGTCTGATCCCGCCGCCGCTGGGCGACCGCCCGCAGCGGACCGGCCCGGCCGGGCCGCCCCGCCTGAACCATCCATATCTGACATGCAGGAGCACGTGGTGATCGAAGAAATCCTCCTCGAGGCCGAGGAGAAGATGGAGAAGGCCGTCGTCGTCGCCAAGGAAGACTTCGCCGCGATTCGCACGGGCCGTGCGCACCCGGCGATGTTCAACAAGATCGTGGCGGACTACTACGGTGCCATCACGCCCATCAACCAGCTCGCCTCCTTCGCGGTGCCCGAGCCCCGGATGGCCGTCGTGACGCCGTTCGACGCGTCCGCGCTGCGCAACATCGAGCAGGCCATCCGCGACTCCGACCTCGGCGTCAACCCGAGCAACGACGGCCGCATCATCCGGGTGACCTTCCCCGAGCTGACGCAGGAGCGCCGCAAGGAGTACGTCAAGGTCGCGCGCACCAAGGCCGAGGACTCCAAGGTCTCGATCCGCTCCATCCGCCGCAAGGCGAAGGACGCGCTCGACAAGCTCGTCAAGGACAAGGAGTCCGGCGAGGACGAGGTCCGCCGCGCGGAGAAGGAGCTCGACGACACCACCGCGAAGTACGTCACGCAGGTGGACGAGCTGCTCAAGCACAAGGAAGCCGAGCTCCTCGAAGTCTGATGAACGACTCTTCCTGGCAGCCGGAGCCCGTTCCGGCGGGTCCCGCATACGATGCGCAGGTGGGCCCGCAGACTCGGCCCATGCCCATCGTGCCCGATGCCGCCGGCCGTGACTTCGACGACCGGGAAGCACGCGATCGGGGGGTCGCCGCCTACAGCGGCCCCCTCTTCCGCGCCGAGACGCCGCCGCAGGAGCCCATGCCCAGCCCCCCGCCTCCGCCCTCGCCGGCACCCCAGGACGCCTCCCCGCCGCCGAAGAAGCGCGCGGGGCGGGACCTGCGGGCCGCCATAGGGGTCGGCGTCGGCCTCGGAGCGGTGATCTTCGCCTCGCTCTTCATCGTCAAGGCCGTGTTCGTCGGCGTCATCGTCGTCGCGGTCGTCGTGGGCCTGTGGGAGCTCACCTCCCGGCTCCAGGAGAAGAAGGGCATCAAGGCGCCGCTGGTACCGCTCGCGGTCGGCGGCGCCGCCATGGTCATCGCCGGATACGTCCGGGGGGCCGATGGTGCCTGGGTGGCGATGGCCCTGACCGCCCTGGCGGTCCTGGTCTGGCGGATGACCGAGCCGCCCGAGGACTACCTCAAGGACGTCACGGCGGGTGTCTTCGCCGCGTTCTACGTGCCCTTCCTCGCGACCTTCGTGGCGATGCTGCTCACCGCCGACGACGGGCCCCAGCGGGTCGTCACCTTCCTGCTGCTGACCGTGGTCAGCGACACCGGGGCGTACGCGGTGGGCTGGCGCTTCGGCAAGACCAAGCTCGCGCCGCGCATCAGCCCCGGCAAGACCCGCGAGGGGCTGGTCGGCGCGGTGGCGTTCGCGATGGCGGCCGGCGCGCTGTGCATGGAGTTCCTGATCGACGACGGCGTCTGGTGGCAGGGCCTGCTGCTGGGCCTGGCCGTCGCGGTCAGCGCCACCCTGGGCGACCTCGGTGAGTCGATGATCAAGCGGGACCTGGGCATCAAGGACATGGGCACCCTGCTCCCCGGTCACGGCGGCATCATGGACCGGCTCGACTCGCTGCTGCCGACCGCCCCCGTGGTGTGGCTGCTGCTGGCCGCGTTCGTCGGCACCGGCTGATACCCGCCCGCGGGGGCTCCGGCCCGCGGGCTTCTCACCAGTGTGACCCCGCTGAGCTGGGGCGACGTACATACGAAGGCTTGGGGTGGGTCCGGGCGGTTACTCTTGAAAGGCGCGCTGCTTCTGCGGCGCGCCTTTCGTCTTACAAGGAGTACCCGCCATGGCCCGCCCCGTTCCGGGAGAGCTCACTTTCGTCGCCCCTCGCGGAGCGAAGAAGCCGCCCCGGCACCTCGCCGACATGACCCCGGCCGAACGCCGCGAGGCGGTCGCCGCGATCGGCGAGAAGCCGTTCCGGGCCAAGCAGCTCTCGCAGCACTACTTCGCGCGCTACGCGCACGACCCCGCCGAGTGGACCGACATCCCGGCGGGCTCGCGGGACAAGCTCCGCCAGGAGCTGCTGCCCGACCTGATGAACGTGGTCCGGCACATCAGCTGTGACGACGACACCACCCGCAAGACCCTGTGGAAGCTGCACGACGGCACCCTCGTGGAGTCGGTGCTGATGCGCTACCCCGACCGGGTCACCATGTGCATCTCCTCCCAGGCCGGCTGCGGTATGAACTGCCCGTTCTGCGCCACCGGCCAGGCCGGGCTGGACCGCAACCTGTCGACCGCCGAGATCGTGCACCAGATCGTCGACGGCATGCGCGCGCTGCGCGACGGCGAGGTCCCCGGAGGCCCGGCCCGGCTGTCGAACATCGTCTTCATGGGCATGGGCGAGCCGCTGGCCAACTACAACCGCGTCGTCGGCGCCATCCGCCGGCTGACCGACCCGGAGCCCGACGGACTGGGCCTGTCGCAGCGCGGGATCACCGTCTCCACCGTCGGCCTGGTCCCGGCGATGCTGCGCTTCGCCGACGAGGGCTTCAAGTGCCGCCTCGCCGTCTCGCTGCACGCGCCGGACGACGAGCTGCGCGACACCCTGGTGCCGGTGAACACCCGGTGGAAGGTGCGCGAGGTGCTGGACGCGGCGTGGGAGTACGCCGAGAAGTCCGGCCGCCGGGTGTCGATCGAGTACGCCCTGATCCGCGACATCAACGACCAGGCCTGGCGTGGTGACCTGCTCGGCAGGCTGCTCAAGGGCAAGCGCGTACACGTCAACCTCATCCCGCTGAACCCGACGCCCGGCTCGAAGTGGACCGCCTCGCGGCCGGAGGACGAGAAGGCGTTCGTCGAGGCGATCGCCCGGCACGGGGTGCCGGTGACCGTACGCGACACCCGCGGTCAGGAGATCGACGGCGCGTGCGGCCAGCTGGCCGCGTCCGAGCGCTGACGCGCCCTCCTGGGGCCGTTCGGCCACGGGGTACCCTGTGGCCGAACCAATTGCATATTCCGACAGGGGAGCGCCACAGCGCTGAGAGTGCGGTAACCGTCATCCGCAGACCCTCTGAACCTCGCCCCGGTCATTCGGGGTAGGAAGTTCGGTCATTCACTCAAGCTGTTGCGCCCTGCCCGGCGACCGCTCGCACTGAGCGCCGGGCAGGGCCGCGTCTTCTCCTGGATATCCCAGGAGGAATTCACCAGTGAGCACCACCAAGAAGTTCGCGGGCGCCCTGCTCGTGACCGCGCTGAGCGTCGGCACGCTCAGCGCCTGTGGCGGCGACGCCGGCGGCAAGCCCGCGGCGGGCGCGAGCGACGCGCCGAAGCCCAAGACCGTCACCCTCGTCTCCCACGACTCCTTCGCCGTGAGCGAGCCGGTCCTCAAGGAGTTCGAGCAGCAGAGCGGCTACACCGTCAAGGTCCTCAAGTCCGGGGACGCCGGCGCCGCGCTCAACCAGGAGATCCTCACCAAGGGATCGCCGCGCGGCGACGTCTTCTTCGGCGTGGACAACACGCTGCTGTCCCGCGCGCTCGACAACGGCATCTTCACGCCCTACGAGGCCAAGGGCCTCGGCGAGGTCAAGCCCGAGTACGTGCTGGACAAGCAGCACCGGGTCACCCCGGTGGACTCCGGCGACATCTGCGTCAACTACGACAAGCAGTACTTCGCGGACAAGAAGCTCGCCCCGCCGCAGACGCTGGACGACCTGGTCAAGCCGGAGTACAAGAACCTGCTGGTCACCGAGAACGCCGCGACCTCCTCGCCCGGCCTCGGGTTCCTCCTCGCCTCCGTCGGGAAGTACGGCGACGAAGGCTGGAAGGATTACTGGAGCAAGCTCAAGGCCAACGGCGTCGAGGTCGTCGACGGCTGGGAGCAGGCCTACAACGAGCGGTTCTCCGGCTCCGCGGGCGGCAAGAAGGCCATGGGCGACCGGCCGCTGGTCGTCTCCTACGCCTCCAGCCCGCCGGTCGAGGTGCTGTACGGCGAGCCGCAGCCGGCCGAGGCGCCGACGGGCGTCTCCACCGGCACGTGCTTCCGCCAGGTCGAGTTCGCCGGCCTGCTCAAGGGCGCGAAGAACGAGGCGGGCGGCAAGGCGCTCCTGGACTTCCTGGTGAGCAAGAAGTTCCAGGAGGACATGCCGCTCCAGATGTTCGTGAACCCGGTCGTCAAGGACGCCAAGCTGCCGGAGCTCTTCACGAAGCACGGCGTGGTGATCGACAAGCCGGAGAACGTCGCCCCGGACGCCATCGCCAAGAACCGTGAGCAGTGGGTCAAGGCATGGTCCTCGCTCGTCGTGAAGTAGCCCCCGGAAGCGGTCCCGAGACGTCCGGAGCCTCCGCGGCGTCCGGAGCTGCCGCCGCTGCCGGAGCCTTCACCGCACCGGGGCGCGAGCGCGGGCGGGCCACGGCCGTCAGGCTGGGTCTGATGGCCGTCCCGCTCGTCTTCTTCGGGCTGTTCTTCGCCTATCCCGTCGCCGCGATCGTGGGGCGCGGGCTCAAGACGGACGAGGGGTGGCAGTTCGGCCGGATCGGCGAGGTGCTGGCCCGGCCCGACATCGCCGAGGTGCTGTGGTTCACGACCTGGCAGGCGCTCGCCTCGACGGCGCTCACGCTGCTGATCGCGCTCCCCGGCGCGTACGTATTCGCCCGCTTCGACTTCCCGGGCAAGGGGCTGCTGCGGGCGGTTGTGACGGTTCCGTTCGTGCTGCCGACCGTGGTGGTCGGTACGGCCTTCCTCGCGCTGGTCGGCCGGGGCGGGCTGCTGGACGAACTGTGGGGGATCCGGCTCGACACCACCGTCTGGGCGATCCTGCTCGCGCACGTCTTCTTCAACTACGCCGTGGTCGTACGGACGGTCGGCGGGCTCTGGGCGCAGCTCGACCCGCGGCAGGAGGAGGCCGCGCGGGTGCTGGGCGCGGGGCGGTTCGCCGCGTGGCGGCGGGTGACGCTGCCCGCGCTGGCCCCGGCGGTGGCCGCGGCCGCGCTGATGGTCTTCCTGTTCACCTTCTCCTCCTTCGGCGTCGTGCAGATCCTGGGCGGACCCGCCTACTCCACCCTGGAGGTGGAGGTGTACCGGCAGACCGCGCAGCTGCTGGACCTGCCGACGGCCGCCGTGCTGACCATGGTCCAGTTCGCCGCGATGGGGCTGGTCCTGGCCGTGCACGCGCGGACCGTGCGCCGGCGGGAGACCGCCCTGCGGCTGGTGGACCCCGGCCGGACCGCGCACCGGCCGCAGGGGCCCGGGCAGCGCGCGCTGCTGGGCGGGGTGCTGCTGACGGTGGTGCTGCTGATCGTGCTGCCGCTCGGCGTGCTGGTGGAGCGCTCCCTCGACGCGCCCGGCGGATACGGGCTCGGCTTCTACCGGGCGCTGGAGCAGGCCGGGTCCGGGACCTTCCTGGTACCGCCGCTGGAGTCGATCGGGAACTCCCTGGAGTACGCGGTGGCCGCGACGGCCATCGCCGTGCTGATCGGCGGGCTCGCGGCGGCCGCGCTCACCCGGCGCGGCGGGCGGTTCGTGCGCGGGTTCGACGCGCTGCTGATGCTGCCGCTCGGGGTGTCGGCGGTGACGGTGGGCTTCGGGTTCCTGATCACTTTGGACGAGCCGCCGCTGGACCTGCGGACCTCGTGGATCCTGGTGCCGCTCGCGCAGGCGCTGGTGGGCGTCCCGTTCGTCGTACGGACCATGCTGCCGGTGCTCCGCGCGGTGGACCTGCGGCTGCGCGAGGCCGCCGCGGTGCTCGGCGCGTCGCCGTGGCGGGCATGGCGCGCGGTGGACCTGCCGCTGGTGCGGCGGGCGCTGCTGATCGCGGCCGGTTTCGCCTTCGCGGTGTCGCTGGGGGAGTTCGGGGCGACCGTCTTCATCGCCCGGCCGGACCGGCCGACGCTGCCGGTGGCCGTGGCGCGGCTGCTGGGGCGGGCGGGGGAGATGAACTACGGGCAGGCAATGGCCCTGAGCACGATTTTGATGCTGGTGTGCGCGGTGTCCCTGCTGGTGCTGGAGCGGCTGCGGCCCGACAAGACCTCGGGAGAGTTCTGATGACCTTGCTCCGGCTGGAGGGCGTGTCGGTCCGCTTCGGCGGGCGGGCCGCCGTGAACGCCTTGGACGGTGTGGACCTCACGGTCGCCGAGCACGAGACCGTCTGCGTGCTGGGGCCGAGCGGCAGCGGCAAGTCCACGCTGCTGCGGGTGGTGGCCGGGCTCCAGCCGGTGTCCGGCGGGCGGGTGCTGCTGGGCGGCGCCGACCAGGCCGGGGTGCCGGTGCACCGGCGGGGGGTGGGCCTGATGTTCCAGGACCACCAGCTGTTCCCGCACCGGGACGTGGGCGGGAACGTGGCGTTCGGGCTGCGGATGCGCGGCGGTGGCCGGAGCTCCCACGGGGCCCGGGTCGCGGAACTGCTGGAGCTGGTGGGGCTGCCCGGGGCGCAGGGCCGGGCGGTGGCCTCGCTGTCCGGGGGCGAGCAGCAGCGGGTGGCGCTGGCCCGGGCGCTGGCGCCGTCCCCGCGGCTGCTGATGCTGGACGAGCCGCTGGGGCAGCTGGACCGGGGGCTGCGCGAGCGGCTGGTGGTCGAGCTGCGGGGGCTGTTCGCCCGGCTGGGGACGACGGTGCTGGCCGTGACCCACGATCAGGGGGAGGCGTTCGCGCTGGCCGACCGGGTGGTGGTGATGCGGGACGGGCGGATCGCGCAGGCCGGGACCCCGCTGGAGGTCTGGCAGCGGCCCGCGTCGGAGTTCGTGGCGCGGTTCCTGGGCTTCGAGAACGTGACCCCGGCGGTGGTGTCGGGCGGGGTCGCGGCCACCGAGTGGGGCAAGGTCCCGGTCCCGGCCGGGGCGCCCGAGGGGCCGCAGCAGCTGCTGATCCGCCCCGCCGGGGTCACCTTGGGCGCGGACGGGCTCCGCTGCGAGGTGCTGTCCCGCACGTTCCGGGGGACGCACGTCGCGCTGCTGCTGCGGCCCGAGGCGGGACCGGTGCTGGAGTCCGAGTGCGGGCTGGCAGGGGCCCCGGCGGTGGGGGAGCGGGTGTCGGTGTCGTTCACGCCGTCGGAGGTGGTGGTCCTGCCGCCGCCGTAGGCCCGGTCAGCGGGACGCCGGGACCGGGTCGGGGACGGCGGCCGGCTGCGGATCGGCGGCGTCGTGGTTGCCGTACCAGGCCACCGCCACCGCGCCCGTCACGGCCAGGACGAAGCCCAGGGCCGCCAGCCAGGCCAGGCCCGGGCGGGACGCGTCGCCCAGCCACAGCACGCCGATCGCGCCGGGCAGCACCGTCTCCCCGACCACCAGCGCGGCCGTGGCCCCGTTCACCGACCCGATCTGCAGCGCGACCGTGTGCAGGTACATGCCTCCGACGCCCGCCAGCACGATCGCGTAGAGGGCCGGGTCGCTCAGGAGGGTCCCGAGCGAGAACGGCTCGATCCCGTCCAGGATCCGTACCCCGACCCCGAGCGCGCCGAAGGCCAGCCCCGACAGCAGGCCCGCCAGGATGGCGGCCCGCGCACCGAGGAGGCGTACGGCCACCGTGCCGCCCACGATGATCAGCAGGGTGACGGCCAGCAGCCACCAGTGCGTGGACATCGCGGCGTGGTGCCCGCCCTCGTGCCCCGCGGCCGTCGCCAGCAGCACCAGCGCCGCGCAGACCACCCCGATGGAGGTCCACTCCTTGCGCGAGAGCCGGATGCCGAGCAGTTTCACGCTCAGCACGGCCGTGATGACCAGGTTGGCGCTGATCACCGTCTGGGACAGGAACAGCGGGAGCAGCCGCGCCGCGAGCGCGCCCAGTCCGAAGCCCACGAAGTCCAGGATCGTGCCGACGATGAACTCCCAGGTCATCGCCGCTTTCGCGGTCGAGGACAGGTTGGGGCCGCCGTGCGCGGTCACCCCGGTCGCGGCCGGCGACAGGCGGGCCGCCCGCCGGGAGCCGACGGCTTGCAGGACGGATCCCGTGCCGTAGCAGATGGACGCCGCGATGGCGGTCAGCAGTCCTATGAGCACCGAGGGCTCCGTTCGCGTCTGGCAGATTTTGCGGTGTGATTACCTAAGGCAGACGTGCGGAGCGCCCGGGAAGTTGCCTGCGCCGGTCAGCCCATCGCGCCGAGGGCCGCCGGGACCTCGGCGACCGACTCGACCAGCGCGATGCGCGACTCCATGCCGCGGCCGCGGGCCAGGGCCCGGAGCAGCGGCCAGGCGGGCAGCTCCTCGGTCCAGTGCTGCCGGTCGACCAGGACCATCGGCGTCGGCTCGCCGCGCGAGGCGTAGTAGTTCGGCGTCGCGTTGTCGAAGATCTCCTGCACGGTGCCGGCGGCTCCCGGCAGGAACACCACGCCCGCGTTCGACCGCGCGAGCAGCCCGTCCTCGCGGGTGGCGTTCGCGAAGTACTTGGCGATGTGGCCCGCGAAGGCGTTCGGCGGCTCGTGCCCGTAGAACCAGGTCGGGATCCCCACCGAATCGCCGCCCGCGGGCCAGCGCTCCAGCACGGCGAAGGCGGCCCGCGCCCAGTCGGACACGGACGGCACGAAGGACGGCGCCTTGGCCAGCAGCTCCAGCGCCTCGGGGAGGGCCTCGTCGGGGGCCGGGGCCAGATAGGCGCCGAGGTTGGCCGCTTCCATCGCGCCCGGGCCGCCGCCCGTGGCCACGGTCAGCCCGGACCGGGCCAGGGTGCGGCCCAGCTCGGCCGCGCCCCGGTAGTCGGCGGCGCCGCGGGCCATGGCGTGGCCGCCCATCACGCCGACCACCCGGGCACCGGCCAGGTGCTCGTCGAGGGCGTCGGATATCGCGTCGTCGTGGATGGAGCGGAGCATCGAGGAGAAGACGTCGCCGTCCGACTTGGTCTCCTGGAACCAGGCGTAGGCCTGTGCGTCCGGGGTGGCCTCGTAGCCCGCCGACAGCCCGGTGAACAGCTCGTCGGCCGTGTACAGCAGGCTGCGGTACGGGTTGAACGGCAGGTCCGGAACCGGCGGGAAGACCAGGGCGCCGTCGGCGCGCACCTTCGCCGCGGCGTCGGGTTCCATCGCGCAGCCGAGGAAGACGGCGGCCGAGGTGTCGGCGGACAGCAGGGCGAAGGTCCGCTCCAGCAGGTTGACCGACTGGACGCGGTAGCCGCTCAGTGAGCCCCTGGCGACGACCTGGTCGAATTCGGCGAGCGTCTCGATCTCGATGTCTGCGTTGACCATTCGGCCCACCCTAAGGGCTGCGCGGGTCAGCGGGTCAGCGCGAGCGACGTCAGCTGTGCCACACCCCAGCTGAGCGGTACGCACACCACCACGAGCGCGGAGGCCCGCAAAGTGGCGGCCGTACGCAGCACCGTCCCCGGGGCGCCGAGGCCGGTCAGGGTTTCCCGGGTGGCGGCCCGGGCCTGCCGGGACTCCACCGCCGATGTGAGAAGTGTCGCGGCCGCGCACAGCGCCACGAGCGCCGCGGCGGGCCCGGTCAAAGGGCCGAGCGGGGCGAAGACGGTGCCCCGTTCGCGCAGGGCCAGCGCCGTGAGGGCGGCCGCACCGACCGCGCACAGCACGCCGAGGGGACGGCCCACCCGGGGGGCCTCCGCCTGGAGCGCCCGCCCGGCGAGCAGGCGTAGCGCGCCCGGGCGCACGGCCAGCACCAGGGTCCCGCAGGCGTGGGCCAGGCCCGGACCGGCGAGCGCGAGCCCGAGCGCGATCAGCGCCCACCCGGCGGGCAGTGCGGGGCTGCCCTGGCCTGCGTACGCCTGGAGGGCGAGCCCGCACGCGCACACCGCGACCCCCCACGGCACCCCGGTCTGCGGCGGCAGCCCGGCCCCGGCCGGCCGCGGGCGCAGGGCGAGGGCCGTCGCGGCGGAGGCGGCCAGCGGGAGCAGGGCCAGCAGGGTCAGCGCGGCCGCCACCGGGAGCGGCTGCTCGGCGTGGAGCAGACCGGAACCGGCCCCGTCGAAGGGCAGCCCCGCGAGCTCGCCGCGCAGGTGGAGCACGAGGGCCAGGGCCAGGGCGCTGCCCAGGGTGCAGGCGACGGCGGTGGAGACGGCGGCGGCCAGGGTGAGCCGTACGGGGCCCAGCCCGGCGGCGTCCATCCCTTCCCGGGGCCGGGTCGCCGGGTCGGTCCGGGCGACCGCGACCGCGAACTGGACGGTGGCGGCGAGCGGCACCAGCGCCCACAGCAGCCGAGGGAACGATCCGGCGGGCCGGGCGGTCGCCTCCGTGAGGACGTACAGCAGCAGGAACCCGGCGCCGGCCGAGGCGGCGGCGACGAGGAGCCGGCGCAGCTGGACCAGCGGGCGGGAGCCGCGGGCTAGGCGGAGAGCGAGCACGCGGCCTGGTCCTCCGTCGTCTCGGCGGGACCGGCCGAGGCGGCGGTGGCCCCGGCCGTGCGGCCGTCGAGCAGGGCGAAACGGCGGTCGGCGACGGCCGCGCTCTCCTCGTCGTGGGTGGCGAGCAGCACGGTGATCTCGTGTGAGCGGGCCGCGGTGGTCAGCGTGCGCAGCAGCAGCGACCGCTCGGCGCGGTGCAGCGGGGCCGTCGGCTCGTCGGCGAAGATCACCGCGGGCTCGTTGACCAGGGCCCGGGCCAGCGCGACGCGCTGCGACTCGGGTCGGGTCAGCGCGCCGGGCCGCTTGCGGGCGAAAGCGCCGATGTCCAGCCGGTCCAGCCATTCGCAGGCGGTGCGCTTGGCGGTGCGGTGCGCGGAGCCGGCGATCAGCAGGGGCAGCGCGACGTTCTCCCACACCTTGAGCTCGGGCACCAGGTGCGGCTCGGGGCCGATCCAGCCGAACCGGTCGCGGCGCAGCCGCTCGCGGGCCAGGGCGCCCATGGTGTGCACGGGGACGCTGTTGAACCAGACCTCGCCCTGCTCCGGCTTGAGCGAGCCGGCCAGACAGCGCAGCAGGGTGGTCTTGCCGCTGCCGCGCGGGCCGGTCAGGGCCAGGATCTCGCCCTGGCGGACGCCGACGGAGACGCCGATGAGGCCGGGCGAGCCGGCGTGGGAGTAGTGCAGGGACCGTGCCCAGAGGACGTCATCGTCGGGCGGGGCATCGTCTGCGGGAGCCACCATGGGTACACCTCCGTCCGGGGGAACGAAGCGGAGCCCCATCGGTCACTGGCGCCGCAAGGAGATGGAACGAGACGAAAGTCCCGGAAGGTGACAGCACGCGGCCCGGACCCCCGCGTTCTCACTCGAACGGGGGATCCGGGCCGTGTGGTTCGGACTGTTCACTGCCCGGCCGGAGCCGGTGGCAGCCGCTGCTTACAGCTTGGTCCAGGCCTCGGTGAGCACCGAGCGCAGGATGCCTTCGATCTCGTCGAAGGTGCCCTGGTCGGCGGTCAGCGGCGGGGCCAGCTGGATGACCGGGTCGCCGCGGTCGTCGGCCCGGCAGTACAGGCCGTTGTCGAAGAGCGCCTTGGAGAGGAAGCCGTAGAGCACGCGCTCGGTCTCCTCGTCCGTGAAGGACTCCTTGGTGACCTTGTCCTTGACGAGCTCGATGCCGTAGAAGTAGCCGTTGCCGCGGACGTCGCCGACGATCGGCAGGTCGTGCAGCTTCTGCAGCGTCGACAGGAAGGCGCCCTCGTTGTCCAGCACGTGCTGGTTGAGGCCTTCCTTGTCGAAGATGTCGAGGTTGGCCAGCGCGACCGCCGAGGAGACCGGGTGGCCGCCGAAGGTGTAGCCGTGCAGGAAGGTGTTGTCACCCTTGTAGAACGGCTCGGCGATGCGGTCCGAGATGATGCAGGCACCGATCGGGGAGTAGCCCGAGGTCATGCCCTTGGCGCAGGTGATCATGTCCGGTACGTAGCCGAACTTGTCACAGGCGAACATCGTGCCGAGACGGCCGAAGGCGCAGATCGTCTCGTCGGAGACGAGCAGCACGTCGTACTCGTCGCAGATCTCGCGGACCCGCTGGAAGTACCCGGGCGGCGGCGGGAAGCAGCCGCCGGCGTTCTGCACCGGCTCCAGGAAGACGGCGGCGACGGTATCGGCGCCCTCGAACAGGATCTCCTGCTCGATCTGGTCGGCGCACCAGCGGCCGAAGGCCTCCGGGTCGTCGCCGTAGATCGGGGCGCGGTAGATGTTGGTGTTCGGCACCTTGTGCGCGCCGGGGACCAGCGGCTCGAAGGGGGCCTTCAGGGCCGGCAGGCCGGTGATGGACAGGGCACCCTGCGGGGTGCCGTGGTAGGCGACCGCACGCGAGATGACCTTGTACTTGGTGTGCTTGCCCTGCAGCTTGAAGTACTGCTTGGCCAGCTTCCACGCGGTCTCGACGGCCTCGCCGCCACCGGTGGTGAAGAAGACCTTGTTCAGGTCGCCGGGGGCGTAGCCGGCGAGGCGCTCGGCGAGCTCGACGGCCTGGGGGTGCGCGTACGACCAGATGGGGAAGAACGCGAGCTGCTGCGCCTGCTTGTAGGCGACCTCGGCCAGTTCCTTGCGGCCGTGACCGGCGTTGACCACGAACAGTCCGGCGAGACCGTCCAGGTAGCGCTTGCCCTTGTCGTCGAAGATGTAAGTGCCCTCACCCCGCACGATGGTGGGGACGGGGGAGTTCTCGTACGACGACATGCGGGTGAAGTGCATCCACAGGTGGTCGTACGCGGTCTTGGAGAGGTCTTGGCTCACGGGCTATCGAGTTCCCCACATGTAGGTCTGCTTCTTCAGCTTCAAGTAAACGAAGCTTTCGGTTGATCGCACGCCGGGGAGCGCGCGGATCTTCTTGTTGATCGTCTCCAGCAGGTGGTCGTCGTCCTCGCAGACGATCTCCACCATCAGGTCGAAGGAGCCCGCGGTCATCACCACGTACTCGCACTCGGCCATCGCGGTCAGTGCGTCCGCCACCGGGTCGAGGTCTCCCTCGACGTTGATGCCGACCATGGCCTGACGGCGCAGGCCCACGGTGAGCGGGTCGGTGACGGCGACGATCTGCATGACGCCCTGGTCGAGCAGCTTCTGTACGCGCTGGCGTACGGCTGCCTCCGACAGGCCGACGGCCTTGCCGATCGCTGCGTAGGGACGGCGACCGTCCTCCTGCAGTTGCTCGATGATCGCCAGGGACACAGCATCGACCGAAGGGGACGGTTGTCTGTTCCTGGAATCTGCGCTTCGACTGACCACGACCTCACTGTGCACGAGGAGTCGTCGGTTCCGCAACCCGTAACCGATGTATTTCGTTGTCTTGACTCTCGGATTGCACGGATTTCGCAGTTCGTGGCATCCGGCTCTGTCGAAAGCGTCGTCGGACGAGATAGGCTGGGGATTCGTCTCAATCGTTGGACATTGATCAGGAGAGTGGCTGTAGTGACCACCGAACTGCGTCGTCTGCGCAACTACATCGGCGGAGAGTTCAAGGACGCCGCCGACGGCCGGACCACCGATGTGGTCAACCCCGCGACCGGCGAGGTGTACGCCACCGCCCCGCTCTCCGGTCAGGCCGATGTGGACGCGGCCATGGCGGCTGCCGCCGCGGCCTTCCCGGGCTGGCGCGACACCACTCCCGCCGAGCGGCAGAAGGCCCTGCTCAAGATCGCGGACGCCTTCGAGGCGCGCGCGGACGAGCTGGTGGCCGCCGAGTCGCAGAACACCGGCAAGCCGCTGGGCCTGACGGCCAGCGAGGAGCTGCCGCCGATGGTGGACCAGATCCGCTTCTTCGCGGGCGCCGCGCGCCTGCTGGAGGGCCGCTCGGCCGGCGAGTACATGGACGGGATGACCTCGATCATCCGCCGTGAGCCGGTCGGCGTCTGCGCCCAGGTCGCGCCGTGGAACTACCCCATGATGATGGCCGTGTGGAAGTTCGCCCCGGCCATCGCCGCGGGCAACACCGTGGTGCTCAAGCCCTCGGACACCACCCCCGCCTCCACCGTCCTGATGGCCGAGATCATCGACTCGATCCTGCCCAAGGGCGTCTTCAACGTCGTCTGCGGCGACCGTGAGACCGGCAAGGCCATGGTCGAGCACCCCACCCCGGCGATGGCCTCCATCACCGGCTCGGTGCGCGCGGGCATGCAGGTCGCCGAGAGCGCCTCGAAGGACGTCAAGCGCGTCCACCTGGAGCTCGGCGGCAAGGCGCCGGTCGTGGTCTTCGAGGACGCCGACCTCGCCAAGGCCGTCGAGGACATCGCGGTCGCCGGCTACTTCAACGCCGGTCAGGACTGCACCGCCGCGACCCGCGTGCTCGTGCACGAGTCCATCCACGACGAGTTCGTCTCCGCGCTCGCCAAGGCCGCCGCGGACACCAAGACGGGCCAGCCGGACGACGAGGACGTGCTGTACGGACCGCTGAACAACCCGAACCAGCTCAAGCAGGTCGCGGGCTTCATCGAGCGGCTCCCCGCCCACGCCAAGGTCGAGGCGGGCGGCCACCAGGTGGGCGAGAAGGGCTACTTCTACGCCCCGACCGTGGTCTCCGGCCTCAAGCAGGACGACGAGATCATCCAGAACGAGGTCTTCGGCCCCGTCATCACCGTGCAGTCGTTCACGGACGAGGCCCAGGCACTGGAGTACGCGAACGGCGTCGAGTTCGCCCTCGCCTCCTCCGTGTGGACCAAGAACCACGGCCGCGCGATGCGGATGTCCAAGAACCTCGACTTCGGCTGCGTGTGGATCAACACCCACATCCCGCTCGTCGCCGAGATGCCCCACGGCGGCTTCAAGAAGTCCGGCTACGGCAAGGACCTCTCCGCATACGGCTTCGAGGACTACACCCGCATCAAGCACGTGATGACCTCGCTCGACGGCTGACCCGGGGCGGCGGCCCGCGGGGCCGTCACGCACTGATCAGCGCAGAACGCTGAAGGGGCGGGCAGTAGACACGTTGTCTATTGCCCGCCCCTTCGCCTTGTCCCAGGCTTTGGGCATGCCTGAACTCCCCTTCTCCCGCCGCGCCGCGCTGCGCGGCCTCGGTGCCGCGGGCCTGCTGGCCGCCCTCAGCGGCTGCGGGGTGCCCGCCGCCTACGTCCCCGAGGACCGCCGGGAGGGCCCGGACCGCTCCGCCGGTGACCGCAGCCTCGCGTTCTCCAACTGGCCGCTGTACATCGACACCGACGACGAGGACGAGCAGCGCCGGCCGACGCTGGACGCCTTCTCCCAGAAGACCGGCATCGAGGTCCGGTACACGGAGGAGATCAACGACAACGACGAGTTCTTCGGCAAGGTCAGCCCGGCCCTGATGAACCACCAGCAGACCGGCCACGACCTGGTGGTGGTCAGCGACTGGATGGCCGCCCGCTTCGTCCGCCTGGGCTGGGCCCAGAAGATGGACCGCTCGACGCAGTCGAACGTGGCCAAGTACCTCGACCCGCAGCTGCGTTCCCCCGCCTTCGACGAGGGGCGGCTGCACACCGTGCCGTGGCAGTCGGGGATCACCGGCATCGCCTACAACCGCAAGTCGCTGGGCCGGGAGATCAAGTCCGTGAAGGACCTGTGGCACCCCGACCTGGCGGGCAAGGTGACGCTCTTCTCCGGACTCGACGAGTCCTTCGCCCTGTTGATGCAGGGCAACGGGGTGGACGTCACCCGCTGGACCGAGAACGACTTCCACCGGATGTGCGACCAGGTCGAGAGCATGGTGAAGAAGAAGCACATCCGCCGCTTCACCGGCAACGACTACACCTCCGACCTGAGCAAGGGCGACGTGCTGGCCTGCCAGGCGTACTCCGGTGACGTCGTCCAGCTGCAGGCCGACAACCCCGACATCGAGTTCGTGGTCCCGGAGGAGGGCGCCGAGCTCTGGGCGGAGAGCCTGCTGGTCCCCAACCTGGCCCTGCACAAGGCCAACGCCGAGGCCTTGGTCGACTACTACTACGACCCGGCCGTGGCCGGGTCACTCGCCGCCGCCGTCAACTACGTCTGCCCGGTCCCGGCCGCCCGCGAGGTGCTGGCCGCCTCCCCGGACAAGGAGACCGCCGAACTCGCCTCGAACCCGCTGATCTTCCCGGACGACGAGATGCGCAAGCGCCTCGTCGTGGCCCGGGACATCTCCTCGGCGGAGCGCCAGTCCTTCGCCAAGCGCTGGAACGCCATCGTCGGACTCTGAGTTGCGTCACGGTCCGGCGGCGTCTGGAGGCGATGCCGGCCCAGGAGGGTCGGCCTACGGTGCGCCGGGGCCGGGGCCGGAACCGGGGCGGTGTGCCGTCGGCTGGCGGGGGTTATGAGGCGTGCGGCTGGGTGAGGGCGGCCAGCAGGAGGCGCTGGACCACCGGGTTCGCCTCCTCTGCCTTCGCGTCGGTGGAATTGACCGAGTAGACCAGCGTCCGGGAGAGGTCCCGGGTGCCGCCTATGCCGGTGCTGTAGCCGAGGCGGCTCCCCGACTTGCCCCATACCTCGGTGCCGTCCGGCATGACGAACCTGGACAGGCCCGCCGTCAGGACGGCGTCCTCGCCGCTCTCGACGTCCTTCACCGCCGGGACGGTGAACATCTCCTCCAGCTGCGCCCGCGGTACGACCCGCCCGGCGAACAGGGCCACGGTGAACCGCTCCAGGTCCGCGGTGGTCGAGATGATGTCACCCGCCGCCCAGCGGCCGGAGCTGTTCCACACCGACACGTCCCGCAGCTCGGTCGAGCCGTCCGGACGCGGCACCGCCTGGTAGCCGTGGTTGTACGGCCCCGGTATCCGGGTCTGCGTCCGTCCCGGGAAGGAGGTCCGGCTCAGACCCAGCGGACGCAGGATGCGCCGCTCGACCTGTTCCTCGTACGCCGTGCCCGTCAGCTTCTCTATGAGGGCACCCAGGACGGTGTAGTTGATGTTCAAGTAGTGCTGCGCGCTGCCCGGGTCGAACTCCGGCCCCTTCGCGAGCGCGTTGGCGATCTGCTCGTGCGGATCGATGACGTCGAAGCGGTGGTCCCACTGCGCCTCGAAGGCGTCCCCCGGGCCGTCGGCCGACTGGATCCCGCTCGTGTGGTTCAGCAGCTCGCGCACCGACACCGACGGGAAGCGGTCGGGGAAGGTCCCGGGCAGGTACTGCTGGACCGGCTTGCCGAGGTCGAGCCTGCCCTCCGCGGCGAGCTGCAGGACCACCGCCGCCGTGAAGGTCTTGGTCACCGATCCCGCCCGGAACCGGCCCTGCTCCAGGGCCGGGCGCCCGGTACGGAGATCCGCCACCCCGGCGACCCCCTGCCAGCCGCCGCTCGATCCGCCGACCCGCACCAGGGCGGCCGTCGCATCCCGGCTCCCGGCACCGACCCCCTCCAGCGCCTTCGACAGCGCCTTCGCGTCCGGCGCGGTGGAGAAGACCGGCACCGAAGGCTTCGCCGACGCGGCGACCGGCCCCGGTGCGGCATGGGCGACGGCCGTCCCGGACACGATGCCCAGGAGCAAGGTGGCGGCGATCAGAGTGCGGGCACGCGCGTTCATCATGGGATCCCCCTCGTCCTCATCGAGGCGACCTCCGCCCCGATGGCCCCAATGCTCCAGGTCACACGGGTAGTTGCGGATCACCAACAAGAGGGGTCTTCAGCGGTACGACAACTCACCTGCGCGAGCGAGCCGACACCCCGTCTCTCACTCCCCAGAGGGAGTACCCCGCACGGGGGACCCGCCTCCCGCCGCGATCAGCCCCGTCTCGTAGGCGCAGATCACCGCCTGGATCCGGTCCCGCAGACCCAGCTTGGCCAGCACGTTCCCCACGTGCGACTTGACCGTGTGCTCGGTCACCGTCAGCGCCGCCGCGATCTCCGCGTTCGACAGCCCCCGCCCCAGGTGCAGCAGCGTCTCCCGCTCCCGCGCCGTCAGCGCCTCCAGCCGCCCGGCCGGCAACGCCGCCCCGGGCGCCGGACGCGCCGTCACCGCCGTGTACTCCTCGATCAGCCGCCGCGCCACCGAAGGCGCCAGCAGGGACTCGCCCGCCGCCACCACCCGTACCGCGTGCACCAGGTCGTCGCGCCGCACGTCCTTCAACAGGAACCCGCTCGCCCCCGCGTGCAGCGCCTCGTAGACGTACTCGTCCGAGTCGAAGGTCGTCAGCATCACCGTCCGGCAGCCGCCCAGCGCCGAGATCGTCCGGCACGCCTCGATCCCGTCCGTCACCGGCATCCGGATGTCCAGCAGCGCCACGTCCGGCCGCAGCTCCCGCACCGCCGCCACCGCCGCCGTCCCGTCCCCGGCCTCCGCGACCACCTCGATGCCGTCCTGCGCGTCCAGGATCATCGCGAAGCCGCTGCGCACCAGTTCCTGGTCGTCGGCCACCACCACACGGATCGTCAACTCGCCACCTCCGGCGCCGAGGCTACCTCCGAGGTCACCAGGGTCACGCGGACCCGGAATCCGCGGCCGCCGGGACCCGGACCACACTCGGCCGTCCCGCCGTGCGCCGCCGCCCGCTCGCGGATCCCGATCAGGCCGTGACCGCCCCGCGAGCCGCCCGGCCCCCGCCCGTCGTCCGTCACCGACACGGTCAGCGCCCCCGGCGCGTAGTCCAGCCGCACCGCGGCCCGCACCGCCCGGGCGTGCTTGACGACATTGGTCAGCGCCTCCTGTACGACACGGTGCACCGTCGCCTCCAGCGCGGCCGGCAGGCCGCGCACCTCGCCCGTGCGCTCGTACGCCACCTCCAGGCCACTGCTCCGTACCCGTTCCAGCAGCCCCGCCAGCTCCGCCACGCCCGGCTGCGGGCTGCGCGGCGCCCCCTCCTCGGTGCGCAGCACTCCCAGCATCGAACGCAGCTGCGCCATCGCCTCCCGCCCCGTCCCCGCTATGGCCTCGAACGCCGCCTCCGCCCGCTCGGGTGCGCGGCGCACCGCCACCGGACCGGCCTCCGCCTGCACGATCATGATGCTGACGGCGTGCGAGAGGATGTCGTGCATCTCCCGAGCGATCCGGGCCCGTTCGCGCGCCGCCGCCTGCTCCGCTTCGATCCGGTTGGCCCGCTCCAGCTCCGCCGCCCGCGCCTCGACCGCCCGGGTGTACGCCTGCCGCGTGTACTGGAGGCGGCCGAGCGCGTACGCGGCGACCGACACGAACACCGTGAAGAGCAGCTCGCGCGCCGACCCCGTGTTCCACCCCACCGACACGGCGACCGCCACCACCGTGAACAGCGCCACCACCAGCCGCACCCGGGCCGTGCACCGCAGGGCCACCGTGTAGAAGGCGATCAGCCCCGCGTACGGAAGCGGCTGCCCCGGCCCGTCCAGTGTCAGCTTGCACACCCCGCCCACCACGAGGACGGCCACCAGGACCGTCACCGGGGCCCGCCGCCGCCAGACCAGCGGCAGCACCCCGAGCGTGGTCATCCCGTACGAGGCCCAGTCGGCCGGCGGCAGGTCGGCCGCCCGGGGCACCACGAACGGCATCGAGACGGCCAACTGCACGAGCAGCGTCAGCCCCAGGTCCTGCCGGCGCGGACCGGCCCGCCGGAACCGCTCCCCCCAGGCGCGTATCACCGCCCGAGCTCGGCCCGCACCGCCGCCAGCGCGTCCACCCGGTTCGTGGTGACGGAGTCCACCCCGGCCGTGATCAGCGCCCGCATCGTCCGCTTCGTGTCCGCCGTCCAGGCGGACACCTTCAGCCCGTCCCGGTGCACGGCGTCGGTCAGCTCCCGGCTGACCAGCCCGAACCGGTAGTTCAGCCAGGCCGGCTTCACCGCGTCGATCAGCACCCGGCGCGGCGGCGAGAGCGTGGTCCAGGTCAGGGCGATCTCCGCCTGCGGGTCGGCGGCGCGGACGGCCAGCATCGAGTTCGGACCCGCGCAGTAGTACGTGCGCTCCCGCGCACCGCAGGCGCGGACCTCCTCGACGACCGCCCGTACCGCCTCCGGCGTGGCCCCCGGCAGGTCCAGCATCAGCCGGCCGGAGCCGGCCGCCGCCAGTGCCTCGCGCAGCGCCGGGACCCCGCCCGCCGTCATGTCCCTGAGCTGCGCGGCCGTGACGGCGTCGAGCCGTACGTCGTGGCCCCACAGCCGCTGGAGCGTCTCGTCGTGGAGCAGGACGGGGACCCCGTCGCGGGTCAGCCGTACGTCGACCTCCACCGCGTCCGCCCCACGGGCGAAGGCGGAGCGGATCGAGTTGAGGGTGTTCTCACGGACTCGGTAGGGATCGCCGCGGTGGCCGACGGCAGTCAGGGTGCGCATGGCCCCCATTCTGCGGGGCCGTCAGGAGGCCAGCCACGCCTCCGTGTACGTGTCGATCTCCGCGATGAGCTTCGCCTTGCCCGCCGGGTCCAGGAAGGAAGCCTCGACGGCGTTCTTCGCGAGCGACGCGAGCCCGCGCTCGTCGAGCTCGAGCAGCCGGGCGGCGACCGCGTACTCGTTGTTGAGGTCGGTGCCGAACATCGGCGGGTCGTCGCTGTTGATGGTGACGAGCACGCCGGCCCGCACCATCTCCTTGATCGGGTGCAGGTCGATGTCGGTGACGGCGCGCGTCGCGATGTTGGAGGTCGGGCACACCTCCAGCGCGATGCGGTGCTCGGCGAGGTACGCGAGCAGCGCCGGGTCCTGGGTGGCGCTGGTGCCGTGGCCGATGCGCTGGGCGCCAAGCTCGTTGATGGCGTCCCAGATCGTCTCCGGGCCGGTGGTCTCGCCGGCGTGCGGGACGCTGTGCAGGCCGGCCGCCCGGGCGCGGTCGAAGTACGGCTTGAACTGCGGGCGCGGCACGCCGATCTCGGGACCGCCCAGGCCGAAGGAGACCAGGCCCTCCGGGCGCAGGTCGACGGCGAGCCGGGCCGTCTCGGCCGCGGCCTCCAGGCCGGCCTCGCCGGGGATGTCGAAGCACCAGCGCAGGACGACGCCGAGCTCGTCCTCGGCCGCCTTGCGGGCATCTTCGATGGCGGCCATGAAGGCGTCCTCGTCGATGCCGCGACGGGTGGAGGAGTACGGGGTGATGGTCAGCTCGGCGTAGCGGATGTTCTGCCGGGCCATGTCGCGGGCAACCTCGAAGGTGAGGGTGCGTACGTCGTCGGGAGTGCGGACCAGGTCCACGACCGACAGGTAGACCTCGATGAAGTGGGCGAAGTCGGTGAAGGTGAAGTAGTCGACCAGGGCCTCGGGGTCGGTGGGAACCTTCGAGTCGGGGTGCCGGGAGGCGAGTTCGGCCACGATGCGCGGGGACGCGGAGCCCACGTGGTGGACGTGCAGTTCGGCTTTGGGGAGCCCCGCGATGAAGGGGTGCAGGTCGGGCATGGAGGCCTCCGGAAGGACGCGGGTGCGGGCAGGTCGGCTTCATCGTAGGCAGGCCGGGCCGTGTCGGTGCCGGCGCATAGCATGGATGTACGAGAGGGGGGCGCCGCATGACCGACCACCAGAGCCCTGAACCGAGGGACCCGTGGGCGCCGCCGCCCGAGCGGCCCGCGTCGGAGCCTGCCGGGCCGAAGGACGCGCCGGGCGGCCCGGGGGGCCACGAGCACCCGACGGTGGCGGGGCCGCCGGGGGCGGGGAGCGCGCCGGCGGCCTACGGGTACCCGGCGCAGCCGGACCCGGGTGGTTACGCCTACCCCGGGCCGGCGACGCCGCCGGTCCAGCCGGGGTTCGGTGCCCCGCCCGGGTACGGGGGGCAGCCCCCTTACGGCGCTCCGCCCGGCTACCCGGGGTACCCCGGGTATCCCGGCTACCCGCAGCCGAGCAACGGTTTCGGCGTCACCGCGCTCGTCCTCGGGATACTCGCGGTGCTGGCCTGTCCCACCGTGTTCGGGTCCGTCGTGTTCGGCATAGCGGCGGTCGTGTTCGGCGCGCTGGGCCGGGGCAAGGCGAACCGGGGTGAGGCCACCAACGGCGGCGTCGCGCTGGCCGGCCTCATCTGCGGCGTGGTGGGCATCGTGATCGGCGCCGCCCTGACGGTGCTGCTCATACTCGGGCCGGGCCCGTTCTCCGGTTCCGGCGGCGACGACTACCACGGCCCGTCGTCGGACCCCCAGGTGCAGGAGCGGATATGACCGCACCGGCCTGCCGGACCGTCATGCCTGGGTGGTCGGCTGGATGACCAACTGACGCAGGTTGACGTGGCGGGCGCGGCTGGCGGCGTAGGCGACCAGGTCCGCCACGTCCTCCGCCGCAAGGGGGCCGATCGCGTCGAACATGCCCGAGAGTTCCGATGCCAGGGCGGGGTTGTCGATGCCCTGCGGCAGCTCGGTGTCGGTCATACCCGGCTCGATGTTCGTGACCCGCACCCGCTGCGGGCTCAGTTCCGTGCGCAGGGACTGGGAGAGGTGGGTCAGCGCCGCCTTCGTCGCTCCGTAGACCGCGTAGTCGGGGAAGTGGAGGTGCGCGGCGATGGAGGAGATGTTGACCAGGTCGGCGGTGCCGCCCTCGGCGGCGCGGGAGACCAGGTCCGGGGTGAACGCCCCGATGACCCGCAGCGCCCCGCCGACGTTCGTGTCGAGCATCCGCTGCCACTGATCGGTGCGGCCGTCCCGGATCGGGTTGGGCATCATCACCCCGGCCGCGTTGACCACCAGGTCCACCGGCCCGAACCCGCTGTGGACGCGCTCGACGGCGGCGTCGACCGCGCTCTGCTCGGTGATGTCGGCGGCGGCGGTGAGCGCCCGGCCGCCCTCCGCCCGGATCTTGCCGGCCACTTCTTCCAAGCGGTCGGCCCGGCGGGCGAGCAGGGCCACCTGCACGCCGTGGCGGGCGAGCAGCAGCGCGGTCGCGGCGCCGATCCCGCTCGCGGCCCCCGTGATCAGGGCGGTGCGGCCTTCCAGGGTTGCGTACGTCATTGCCGTGGCTCCTTCGCGTCCCGTCTCCGGAGGCGTTCCGGTGACGTGACCCAGCCTGGCCGCGCGGCCCGGACCGGCCCAGGGTCGTGCTTTTCCTGGGACTGCCAGTACCAGGCTGACCGCTCGGCCTCCCGGCGCCGACAGCCATCCTGACTAAGATCGAACGCATGACCGGGGACATCGGAGACTTCCTGCGCTCGCGCCGCGCCCGCATCCAGCCCGAGGAGACGGGCCTGCCCTCGCACGGCCGGCGCCGCGTACCGGGACTGCGGCGCGAGGAGGTGGCGCTGCTCGCGGGTGTCAGCGTCGACTACTACATCCGCCTGGAACAGGGCCGTGGCCCCAGCGTCTCGGACGCGGTGCTCGACGCGATCGCCCGGGTGCTTCGGCTCAACCCCACGGAGCACTCCCACCTGCGCGCCCTGGCTCGTCCCGCCCCGGCGCCCGAAGCGGTCCAGGAGGTCCGTCCCGGGGTCAGGCTCCTGCTGGACGCCGTCGGCGGGGCCGCGCCCGCCTTCGTCCTCGGCCGCCGGATGGACATCCTGGCCTGGAACGCCCTCGCGGACGCCGTCGCCGGCCACTCCCGCATGCCCGCCGACTCCCGCAACATCGCCCGTCACGTCTTCCTCGACCCGGCCGCGCGCGAGCTGTACCCGCAGTGGGCGCGGATCGCCGAGGAGACCGTCGGCTATCTGCGCCTCGACGCGGGGCAGCACCCGGGCGACCCGCTGATGGCAGCGCTGACGCAGGAGCTGGCGGACCGGAGCGAGGAGTTCCGGCGGCTGTGGGCCGACCACGCCGTCAAGGAGAAGACCCACGGCGTCAAGCTCATCGACCACCCCCTCGTCGGCAGGCTGGTGCTTCCCTACGAGACGCTCGCCCTGCCCGGCGAACCCGA
This sequence comes from Streptomyces sp. NPDC026522, assembly GCF_055567555.1. Lineage (NCBI taxonomy): Bacteria > Bacillati > Actinomycetota > Actinomycetes > Kitasatosporales > Streptomycetaceae > Streptomyces > Streptomyces sp. NPDC026522. The sequence continues at coordinate 153,744 of NZ_JBVHQF010000014.1, forward strand.
TCAGCTCGTGGTCGTCTACACCACGCCGCCCGGCTCCGAGACGGCCCGCCGCCTCGCCCGCCTGGCCGCCGCGGCCCCGGACGCCACCCCCCGACAGCCGGACGCACCCCTCCCGCAGCCGGTACGGGGATAGGGGCGCGGCGGGGTCAGACCGACGCCGCCATGAGCAGCGTCGGCACCATGACCTCGTCGTGGCCGACCAGGGCGCTCGCGAGCGGGACCCAGACCAGCCCCACCATCCGGGGACAGTCGCACTCCAGGTCCCCGTCGACGCCCAGCCGGGGCTCCCCGGGTCCCACCTCGACCCGGTAGCAAGAGGTCCACCCCGACGGGTAGGGAGCCTCGTAGGCGTACCGCACCGCCAGGGCCGCCAGACCGGTCTCCTCGGCCACCTCCCGCCGGACCGCCTGTTGCGGCTCCTCCCCGGGCTCCAGGCCGCCGCCCGGCAGGGTCCAGTACTCCGGGCCGTCGTGCCGCCCGGCAGGGCCCCGGCCGCGCTCACGGACCATGAGCAGACAGCCGTCCCGGATGATCACCGCCGCGACCCGGCGGCGCTCCGCCGCCGGGCTCACGCTCCGTCCGCCACCCGCAGCCGGTCCCGGGCGTCCATCAGGGCGAAGCCCAGCAGGTTCAGGCCCCGCCAGCGGGCCGGATCGCCCACGCGCTCGTCGTCCGCGGCCAGCCCGATGCCCCAGATCCGGTCGAGCGGGCTCGCCTCCACCAGGACCCGGTCGCCGGTGCCCAGCAGGTACGCCCGCAGCGCGGGATCGGAGCCGAACTTGTGCACGCTGCCCGCCACGACCAGCGCGTACCGCTCCCGCTCCCACACCGCCTCGTCGAAGCCGCGCACCAGCCGGCCGGCCTTCTTCGCCGCCGCCGGACTCCCCGCCTCCACCGCCGCGCGCTCCGCCTCGGCGTCCCCGAACAGGCGTGCCTTCCCGGCCATCATCCAGTGCTCCGCCGAGGCGTAGCGGACCTCACCCACAGTGAAGGGCGCGGGCCACCACTGGCTGAGACAGCTCGGTCCGAGACTGCCGTCCGGCCTCGGGCGGTGTCCCCAGAAAGGCAGGTACTTCACCCGCTCACCACGGCTGACCTGGCCGATCAAGTTGTCGATCTTCTCCATGCACGCGAGTCTGGCAGTCGCCACTGACACTTCGTACGGGATTTCGGGTGTGCCTCGACACATGGTCGACCGATTCCGTCGCGTAATCAAAAGGCAACAACGGAATCACTTGGCCGAGAGGTGCACCTCTGTCAGGATCGGCACTCAATTCGGGTCCACCCCGAACTGTAGCTACGGAGAGCGTGAGAGCGTGATGGGCAGCCGCTTCCAGTTCAAGGACCGCTTCGCAGAGGGCGCGCAGTACATCGACGGCCGGCTCCGGTCCGGCACCTCAGGACGGTCACACACCGTCGTGGACCCCGCCACCGGCGCCGAGGTGCTCACCTACGAGCTCGCCGGCCCGGCGGACGTGGACGAGGCCGTCGCCGCCGCGAAGCGGGCCTTCCCCGCCTGGTCCGCGGCCACCCCCGGCGAGCGCTCGGACGCACTGCACCGGCTGGCCGCCGTACTGGCCGAGCAGGCCGAGGACTTCGCGTACGCGGAATCCCTCCAGTGCGGCAAGCCGATCAAGCTGTCGACGGAGTTCGACGTACCGGGGACCATCGACAACACCGCCTTCTTCGCGGGCGCCGCACGCCACCTCCAGGGACAGGCGGCCGCCGAGTACTCCGGGGACCACACCTCCTACGTACGGCGCGAGGCCATCGGCGTCGTCGGCTCGATCGCCCCCTGGAACTACCCGCTCCAGATGGCGGCTTGGAAGATCCTCCCGGCGATCGCCGCGGGCAACACCATCGTGCTCAAGCCCGCCGAGCTCACGCCGCTGACCTCGCTGATGTTCGCCCAGGCGGCGAAGGACGCGGGCCTGCCGGACGGCGTGGTCAACATCGTCACCGGCGCGGGCCGGGACGCGGGCGAGCACCTGGTCGGCCACCCGGACGTGGTGATGACCTCCTTCACCGGCTCCACCGCCGTCGGCAAGCGCGTCGCCGAGATCGCGACCGCCACCGTCAAGCGCCTCCACCTGGAGCTCGGCGGCAAGGCCCCGTTCCTCGTCTTCGACGACGCCGACCTGGAGGCCGCCGCGCACGGCGCCGTCGCCGCCTCCCTCATCAACACCGGCCAGGACTGCACCGCCGCCACCCGCGCCTACGTCCAGCGACCCCTGCACGACGCCTTCGTGGCCCGGGTCGCCGAGCTGATGGAGACCGTCCGCCTCGGCGACCCCTTCGCGCCGGACACCGACCTCGGCCCGCTGGTCTCGCACGCCCAGCGCGACCGCGTCGCCGGCTTCGTCGAGCGCGCCCGCGCGTACGCCACGGTGGTCACCGGCGGCGAGGTCCCCGGCGGCGAGCTGGCGCAGGGGGCGTACTACCGGCCCACGCTGATCTCCGGCGCCGCGCAGGACAGCGAGGTCGTCCAGTCCGAGATCTTCGGCCCGGTCCTCGTCGTCCTGCCCTTCGACACCGACGACGAGGGCATCGCGCTGGCCAACGACACCCCGTACGGGCTCGCGGCCTCCGCCTGGAGCCGGGACGTCTACCGGGCGGGCCGCGCCACCCGCGAGCTCAAGGCCGGCTGCGTCTGGGTCAACGACCACATCCCGATCATCAGCGAGATGCCTCACGGGGGCTACAAGGCGAGCGGCTTCGGCAAGGACATGAGCGCCTACTCCTTCGAGGAGTACACGCAGGTCAAGCACGTGATGTATGACAACACCGCGGTCGCCGCGAAGGACTGGCACCGCACGATCTTCGGGGACAGATAGCCGAGACCGCCCGACCGAGCGGCACACCCACCCGAAAGGGCACAGCGCATGGAGCAGTTCGAGCCCGGCAGCCTCTCGCCGCCACAACTCGCCGCGATACGCCGCAGCCTCACCAGCGGCCGCGGCGCCCTCACCCGGCGGTCGCTGCTGCGCGCCTCCGGCATCGGGGCGCTCACCGTCGGCGGCCTGTACGGGCTGACCGGCTGCGGCATCCCGCCCGCCAAGCGGGAAGGCGACGCGACGGCGGCCACCGACGACCACTCGGCCGCCGAGAAGGAGATCAACTTCTCCAACTGGACCGAGTACATGGACACCAGTGACGACGAGAAGTCCCGGCCCACCCTGGAGGACTTCACCAAGCGCACCGGGATCCAGGTCAAGTACACCGAGGACATCAACGACAACGTCGAGTTCTTCGGCAAGATCCGCCCGCAGCTGGCCGCCGGCCAGGACACCGGCCGGGACCTGATCGTCGTCACGGACTGGCTCGCGGCCCGCATCATCCGCCTCGGCTGGGCGCAGAAGCTGGACCCCGCCAACCTCCCGCACGCCTACGCGAACCTGATCCCGCAGTTCCGCAACCCCGACTGGGACCCGGGCCGCGCCCACAGCTACCCGTGGACGGGCATCGACACCGTCATCGCCTACAACGTCAAGGCCACCGGGGGCAGGAAGGTCGACTCCGTCACGCAGCTGCTCGACGACCCCACCCTCAAGGGCCGGGTCGGCTTCCTCACCGAGATGCGCGACACCGTCGGCATGACCCTGCTCGACCAGGGCAAGGACCCGGCGGCCTTCACCACGGCGGACTTCGACGGGGCCATCGGCCGGCTCCAGAAGGGCGTCGACACCAAGCAGATCCGCCGCTTCACCGGCAACGACTACACGGCCGACCTCGACAAGGGCGACCTCGCGGCCTGCCTCGCCTGGGCGGGCGACGTCATCCAGCTCCAGGCCGGCAACCCGGACATCAAGTACGCCATCCCGGCCGCCGGTTACCTCAGCTCCAGCGACAACCTGCTGGTTCCCGCACACGCCAGGCACAAGGCGAACGCCGAGAAGCTCATCGACTACTACTACGAGCCCGCGGTCGCCGCCCAGCTCGCCGCCTTCATCAGCTACGTCTGCCCCGTCGACGGCGTCAAGGAAGACCTCGCGAAGATCGACCCCGCGCTCGCGGACAACGTCCTGATCGTCCCGGACAAGGAAATGGCCGCCAAATCGCACGCCTTCCGCTCGCTGACCAGCGAGGAAGAGACGGCGTACGAGGAGAAGTTCACCAAGCTCATCGGCGCCTGATGGGGCCCGACCGGCACCCGCGCCCCCGCCCTTTTTGACGACACCACCACCGAAGGCCCAGGCCCATGACTGACAAGACCGCGGGCGGCGATGTCCGCCTCGCCGGGATCAGCAAGCACTACGGCTCCTTCACCGCCGTGCACCCGCTCGATCTCACCATTCCCCAGGGCTCCTTCTTCGCCCTGCTCGGCGCCTCGGGCTGCGGGAAGACCACCACCCTGCGCATGATCGCCGGCCTGGAGGAACCCTCCACCGGCACGGTCAGCCTCGGCGACCGCGAGGTCACCCAGCTGCCGCCCTACAAGCGCCCGGTGAACACCGTCTTCCAGAGCTACGCCCTCTTCCCGCACCTGAACATCTACGAGAACGTCGCCTTCGGGCTGCGCCGCCGCGGCATCAAGTCCGTCAAGAAGCAGGTCGACGACATGCTGGAGCTGGTCCAGCTCGGCCAGTTCGCCGAGCGCAAGCCGCACCAGCTCTCCGGCGGCCAGCAGCAGCGCGTCGCCGTCGCCCGCGCCCTGATCAACCACCCCCAGGTGCTGCTCCTCGACGAGCCGCTCGGCGCCCTCGACCTCAAGCTGCGCCGCCAGATGCAGCTGGAGCTCAAGCGCATCCAGACCGAGGTCGGCATCACCTTCGTGCACGTCACGCACGACCAGGAGGAGGCCATGACCATGGCCGACACCGTCGCGGTGATGAACGGCGGCCGGGTGGAGCAGCTGGGCGCCCCCGCGGAGCTGTACGAGAACCCGAAGACCACCTTCGTCGCCAACTTCCTCGGCACCTCCAACCTCATCGAGGCAGAGGTCCTGGAGGCCGGCGCCGCCGACGTCGTCGTCTCCAGCGCGGGGACGAAGCTCCGGCTGCCCGCCGCGCGATGTTCGACCACGCCCCGGGCCGGCGGAAAGCTGCTGGTCGGGGTGCGTCCCGAGAAGATATCCCTGGTCCACGCGGACGACGAGGACAGCATCGCGGCCGGCCGCAACAAGATCACCGGCACGATCGCCGACTCCTCCTTCATCGGCGTCTCCACCCAGTTCGTCATCGACAGCCCGGTCTGCCCGGAGCTGGAGGTGTACGTCCAGAACATCGAGCGCGACGCCCGCCTGACCGCCGGCGCCCGGGTGGTCCTGCACTGGAACCCCGATCACACGTTCGGCCTCGACGCGGCACAGGACATCGACGCGGGCATCGAGACGGTCGAGGAGTCCGCGTGACCGCCACCGCAGCGCCGCCCCAGGCGGCCCCCCCGGCCGAACCCCCGGTCCACAAGCCGTCGCTGCGCAAGCGGCTGGTCCCGTACTGGCTGCTGCTGCCCGGCATCCTGTGGCTGCTGGTGTTCTTCGTCCTGCCGATGGTCTACCAGGCCTCCACCTCGGTGCAGACCGGCTCCCTCGAAGAGGGCTTCAAGGTCACCTGGCACTTCCAGACCTACTGGGACGCCTTCACCGGCTACGTCCCGCAGTTCCTGCGCTCGCTCGCGTACGCCGGCACCGCCACCGTGCTGTGCCTGCTCCTCGGGTACCCGCTCGCGTACCTGATCGCCTTCAAGGCGGGCCGCTGGCGCAACCTGCTGCTGGTGCTGGTCATCGCCCCGTTCTTCACCAGCTTCCTGATCCGCACGCTGGCCTGGAAGACGATCCTGGCCGACGGCGGCCCGGTCGTCGGCGTCCTCGACAAGGTCGGCTTCCTGGACGTCACCAGCTGGCTCGGGATCACCGAGGGCAGCCGGGTGCTGGCGACGCCGCTCGCGGTCGTCTGCGGTCTGACGTACAACTTCCTCCCCTTCATGATCCTCCCGCTGTACACCTCGCTGGAGCGCATCGACACCCGCCTGCACGAGGCGGCCGGCGACCTGTACGCCCGGCCCGCCACGGTCTTCCGGAAGGTGACGTTCCCGCTCTCGATGCCGGGCGTGGTCTCCGGGACCCTGCTCACCTTCATCCCGGCGAGCGGCGACTACGTCAACGCCGAACTGCTCGGCTCGACGGACACCCGGATGATCGGCAACGTCATCCAGTCGCAGTACCTGCGCATCCTCGACTACCCGACGGCGGCCGCGCTGTCCTTCATCCTCATGGCCATCGTGCTGATCATGGTCACCATCTACATCCGCCGAGCGGGGACGGAGGACCTGGTCTAATGCGTACCCCCATCGCCTGGCTCCGCCGCAACCTCGTCGTGATCGCGGGTCTGGGCACCCTCGCCTACCTGATCCTGCCGAACGTCGTCGTGACGGTGTTCTCCTTCAACAACCCCACCGGGCGCTTCAACTACGCCTGGCAGGAGTTCTCGCTCGACGCCTGGAAGGACCCCTGCGGGGTCGCCGACCTGTGCGGCTCCCTGTCACTGTCGCTCCAGATCGCCCTGTGGGCCACCATCGGCGCCACCGTCCTCGGCACGGCGATCGCCTTCGCGCTCGTCCGCTACCGCTTCCGGGCGCGCGGCGCGGTCAACTCGCTGATCTTCCTGCCGATGGCGATGCCCGAGATCGTGATGGCCGCCTCGCTGCTGGCCCTCTTCCTCAACATGGGCATCCAGCTGGGCTTCTGGACGATCCTGATCGCCCACGTCATGTTCTGCCTCAGCTTCGTCGTCGCCGCGGTCAAGGCCCGCGTCCTGTCCATGGACCCGCGGCTGGAGGAGGCCGCCCGCGACCTCTACGCGGGACCGGTGCAGACCTTCCTGCGCGTCACCCTGCCGATCGCGGCCCCCGGTATCGCGGCGGGCGCGCTGCTCTCCTTCGCGCTCTCCTTCGACGACTTCATCATCACCAACTTCAACTCGGGCAACACCGTCACCTTCCCCATGTTCGTGTGGGGATCGGCCCAGCGCGGTACGCCCGTCCAGATCAACGTCATCGGCACGGCGATGTTCGTCATCGCGGTGCTGGTGGTCCTCGCCGGTCAGACGATCGGCAACCGCCGCAAGAAGGCACAGCCCAAGTAGCTCTGTAGGGAGTTGGAAGACATGGCCCCAGTCGCCATGCGAAGCGTTGCGCAATCCCTTTCCGAAGCACTGCCGGTCTCGTACTGGCTGGACGACCCCGGCAAGCCCGCCGCCGAGCCGGCTCTGACCTCCGACGAGGCCTGCGACCTGCTGGTCATCGGCGGCGGCTACAGCGGCCTGTGGACCGCGCTGATCGCCAAGGAGCGCGATCCCGCCCGGGACGTCGTCCTGATCGAGGGCAAGGAGGCGGGCTGGGCCGCCTCCGGCCGCAACGGCGGTTTCTGCGCCGCCTCCCTCACCCACGGCTTCGCCAACGGCCTGGCCCGCTGGCCCGGCGAGCTGGCGAAGCTGGAGGAGCTGGGCGCCCGCAACCTCGACGAGATCGAGGCGGCGATCGCCCGCTACGGCATCGACTGCGACTTCGAGCGCACCGGCGAGATCGACGTGGCGACCGAGCCCCACCAAGTCGAGGAGCTGCGCGAACTGTACGAAGAGGCCCGCGAGCTGGGTCTCGCCGACGGCTCGCGCTGGCTGGACCGCGACGAGGTCCGGGCCGAGGTCGACTCCCCGACCTTCCTCGCCGGGCTGTGGGACACCGACGGCGTGGCCATGCTCAACCCGGCCAAACTCGCCTGGGGCCTCAAGCGGGCCTGCCTCGGGCTCGGCGTGCGGATCTACGAGAACACCCGCGGGCTCTCGCTGGCCGCCTCCGGCGCCGGCATGGCCGTCCGCACCCCGTACGGGCGGATCTTCGCCCGCCGGGTCGCGCTGGGGACCAACATCTTCCCGTCCCTGGTCAAGCGGATCCGCCCGTTCACCGTCCCGGTCTACGACTACGCGCTGATGACCGAGCCGCTCACCGCCGACCAGCTGAAAGCCATCGGCTGGGACAACCGGCAGGGCCTCGGCGACAGCGCCAACCAGTTCCACTACTTCCGCATCACCCCGGAGAACCGCATCCTGTGGGGCGGCTACGACGCCATCTACCCCTACCGGGGCAAGCTGGACTCCGAGTACGACCACCGCCCCGAGACGTACCTCAAGCTCGCGCAGCACTTCTTCACCGCGTTCCCGCAGCTGGAGGGCATCCGGTTCAGCCACGCCTGGGGCGGCGCCATCGACACCTGCTCCCGGTTCTCCGCCTTCTTCGGCACCGCGCACTCCGGCAAGGTGGCGTACGCGGCCGGGTTCACCGGCCTCGGCGTCGGCGCCACCCGCTTCGGCGCCGACGTGATGCTCGACCTGCTGGACGGCGCGCGCACCGAGCGGACCGAACTGGAGATGGTGAAGTCCAAGCCGATGCCGTTCCCGCCGGAGCCGTTCGCCTGGACCGGCATCGCCCTCACCAAGTGGTCGCTGGCCCGTGCCGACGCCCGGGGCGGGCGCCGCAACCTCTGGCTCAAGGCGCTCGACCGGTTCGGGCTGGGCTTCGACAGCTGAGCGGCCGGGCGGCCCGCCGCCGCGCCGCCGCCCGACCGCGCCCGGCGCACGCCGTCACCGGACCGGTGACCCGATTCACCACCACGGTGGGCCGGAACCCGCGTCATAGCCGCGTCCGGCCCCGCTCTCTCCAGCTGAGAGGCCTTCACCGAAGGAGCCTCCACCGCGCTCGAGGGAACGGAGGCCGGGCGATGACGACCCCGGGGGACAAGGCGGCAGTGCACTGGCTGGTATCGGTGGCGCCCGATCCGGACGCCTGCCGTTGGGAGTGGGAGCGCAACCCCCTCGGGGTCGCCCTGCTGCCCGCCGGCCGGCGCTGGGACGTACTGATCACGCCCGGCGCGCTGGGCCGGGCCGCGCTCGACGTGCTGCCGCTGCTCGTGGACCGGCCCGGCCCGGTGCTCGCCGACTTCCCCGCCGTCCGGCAGGGCCGCACGCGGATGCTGCGGCTCGGCTTCTTCGTACCCCCCGGCACCGCCTCCGGCTGGATCGGCACGGGCGTACGGGGAGCGGGACGCGGGACCTGGATCGTGGTCCCGTACCCGGGCCGGGCGACGGGCGGCGTGCGCTGGCTGGTGCCCCCGGACGGCCGGGGCACCCTCACCGACCCGGCGGTGCTGGAGCTCGCCCTGCACGAGGCGGCGGCCCGGGCGGCGGCGCGGGACGAGACCGCACCCTGAGGCGGCGTTACCCCCGCGACGGTGACGGTGACGGTGACGGGGGCCGGGAAGCCGAGCCGGACCGGCCCACGGCCCACCGCACGCCGATCAGCAGCGGCGCGCACAGCAGCAGGCTCGCCAGGACGTCCAGGGGCCAGTGGAAGCCCCGCAGGACCAGGCCCGCCGCCGTCAGCCCCGTGAGGAGGGCGGCGAGCGCCGTGGGCCAGGGGCCGCGGGTGTACGGGCGTACGAGCAGGGCCGCGCCCGCGTACGCCACCAGGGCCGTCGCCGTGTGCCCGGAGGGGTAGTAGCCGGCGGCCCACGGCTCCAGCGGCCCTGGCCGGCCCGTCCACTCCTTGAGCGGGACGATCAACGCCGGCACCACGGCCATGGCCAGCGCCGCGGCCGCGGGCCCGAGGCGGTCGCCGCGCCACACGGCGTAGCCGAGGGCGAGGAGCAGCACGGGCAGGGCTACCGGGGCGTTGCCGAGGTCGGCGAGGCGTTCGGTGACCGCGTCGGGGACCGTGCGGACCAGGGCGCCGCTCAGCCGGGCGTCCGGGGTCAGCAGTGGTCCCGAGACCAGTACCTGCCAGGTGAGGAGGGCGAAGAGCAGCGCGCAGAGGGCGGCTTGGCAAGCGGCCGGGAGAGTGGCCGGCCGTCCCGGAACAGGGGGGGTGGTTCCGGGACGGCCGCCCGGATCGGGTTGCCGTGCGCCCCGGGGGGTTTGGGGCGTACGGCCGTCCGATCGGTGAGGAGTGTGCGCGAACGCATGCCCAGTGCGGCGCTGGGGAAGCCCGGTACTGGTGTCGCCCCCGTGAGGCCGGGAGCGGGGTGTCTCACTCATCTGCAGAAACCGTACGGCAGCGGAAAGGGGACCGACAGCAGGAACGCGCTCCTGCCATCGGCCCCCCACATCTTCTTCACAGCGCCCGCCCGTTACCGGCGGTACCGGTGGGTCCCTGTGTTCGGACGTTCGCTCAGATGCCCGCGAAAGCGGCCTCGATGATGTCCAGGCCCTCGTTCAGGAGGTCCTCGCCGATGACGATCGGGGGCAGGAAGCGGAGCACGTTGCCGTAGGTGCCGCAGGTGAGGACGAGCAGGCCCTCGGCGTGGCAGGCCTTGGCGAGCGCGCCGGCCGCCTCCGGGAACGGGGTCTTGGACGCCGGGTCCTTGACGAGCTCGATCGCGATCATCGCGCCGCGGCCGCGGATGTCACCGATGATCTCGTACTTCTCCTGCATGGCCGTCAGGCGGGCCTTCATGACGGACTCGATCTTCTTCGCCGCGGCGTTGAGGTCGAGCTCCTTCATGGTCTCGATGGAGCCGAGCGCACCGGCGCAGGCCACCGGGTTGCCGCCGTAGGTGCCGCCCAGACCGCCCGCGTGCGCGGCGTCCATGATCTCGGCGCGGCCGGTCACGGCGGCGAGCGGCAGGCCGCCCGCGATGCCCTTGGCGGTGGTGATCAGGTCGGGGACGATGCCCTCGTCCTCACACGCGAACCACTGGCCGGTGCGGCAGAAGCCGGACTGGATCTCGTCCGCGACGAAGACGATGCCGTTGTCGTTGGCGAACTTCACGATGGCCGGCAGGAAGCCCTTGGCCGGCTCGATGAAGCCGCCCTCGCCGAGGACCGGCTCGATGATGATCGCGGCGACGTTGTCGGCGCCGATCTGCTTGGTGATCTGGTCGATCGCCTGGGCGGCGGCCTCGGGGCCGCAGTTCTCGGCGCCGGTGGGCCAGCGGTAGCCGTAGGCGACCGGGACGCGGTAGACCTCGGGGGCGAACGGGCCGAAGCCGTTCTTGTACGGCATGTTCTTCGAGGTCAGCGCCATCGTCAGGTTGGTACGGCCGTGGTAGCCGTGGTCGAAGACGACGACGGCCTGGCGCTTGGTGTACGCACGGGCGATCTTGACGGCGTTCTCGACGGCCTCGGCGCCGGAGTTGAACAGCGCCGACTTCTTGGCGTGGTCGCCCGGGGTCAGCTCGGCGAGCGCCTCGCAGACCTCCACGTAGCCCTCGTAGGGGGTGACCATGAAGCAGGTGTGGGTGAAGTCGGCCAGCTGCGCGGAGGCGCGGCGCACGACGGCCTCGGCGGAGGCGCCGACCGAGGTCACGGCGATGCCGGAACCGAAGTCGATCAGGCGGTTGCCGTCGACGTCCTCGATGATGCCGCCGCCCGCGCGGGCGGTGAAGACGGGAAGCACGGAGCCCACGCCGCCGGCCACCGTCTCGAGGCGGCGGGCCTGCAGCTCCTGCGACTTGGGGCCGGGGATCGCGGTGACGATGCGGCGCTCCTGCGGGACAGCGGTCATAGGGGGCTCCTGGGGGGTGTTTTCGGACGCACTTGTGTCTTTGTCCGCAGGCTAGGCCCGCCGGAGGGACGAAGGCATGCTCCGTTCGGGAGTGGTCCCCGCGTGTCCTTGTCCGCGACGGCCATAGGAGGCGGCGGGCGCGTGTCTTGTGGATCATGACCGGGTACCGGCGGCGGAACGCCGGCGGCCACTAGATTGAGCGCGAGCGCAGCGCAGTGAACGGGCAGGGGGCAGGGTTCATGGACACCGACGGCGCGTACCAGGAGCAGCGGGTGGGGGGCGGGCGCGTGCCGAGGCCCGCCGGCCCGCCGCCCATGCCCGGCGTCCCCCCGGCCGCGCCGCCGAAGCCCGGCCACGCGCCGGGTGCCGGTCCCGCGTTCGCCCAGTGGCTGCGCGTACCGCGGCCGAAGGCGGAACCGGGCACCTGGCGGTTCGGGCACCAGCCGCGCCCGACGGCGGAGGCGGAGCCCGCCCAGGACCGGGCGCTGCTGAGCGGCGCGGTGATCTCGTTCCTCGCCTGCGTGCTGCTCTGGTCCCTGCTGACGAACGGGTACATCCCGAAGGTCGACGTCCCGGTGAAGGCGCTCACCCCGCAGAGCTGGTGGCGGCTCGGCGACGACCCGGTCGACGGCCGGGGCGTCGCCGCCCTCCAGGCGTACGCGCTGTTGATCACCGGCGCCCTGGTGGTCTGGTTCAGCCGTCTGGGGTCCTGGAGCCTCGCCTTCGACCGGCTCGTCGCGGCGCGCGGGCCCGTGGCGCGGGCGGCGGGCGCGACGGCCGGGGCGCTGTTCGTCCTGATGCTCATCTGGACGAGGACGCTGACGGTGCTCGGCCTCGCCGGCGACCACCTGCCCTACGAGGACATGAGCGCGGGCACCCAGACCCTCGTCGCCTACCTCGTCTACCTGGTGACCGGCCTGCCCGTCGTGTGGTTCTTCGTCCGGCTCGCCCGCCGCAGCGGCGGACCGGAGGGCGGGCCGTCGGCCCCCGTTCCCGTTCCCGCGTCCCCCGGCGAGGACCCCGTCGCCTGGAACGAGCTGCGCGCCGCCGGGCTCCCGGAGGCCGCCGAGCGGCTCGCCGGGGAGATCGGCTCCGGGCGGATGAACGACGTGGACTACGCGCGGATCCGGCGGGCCTGGGAGAGCGTGCGGGCCGATCCGGCGCGGGCCGGGGCGTTCGCGCAGGCCGTGCGGGACAAGGGGGCGGGGGCGTGCGTGCACCCGTCCGGGGCGCGGGACCTGCCCGGGCGGGCCGCCCGGCACGACCTGCTGGCCCGGCAGGTCCTGCTGGGCACCGTCGAGGACGGCGAGCGCAACCCCTGGGCCCGCCGCGGGACCGGGCTCGCGCTCGACCCCGACGTGCTCGGCACCTCCCTGCTCGCGGTCGGCCCCTCCGGCTCCGGCAAGACCCGGCGGCTGGTCCGGCCCGTCGTCGAGGCGCTCGCCCTCCAGGCGCTGGCCGGCCAGGCCGCCGTCATCGTCGTCGCCTCGGCCGGCACTCCGCTGGGACCCGACACCGGCTACGACGTCGTGGTCCGGGTCGGTGACCCCGGCTCCGTCTACGACCTCGACCTCTACGGCGGCGCCACCGACCCCGACGAGGCCGCCTCCCTGCTCGCCGAGGCCTTCGCCGGCGACGTCCCGGGGACGGAGGTCCGCCGGGCGGCGACCGCCCTCGCACAGCTGCTGGGCCCCTTCCACGCCGCGTACGGCCGCTTCCCCGGCGTGCCCGAACTGCGCGAGCTCCTGGAGCAGGTGCCCGCCGCGCTCGACGCGCTGCGCACCGCCCTGGAGGAGGCCGGCCGGCAGGTGATGCTCCGCGAACTGGACGCCCGGGCCCGCCAGTACGGCGCCCACGGCGACCCCGGCCCGGTGCTCGCCGACCGGGTGGCGCTGCTGGACCGGCCCGCCTTCGCCGGGTTCTTCGACACCACCGGCCAGGGGCGGCCGTTCTCCCTGCGCTCGCTGGAACACCCGCTGCGGGTCCGCATCGACCTGCCCGAGCGGGCGCACGCCGACGCGTCCCGGATCCTGGCGCGGCTGCTGCTGGCCCAGTTCAACGCCTCCGCCGCGGCCCGCGCCGACCGCTCGCTGTTCGCCTTCCTCGCCTTCGACGACGCCTCCCACACGCTGACCCCCGAGACCGTGCGCGGCATCCAGCGGCTGCGCTCGGCCAACGCCGGGGTGCTGCTGGCGCTGCGCACGCTGGACGACGTACCGGAGGCGCTGCGCACCCCGCTGCTCGGCGCGGTCGGCTGCCGGATGGCCTTCTCCGGGGTGACCACCTGGGACGGCAAGCGGTTCGCCGAGGCCTGGGGCACCGAGTGGGTCGAGACGCGCGACGTCACCCACCGGACCGTCTTCGCGGACCAGCCGCTGACCCGGGCCATGCACGCCTTCCGCAAGCTGATCACCGGCAAGTCCGTCACCACGGACGCGGTGACCGTGCGGCAGGTCGAACGCGAGCGGTGGTCGGCGTCGGAGCTGGCGCACGCGGTGCCGCCGGGGCACGCGGTGCTGTCGCTGACCTCGGTCCGGGGGGAACGGGCGGCTCCGCTCCTGGTCAGGCTGGCCGGAACGAGCTGAGCGGACCCGTACGGGGTGGCAGAATCGAGGTGAGCCGTTCATACGCCGCGGCGAAAAGCCGCACCCCGCGTGCCCTAGCCTCCTCGCCTCCGCTCCGCCAGCACCGACCGCTTCCGCCCCCTGTTGAAGGCCCCTGGTATCCGATGCCGCTCACCCTCGCCTCGCTCGTCCAGCACTCGGCCCTCAAACTCAGCGTCCGGGCGGGGGAGAGCCGCCTCGACACCCCCGTGCGCTGGGCCCACGTCAGCGAGCTCGCCGACCCCGTCCCGTACATGGAGGGCGGTGAGCTGCTGCTGATCACCGCCATGAAGCTGGACGCGGAGGACCCCGGGGAGATGCGCCGCTACGTACGGCGGCTCGCGGCGGCCGGGGTCGTCGGCATCGGCTTCGCGATCGGCGTCAACTACGAGGCGATCCCCGAGGCGCTGGTCGAAGCCGCGCGGGAGGAGGACCTGCCGCTGCTGGAGGTGCCCCGCCGGACCCCGTTCCTCGCCATCAGCAAGGCCGTATCGGCGGCGCTCGCGGCTGACCAGTACCGGGCGGTGACGGCCGGCTTCGAGGCGCAGCGGGAGCTGACCCGTGCCGCGCTGTCCGCCGACGGGCCCGCCGAGCTGCTGGCGAAGCTGGCCGCCCACGTGCACGGCTGGGCCGCGCTCTACGACACCTCCGGCGCGGTCGTCGCCGCGGCCCCCGAGTGGGCCGCGCGCCGGGCCGCCCGGCTGACCCCGGACGTGGAGCGGTTGCGGGAGCGGCCCGCGCCCGCGAGCGCCGTGGTGGGCGGGACGGAGGACCGCGTCGAGCTCCAGTCGCTCGGGACCGGTCGGCGGGCGCGGGGCGCGCTGGCCGTGGGAACCGGCGCACCGCTGGGCACCGCCGAACGGTACGCGGTGCACTCGGCGGTGGCCCTGCTCACGCTCACCACCGAGCGGTCGCGGTCGCTGCACGACGCGGAGTCCCGGCTCGGGGCGGCGGTGCTGCGGATGCTGATGACGGGCGAGGCGGAGCACGCCCGGGCCGTGGCCGGAGACCTGTACGGGGCCCTGCTGGACGCCCCGTTCCGGATCGTCGTGGCCGAGCCGGCGCTGGCGGGGACGGCCCAGCCGGAGGGGCTCGCGCAGCTGACCGACGCGATCGAATCGGCGGCGGCCCGGACGGGGGAGGCGCTGCTGGTGGTCCCGGAGGAGGGCCGGCTGGTGGTGCTGGCCGCGGAAGCCGGCTCCGCGGTGCAGGCCTGCGCGGGGTACGCGGAGGGGCTGGAGGCGCGGCGCGGGCGGGATTCGGCCGGGCCGGAACCGGACGAGCTGGTGGTCGGCCTGTCCGCGCCGGCCGGGACCTCGGGCGTGGCGGCCGCCTGCAAGCAGGCCGACCAGGCCCTCGCGGTGGCCCGCCGGCGCGGGCGCCCGATGGTGGAGCACGAGGACCTCGCGGCGGGCTCCGTACTCCCACTGCTGGCCGACGACGCGGTACGGGCCTTCGCGGACGGCACGCTGCGGGCGCTGCGCGAGCACGACCAGAAGGGCCGGGGCGACCTGGTGGCCTCGCTGTACGCGTGGCTGTCGCGCCACGGCCAGTGGGACGCGGCTGCGGTCGACCTGGGCGTGCACCGGCACACCCTGCGGTACCGGATGCGGCGCGTGGAGGAGATCCTCGGCCGCTCCCTCGACGACCCGGACGTCCGCATGGAACTCTGGCTCGCCCTCAAGGCCAGCCCCACCGACACGTAGGCCCCGCCCCGGGCCCCGCACGCCGCCCCCGGTCCTGCGGAGCCGGCTCCGCGGTGTTGTCGGGACCGCCCGAGCGCGTCCCCGACCGCCTCCGGCGGAACCAGGGGGACCCGGACTCGCCCGACGGCTCCCCCGGCGCGTGCCGGGGCCGCGGGGGCAGGCCCGAGGGCGCGAGCCGGGCCCCCGGACCCGGGCGTCGGGCCGCCCGAGTGCGTCCGCTCCGGGAGCGGTCCACCGCCTTGCGGTGCTCCCGGCCGGGTCCTCGAAGACCGCGCGGCAGGACCCGGCTGCCCGGGCGAGTCAGGACTGCCCGACGGCTCCCCCCGGCGTGTGCCGGGGCCGCGGGGGCAGGCCCGAGGGCGCGAGCCGGGCCGCCCGCCCCCATGCCCTTGGGTTCCGCCGGGCGCGGGCGTCCGGTCGGGCCGCCCGAGTGCGTCCGCTCCGGGAGCGGTCCACCGCCTTGCGGTGCCCCCGGCCGGGTCCTCGAAGACCGCGCGGCAGGACCCGGCTGCCCGGGCGAGTCAGGACTGCCCGACGGCTCCCCGGCGGGTGGCCGGGAACGAGGTCGCGCAGCCGGCTCGGTAGGCCCGTGGAGGCCTGCGGTGGCCCGGCGGCGGCGCCCGGGCAGGCCCGGGCGCCGCCCAGCCCCCGGTGCACCGCCACGGCACCGGGGGAGTCTGGGCGGGCTGTGGCCCCGGACCATGCCGGGACACGGGCCGTGCCAGGTCCCGGGGCTGGGCCCAGGGGGCTTCGCGCGGCCTCGGTGCGGTCGTGTCCGCTGCGACGCGCCCGGCCCGGCCCTAAATCCGGGCCCTTGCTCCAGGCCCGGGCCCGGGTCCTCGGGGCGGCGTGACCCGGCATGGGTCAGGGGCCGGGGCGGTGGGGCTGCGTGGCCCCGGGGGACCGGGTCCGGTTCGCGGGCCCCGGCGCGGGGCCGGGGACAGTGACAAAGCGGCGCAGCCGCCGGCGCGCGTACTCCATGCCGGACAAACACCGAATCGTCGGCGGAGTCCTACGGTGGAGGGGACAAGGACCCGCACAACTCCGAAGGGCCGGGATTCGCATGACTTCCACCCACGCCTTCTGGCTCGCCGGCCGCCAGGCCACCGGCGAGGACAGCTTCGACGTCCACTCCCCGTGGGACGGACGCCTGGTCGGCACGGTCAGCGTGCCCACCGAGGCCCAGGTCGAAGAGGCCGTGGCCGCGGCCCACGCCGTGACGGCGGAGTTCTCCGCGACCCCCGCGCACGTCCGCGCCGCCGCCCTCGACCACGTCTCGAAGCGGCTCGTCGAGCGCACCGAGGAGATCGCCCAGCTGATCTCCGCCGAGAACGGCAAGCCCATCAAGTGGGCCCGCGGTGAGGTCGGCCGTGCGGTGTCCGTGTTCCGTTTCGCCGCCGAAGAGGCCCGCCGCTTCAACGGCGGAGAGGCCCAGCGCCTGGACACCGACGCCGGTGGCGTCGGCCGTCTCGCCCTGACCCGCCGCTTCGTCAAGGGTCCGGTCCTCGGCATCGCGCCGTTCAACTTCCCGCTGAACCTGTGCGCCCACAAGGTGGCCCCCGCCATCGCCGTCGGCGCGCCGATCATCCTGAAGCCGGCCCCGGCCACCCCGCTCTCCGGCCTCATCCTCGGCGAGCTGCTCGCCGAGACCGACCTGCCGGCCGGCTCCTGGTCCGTCCTGCCGGTGGCGAACGACAAGATGCCCGCCCTGGTCAAGGACGAGCGCCTGCCCGTCATCTCCTTCACCGGCTCCGACACGGTCGGCTACGCCATCCAGCAGTCGGTGCCCCACAAGCACTGCACCCTGGAGCTCGGCGGCAACGCCGCGGCCGTCGTCCTCGCCGACTGGTCCTCCGAGGCCGACCTCGACTGGGCCGCGACCCGTATCGCGACCTTCTCGAACTACCAGGCCGGCCAGTCCTGCATCTCCGTGCAGCGCGTGATCGCCGACGCCTCCGTCTACGACCGCCTCGTCGAGAAGGTCGTCGCCAAGGTCCAGGCGCAGGTCACCGGCGACCCGTCCGACTCCGCCACCGACGTCGGCCCCCTCGTCTCCGAGGACGCCGCCAAGCGGGTCGAGTCCTGGGTCGACGAGGCCGTCTCCGCCGGCGCCAAGCTGCTCACCGGCGGCAAGCGCGAGGGTGCCTCGTACGAGCCCACCGTCGTCGCCGAACTGCCGGCCGGCGTCAAGCTCGCCGTCGAGGAGGTCTTCGGGCCGGTCCTCACGCTCCAGAAGGTCGAGAACACCGACGAGGCCTTCGCCGCCGTCAACGACTCGAAGTTCGGTCTGCAGACCGGCGTCTTCACCCGCGACATCCAGACCGCGTTCCGCGCCCACCGGGAGCTGGAGGTCGGCGGCGTGATCGTCGGCGACGCGCCGTCCTACCGCGCCGACCAGATGCCGTACGGCGGCGTCAAGCAGTCGGGTGTCGGCCGCGAGGGCGTCCGCTACGCGATGGACGACTACACCTACGAGCGCGTCCTGGTCCTCACCGGCCTGGACATCTAGCCGACTCGTACGGCCCAAAGCCGACGGCCGGAGCCTACTGTGCGGGGGCTCCGGCCGTCCCCCTTTTCGCCCGCCCGTTCCCCCACCCTGCCCCGCCCGGCTTTTCCGGGCGCCGTGGAGGGGGTACGACTGACAGGTAGCACCGACCGGTATTCCGGAAAGTCATCCGACTCGGCGGCGAGGTGAGTCCCCGCATGTCCGCAACACAGCCCAAGGTGACCGAGCGCGAGGCCAGGCAGGTCGCGGAAGCGGCCCGGCAGCAGGGCTGGCGCAAGCCCAGCTTCGCCAAGGAACTGTTCCTGGGACGGTTCCGGCTCGACCTGATCCACCCCCACCCGCAGCCCGCCGACGAGGACGTCCGGCGCGGCGAGGCCTTCCTGGCCCGGCTGCGCGACTTCTGCGAGCGCGAGATCGACGGCCCGCGCATCGAGCGCGAGGCGAGGATCCCCGACGAGACCGTGCGCGGGCTCAAGGAGCTCGGCGCCCTCGGGATGAAGATCGACCCCAAGTACGGGGGGCTCGGCCTCACCCAGGTGTACTACAACAAGGCACTGGCGCTGGTCGGTTCGGTCAGCCCCGCCATCGGGGCGCTGCTCTCCGCCCACCAGTCGATCGGCGTGCCCCAGCCGCTGAAGATGTTCGGCACCCAGGAGCAGAAGGACGCCTACCTGCCCCGCTGCGCCACCAGTGCCATCAGCGCCTTCCTCCTCACCGAGCCCGACGTGGGCTCCGACCCGGCCCGGCTGGCCACCACCGCCGTCCCGGTCACCGAGGACGGGGAGGAGGCGTACCTGCTCGACGGGGTGAAGCTCTGGACCACCAACGGGGTCGTCGCCGACCTGCTCGTGGTCATGGCGCGGGTCCCCAAGAGCGAGAACCACCGCGGCGGGATCACCGCCTTCGTGGTGGAGGCGGACTCGCCCGGCATCACCGTCGAGCACCGCAACGCCTTCATGGGCCTGCGCGGCCTGGAGAACGGCGTCACCCGCTTCCACCGGGTACGGGTCCCCGCCGCGCAGCGGATCGGCGCCGAGGGCGCGGGCCTGAAGATCGCGCTCACCACGCTGAACACCGGCCGCCTGTCGCTGCCGGCCATGTGCGTCGGCGCCGGGAAGTGGTGCCTCAAGATCGCCCGCGAGTGGTCCGGGGTGCGCGAGCAGTGGGGCCGGCCGGTCGCGCGGCACGAGGCGGTCGGGGCGAAGATCTCCTTCATCGCCGCCACCACCTTCGCCCTGGAAGCCGTCGTCGACCTCGCCTCCCAGATGGCCGACGAGGACCGCAACGACATCCGCATCGAGGCCGCCCTCGCCAAGCTCTACGGCTCCGAAATGGCCTGCCTGATGGCCGACGAGCTGGTCCAGATCCGCGGCGGCCGGGGCTTCGAGACCGCCGAGTCCCTCGCCGCGCGCGGCGAACGGGCCGTTCCCGCCGAGCAGCTGCTGCGCGACCTGCGCATCAACCGCATCTTCGAGGGCTCGACCGAGATCATGCACCTGCTGATCGCCCGGGAAGCGGTCGACGCCCACCTCTCGGTCGCCGGTGACCTGATCGACCCGGACAAGGACCTCGGCGACAAGGCCAAGGCGGGCGCCCGCGCGGCCGGGTTCTACGCCCGCTGGCTGCCCAAGCTGGCCACCGGCGCCGGCCAGGTCCCCGGCACCTACCGCGAGTTCCACCCGGCGGGCCACCCCGACCTCGCCACCCACCTGCGCTACGTCGAGCGCAGTGCCCGCAAACTCGCCCGGATGACCTTCATGGCGATGGCGCGCTGGCAAGGCCGGATGGAGACCAAACAGGGCTTCCTCGGCCGCATCGTCGACATCGGCGCGGAACTCTTCGCGATGAGCGCGGCCTGCGTGCGCGCCGAGCACCTGCGGGCCACCGGCGAACACGGGCGCGAGGCCTACCAGCTCGCCGACGCGTTCTGCCGCCAGTCCCGGATCCGTGTCGAGGAACTCTTCGGCCGGCTCTGGTCCAACACGGACGACCTGGACCGCAAGGTGGTCGCGGGCGTCCTCTCCGGCACCTACACCTGGCTGGAGGAAGGCGTCCTCGACCCCTCGGGCGACGGCCCCTGGATCGCCGACGCCACCCCCGGCCCCTCGGAGAAGGAAAACGTGCACCGTCCACTGCGCTGACCTGCCATGATCGGCGTGCAGTCAGACTGATGTACGGGAACCGGCACGAGCACGAGGCGGCACAGCGATGGCGACGGCCGAGGAAGACCGCTACAGCCGACGGCTGGCCTGGTGCGTGGCGCTGCTGCTGCGCCACGCACCGGACGCGGTCGCGGCCGGTCTCCTCGGCCGGCTCGACCCGGCCGCCCGCCGCTACCTCTGCCGCGACGGGCACCTCCCCGCCGCCGTCGTCACCCTGCTGCTGCGCGACGGCACCGACGAGGACCGCCGCAACGTCGCCCGCAACCCCCACGTGCTCGGCCGCCCCCTGCCGGGGCTGCCCGGGCCCACCCGCTACCGGCGCCGCCCCGGCGCCTCGCCGCAGCTGCTCGCCACCCTGAGCGCCGAGCTGGGCCGCACCCCCGCCCCACCCGGGGCGGCCGGCCCCGCGCTGAGCAGTACGGAACTCATCGACCTGCTGCGCCGCCACGGCAGCCACCGGCCGCGCATACCGCTCGACGTGCTGGCCCTGCC
Organism: Streptomyces sp. NPDC026522; assembly: GCF_055567555.1. NCBI lineage: Bacteria > Bacillati > Actinomycetota > Actinomycetes > Kitasatosporales > Streptomycetaceae > Streptomyces > Streptomyces sp. NPDC026522. Next base: position 174,706 of record NZ_JBVHQF010000014.1, read on the forward strand.
CCACCAGCTCGACCGGGAGACCCTGCTGCGCGAGCACGCCCGCGCCCCGCTGCCGCCCGGCTCCGTCGAGGCCCTGCTGCTGGTGGCCGGGCTCGACCGGGCCGCCGTCCTCGCGCTGCTCGACACGCGCGGGCAGCACGCGTACGGGCCGCACTGGCACCGCCCCGCCGTCCGGGCCGTCCGCACCGGCACCCTGACCTTCGACGAACTCGCGGCGGCCGTCGCCCCCGCCCACCGGACCCTGCTGCTCGGACAGGCCCACGCCATCGGGCGCTTCGCCTGGAACCTCGCGGAGTGGGCCGGGATGCGGGCCGCCCTGGTCCGCGTGCTGCACCCGGTGCTCGGTGCCGACCCGCGGCTGTGGGCCGAACTGCACCGCAGCGCCCCCGGGTTCGCCGGTACCCTGCCGGAGCTCGCCGCCGCCGTGGCCGCCGGCACCGCGCCGGCGCAGCCCGCACCCGCCGTTCCGGGCCTCGCCGAGGCCGTCGACGCGCTCGCGCCGGGCCCGGCCCCGGAACCGGAGCCGGGCGTGGACCGGGAGCTGGCCCTGGCCAGCCTCGGGGTGCCCAACGCCATGGGCGACCTCCGCGAGGACATCCGCTGGGTCCGCGCCTGCCTGGACGCGGGCCTGCTCACGGGCACCGACGTACTGCGGCACAAGGCCCCCGCCGCCTGGGCCCTGGACGAGGACCACTGGCTCGGCGACGTCGACTACCCCGACCGGCACGACCGGCCGGCCGCCGTGCTCGCCTCCCGCGCCGAGGCCGACCGGCTGCTCACGGCGGCCCTCGGCGGCGACGGCGAAGCGTGGTGGCGGGCCGCTCTGACGCTCCCCGACTTCGCCGGGACCCTCCCCGAGCTGCTGGCCGCCGTCATTCAAGGGGACTCCGTGCCCAACCGCTCCTGAGTTGCGGCAACAATGGGGGGCATGACCGACAGCCCAGCCCCCTTGGCCGACCCGCACCTCCTCTTCGACCCCGCGGTCGGCCGCCGGGACATCGTCATCCTCGGCTCCACCGGCTCCATCGGCACCCAGGCCATCGACCTCGCCCTGCGCAACCCGGACCGCTTCCGGGTGACCGCGCTGTCCGCCGCCGGCGGGCGCGTCGCGCTGCTGGCCGAACAGGCCCGGCGGCTGCGCGTGCGGAGCGTCGCGGTGGCCGACGAGGACGCCGTCCCCGCGCTGAAAGAGGCGCTGAGCGCCCAGTACGGCGGGTCCGAGCCGCAGCCCGAGATCCTGGCCGGCCCGGACGCGGCGGCCGAACTCGCCGCCTCCCCGTGCCACACCGTCCTCAACGGCATCACCGGTTCCATCGGTCTCGCGCCCACCCTCGCCGCGCTGCGTGCGGGCCGGACCCTGGCCCTGGCCAACAAGGAGTCCCTGATCGTCGGCGGCCCGCTGGTCAAGGCCCTCGCGAAGCCGGGCCAGATCATCCCGGTGGACTCCGAGCACGCGGCGCTCTTCCAGGCGCTGGCCGCCGGGACCCGGGCCGACGTCCGCAAGCTCGTGGTCACGGCCTCGGGCGGCCCCTTCCGCGGCCGCACCCGCGCCGAGCTGGCGCGGGTCACCGTGCAGGACGCCCTCGCGCACCCCACCTGGGCGATGGGCCCGGTGATCACCATCAATTCCGCGACGCTGGTCAACAAGGGGCTGGAGGTCATCGAGGCGCACCTGCTCTACGACATCCCCTTCGACCGCATCGAGGTCGTGGTCCACCCCCAGTCGTACGTCCACTCGATGGTCGAGTTCACCGACGGTTCGACGCTGGCCCAGGCCACCCCGCCCGACATGCGCGGCCCGATCGCGATCGGCCTCGGCTGGCCCGAGCGGATCCCCGACGCGGCCCCCGCCTTCGACTGGACCAAGGCGTCGAGCTGGGAGTTCTTCCCGCTGGACACCGAGGCCTTCCCGGCGGTGGACCTGGCCCGGCACGTCGGTACCCTCGGCTCCACGGCGCCCGCCGTGTTCAATGCGGCGAACGAGGAGTGCGTGGCGGCCTTCCTGGCCGGTCGGCTGCCGTTCACAGCAATCATGGATACGGTCTCGTCCGTGGTCGATGAGCACGGAACACCGGACGCGGGAACTTCCCTCACCGTCCGGGACGTCCTTGAAGCGGAGACCTGGGCCAGGGCCCGGGCACGGGAGATGGCGGCACGGGCCGCCGTGGAGGCGGGCGCATGACGATCTTGCTGACCTTGATCGGTGTGGTCGTCTTCGTGTTCGGCCTGCTGTTCTCCATCGCCTGGCACGAGCTCGGCCACCTCTCGACGGCCAAGCTCTTCGGCATCCGCGTGCCGCAGTACATGGTCGGCTTCGGCCGGACCGTCTGGTCGCGCAAGAAGGGCGAGACGGAGTACGGCATCAAGGCCATCCCGATGGGCGGCTACATCCGCATGATCGGGATGTTCCCGCCCGGTGAGGACGGCAAGGTCAGCGCCCGCTCGACCTCCCCCTTCCGGTCGATGATCGAGGACGCGCGCTCGGCTGCGTACGAGGAGCTCCAGCCCGGGGACGAGAACCGGCTGTTCTACACGCGCAAGCCCTGGAAGCGCGTGATCGTGATGTTCGCGGGCCCCTTCATGAACCTGGTCCTGGCGCTGGTGATCTTCTTCGGGCTGTGGATGACCTTCGGCGTCAACCAGACCACCACCCAGGTGGCGTCCGTCTCCCCCTGCGTCATCCAGCAGAGCGAGAAGCGCGAGGTCTGCAAGGACGGCGACCCGGTGGCCCCGGCCAAGAAGGCGGGCCTGCGGACGGGTGACAAGATCGTGGCCTTCAACGGCAAGCGGATCACCGACTGGGCCGTGCTCCAGCAGCAGATCCGCGACACCGTCGGCCCCGCCACCGTCACCGTCGTCCGGGACGGGCGCGAGCAGACCCTCCAGGCGACGCTGATCGAGAACAAGGTCGCCAAGACCGACGGCCACGGCGGATACGTCAAGGGCCAGTACGTGACGGCCGGCTGGCTCGGCTTCGGCCCCAGGGAAGTCATCGCGCCGCTCACCTTCGGCGAGTCCGTGGAACACATGGGCGATGTCGCGCAGAGCAGCGTGCAGGGGCTGCTGCGCCTGCCGGAGAAGATCCCCGCCCTGTGGAACGCGGCCTTCAACGGCGCCGAACGGCAGCCCGACTCCCCGATGGGCATCGTGGGCGCGGCCCGCATCAGCGGGGAGATCGCCACCCTGGACATCCCCGGCGAGCAGCGCCTCGCCACGATGCTGAGCGTCCTCGGGATGTTCAACCTGTCGCTGTTCCTGTTCAACATGCTGCCCCTGCTGCCACTGGACGGCGGCCACATCGCCGGCGCCCTGTGGGAGTCCGTGCGCCGCAACGTGGCCCGCGTCTTCCGGCGCGCCGACCCCGGCCCGTTCGACGTGGCGAAGCTGATGCCCGCCGCGTACGTCGTCGCAGGCGTTTTCGTCTGCTTCACGCTGCTGGTGCTCGTGGCCGACGTGGTCAATCCGATCAAGATCAGCTAGCACGACAGTCCTACGAGTACGCGGACGGGAGCCGGGCACGCATCGTGCCCGGCTCCCTACGTTCGGGTGGCGCGGACCCGGCGATGCGTGGGTCACCCCCGCCTTGGCGTAATCTCGAAGCCTGGAGCCCGCCGATCTCGGGACCTTGATCCACACCTTGGGGTTGCACAGCAGATGACTGCCATCTCTCTCGGAATGCCGTCCGTGCCGACGAAGCTCGCCGACCGCCGGGTCAGCCGCAAGATCCAGGTCGGCTCCGTGGCCGTCGGCGGCGACGCACCCATCTCGGTGCAGTCGATGACCACGACCCGCACCTCCGACATCGGCGCCACGCTCCAGCAGATCGCCGAGCTGACCGCTTCCGGCTGCAACATCGTCCGCGTGGCCTGCCCCACGCAGGACGACGCCGACGCCCTCGCCGTGATCGCGAAGAAGTCCCAGATCCCGGTCATCGCCGACATCCACTTCCAGCCGAAGTACGTGTTCGCGGCCATCGACGCCGGCTGCGCCGCGGTCCGCGTCAACCCGGGCAACATCAAGCAGTTCGACGACAAGGTCAAGGAGATCGCGCGCGCCGCGAACGAGACCCGCACCCCGATCCGGATCGGCGTCAACGCGGGCTCGCTCGACGCCCGGCTGCTCAAGAAGTACGGCAAGGCCACCCCCGAGGCGCTCGTCGAGTCGGCGCTGTGGGAGGCCTCCCTCTTCGAGGAGCACGGCTTCAGCGACATCAAGATCTCGGTCAAGCACAACGACCCGGTCGTCATGGTCAACGCCTACCGCCAGCTGGCCGCCGCCTGCGACTACCCGCTGCACCTCGGCGTCACCGAGGCCGGCCCGGCCTTCCAGGGCACCATCAAGTCCGCCGTCGCCTTCGGCGCCCTGCTCTCCGAGGGCATCGGCGACACCATCCGCGTCTCGCTCTCCGCGCCGCCGGTCGAGGAGGTCAAGGTCGGCATCCAGATCCTGGAGTCGCTGAACCTCAAGCCCCGCCGGCTGGAGATCGTCTCCTGCCCGTCCTGCGGCCGCGCCCAGGTCGACGTGTACAAGCTGGCCGAGGAGGTCACCGCGGGCCTGGAGGGCATGGAGATCCCGCTGCGCGTCGCGGTCATGGGCTGCGTCGTGAACGGCCCGGGCGAGGCCCGCGAGGCCGACCTCGGCGTCGCCTCCGGCAACGGCAAGGGCCAGATCTTCGTCAAGGGCGAGGTCATCAAGACCGTCCCCGAGTCGAAGATCGTGGAGACGCTGATCGAAGAGGCCATGAAGATCGCCGCGCAGATGGAGAAGGACGGCATCCCCTCCGGCGAACCCACGGTCGCCATCGGCGTCTAGAGTTTTTGGGCGCGGTTCGCTCCCCCAGCCTCTGGCCGGGAGGTGCCCCCACCGGCGCTCCCCTTCGGCCCACTCGCCCGTGCCGACCACGGCCGGCCCCGGTCCCGCTCCCGTTCCCGCAGTACGGGGGCGGGGGCGGGGCTTTTTCGTGACCTGTGGGGCCGGGCATCCCGGTGCGGCGCCGGGTACAGTGCGGAGATCAGCAGACTTGCATGGTGAGGCCCCAGTGTTGACGCAGACCACCACCCGGGTCCTTGAACCCAGTGATCTCGACTCCGCGCTCGAAGTCCTCGGGCGCGAGCCCGTCGAGAACGCCTTCGTCACCTCCCGGGTCCAGGTCGCCGGTCTCGACCCCTGGCGCCTGGGCGGCGAGATGTGGGGCTGGTACTCCGACGGCGAGCTGCGCTCCCTCTGCTACGCGGGCGCCAACCTCGTCCCCGTCTGCGCCGGCCCCGACGCCGTACGCGCCTTCGCCGACCGGGCCCGCCGCACCGGCCGCCGCTGCTCCTCCATCGTCGGCCCGGCCGAGGCCACCCGGCTGCTGTGGCGCCTCCTGGAGCCCAGCTGGGGACCCGCCCGGGACGTCCGCTCCCACCAGCCGCTGATGATCACCGAACAGTCGTCCGCCGAGGTCCGGCCGGACCCCCTGGTCCGCCGGGTCCGCAAGGGCGAGATGGACCTGATCATGCCCGCCTGCGTGGCCATGTTCACCGAAGAAGTCGGCATCTCCCCGCTCGCCGGGGACGGCGGCCTGCTCTACCAGGCCCGGGTCGCCGAACTCGTCGGCACCGGACGCTCGTTCGCCCGCATCGAGAACGGCAGGATCGTCTTCAAGGCCGAGATCGGCGCCGCCACCCCGCGCGCCTGCCAGATCCAAGGCGTGTGGGTCGACCCCGAGTTCCGCGGGCGCGGGCACTCCGAGGCGGGCATGGCCGCCGTCGTGGAGTACGCGCTGCGCGACGTGGCCCCCGTGGTCAGCCTCTACGTCAACGACTTCAACACCGCCGCGCGGGCGGCCTACCGGCGCGTGGGCTTCCGCGAGGTCGGCGCCTTCATGAGCGTGCTGTTCTGACCCTCCGGGCCCGGCGAAACCCGGCGCCGGCCCCGTACCCCTCGCCGCTACCGCCGAGTAAGGTCACCGCATGCTGCCTACCCCCGGAGGCGACGGCCCCCACCGGCCCGCCGGACTCCGCATCGGCCCCCTCGACCTCGCCGCCCGCGTGGACGAGGCCCTGCGCGTGCAGGCCGTCGCCTTCGGGCTCAGCGACGAGGAAGTCGCCATCCGGCGCTACATCGTCCAGCGCCACATGACCTGCCGGGGCGCCCGCGCGCTCGGCGCGTACACCGACGACGGCGCGCTCGCCGGGTTCGTCTACGGCATGCCGAACGACCGCGACCACTGGTGGTCCACCGTCGTCGAGCCCTACCTGCGCACCGGAGGCCACGAGGGCTGGCTCGACGGCTCCTTCGTCATCACCGAACTGCACGTCCACCCCGGGTTCCAGGGCCACGGCGTCGGCCGGGAGCTGATCACCCGGATCACCGATTCCGCCGCCGAACCGCGCTCCATCCTGTCCGCCATCGACACCGACAGCCCGGCCCGCGCCCTGTACCGCGCGCTCGGCTACACCGACCTGGCCCGCCGCGTGTACTTCCCGAGCGCGAGCCTGCCGTACGCCGTGATGGGCGCCCCGCTCCCGCTGCGCAGGCCCGGAATTCGATGAGCCATCCGCGGGGGCCTCGGTAGGCTCCCCGCATGTCAACGCAACACGTGCAGCGCATGTCCCGGCTCCTGGCCAAGACCCTCCGCGAGGACCCGGCCGACGCCGAGACCCTCAGCCACCGCCTCCTCGTCCGCGCGGGCTACGTCCGGCGCAGCTCCGCCGGGGTGTGGACCTGGCTGCCGCTCGGCAAGCGGGTCCTGGAGAACGTCTCCCGCATCGTGCGCGAGGAGATGGACGCGATCGGGGCGCAGGAGGTGCTGCTGCCGGCGCTGCTGCCGAGGGAGCCGTACGAGGTCAGCGGCCGCTGGTCGGAGTACGGGGACCTGCTCTTCCGGCTCAAGGACCGCAAGGGCGCGGACTACCTGCTCGGCCCCACCCACGAAGAGATCTTCACCCTGCTCGTGAAGGACCAGTGCACGTCCTACAAGGACCTGCCGGTCATGCTGTACCAGATCCAGACCAAGTACCGCGACGAGGCCCGGCCGCGCTCCGGCGTGCTGCGGGGCCGCGAGTTCCAGATGAAGGACTCGTACTCCTTCGACGTCAGCGACGAGGGGCTCGCGCACTCGTACGCCCTCCACCGCGCCGCCTACCAGCGGATCTTCGAGCGGCTCGGCCTGGACCACCGGATCGTCTCCGCCGTCTCCGGCGCGATGGGCGGCTCCGCGTCCGAGGAGTTCCTGGCACCGGCGCGGGCGGGTGAGGACACCTTCGCGGACTGCCCGTCCTGCGACTACGCGGCCAACACCGAGGCGGTCACCTTCCCCCTGACGCCCGTGCCGGCCGAACACGGTCCGCTGGAGGAGATCCCCACCCCCGACACCCCGACCATCGAGACGCTGGCGGCGCACCTCGGCGTGCCCGCCTCGGCCACGCTCAAGAACCTCCTCGTCAAGGTGGACGGCGAAATCGTCGCCGTCGGCGTGCCCGGCGACCGGGAGGTGGACCTGGGCAAGCTCGGCGAGCACCTCGCCCCCGCCGTCGTGGAGTTGGTGACGGCGGAGGACTTCGCCGACCGGCCCGACCTGGTACGTGGCTACGTGGGACCGCAGGGGCTGGGGAAGGTGCGCTACCTGGCCGACCCCCGGGTCGCGCCCGGGACTTCCTGGGTGACGGGCGCCAACAAGCCCGACACGCACGCCCGCAACGTGGTGTGCGGCCGTGACTTCGAGGTCGACCGGTACCTGGACGTCGTGGTGGTCGAGCCGGGTGACCCCTGCCCCGCCTGCGGCAGCGGACTCGCGCTGGACCGGGCGATCGAGATCGGGCACATCTTCCAGCTGGGCCGCAAGTACGCCGACGCCTTCGGGCTCGACGTGCTCGGCCGCGAGGGCAAGCCGGTCCGGGTCACCATGGGCTCCTACGGGATCGGCGTCTCCCGCGTGGTCGCCGCGCTGGCCGAGCAGACCGCCGACGAGCGGGGCCTGTGCTGGCCGGCTTCGGTCGCCCCCGCCGACGTCCACGTGGTGGCGGCCGGCAAGGCCGTGCCCCTGGCGCTTGCCGAATCGGCGGCCACCGCCCTGGCGGAGGCCGGCCGCCGGGTCCTGCTGGACGACCGGCCCGGCCTGTCGCCCGGCGTCAAGCTCACGGACGCGGAGCTGATCGGCGTGCCCTGGATCCTGGTGGCGGGCCGCCGCTCCGCCGACGGGGTGGTCGAACTCCAGGACCGCGCCGCCGGCACCCGCGAGGAACTCCCCCTCGCGCAGGCCCTGGCCCGCCTCGCGTAGGCCGGGACCCCGGCCGTCAGGCGTCCGGTTCGCCGGGCGCCGACGGCGGGGGCACGGGGTGGCCCGGGGGCAGGACCGGGTCCGGGTCGGGGTCATGGTCCGGCGAGCCGTTCACCCGGTCGACCGCGGGCCCGGCCGCCGGCGCCTGCGGCGGCTGCGCGCCTTCCACGGCCGGCTCGTGCGGGCGCGCGGACGGCGGGGCCGCGGCCGGCGGACCATGCGCGTCCGAGGGGGTCGGGGCGGCGCGTTCGAGGAAGCGCAGCAGCTCCACCGGGAAGGGAAGCACGAGGGTGGAGTTCTTCTCCGCCGCCACCGCCACCACCGTCTGGAGCAGCCGCAGCTGGAGCGCCGCCGGCTGTTCCGACATCACCGCCGCCGCCTCGGCCAGCTTCTTCGACGCCTGGAGCTCCGCGTCCGCGTTGATGACCCGGGCCCGGCGCTCGCGGTCCGCCTCCGCCTGGCGCGCCATCGACCGCTTCATCGTCTCGGGCAGGGAGACGTCCTTGATCTCCACCCGGTCGATCTGCACGCCCCACCCGACCGCCGGACTGTCGATCATCAGCTCCAGGCCCTGGTTGAGCTGCTCCCGGTTCGACAGCAGATCGTCCAGGTCCGACTTGCCGATGATCGACCGCAGCGACGTCTGCGCCATCTGCGAGACCGCGAAGCGGTAGTCCTCGACCTCGATGATCGCGCTGGCCGCGTCCACGACCTTGAAGTAGACGACCGCGTCCACCCGCACCGTGACGTTGTCCCGCGTGATGCCCTCCTGCGCGGGCACCGGCATCGTCACGATCTGCATGTTCACCTTGCGCAGCCGGTCCACGCCCGGGATGACCATGGTGAAGCCAGGGCCGCGGATTCCTGCCCGCAGCCGGCCGAAGCGGAAGACCACGCCCCGCTCGTACTGCCTCACCACCCGTGCGGCGACACCCGTGGCCGCCGCGGCACCCAAGCCCGCCGCGATGACCGCTGTCAGCAGTTCCTGGACCATGGCGGCCTCCTGCTGGACACGTCCTGATATCTACGGTATGCCCTACAGCCAGGAGGCGAATTCCAGCAACGACTCGGCATCGCGCCGCCGTCCGGCCACCAGCGCCCGGGCCCCCGACTCGACCGCGCGGAACACCGTCCAGCCCCGCAGCCGGTCCCGGTCCACGTCCAGCGCGTCCGCCAGCTTGTTCACCCGCCGCCGGGCGCCCGAGGCCCCAGCCGAGGAGGCGACCTGGTCCTCCAGCCGGTCCCGGACCAGCCGGGCCAGGTCGTACGCCCGCTCGCCGACCAGCGGATCCGGACCCACCGTCAGCCACGGCGCCCGCTCGCCCGCCAGCACCTTGCCCTGCCGGAAGTTCCCGTGCAGCAGCAGTTCCTCGGCCGGGGCGGCCGTCAGCTCCTCCTGGATCCCCAGGGCCGTCGCCGCCAGCGCCTCCGCCTCGGGCGGGGCCTTGCGCAGCGCCTCGGCCTGCCGGGCGGTGCGCTGCGCCACCGTCTCCCAGCTGTGGCCGGCGCCCGGCGCCACCCACAGCCGGCGCAGCGTGCCGCACGCCTCCAGCAGGGCCTTCGCCTCCGGGAGCGAGTGCAGCGACACCTCCGGGTGCAGCCGCTCCAGGAGCAGCCCGCCGTCGTCCTCGTGGTGGCGCGAGTCGAGGACCCGTACCGCCCCGAAGCCGCCCCAGTGCGCGAGCGCCGCGAGTTCGAGGTCCGGCCGAGCCGTCGGCGGGGCGAGCTTCAGCGCGGCCGGAGTCCCGTCGGAGTAGCGCACGAGGACGACGAGGCTGCTGCGCCCGCCGGGCGCCTGCACCCGCTGCGCCACCACCGCACGCCGGGCCATCGCCTCGTCGGCGAGCCGGGGCAGCCGGTCCAGCCAGTCCGCGTCCCGCGCTGGATCCGGCGTCTCGCCGAGCGCCCGTACAAGCCGCTGCGGCGGTTCGAAAGCCATGCGTGCGTAGTCCCTTTCAGCTGGTCTGGGCGCGATCCGTGCGTTCGGCGAGCCCAGGGAAGGCTACGCCGCCGCCGCGCCAGCGCGCCGCCCGCACGGCGGCGGCGCTCAGCGCGTCGGCCGCCTCCCGGCGCAGCGGGCCGGCCGCGGCCCGCACCAGATCGGAGTACGCGCCCGCGACGCGCTCCTCGATCTCGGCGGCCAGCCGCTCGGCGTCGGCCGGGCCGCGCACCTCGTACGGCAGCGCGTACGCCGCCTCCGCGGCCCGCGGCGCCCCGCCCATCTCGCGGACCGTACGGGCCAGGGAATCGCGGCGCGCGAGGTGGCTCCCGTACGCCTCGCGGGCCTCCGCCGCGCGCCCCGACGCCGTGCGCGCGCCGATCACCCCGTATCCGTACGCGGCGGCGTGCTCGGCGGCCAGCGCCGCCTGGGCGGCTTCCAGCGGCGGGCTCGCGGGGGAGGGGGAGGACTTCACGAGGCGGCTCCGGGGGTCGACGTGAGCAGGTACGCGTGGACGGCCCCGCAGGCCGCCACCGAGGCCAGCAGCCGGGCCAGTTCCCCGGGCGCGCCGGCCAGCGCGATGGTCCGGGCCTCGGCCAGGCTCCGCTCGGTGTCCGCGAGCTCGGTCAGCGCCTCGGCCGGGGTCGCCGGTACGGGCGCGGAGCGCGGCGCCGGGGTTCCGGCGGAGGGGGCGGATCCGGATGCGGAGGCGGCGGGGGCGGCTGCCCCGGCCGGGTGACCGGAGCCGGGCACGGCCAGCGCCGCGCCGTGCGCCGCGACGGCCGCGCGCAGCGGCGCGAGCCGCCCGGCCAGGTCCGGATGGGCGGCGGTGGTGGCGTCGTAACGTTCCAGCAGCCGCTCGGTGTCACGTACGGCGTTCTCCCGCATCCGCCGTTCGAGTGGAATCCCGCTGTCCTCTGCGGAGGCTCCGCCGCCGCCGGTGCAGCCGGTGAGCAGCGCGGCCCCGGCCGCGCCGGCGGCTCCGGCGAGCACGCTCCGACGTGAGGGCGCTTGGGCGGCGGCGGGCATCGAAGGCATGGTCCAGGGCACGGCGACGTCCTCCGGAGGTGCTGGCGGGGCAGGGTGTGATCACCGTACCCGGGGCCCCCGCCGGGCGCGCGGACGGCAACACCCTCCGCGACCGGATACCCTTTGACCTGACACGCGACGGAAAACCACAACAGCACACGCGGCCGAGGAGTCACCCGGATGAGCACGACCCAGAGCGACAGGCTGCGCGGACTGCTGGAGCCGCTCGTCGCCGCCAAGGGCCTGGACCTCGAGGAGATCGAGCTGTCGAAGGCGGGCAAGCGACGGATGCTGCGGGTCATCGTGGATTCCGACGAGGGCGTGGAGCTGGACGCGTGCGCCGAGCTGAGCCGTGAGGTCTCCGATCTGCTCGACGAGTCCGACGTGATGGGCGAGGACGAGTACGTCCTCGAAGTGAGCTCTCCGGGCGCCGACCGCCCGTTGACCGAGCACCGTCACTACGTCCGGGCGACCGGACGTCTCGTGAAGTTCCAGCTCGCGGAGGGCGGGGAACTGGTCGCCCGCATCCTCGGCGTCGACGACGAGGGCATGGACCTCGAAGTTCCGGGCGTGAAGGGCCGCAAGGCGACCGCCCGCCGCATCGCATTCACCGACATCGCCAAGGCGCGTGTCGAGATCGAGTTCAACCGCAAGGACAAGAAGGAAGAGGAGGCGTAGCCGTGGACATCGACATGAGTGCCCTGCGGGGTCTGGTCCGGGAGAAGGAGATCTCCTTCGACCTGCTCGTCGAGGCGATCGAGTCGGCCCTCCTCATCGCGTACCACCGCACCGAGGGCAGCTACCGCCGTGCCCGCGTCGTGCTCGACCGCAGCAACGGTCACGTGGTCGTGTGGGCGACGGAAGACCCGAGGGACCTCGAAGAGGGGCAGGAGCCCAAGGAGTTCGACGACACCCCGTCGGACTTCGGCCGGATCGCGGCGACGACCGCCAAGCAGGTGATCCTGCAGCGTCTGCGCGACGCCGAGGACGACCTGACGTTCGGCGAGTTCGCCGGCCGCGAGGGTGACGTCATCACCGGTGTGGTGCAGCAGGGCAAGGACCCGAAGAACGTCCTCGTCGACATCGGCAAGCTGGAAGCAATCCTGCCGGTGCAGGAGCAGGTCCCCGGCGAGGAGTACACGCACGGCCTGCGCCTCAAGGCGTACGTCGTCCGGGTGGCGAAGGGCGTCCGCGGTCCGTCGGTGACCCTGTCGCGCACCCACCCCAACCTGGTGAAGAAGCTGTTCGCGCTGGAGGTCCCGGAGATCGCCGACGGCAGCGTCGAGATCTCGGCGATCGCCCGCGAGGCCGGCCACCGCACCAAGATCGCCGTTCGCTCCACCCGCTCGGGCCTGAACCCCAAGGGCGCCTGCATCGGCCCGATGGGCAGCCGCGTGCGCAACGTGATGGCGGAGCTGCACGGCGAGAAGATCGACATCGTGGACTGGTCCGACGACCCGGCCGAGATGGTCGCGAACGCCCTGTCACCCGCCCGGGTGAGCAAGGTCGACGTCGTCGACTGGGACTCCCGCTCCGCACGGGTGACCGTGCCCGATTACCAGCTGTCGCTGGCCATCGGCAAGGAGGGCCAGAACGCCCGCCTCGCCGCGCGGCTCACCGGCTGGCGCATCGACATCCGCCCCGACACCGAGGAGCCCTCGGACCGGGACGCGGACCGGCACGCGGACCGGCACGCCCGTGACGGTGAGCACGCCGACCGGCGCGGGGAATAAAACCATTACCGGCCGGTGCTCACCGGCCGGTAGACAGGGACCCCGGCCGGACCGGGGTCCCGGCACACGGGAGCACCCGGGTCCGCCCGGAAGGTCCCGAATGGATCACGACAACGTCCGTTCGATTTTTCGCCTGAAGGGGTGAGGTCGGTACGGGGAGGTAGACTTAGGCGTGTCTGGCCGGACGCAAGCCCGCGCATGCCCCGAACGCACCTGTGTGGGGTGCCGGGAGCGAGCGGCCAAGAGCGATCTGCTGCGCATCGTGGCGAGCGGGGACGAATGCGTCCCCGATCCACGCGGTACGCTGCCCGGCCGGGGTGCCTACCTGCACCCCGCCGTGGTCTGTCTCGACCAGGCGGTCCGCCGCCGAGCGTTTCCCCGGGCCCTCAGGTCCGCCGGAGCGCTCGACACGACGGAACTGCGCAAAGCCCTGGCCGGTGAGGCCGGGGCGACACCGTAAGAAGTAGTACGGCACGGATACCCCGTGCGGTCAGGTACCTCGCGAGTTGGAAGTAGGTCGAGATTGCGATGAGCACTCGATGAGTACGCGATGAGTACGCCCATGAAGTAGCGACGGTCCGGCGTAACCCGGACCTAAAAGGAGCGAAGTGGCTAAGGTCCGGGTATACGAACTCGCCAAGGAGTTCGGAGTTGAGAGCAAGGTCGTCATGGCCAAGCTCCAGGAACTCGGTGAGTTCGTCCGTTCGGCGTCCTCGACGATCGAGGCGCCGGTTGTACGCAAGTTGACCGACGCACTGCAGGGGCCCGGCGGCAACGCCGGCAAGTCCGCTGCGAAGCCCGGCGCGCCCCGCAAGGCCGCGCCTTCCCCCGCAGCGGCAGGCCGCGCGGGTTCCCCTACGCCCGCAGCGCCGTCCCCGGCCGCCGCGGCACGTCCCGCCGCCCCCAAGCCCGGCGCGCCGGTGGCTCCCAAGCCCGCCGCCGCCGAGGCCCCCGCGGCGGGTGCGCCCGTGACTCCGGCCGCCCCCGGCCCGCGTCCCGGTCCCAAGGCTCCGGCCGCCCCGAAGCCCGCTCCGGCGGCGCCCGTGGCGACCGAGTTCTCCGCGCCCGCACCGGCTCCGGCCGCTGCCCCGGCGCGTACCGACCGTCCCGCCGGTCCCGGCGCCCCCGGTCCCCGTCCGGCGCAGCAGCGTCCGGCGGCCCAGGGTGGCCAGGCCCCCCAGGGCGGCGCCCGTCCCGGCGCCCCGCGTCCGGCCGGCACCGCTCCCGGTGGCCAGGGCCAGCGCCCCGCCGGCGGCACCGGTGCCCCGCGTCCGCAGGGCGCCCGTCCGGCCGGTCCCCGTCCGGGCAACAACCCCTTCACCTCTGGTGGCTCCACCGGCATGGCGCGCCCGCAGGCGCCCCGTCCGGCCGGCGCTCCCCGTCCCGGTGCCCCCGGCGCCGGCGGCGGCCAGGGTGCCCCGCGTCCGCAGGGCGGCCCGGCCGGCGCTCCGCGCCCCCAGGGTCCCGGCGGCGCCCGTCCCACCCCCGGTGGCATGCCCCGTCCGCAGGGCGGCGCCCCGCGTCCGGGTGGTGCTCCCGGCGGTAACCGTCCGAACCCGGGCATGATGCCGCAGCGTCCCGCTGCCGGTGGTCCCGGTCCGCGTCCCGGCGGCGGCCCCGGCGGCCGTGGTCCCGGTGCGGGTGGCCCGCGTCCCGGTGGCGGCGCAGGCCGTCCCGGTGGCGGCGGCTTCGCCGGCCGTCCGGCCGGTCCCGGCTCGCGTCCCGCGGGCGGCGGCGGCTTCGGCGGCCCGCGTCCCGGTGGCGGCGGCTTCGGCGGCGGTCCGGCCGGTGCCGGTGGCGGCGGTCGTCCCGGCTTCGGCGGGCGTCCCGGTGGTCCCGGTGCCCGTGGTGGCACGCAGGGTGCCTTCGGCCGTCCCGGCGGTCCGGCCCGTCGTGGCCGCAAGTCCAAGCGTCAGAGGCGCCAGGAGTACGAGGCCATGCAGGCCCCGTCCGTCGGCGGCGTGATGCTGCCCCGCGGCAACGGTGAGACCGTTCGCCTGTCGCGCGGTGCGTCCCTCACCGACTTCGCGGAGAAGATCAACGCCAACCCGGCGTCGCTCGTCGCCGTGATGATGAACCTCGGCGAGATGGTCACCGCGACGCAGTCCGTCTCCGACGAGACGCTCGAAATGCTGGCCGGCGAGATGAACTACCAGGTTCAGATCGTCAGCCCGGAGGAAGAGGACCGCGAGCTCCTCGAAGGCTTCGACATCGAGTTCGGCGAGGACGAGGGCGGCGAGGAATTCCTCATGCCGCGTCCCCCGGTCGTCACCGTCATGGGTCACGTCGACCACGGTAAGACCCGACTGCTCGACGCCATCCGCAAGACGAACGTCGTCGCGGGCGAGGCCGGCGGCATCACCCAGCACATCGGTGCCTACCAGGTCGGTACCGAGGTCAACGGTGAAGAGCGCAAGATCACCTTCATCGACACCCCGGGTCACGAGGCGTTCACCGCCATGCGTGCCCGTGGTGCCAAGTCGACCGACATCGCGATCCTCGTGGTCGCGGCCAACGACGGCGTCATGCCGCAGACGATCGAGGCGCTCAACCACGCCAAGGCCGCCGGCGTCCCGATCGTCGTCGCGGTCAACAAGATCGACGTCGAGGGTGCCGACCCGGTCAAGGTGCGCGGTCAGCTCACCGAGTTCGGTCTGGTCGCCGAGGAGTACGGCGGCGACACGATGTTCGTCGACATCTCCGCCAAGCAGGGTCTGCACATCGACTCCCTGCTGGAGGCCGTCGTCCTCACCGCCGACGCCTCGCTCGACCTGCGCGCCAACCCGGAGCAGGACGCTCAGGGTATTGCGATCGAGTCCCACCTCGACCGCGGCCGCGGTGCCGTCGCCACCGTCCTCGTCCAGCGCGGTACCCTCCGCGTCGGCGACACGATGGTCGTGGGCGACGCCTACGGCCGAGTGCGCGCCATGCTCGACGACAAGGGCAACAACGTCGAGGAAGCGGGTCCCTCGACCCCCGTCCTGGTCCTGGGTCTCACCAACGTCCCCGGCGCCGGCGACAACTTCCTCGTCGTCGACGAGGACCGTACGGCCCGTCAGATCGCCGAGAAGCGTGCTGCGCGAGAGCGCAACGCCAACTTCGCCAAGCGCGTCCGTCGCGTGTCCCTCGAGGACCTCGACTCCGTGCTCAAGGCCGGTCTGGTCCAGGAACTCAACCTCATCATCAAGGGCGACGCGTCCGGTGCGGTCGAGGCTCTCGAGTCCTCGCTGCTCCAGCTCGACGTCGGTGAAGAGGTCGACATCCGGGTCCTGCACCGCGGTGTGGGTGCGGTCACCGAGTCCGACATCGCCCTGGCGATGGGCTCCGACGCCATCGTCATCGGTTACAACGTCCGTGCGGCCGGCCGTGCCGCGCAGATGGCGGACCGCGAGGGTGTCGACGTCCGCTACTACTCGGTGATCTACCAGGCCATCGAGGAGATCGAGGCGGCTCTCAAGGGTCTGCTCAAGCCGGAGTACGAAGAGGTCGAGCTCGGTACGGCGGAGGTCCGCGAGATCTTCCGCTCGTCCAAGCTGGGCAACATCGCGGGTGTCCTCATCCGCTCCGGCGAGGTCAAGCGCAACACCAAGGCGCGGCTCCTGCGCGATGGCAAGGTCATCGCCGAGAACCTCACCATCTCCGGTCTGCGCCGCTTCAAGGACGACGTCACCGAGATCCGCGAAGGCTTCGAGGGCGGTATCAACCTCGGCTCCTTCAACGACATCAAGATCGACGACGTCATCGCGACGTACGAGATGCGCGAGAAGCCCCGCGCGTAAGCGCGCGGCGGTTCGCACCGTGTCGTAGGGCTCGTACGGCCGTTGGCCGTACGAGCAAGCACCGGGGCCGGTCGGCGGAATATCCGTCGATCGGCCCCGGCCGTTGCGTGTACGGTTCAGAGGACCCGGCCGGGCGACGGCCCCGGCAGGCCACCGAACCCGCACCGGCGGGATATCCGGAACTGCATGTACGTGGGGACTCTGTCCTTCGATCTGCTCCTCGGCGACGTCCACTCGTTGAAGGAGAAACGCTCCGTCGTCCGGCCCATCGTCGCCGAGCTCCAGCGCAAGTTCTCCGTGAGCGCGGCCGAAGTGGGCGACCAGGACCTGCACCGCAGGGCCCGGATCGGGGTCGCCCTGGTGAGCGGGGACGCGGGGTTCGTGTCGGACGTACTGGACCGCTGTGAGCGGCTGGTCGCGGCGCGTCCGGAAGTGGAGCTGCTGTCGGCGAGACGGCGGCTGCACGGTGATGAAGACTGATTGCTGTAAGAAAAGAAGGAGACGGACCAGTGGCCGACAATGCGCGGGCGAAGAAGCTGGCGGACCTCATCCGGGAGGTGGTGGCCGAGAAGCTGCAGCGTGGTGTCAAGGACCCGCGCCTGGGTACGCACGTGACCATCACGGACACCCGCGTCACCGGCGACCTGCGGGAGGCCACGGTCTTCTACACGGTCTACGGCGACGACGAGGACCGGGCCAGCGCGGCAGCGGGCCTGGAGAGCGCCAAGGGCGTACTGCGCTCCGCGGTCGGCCGGGCGGCGGGGACCAAGTTCACGCCCACCCTGACCTTCGTCGCGGACGCCCTCCCGGAGAACGCCAAGACCATCGAGGACCTCCTCGACAAGGTGCGCGCCTCCGACGCCGAGGTGCGCGAGGCCTCCTCCGGCGCCACCTACGCCGGTGACGCCGACCCGTACAAGAAGCCGGGCGAGGACGACGAGGACGCAGCCGCGGAATGAGCACCAACGCAGGGAAGACGCCTGTGGGCCCTTCCCCGGCCATCGCCGGGGGAGGTCTCGTGATCGTCGACAAGCCGTCCGGATTCACCTCGCACGACGTGGTCGCCAAGATGCGCGGGATCGCCAGGACCCGCCGCGTCGGCCACGCGGGCACGCTGGACCCGATGGCGACGGGCGTACTCGTGCTGGGCGTCGAGCGGGCGACCAAGCTCCTCGGTCACCTCGCGCTGACCGAGAAGGAGTACCTCGGGACCATCCGGCTCGGGCAGAACACCCTCACGGACGACGCCGAGGGCGAGATCACCTCCTCCACGGACGCCTCCCGGGTGACCCGTGAGGCCGTGGACTCGGCCATCGCCAAGCTGTCCGGCGAGATCATGCAGGTGCCGTCCAAGGTCAGCGCCATCAAGATCAAGGGCGTGCGCTCCTACAAGCGCGCGCGGGACGGCGAGGACTTCGAGATCCCGGCCCGGCCGGTGACGATCTCGTCGTTCCAGGTCTACGACATGCGCGACGCCGAGGCCGAGGACGGCACCAAGGTCATCGACCTCGTCGTCTCCGTCGTCTGCTCCAGCGGTACGTACATCCGCGCCCTCGCCCGTGACCTGGGCGCCGACCTCGGCGTCGGCGGCCACCTGACCGCGCTGCGGCGCACCCGGGTGGGCCCGTACAAGCTGGACCGGGCGCGGACGCTCGACCAGCTCCAGGAGGAGCTGACCGTCATGCCGATCGGCGAGGCGGCCGCGGCGGCGTTCCCGCGCTGGGACCTTGACGCCCGGCGGGCCGCGCTGCTCGCCAACGGCGTGCGGATCGAGATGCCGGACGAGTACGGCGAAGGCCGCACGGTCGCGGTCTTCGGCCCCCAGGAGCAGCTGCTCGGGCTGGTCGAGAACAAGGGCGGCAAGGCGAAGTCGCTCGCGGTCTTCGTCTGACCGGGCTCTGACCGGGCTCTGACCGGGCCGATCGCCTCCGTGCGTGTTGCTTTGACGTGGAGCGGTGAGCGCACATGGACCGCTGCTCACCGCTCCACGACCCCCCTCGGGTAGGTGTTTATCCACCCGAGGCCCGCTATTCACCCGTCCGAGCAGGCGCTCGGAGTGAATGGAGGGAGCACAAGGGGGCGCTTTCGCCTCGTGTGCTTTTCCCGCTGATCTTCACCTGCCTACCGTCATGAGCACGGAGCGGCGGGGAGTGGTGCGGCAATGGCGGAGCTCGTCAGGATCTGCGATCTCGCCGGGCGGGTGCGCGGCAGCGGCTTCGTCGCCGACGACCGCGGGACGGTGATCACCGGCCACGAGGCCGTCGTCGGAGCGGACCGGCTGGTCCTGTACGGGCCCGGGGAGCGCAGCTGGGTCGCCGGAGCCGCCGATGTCACCGCCCTGCCGGGGCTCGCGCTGGCCCTCGTACGCACCGACGGGCTCGGGGCGGCGCCGCTGCCGGTGGCCCGCCGCGAGGTGGTCGAGCCCGGTACGTACGTCCGGCTGCCCGCGCGGGGCTGGCGCCAGGCGCGGGTGCTCGCGGCCGGAGCGGAGGTCGCTCAGCTGCCGGGGGAGCGGTGCGAGGTACTGCCCGCCGCGATCGAGCTGGCCATCGGCACGGACGGACGGGACGCCCTGCTCGGCGGCGGGGAGGCCTGCGGGGCGCCGGTCCTGGACGCCGCGACCGGAGCGGTGCTCGCGGTCCTGGGCACCGCGCTGCGGGCGGAGCACCGCTCGGGGGCCTTCGCCGTGCCGCTGCGCGCCGCGGCCGCGGCCGACCCCGGGGGCCCGCTGTACGCGCTGCTGGAGCGCAACGCCGCCACCGTGCCCGGGTACGGGCCGGAACTGAACCTCGCGGGCGTCCTGGAACTCACCGGGACCACGCTCGGGCCGGTGCTCGGGCCGGAGCCGGACGGGCCGGATCCCGTTCCGCGGCCCCGCATCGCCGCCGAGCTCGACGCCTTCACCGCCGGGGACCGGCTCGTCCTCGGGGTGGTCGGCGACCCCGGTTCCGGCCGCACCACCGCGCTCGCCGTCCTGGCCGCCGCCCGGGCGCGCGGGGAGCACCCGGCGCCGACGCTGTGGCTGCGCGGGGCGGAGCTCCGGGACGGGGACGGCTCGCTGGCCGACGCGGTGGCGCGGGCGCTGGCCGCCGCCGGGCGGATCCTGGTGGCCGGCGAACCGCCCGCGGCGGCTCCGCCGGAGGCTTCCGGCAACCGGGACGCGGTGGGCGGGGCCGACTGCCCCGCGGGCCCGTCCGGACCGGATGCGGAGCCGCCCGGCGGCGGCACCGGCGTGGGTGTGGCGCGGCTGGCCGCCCGGGCCGGGCGGCCGCTGCTGGTGGTGCTCGACACCCCCGAGGAGATGCCGCCGGGGCTCGCCCGGCACCTCGGGCCGTGGACCGAAGCCACCGGCCGCTGGCTCGGCGGGACCGGGGCCCGGCTGGTCGTCGCCGCCCGGCCCGAGTACTGGGAGCGGGCCGGCGCCCTCTACCCGCCCGAGGTACTGCACCGCCCCGCGCGGCCCGCCCGGCGGCTGCCGCCCGCGTTGCCCGTCGGCGACCTGACCCCGGCCGAGGCGGCCGCCCTGCGGGCCCGTCTCGGGCTGCCCGACGACGCCGTCCGGGAGGCCGATGCCCGGCACCCGCTCACCCTGCGCCTGCTGGCCGGCGTACGGGCCGCCGGGGTCACCGGGGGCCGCCCGGGCCGGGACGAGGTGTTCGCCGCCCACCTGGACCTGCTCGCCCTGCGGGTGGCCGTGCGGATCGCCGCCTGCGCCGCCCACGCGCAGGGCGCCGGGGTGCACGGCCCGGGGGTGCGCCGGCTGGCCGCACGGGTGGCCGGGCGGGTGCACGAGGCCGCCCGGCGGTGCCTGGGGCCGGGTCAGGGCCGGCTGGACCGGGCCGCCTTCGAGGAGCTGTTCCCCTGGCGCACCGGCTGGGCGTCGGCCGCGCTGAGCGAGGGGCTGCTGGTGCCCGCCGGACCCGGCTACCGCTTCGCCCACGAGGAGCTGGCCGACTGGCTCCAGGCCGGTCACCTCGACGTGCCGACCGCGCTGGACGCCCTGGTGTTCCGCGGGCCGGCCGGCACCGGCCCGCCCGTGCCCCGCCACCGGATCGGCCCCGTCCTGGAGGCGCTGCGGCGGCTCCCGCCCGACCGGGCGCGCAAGGTGCTGACCGCCCTGGTGGTGGCCCTGGACGCGTTCGCCCGGACACCGGCCCCCGAGGGGACCCCGGAGGCGGACCGGGCGTGGTGGGCCGCCGCGCTGCTGCGGGAAGCCCTGCTGCGGGCCCCCGACGCCACGCCGCACCTGCCGGTCCTGCACGCCCTCGCGGAGCACCTGGCCGGCCGGGGGTGCGGCCTACCGGACCCCGGCGACTTCGGCGGCCGGTTCTGGAACCGGCTCCGGCTCCCCGAGTCCGACCGGCTGGACCTGCTGCGCCGGCTGCTGCCCTCGGACCACCGCTACCTCGAAGCCGCCGGGCGCCGCCTCGCCCGGGACCCGCGGTACGTCCAGCCCCTGCTCTGCGCCTGGTTCGGCGACGAACGCCGCCTGCGGGGCCGCCCCGGCGCGACCGTCGCCACCGCCGCCCAGGCCCTGCTGCACACCCACCGCGGCCTCGCCCCGGACGACCTCACCGAGGCCCTCGTCTCCGCCGCGCACCCGCGCGCCGACGAACTGCTCGCCGTACTCGCCGAAGACGAACCCTCCGCCCTGTGCCGGGCCGTCCACCGCTGGGCCCACGACGAGCGGCCCGGGCGCCGGGTCGCGGCCGCCGCCTACGGCCGGGCCACCGCCCCGCACGTACGCACCCCCGCCGATCGGGAACTGCTGCGCCACGCCGCGCAGGCGCTGCTCGCCCGCCCCGCCGACGTCGCCCTGCACGGCGGGGCCCTGGCGATGCTGCTCCGGGACCCCCAGGTGCGGGCCCGGTACCTGCCCGAGGCGCTGGCCTGCTTCCGGGACCCCGCATGCGGCGCCCGGCTGCCCGCCGAGGTGCTGGTGGCGGCCCTGCCGGTGCTGCCGGAGCCGGACGCGGTGTTCGACGCGCTGCGCGCCCGGGCCGACGGGGAGGTGGTCCGCGCCCTGGCCGCGCTCACCACGCCGGGGCTGGCCCGGCGCGCGGGGGACCTCGTACGGGAGCACCTGGCGCGGCACCCCGAGGACGCCCCGCACGCCGCCGCGTTCGTGGACCGGCGCCTGGAGCAGGGCGCGGCGGCCGAACCCGTCCTGCGCCCCCTCGTGCTGGAGTTGCTGCGCTCCGCGCCCGCAGCGGTCCGCGCCGCGCTCGCCGTGGTGCTCGCCGCGCCCGGCGGAGCGTCCTCGTACCCGCTGCGGGGCGAGCTGGCCGACGTACTGCTGCGCGAGGAGACCGACCCGGCGGTGCTCGACGCGTTCCTCGGCGCCGTCGCCGCCGGAGCCGCCGGAAGGCCGCAGCAACGCACCCGGGAACTGCTCAGGCGCACCGGCCGGCAACTGCTGCGGCTCCCCGGCGGCCCGGCGGTGTTCGAGCAGCGGACGGTGGAGCTGTCGCGGGCCGACCCGGCCTTCGGCGCGGTGACCGCCCGCTGGCTCGGGGAGGCGACGGCGGAGGCGGCCGCGCTGCTCGGGCCGGGTGCCCGGCGCACGGTCGAGACCCTGAGCCGGGGCGCCCCCGACATCACCTGAGGAGGCAGGGCGCCCAGCCCGACGCCGATGCGGGGCCGCGGCGGACGGCATGGCAGTCTTAGACCTGCAATCGGCAATCAGTACAGGGTCTACCCACGGGTTCGGGCGAGGAGCGGTCACAGTGCAGCGCTGGCGTGGCTTGGAGGACATCCCCGATGACTGGGGACGCAGCGTCGTCACCATCGGCTCCTACGACGGAGTGCACCGCGGCCATCAGCTGATCATCGGACGGGCCGTGGCCAGGGCCCGCGAACTCGGCGTGCCCTCGGTCGTCGTGACCTTCAGCCCGCACCCGAGCGAGGTCGTGCGCCCGGGCAGCCACCCGCCGATCCTGGCGTCCTACGAGCGCCGGGCCGAACTGATGGCGGCCCTGGGCGTCGACGCGCTGCTGATCCTGCCGTTCACGGCGGAGTTCTCGCAGCTGTCCCCGGCCGACTTCATCGTGAAGGTGCTCGTCGACAAGCTGCACGCGCGCGCCGTCATCGAGGGGCCGAACTTCCGCTTCGGCCACAAGGCCGCGGGGAACGTCGACTTTCTGCGCGAGCTGGGCACCACGTACGACTACGAGGTCGAGGTCGTGGACCTGGTCGTGCGCGGAGAGGCGGGCGGCGGCGTGCCGTTCTCGTCGACGCTCGCGCGCAGGCTGGTCGCCGAGGGCGACATGGAGGGCGTGGCGGAGATCCTCGGGCGCCCGCACCGGGTCGAAGGCGTCGTGGTGCGCGGGGCGCAGCGCGGACGCGAGCTGGGCTACCCGACGGCGAACGTCGAGACGCAGCCGCACACCGCGATCCCGGCGGACGGCGTGTACGCGGGCTGGCTGACGGCCGACGGCGAGCGGATGCCGGCGGCGATCTCGGTCGGCACGAACGTGCAGTTCGACGCCACCGAGCGGACCGTGGAGGCGTACGCGATCGACCGCGTCGGGCTGGACCTCTACGGCATGCACGTGGCGGTCGACTTCCTCGCCTACGTGCGGGGCATGGCGAAGTTCGAGTCGCTGGACGGGCTGTTGGAGGCCATCGCGGACGACGTGAAGCGGTCCCGGGTGCTCACGGAGGCGTACGACGCGCAGCGCTGAGCAGCTGCCGGGACGACGCGAAGGGTCCGTACCCCCCACGGGGCGGGTACGGACCCTTCGCGTTGCCGGTGGCGGCGGGGTCAGCCGAGCCGGGGGTCGCGCGGTGGCTGACCGGGCTGCTGCTGGGGCTGCCAGGGCTGGCCGGGCTGCGGGTACGGCTGGCCGTAGGGCTGGGGGGCCTGCGGCTGGTGGTAGGGGGACTGCGGCTGGGGCGCGCCGTGCTGGGGGTGCTGCGGCTGCTGGGGCTGCTGGGGTGCACCCCAATGGCCTTGCGGGGCCTGCTGTTGGGCGCGGACGAAGTCCTCGGCGACCAGCGCGGAGAGGTTGAAGTACGCCTCGCGGGTCTTGGGCCGCATCAGGTCGAGGTCCACTTCGGCGCCGGCCGCGAGGTGCTCGTCGAACGGCACCACGACGACGCCGCGGCAGCGGGTCTCGAAGTGCTGCACGATGTCCTCGATCTTGATCATCTTGCTGGTCTCGCGGACCCCCGAGATGACGGTGAGGGAACGGGAGACGAGATCGCCGTACCCGTGCGCGGACAGCCAGTCGAGGGTGGTGCTGGCGCTGCTCGCGCCGTCGACGGACGGGGTCGAAATGATGATCAGCTGATCGGCGAGGTCGAGGACGCCGCGCATGGCGGAGTAGAGCAGACCGGTGCCGGAGTCGGTGAGGATGATCGGGTACTGGCGGCCCAGCGTCTCGATGGCGCGCCGGTAGTCCTCGTCGTTGAACGTGGTGGAGACGGCCGGGTCCACGTCGTTGGCGATGATCTCCAGGCCCGAGGGCGCCTGCGAGGTGAACCGCCGGATGTCCATGTACGAGTTGAGGTACGGGATCGCCTGGACCAGGTCGCGGATGGTCGCCCCGGTCTCGCGCCGGACGCGGCGGCCGAGGGTGCCGGCGTCGGGGTTGGCGTCGATGGCCAGGATCTTGTCCTGGCGCTCGGAGGCGAGCGTCGCGCCGAGCGCGGTGGTCGTGGTGGTCTTGCCGACGCCGCCCTTGAGGCTGATCACGGCGATGCGGTAGCAGGACATGACCGGGGTGCGGATGAGTTCGAGCTTGCGCAGGCGCTCGGCTTCGGCGGCCTTGCCGCCGAAACGGAAGCCGGCGCGGGTGGGCTTCGGCTTCTGCTTGGCGCGCAGCAGGCGGTCGGAGGACAGCTCGACCGCGGCGGTGTAGCCGAGCGGCGCCCCGCCGGTGGCCGGGCCGGCCTGGTAGGGCGGCTGCGGCCACTGGCCGGCCGAGCGGGGGTCGTGCGGTGGCTGGGGCTGGGGCTGGGGCTGGGGCTGTGCGGGGGCCGGGGGCGGGAACCCGTAGCCCTGCGGGGCCTGGTACGCGGGCGGCAGCGGGGGCAGCTCACCCCCCGGTCCCCCGAACGGGGGCTCCGCGGCGGGCTCGACGGCCTCCGCGGGGGTGACGGGCGGCGCGTAGGGCCCGGGCGCGGGCGCCGGGTAGGGAGCGGGAGGTACGGGAGTGCCCGCGGGCGGCGTGGCGGTGCGGTACGGCTGGGCGGCCGGCGGCACGGCATCGGCCGGGGCCGCGTCCTGCGGAGCCGGGGCGGTCACCTGCGGGGCTGGCTCGACCGGGGCCGGGGCGGCCGGAGCGGCATCGGCGGGCGCCGCGTCCTGCGGAGCCGGGGTTGCGTACGGCGCTGGGGGCGCTGCCTGCGGCGGGGCGGCCTCGACCGGAGTCGGGGCGGCGTCTGCCGGGGCGGCCGCCGGTGCGGGGGGTGCTGCCTGTGGCGGGGCCGGAGGCGCCGGGGCCGCGTACGGGGCGGGCTGGACCGGGGCGGCGTCCGTCGGGGCGGCGTACGGGGCGGGCTGGACCGGGGTCGGGGCGCCGTCTGCCGGGGTCGGAGCAGCCGTCGGGGCCGGAGGCGCCGGGGCCGAGTACGAGGCGGGCTGGACCGGGGCGGCGTCCGTCGGGGCGGCGTACGGGGCGGGCTGGGCCGGGGTCGGGGCGGCGTCTGCGGGGGCCGGAGCAGCCGTCGGGGCGGGGGCCGGGGCCGCGTCGGCCGGGGCCTCGGCCGCCACCGGTACCGCCGGGGGAGCGGTGGTGAAGACCGCCGGCGGGACCACGGCGTCGGCCTGCGGCGTGCGCGGGACCGGGGGCGCGATCCGCATCGTCGGGGGCGAGGTCACGTCCGACGGGCGGTGCGGTTCGAAGCCGCTGCCCTCCGGCAGCCCCGGCACGGACGCGGCCGGAGCCTGCGCCGCGCCCTGGGTGTACCAGGCCGGAGGGGTGTAGTCGATGGTGAACTCGCCCGTCACCTCGGGCTCCGCATCGGACTGATCGTCCGTCGGGACGTCCCACGTCCCGCCGCGCCTCTCGTTCCGATCGCCGCTCACTGAGTCCTCCTGGTCTGTCGAACACCGGTCAGGCGCCCACCTCGACGCCGCGCCCACGCTCAGCCTAATCGCGCCCCGGCGCCCCGCCCGCCCCCGTGTCCCGGCGCACGCCCCCGGCGCGGCCCGTCAGTCGATCCGGCGCGCCGCGCCCAGCAGGCCCGTCTCCGTCTCCGTGCCCTGCGTCATGACGAACTTGCGGTCCCGCGGCGTGCACCACAACGTCACCCCGTCCCCCAGCGTCGGCAGCGACTCCACCGCCGTCCGCGGCAGGTGCATCAGCCGGCCGATCTGCCCCGCCTCGTCGGGGGACACCCGCTGCACCCCCACCAGCGACGCGTTGCGCATCAGCCGGGGCGCGGCCGGGCTCAGGTACGGCAGCAGGGTCAGCACCGACTGCCAGGGCCCCGCCACCACCCGCCCGCGCGGCGGCCGCATCCCGCAGTCCCGTACCACCAGCACCGGACTGCCCGCCGACGCGCCCTGCGGCGGCACCCGTCCGACGTCGTGCAGGGTCACGCACTGCTGGCCGCCGCCCGCGGCCTGGGCCAGCGCGGACCACACCTGCCCGCGCCCGGTCTCCACCGCGACCCGCGCCCCCGTGGCCGCCGCGCGCAGCGCCAGCACCTGCGCCGTCCACAGGCCGCCGATCAGCGTCACCTCGTACGGCGTCGGCCGGTTGACGCCCAGCACCGCCGGACGGCCCTCGGCGTCCACGCCGATGACGACCCCGTCGTCGGCGACGGGCACTGCCAGCGCGTCCAGATCGGCCGCCGGGACCACGTGCCGTTCGCGCCGCGGCCCGATCAGCCCGAAACCGCCGCCCTTCATCGCGCTCCTCCCAGCGGCAGCGAGGCCAGCAGCCCCGGTACCTGTTCGCGGTCGAGCCGGACCAGTCCCGTCTTCACGCCCCGCGCGATCCGCTCCAGCTCGCGGCGGGCCGCCACCAGCTCCTCGTCGCTGCGCCCCGTCACCCGCACGTGCCCCGTCAGCGTCACGCCCTGGCGCTCGGCCGGGGCCATCGTCAGGCTGAAGTTCGTGGCGAGCGCGGGCAGCGAGGTCAGCAGCGCCACGAACTGCGGCAGCGCCGCGCCCGCGCCGCCCAACTGCGGCCAGCGGCCTATCCAGTACGTCGTGTGCCGCCGGTCGTCGCAGCGCCAGGTCCGCGCCGTCTCCTCCGTGCGCCGGCCCGTGCCCGCCGACCGGCCGGCCTGGGTGATCGCCATCGGGTTCGCGCACGAGGACGTCGCCAGCGCGCCGGTCAGCTCCGGCTCGGTCAGCACCGCCGCCCGGAACCCCGCGCCCGCCAGCCGGCTCGCCAGCTGGTCGGCGATCCGCACCAGACACCGCTGCGCCCCGGCCAGGCCGCCGCCGCGCGCCGTGACCGCCTCCGGGCACAGCTCGGGGTCGAGCTTGAGCGCGATCCAGGTCAGCCGGACCGCCGGCGTGCCCGTACTGGCCTGGAGCGGGGCGTAGTTGCGGGTGGCCGTCGCCTGGGGCGGCAGGTGCGGCGCCGGAGCCGGCTGCGTGTGCTGCACCAACTGGGCCGACTCCAGCCGGATCCCGTCCACTTCGAGGACGTCCCGGACCAGCCCCAGCGGCAGTGGGCGCGCCCCCCGGTCCGGTCGCAGCGCGGTGGCGTCCATGTCGACCTGGACGACGGCCGTCAGGAACGTGCCGTCGCCGGCCATGCCGACGGGCCGCCGGTCGCGGTCGCTGAACGTCAGGGTCCGCAGCGCGGGTTCGGCCTCCACCAGCGGGGCCAGCCCCGGCTCGACGCCGGCCGGTACGGTGCGGCCCGCGGCCCGGCGCTGCCGGGCGCGCAGGGCGAGGGCGCCGCCGATCCACTCGGGCAGGGAGCGCTGGTGGCGGCGTACGACCGCGAGCGGCACCAGGACCAGGGCCAGCGCCCCGGCCGGCACCAGCAGCATCGGTTCCACCACCCAGGCCACCAGCAGGGCGGCGGCCGCGATCTGGAGGAGCACGAGCTGTTGCAGTCGAAACGGCCCGAACCGGCCCGGGGAGGACCGCGGATGCGGTGTCACCCCGGCGCGTACCGGTGTGGCCGAGGCCGTCCGTGGTTCCGTCGCGGTGGCCGTCACTCGCGCACCTCCCGATCCCGGGGGCGGGCCCCGTACGCTCCGGCGCGGCTGCCGCCGCCGCGCCCCGAACTCTGCTGGATCCGCCCGGACGAGCCCTGACCGCCCCGGTCCGGGGGCCGCCCGGCGGCCGACCGAGCCTACCCGGCCCGTGCATACCGTCCGTCAAGAGGCATAGTAGGTCCCCGGTCCGATCATCGAGGCCCGGGGACCGGTGTCCGCTACCGGGCCGTGCGGCGAGAATCAGGCGGTCATGGCATCACGACGCGATGAGCTCAACGCGTACACCTTCGCGAGGCGGCGCACGGTGGCGGCGTTCCTCCAGCCCTCCGCCACCGCCACCGAGGAAGGCGCGCCCCGCCCGCTGCGCGCCGTGGTCCCCGGTCTGGTGGTCGGCGCCCTCGTGGTCGCGGGCTTCGGTGCCTGGGGCATGTTCAAACCGCAGGCCCCCAAGGGCTGGGACGAGCCCGGCACCCAGGTCATCGTCGGCAAGCAGTCGACGACCCGGTACGTGGTCCTGACGACCAAGGTCAACGGCAAGGACCAGACCCGGCTGCACCCCGTCCTGAACCTGGCCTCGGCCCGACTGCTGCTGGATCCGGCGAAGTTCAAGGTCGTGCAGATCGACGACAAGATCCTGGACGCGGGCCGGCCGCCGCGCGGCCCGATCATAGGCATCCCCTACGCCCCCGACCGGCTGCCCGCCCCGGCCGACGCCGGCAAGGCCAAGCGCTGGGCCGTGTGCCAGCAGCCCGGCGGCAACGGCAAGGGCGTCCAGACCGCCGCCTTCGTCCTCGCCGACCGCGAGGCGAAACTGCTGGACGACGGCCGCAGGACCACCGACACGCAGCTGCTGTACGTGCAGAACACCGGCGGTGCCAAGGAGCGCTACCTGGTCGACGCGGCCGGTACCAAGTACCGGTTCCCCGAGGGCACCGCCGACGCCGGCACGCTCACCACGGCCCTGGTCGGCACCGGCGCCACCCCCCAGCCGGTCACCGAACAGTGGCTGGCCACCCTCACCCCCGGCGATGACCTGGTCTTCCCGCAACTGCCGGGCAGGGCGGGCGACCACGCCAACGTACCGGGCCTGGGCGCCGCGGACAGCAAGGTCGGCATGGTGCTGACCGCCCAGACCGGCTCCGGCACGCAGTACTACGCAGTCCTGCCCGACCGGGTCGCGCCCGTCTCGGAGTTCGTGGCCTGGCTGCTGATCTCCGCGCCGGCGACCGACGGTCTCAACATGCACGGCAAGGCCCGCGAGGTGGACCTACAGTCCCTCAACCCGGACGCCACCCCGTTCAAGAACGACGCCAAGTGGCCCCAGCACAAGGGTGTTCAGGTCAACCGCGTCACCCCGGCCCCCGGCTCCGCACCGGGCACCGCCCTGCGCGACACGGTCTGCGCGGTGCTGCGCTCCGTCGACGGCCAGGGCAACCCGACGCTGAGCACCTGGGCCGGTACCGGCTTCCCCGTCGACATCGCCGCGAGCGGCACCGGCGCGTACGTCACCCCGGGCTCGGGGCTGCTCTACACCCAGGTCCAGGGCCGCCAGACCACTGCCGGCGGCTCCACGTTCCTGGTCACCGACACCGGCCTGCGGTACGCCGTGCAGGCCAACGGCGACAGCGACTCAGCCCAGTCCAAGATCGGCGCGGGCGGCCAGAAGGAGCAGGGCGCGGGCGACGGCCGGCCCGAGGCGAGCCAGGCGCAGATCCGGCTCGGCTACGGTGCCGTCACCCCCGCCATGGTGCCCATCGCCTGGTCGGAGTTCCTCTCCAAGGGGCCCCGACTGGACACCAACTCCGCCCGCCAGCCACAGGGTTCGTGAGGAAGCCGCCGATGTCCAAGCCACCGGCCGGGCGCCGCGCCACGGTCGCCCCGGGCCTGCTCCTGAGCGCCGTCCTCGCCCTCGGCGCGGGCTGCGGTACGGCGGCCGCCGCCGGTCCCGCCGCGCCGGGATCCCCGTACGGCCTCGCCCTCGCCGGCGCGGGCGAGTGCACCTTCCCGATGAAGAAGCAGATCGCCGACCGGCCCTGGGCCCTGCAACGGCTGCTCCTGGACGCCCTGTGGGCCAAGACCCGCGGCAAGGGCGTCCGCGTCGCCGTCATCGACACCGGCGTGGACCGCGCCAACCCGCAGCTCGGCAGCGCCCTCGACACCGGCGCCGGCAAGGACTTCGTCGACCCCAAGGGCGGTGACGGCACCAACGACACCGTCGGCCACGGCACCAGGGTGGCCGGCCTGATCGCCGCCCGCCCCCAGAACGGCACCGGCTTCGTCGGCCTCGCCCCCGAGGCCACCGTCATCCCGATCCGGCAGAACGACGGGCAGGGCAACGGCAACGCCGCGACCCTCGCCCAGGCGATCGACCACGCGGTGTCCAAGGGCGCCCAGGTCATCAACATCTCCCAGGACACCGACGTCCCGCTGAGCGCGGACTCCGAACTCGGCAAGGCGGTCCAGCGGGCCATCGACGCGAAGGCCGTGGTCATCGCCTCGGCCGGCAACGACGGCCTCAGCGGGCAGAAGCACAAGACCTACCCGGCGGCCTTCCCCGGTGTCCTCGCCGTCGCCGCCTCCGACCGCAACAACGAGCGGGCCGCCTTCTCCCAGCCGGGCGACTTCATCGGCGTCGCGGCCCCCGGCGTCGACATGGTCTCCACCGTCCCCGGCTTCGGCCAGTGCGTCGACAACGGCACGAGCTTCTCCGCCCCCTACGTCGCGGGAGTCGCCGCCCTGCTGCGCGCCGCGCACCCGGACTGGAGCGTGCAGCAGATCGTCTGGCAGATCGAGAACACCGCCGAACGCTCCGTTAACGGCCACGACGACTACGTCGGCTGGGGTGTCGTCGACCCGGTACGGGCCCTCACCCAGGACCGCGAACCCCCCAAGGCCCCCGTCCCCGACCCGGGCCCGCCACCGGCGGCCGCGCCGCAAGCCGCGGAGCTGCACCTCGCCGAGACCGTGCAGGAGCGGGAGGAGCGGTTCGGTACGTACGCCCTGGGAACCGTCGTCCTACTCATCGCCGTCATCCTGGGCACCGCGACCGTCGTACGCGACGCCCGCGCGCGCCGACGCCCGTCGCGGTGACCACCCGCCGCTTCACCGGCGCTGCGCCGTACCGGTGTTGGGGCGGGCCGGGGTACTGGCTAGAGTGACGGCAGGCTTCACGACTGTGATCGGGGGATGGCGTGAAGCGGAGGGGGAGCCCCGGGAGCGCGTGGCCTGATTCCGCGCCGGGAACGCCTGCTCCGCCACGCGATCCGCCGGTTCTGCCGGCGAATTGAGAAGTGAGGAGCTTCGGATGACGAGCAATTTCGGACTTGCGGACGATCCGGTCGTCAAGGCGGCCAACAGGATCTCCGAGACGGCCGAGGCCGTGTCGCGGCAGTCCCGCGAGCTGGCGGACATCATCGCCACGGTGAGCGCGGGCTGGACCGGCGTGGGTGCCGGAGGCTTCGTCAAGGCCCAGGAGGACATCAACCTGGACCACGACAAGATCCGCCGGCTGCTCGGCGTCCTGCACCACGCCGTGTCGGAGACCAAGAACCTGAGCAACGCCCAGGACGAGGACGTGCGCCAGGCCTTCGCCGCCGCCAACAAGTCCGGCCTCAACAACCTCTGATCAACGCCACGTTGTCCACTACGCCCCAGCGCGAAGGAGAACACCATGTCCGGTAACGACGGCCACACGAGGGTCCGGTACGAGAGCGTCCAGCAGATGGCGGACCGCATCCGCGTGGTGTCGCAGAACATCCTCAAGGACCTGGACGAGATGGACACCGCCGTCAAGGTGGTCACCGACACCTGGGACGGTGAAGCGCACCGCGAGTACGTCACCCTCCAGAAGAAGTACAAGGCCGCCGCCGACCACATGCAGAAGCAGCTGGAGACCGTCGCCCAGCTCATCGAGCGCGGCAAGGGCGACTACCACGCCACGGACATCAAGGCCTCGCGCCTGTTCACCGAGGCCTACTGAGCCCACCGGCGCACGTCGAAGGGGCGCGCCCGCACCGGGCGCGCCCCTTCGACGTGCGGAGCCCGTCGGGCCCGCGGTCAGCGCAGGTCGAACTCCCCGTCGCGGGCACCGAGCACGAAGGCCTCCCACTCGGCCGCCGTGTAGCGCAGCACGGTGTCCCGGTCCAGCGAGGACCGCATGGCCACCGCCCCGTCGGGCAGCTTCGCGATCTCCACCCGCTCCTCGTCGGGACTGGTCCCGGGCGGCCCCTCCCACTCGACGCCGCTGATGTCGAGCGCGTACAGCTCGTCCTTCTCCTGCTGGGACCCCATGGCGCGGCCTTCCCTTCGTGCGACTGCGGTGCAGCGTTCTGCCCCGATTATCGGTGCCCGGACGGGGCCGCGGGGAGCGTTCGCGCTTCTCACGCCCCCGAGACCGGCAGCCGCCCGGTCTGGACCAGCGACGTACCGCGCCTGCGCGAGGAGAAGTACCCCCGGCCCGGGGGCAGCGGACGCGGCCTGACGTTGCCCAGCAGGTCCCCCTCGGACGGGTCGCCGGAGAGCACCACGCCCTGCGCGCCCAGCTCCTTGATCCGCTGCATGAACGGCTCGTACAGTGCCCGCGAGGCACCGGCGGAGTTGCGCGCGATGATAAAGCGGACGCCCGTGTCCCGGGCGAAGGGCAGGAACTCCACCAGTTGCGTCAGCGGATTGCCCTGGCTGCCGGCCACGAGGTCGTAGTCGTCGATGATGATGAAGACGTCCGGGCCCGTCCACCAGCTGCGGTCCCGCAGCTGCTGCGGGGTGACGTCGTCCGGCGGCTGGCGGCGCGAGAACACCCCGCCCAGCGCCTCCATGTGCATCTGCAGGGAGTTCGCCATCGGCGCGTACTCCAGCAGGTGCTCCTCCGGCAGGGCCCCGAGCAGGCCGCGCCGGTAGTCGCCGACGACGAGCTTGGCCTGGTCGGGGCCGTACCGCTCGGCGATCCGCTGCGCGATGAGCCGCAGCAGGTTCGTCTTGCCCGACTCGCTCTCGCCGAAGACCAGGAAGAACGGGTCCGTCTCGAAGTCGACGAACACCGGCTCCAGGTCCGTCTCCCCGACCCCGATCGAGATGCCGTGCGCGGGGAACTCGCCGCCCTTGGGCAGCTGGTCCGCGTGCAGCAGCCGCGGCAGCAGCCGCACGCCCGGAGCCGAGGGCCCCGCCCAGTTCTCCCTGACCGCCGCCACGAACGCGGCCGTGCCCTCCGACAGGTCCGCCGCGCTGTGCGAACCGTCGATGCGCGGCAGCGCGCCCAGGAAGTGCAGCTTCTCCGGCACCTGACCACGGCCCGGCATCCCGGTCGGGACGTTCGCGGCGACCCTGCGGTCGAACTCGGAGTCCATGACGTCACCGAGCCGCAGCTCCAGCCGGCTCAGGATCTGGTCCTTGAGCGCGGCCCGGACCTCCATGTACCGGGCCGCCGTGACCACCACGTGGATGCCGTATCCCAGGCCCCGGGACGCGATGTCCGTGACGACCGGCTCCAGGCCCTCGTACTCGTTGCGGAAACCGCCCCAGCCGTCGACGACGAGGAACACGTCGCCCCAGGCCTCGCCGGGCAGCTCCCCGGCCGCGCGCCGGCGCCGGTAGGTACCGATCGAGTCGATCCCGTTCGCCCGGAAGAACTCCTCGCGGCGGTTCAGCACGCCCGCCACCTCGGCGACCGTACGCCGCACCCGCTCCGGGTCCAGCCGCGAGGCGATCCCGCCCACGTGCGGCAGGTCGGCGACCGACGACAGCGAGCCGCCGCCGAAGTCCAGCCCGTAGAACTGCACCTCGTGCGGGGTGTGCGTGAGCGCGAACGAGGAGATCAGCGTCCGCATCAGCGTCGACTTGCCCGACTGCGGGCCGCCGACCACCATCATGTGGCCCGCCGCCCCCGAGAAGTCCCGGTACAGCACCTCCCGCCGCTGCTCGAACGGCTTGTCGATCAGGCCGAGCGGAACGACGAGCCCGCCGGGCCGGGTGTACCCCTGCGCGTGCAGCCCCCGCGCCCCGCTAGGCGCCAGCGCCGGCAGCAGCTGGTCCAGCGGCGGCGCCTGGTCGAGCGGCGGCAGCCACACCTGGTGCGCGGGCACGCCCTGCCCCTCCAGCCGGCCCACGATCACGTCCAGCACCGTGTCCGCGAGCGCGTCGTCCCCCCGCGTCGCCTGCGCCGCCAGGTACGCCGGGTCCGGCGCGGCGTACACCACCGGCACGGGCGCGGCCGTGAACAGCGCGGGCCGCCGCTCCACCGGGAACGGCCCGACGGAGAGGTCCGGGCCGCCCGAGCGGTAGGTGCCCGAGACGTACGCCGCCTTGAAGCGGGTCATCTCGTCGGTGCCGAACTTCAAGTACCCCGAACCCGGGACCGAGGGCAGGTGGTACGCGTCCGGCACGCCGATCGCCGTCCGCGACTCCGCCGCCGAGAAGGTCCGCAGACCGATCCGGTACGACAGGTACGTGTCCAGACCGCGCAGCTTGCCCTCTTCCAGGCGTTGCGAGGCCAGCAGCAGGTGCACGCCCAGCGACCGGCCGATCCGGCCGATCTGGATGAACATGTCGATGAAGTCCGGCTTGGCCGTCAGCAGTTCGGAGAACTCGTCGATGACCAGCACCAGCGAGGCCAGCGGCTCCAGCGGGGCGCCCGCCGCGCGCGCCTTCTCGTAGTCGTGGATGTTCGCGTAGTTGCCCGCCGACCGCAGCAGCTCCTGGCGGCGCTGCAGCTCGCCGCGGATCGAGTCGCCCATGCGGTCCACGAGGGTCAGGTCGTCCGCCAGGTTGGTGATCACCGCCGCCACGTGCGGGAGCTGCCCCATGCCCGTGAACGTCGCACCGCCCTTGAAGTCCGCGAGGACGAAGTTCAGCGTCTCCGAGGTGTGCGTGACCGCCAGTCCCAGCACCAGCGTGCGCAGCAGCTCCGACTTGCCCGAGCCCGTCGCGCCCACGCACAGCCCGTGCGGACCCATGCCCTCCTGCGCGGCCTCCTTGAGGTCCAGCATCACCGGCGCGCCGTCCTCGCCCACCCCGATCGGCACCCGCAGCCGCTCACCCGCCGAGCGCGGCCGCCAGGTGCGCGAGACGTCGACCTGGGCCGCGTCGCCCAGGTTCAGCAGGTCCGTGAAGTCCAGGTTCGCCAGCAGCGGCTCGTCGTCGTCACCGCCACCGGTACGCAACGGCGCCAGCTGCCGCGCCAGCGCCTCCGCCGCCGGCAGCGACAGCGCGTCCGGAACGCCCTCGTACGCCACGCCCGAGCCCGACTCCAGCCGCAGTCGGCCCGGCCGCACCACGACCGACAGCCCGCCCCGCGGCTCGTCCAGCTCGCCCGCCACCACCTCCACGATGGTCACGCCCTGCAAGCCCTCGACCGCCGCGAACACCGAGTCCGGCGGAACCAGCCCGCCGCGCGGCGAGTTCGCGTCGAGCACGACCACCAGGTGGGGCTGGTCCAGCACCGGCGAGACGTCCCGGCTGAACCGCGGCCGCCCCTCCAGCCGGGACCCCAGCAGCCCCTCCAGCTCACCCAGGTCGTCCCCGAACAGCCGCTTGGTGCCCGCCCCGTCGACCTGCCCCGGAAGCTGGGTGTGCGGCAGCCACTTCGTCCAGTCCCACGACGGCACCGCACCCGGCGCCGCCACCACCGCCACCATCAGGTCCTCGGGAGAGTGCAGCGTCGCCAGCTGCGCCACCAGCGCCCGCGCCGTACCGCGCGCCGACTCCGGCTCCCCGGACACCGTCACGTGGTAGAACGCGCGGATCGACACCGCCACCGGCAGCCCGTCCAGCGAGGAGTGCACCTTCAGGAAGCGCTGCATCGCCCCGGCCGTCAACGGCTCCAGCTCGTCCACGGGCGCCGTGTCCGGAGCCACCAGCGGTGTCGCCAGCCGCTGCGCGCCCAGCCCCAGCCGGGCCTGCCCGAAGTCCTCGTCGCCGACCCGCCGCTCCCACAGCCGCGAGCCCTCCGCCACCACCGACCACAGCTGGTCCGGCGCGGGGTGCAGGTACAGCTGCGCGTCCCGCTGCGCCCGTGCGGTGCGGCGGACCTGACGCCGCGTCTGCGCCAGGTACTTCAGGTAATCCCGGCGCGCATCCGCCATGTGCCCCTGCGTACCGCGCCGGTAGCGCAGCAGCTGGGCGATCACCATGCCCACCGTGGACACCAGCATCAGCACGCCCATGATGCGCATGAAGGGCGCCGCACCCGGCATGAAGAAGAAGACGACCGAGGAGCCCATGCCCAGCATCGGCAGGAGCTGCATCAGCATGCCCTCCTGCTGCCCCCGCGGAAGTTCCGGCGGAGCCTCCAGCCGCACCTCGTCCACCGGCACCTCCGGCGGCAGTGACCTGGGCGGGCGTTTCACGACGATCTGGCTCACCGGAGCATCAATCCCTCGAAAACGGACGGACGTCACGACCGGCGCCCTCAACTCCCGGGCCTGGCCGGGGGTGGTGATCCTACTTGCCTACAGTCCGTCATAGGCCCGGTAGTGTGACCCACGCGGCATGCGCAGCAGTGAATCCGGCCCCGCACGCACGCGGCGCCGAAACGGCAACCAGGGGGGCACACAGGTGAGTACGGCCGAGGCGACCGGCTTCTGCAGGGTCACCGTCGTGGCACCGGACAGCCGGATCGACGTCGCCCTCCCCGAGGACATCGCCGTCGCCGACGTCTACCCGGAGCTCCTGCGGCTCACCGGCCAGACCCAGCCCGTCGGCGCCCCCACCGGCTTCCACCTCGTACGCCGCTCCGGCGCCGTCCTCGACGGCGCCCGCACCCTCGCCGCCCAGCAGGTGCTCGACGGCGAGGTGCTCAGCCTGCGCCCCTTCGCCGAATCCCTGCCGCCGGCCGTCTTCGACGACGTCTCCGACGCCGTCGCGTCCGCCGTCGTACGCGACCGGCACCGCTGGAGCGACGACATACTGCGCGGCGCGGGCCTGGCCGGCGCCGCCGTCCTGCTCGTCCTGCTCGGCTTCGTCCTCTGGTACGCCGACCCCGTCCGCCACGACACCCACGGCCTGCCCGGCATCATCGCCGCCGCCGTCGGAGTCCTGCTCACCGCCGCCGCCGGAGTGCGCGCCCGGGTCTACCGCGACGGCGGCTCCGCCGTCGCCCTCGGCCTCGCCGCCCTCCCGCACCTGCTGATCGCCGGCTCCGCCATCGTCGCCCCCGCCGCCGGCCACGGACCCGGCCGCCTGCAGTTCCTGCTCGGCTGCGGCTGCGCCCTCGTCGCGTCCGTCGCGCTGGTCGCCCTCACTCCGCACGGCGACGCCCCCTTCGTCGCGGCCACCTTCCTCGCCGCCACCGGCACCCTCGCCACCTTCGCGGCCATCGCCACCGAAGCCTCCGCGACCGCGACCGCCGCCGTCTGCGGGCCCGTCGCGATCGGCCTCGTCGCCTTCCTGCCCGGCCTCTCCGCCCGCTTCGCCCGGCTGCCCATCGGCTACGCCGCCCCGCAGAGCTCGGCCGGCGACTACGAGATGCCCGACGGTCACGACACCGCCCCGTACGGTGACCCGGCCGAACCGGGCGGCGCCGACCGGCGCGACCCGGGCGCCTCCCTCGACGCGGAGGCCATCGCCGCCCAGGCCCGCCGCGGCCACGAGATGCTGCTGGGCCTGGCGGCCGGCTGCGCCGCCGTCGTCGTCGGCTCCGCCGCCGTACTCGGCTTCTCCGACAACACCTGGGGCCGGCTGCTGGCCCTCGCCACCGGCCTCGCGATGCTGCTGCGCGCCCGGCTCTTCCGCTACACCTCCCAGGTGGTGTGCGCCCTCGCGGCCGGGTTCGCCGCCGTTGCCCTGCTCGTCCTGGGCCTGGCCCTGCACCCGCCGGCCGACCTGCTCGCGGAACTCGTCGAGCACCACGACCGCGGCGGCCTCGACCTGCGCACCATCTGGCTCTCCGCCGCCGTCGCCGCCGGCGCGGCGCTGCTCGCCGGAATTGCGCTTGTCATCCCCCGCAAGGGCCTGTCACCCTTCTGGGGACGGCTGCTCGACCTCACCGAGGCGGCGGTACTGCTCAGCCTGGTCCCGCTGACCCTGGCCGTGCTCGACGTCTACGCCCGGGCCCGCGCCCTCACCAGCTGAGCCGGGTCCGGCCCGGCAGCCTGGTACGCTGTGTGACGGCCGTTTGTGTACGCGCCCCCGGAGCATCTCTGGAGGCTGCGCTCAGCGGACCCCGCCTCCCGAGTTACGGAAGATCCCCAGAGAATTCGACCTGGGGCACTCGGTGGCTACGAAGACCTAAACGAGGAGTACGCGTGCCGCTTGACGCCGCTACGAAGAAGCAGATCATCGCAGAGTTTGGTG
Organism: Streptomyces sp. NPDC026522; assembly: GCF_055567555.1. Taxonomy (NCBI): domain Bacteria; kingdom Bacillati; phylum Actinomycetota; class Actinomycetes; order Kitasatosporales; family Streptomycetaceae; genus Streptomyces; species Streptomyces sp. NPDC026522. Next base: position 212,863 of record NZ_JBVHQF010000014.1, read on the forward strand.
CCAAGGAGGGCGACACCGGCTCCCCCGAGGTCCAGGTCGCGATGCTCTCGAAGCGCATCTCGGACCTGACCGAGCACCTCAAGACCCACAAGCACGACCACCACTCCCGTCGTGGTCTGCTGATCCTGGTCGGCCAGCGTCGCCGCCTGCTGCAGTACCTGGCCAAGAAGGACATCCAGCGCTTCCGTACGCTGGTCGAGCGCCTCGGCATCCGCCGCGGTGCGGCCGGCGCCAAGTAAAGACGCTGTGAAGGGAGCGGTTCCCACACCGATGGGGCCGCTCCCTTTGCTGTACGTGCGAGACGTACCGGACGCTTTGTAGTCTGGTCGCAGGTGCACAACTGAAGAGGAGGAGCGCCCTCCCTACGCCGCCGGTCCTCGGTAGTGGCATCCGGAAAGCCCCGGAAGGCTACGAACCGGGTGCTTCGATCGAAGACCGGCCCGCACGCCAGGAGCGCTTCTCCGCAACCGTCCACCACCACACGGGTGGCGGACGGAGACGACGAAAATGGAGAAAACGCTAGTGGAGAACGAGACCCACTACGCCGAGGCCGTCATTGACAACGGCTCCTTCGGCACCCGCACCATCCGCTTCGAAACGGGCCGTCTGGCCCGCCAGGCCGCCGGCTCCGCCGTTGCCTACCTGGACGACGACACGATGGTGCTTTCCGCGACCACCGCGTCGAAGAAGCCCAAGGACCAGCTCGACTTCTTCCCCCTCACGGTGGACGTCGAGGAGCGGCAGTACGCCGCCGGCAAGATCCCCGGCTCCTTCTTCCGCCGCGAGGGCCGCCCCTCCGAGGACGCGATCCTCACCTGCCGCCTGATCGACCGCCCGCTGCGCCCGTCCTTCAAGAAGGGCCTGCGCAACGAGATCCAGGTCGTCGCCACGGTCATGGCGCTCAACCCCGACCACCTGTACGACGTCGTGGCGATCAACGCCGCCTCCGCGTCCACCCAGCTGGCCGGCCTGCCCTTCTCCGGCCCGATCGGCGGCGTCCGCGTCGCGCTGATCCGCGGCCAGTGGGTGGCGTTCCCGACGCACACCGAGCTCGAGGACGCCGTCTTCGACATGGTCGTCGCCGGTCGCACCCTCGAGGACGGCGACGTCGCGATCATGATGGTCGAGGCCGAGGCCACCGAGAAGACCATCGCCCTCGTCAAGGGCGGCGCCGAGGCGCCGACCGAAGAGGTCGTCGCCGCGGGCCTCGAGGCCGCGAAGCCGTTCATCAAGGTCCTGTGCAAGGCCCAGGCCGACCTCGCCGCCAAGGCCGCCAAGCCCGAGGGCGAGTTCCCGGTCTTCCTGGACTACCAGGACGACGTGTACGAGGCCCTCGCGGCCGCGGTCAAGGGCGACCTCGCCCAGGCGCTGACCATCGCGGGCAAGCAGGACCGCGAGGCCGAGCTGGACCGCGTCAAGGACATCGCCGCCGAGAAGCTCCTCCCGGCCTTCGAGGGCCGCGAGAAGGAGATCTCCGCCGCCTACCGCAGCCTGACCAAGGCCCTGGTGCGCGAGCGCGTCATCAAGGACAAGGTCCGCATCGACGGCCGCGGGATCACGGACATCCGTACCCTCGCCGCCGAGGTCGAGGCCATCCCGCGCGTGCACGGCTCGGCGCTGTTCGAGCGTGGCGAGACCCAGATCCTGGGCGTCACCACCCTCAACATGCTCCGCATGGAGCAGCAGCTGGACACCCTCTCCCCGGTGACCCGCAAGCGCTACATGCACAACTACAACTTCCCGCCGTACTCCGTCGGCGAGACCGGCCGCGTCGGTTCGCCGAAGCGCCGCGAGATCGGCCACGGCGCGCTCGCCGAGCGCGCCATCGTGCCGGTCCTGCCGACGCGCGAGGAGTTCCCCTACGCGATCCGCCAGGTGTCCGAGGCCCTCGGCTCCAACGGTTCGACGTCCATGGGCTCGGTCTGCGCCTCCACCATGTCGCTGCTGAACGCCGGTGTGCCGCTCAAGGCCCCCGTCGCCGGCATCGCCATGGGCCTGATCTCCCAGGAGATCGACGGCAAGACCCACTACGTCGCCCTCACCGACATCCTCGGTGCGGAGGACGCCTTCGGCGACATGGACTTCAAGGTCGCCGGCACCAAGGAGTTCGTCACCGCGCTCCAGCTGGACACCAAGCTCGACGGCATCCCGGCCTCCGTCCTGGCCGCCGCCCTCAAGCAGGCCCGCGACGCCCGCCTCCACATCCTCGACGTGATGATGGAAGCGATCGACACGCCGGACGAGATGTCCCCCAACGCCCCGCGGATCATCACCGTCAAGATCCCCGTGGACAAGATCGGCGAGGTCATCGGCCCCAAGGGCAAGATGATCAACCAGATCCAGGAGGACACCGGCGCCGAGATCACGATCGAGGACGACGGCACCATCTACATCGGTGCCGCCGACGGCCCGGCCGCCGAGGCCGCCCGCGCCACGATCAACCAGATCGCCAACCCGACCATGCCGGAGGTCGGCGAGCGCTACCTGGGTACGGTCGTCAAGACCACCACCTTCGGTGCCTTCGTCTCCCTCATGCCCGGCAAGGACGGTCTGCTGCACATCTCGCAGATCCGCAAGCTCGCCGGTGGCAAGCGCGTGGAGAACGTCGAGGACGTGCTCGCGGTCGGCACCAAGGTGCAGGTCGAGATCGCCGAGATCGACTCCCGCGGCAAGCTCTCCCTCGTCCCCGTGATCGAGGGCGAAGACGCTGCCGACGCCGAGAAGGACGATTCCGACAAGTGACGTCGCGTAGTCCCCGTGTGACGGCCCGCCCCTCTTCCGAGGGGCGGGCCGTCGCCCGTACCCAAACCCTCCTCCAGGGGCAGAACGGCATCGGCACCGTGCGCCGCACCGTCCTGCCCGGCGGCCTGCGCATCGTCACCGAGACGCTGCCCTCCGTCCGCTCCGCCACCTTCGGCATCTGGGCGAACGTCGGCTCCCGTGACGAGACGCCCACGCTGGGCGGCACCACGCACTACCTGGAGCACCTCCTCTTCAAGGGCACCGACAAGCGCAGCGCCCTCGACATCTCCTCCGCGATCGACGCGGTCGGCGGCGAGATGAACGCCTTCACGGCGAAGGAGTACACCTGCTACTACGCGCGGGTGCTCGACACCGACCTGCCGCTGGCCATCGACGTGGTCTGCGACATGCTCACCGGCTCGCTGATCCGCGAGGAGGACGTGGACGCCGAGCGCGGCGTCATCCTCGAAGAGATCGCGATGACCGAGGACGACCCCGGCGACTGCGTCCACGACCTGTTCGCGCAGACCATGTACGGGGACACCCCCCTCGGCCGCCCGGTCCTGGGCACCGTGGACACCATCAACGCCCTGGGCGCCGAGCGGATCCGCCGCTTCTACAAGAAGCACTACGACCCGACCCGCCTGGTCGTGGCGGCCGCCGGCAACGTCGACCACAACAAGGTCGTACGCCAGGTCCGCGCCGCCTTCGAGAAGGCCGGGGCGCTCACCCGCACCGACGCCGAGCCGGTCGGCCCGCGCGGCGGCAGCAAGCGCATCCGCACCGCCGGCCGGGTCGACCTGGTCAGCCGCAAGACCGAACAGGCCCACGTGGTCCTCGGCATGCCCGGCCTGGCCCGCACCGACGAGCGCCGCTGGGCGCTCGGCGTGCTGAACACCGCCCTCGGCGGCGGCATGTCCTCGCGGCTCTTCCAGGAGGTCCGCGAGAAGCGCGGCCTGGCCTACAGCGTGTACTCGTACACCTCCGGCTTCGCCGACACCGGCCTCTTCGGGGTCTACGCGGGCTGCCGCCCCAGCCAGGTCCACGACGTCCTGCGCATCTGCCGCGACGAGCTCGACAAGGTCGCCTCGGACGGGCTGACGGACGAGGAGATCAGGCGGGCCGTCGGCCAGCTCTCGGGCTCCACCGTCCTCGGCCTGGAAGACACCGGTGCGATCATGAACCGCATCGGCAAGAGCGAGCTGTGCTGGGGCGACCAGATGTCGGTCGACGACATGCTGGCCCGCATCGCCGCCGTCACCCCGGACGAGGTCCGCGCCGTCGCCGGGGACGTACTGGCCCAGCGGCCGTCCCTCGCGGTGATCGGCCCGCTCAAGGAGAAGCAGGCCGCCCGCCTCGACGAAGCGGTCGCCTAGCTGGTCCCCCTGAGCACGTACTCACGTGAGCACGTACGCACCTAAGGAAGCGAACATGAGCAAGCTGCGCGTGGCAGTCCTCGGCGCCCAGGGCCGCATCGGCTCCGAGGCGGTCAAGGCCGTGGAGGCCGCCGACGACATGGAGCTGGTGGCCGCCCTCGGCCGCGGCGACAAGCTGGAGACGCTGGTCGACGCCGGCGCCCAGGTGGCCGTCGAACTGACCACCCCGGACTCGGTGATGGGGAACCTCAAATTCCTCGTCGGCCACGGCATCCACGCGGTCGTCGGCACCACCGGCTGGACCGAGGACCGCCTCGCCCGGCTGGACACCTGGCTGGCCGGCTCCCCGGGGACCGGGGTGCTCATCGCCCCGAACTTCTCCATCGGCGCCGTCCTCACCATGAAGTTCGCCGCCCAGGCCGCCCGCTACTTCGAGTCCGTCGAGGTCATCGAGCTGCACCACCCCAACAAGGCCGACGCCCCCTCCGGGACCGCGACCCGTACGGCGCAGCTCATCGCCGCCGCCCGGGCCGAGGCCGGCCTCGGCGCCCAGCCCGACGCCACCGCCACCGCCCTCGACGGGGCCCGCGGGGCCGACGTCGACGGCGTCCCGGTGCACGCCATCCGGCTGCGCGGCCTGCTGGCCCACCAGGAGGTGCTGCTCGGCGGGGAGGGCGAGACCCTCACCATCCGGCACGACTCCCTGCACCACCGCAGCTTCATGCCGGGCATCCTGCTCGGCGCACGCCGCGTGACGCAGACCCCGGGCCGCACCTTCGGCCTGGAACACTTCCTCGACCTCGGCTGATGAGCAGGCAGTAGTACCCATGCGCGCGAAGATCACGTACTTCCTCACGGCCGCGGTCCTGGTCGTCTACTTCGTCCTGGTCGGCAGCCGGGGCCTGCTGCTGATCCAGCAGGGCACCTGGCTGACCGTGACCTTCGGGGTGGCCGTCCTGGTCCTGCCCGTCATCGGGATCTGGTTCCTCTGGATGAACACCCGGTTCGTCACCAAGGCCAACCAGCTCGCCGCCGAGCTGGAGGCCGAGGGCGCCCTGCCCGTGGACGAGCTGGAGCGGGACCAGTACGGCCGGATCCTGCGGGACTCCGCCGACGAGGTCTTCGCGCGCCGCAAGGCCGAGACGGAGGACGCGCCGGGCGACTGGCGCAGCTGGTTCCGCCTCGCCGTCGCCTACCACGACGCCCGCGACACCCCGCGGGCCCGCAAGGCCATGCAGCGGGCGATCGCCCTGCACGACGCGGAGCCCGTACAGGCCTGAACCGCTCCTGTACGGGCTCCGGTCCTGGACGGGCTCCGGCCGCTGCCCGGCCTGCCTCAGGCGGGCACGGCCCGGTACTCGTCCACCCAGGCCCCCACCACGTCGGCGGCCCGCTCGAAGGCCTCGCCGCGCGCCAGGAAGTCGGCGTTGTGGTCGGTCAGCAGCACCGGCAGCGCCGCACCGCCCTGCCCGGAAACGGTCAGCGCCTGGCCCTGCACCGTCCTCGGCAGTCCGAGCCAGCGCACCGGCTGCTGCACCGTGCGGATCCCGTCGATGGTGTCCCACGGGATCGAGCGCGTCCGGAAGAACGCCACGTGGCGCAGGCCCGTACGGCTCACCCAGACGCCGGTGCGCAGCAGGCGCAGCGTCGCGCCCAGCACCGCGAGCGCGGCGGCCAGGCAGCCGACGGCGCCGCCCCACGCCCCGGCGAAGGCGATGATCATCGTGGCCAGCAGCATGAAGGCGGTCAGCAGGAGCAGCAGCGCCGCGATCGCCACCCGGCAGGGGCCGGGCCGGTAGGGCCGCCGCCATCGGTCGTGGTCGTCGTGGGGGAGGGCTTCGTCTTCGTGCTCGTCGGCTACGCCGTCGGCCGTCAAGAAGGGCAGGGGCACGGCTGGACCTCACTCACATGCACGTTCGGTTGGGCTGTGCCCGTGAGGCTACCGCCCCTCGGAGGCCTCCGACTGCTGTGACTTCTCGGGCGCCTGGTGCGGCTGCAGTGCCGGCATGCCGAAGAGCAGCGAGCCGACGAGCCCGGCCACCACGGTCAGTCCGACCAGCGTACGGGCGGCGAGCTGAGTCTTGCTCAGACTCTCGTGCGGCGGCGGAGTGACGTTACTGCGGAAACGCTCGGCCTCGGCGACGAAGGTGAAGGGGACGGGTTCGCGCCGGAGGAACATGGAAGCGGTTCTCCTTGTGGTCGGGGCCCCGGGGGCCGTGGGCGGTGCTTCTCCCAGTAGGACGCGTGAACGCCCCGTTAGGTGCCCGGTTTCGGGACATCGGTCCCGTTCTTTCGCCGGGCCGTCAGCTGCCCGGACGCGGTCCGCCGACGCCCGGGCCTGCGAGGGGACCCCCGCCGGGCGCCGTAGAGTGGGCGCGCCCCAGGTGCGACACGTTTGGAAGGACCCCAGTGAGCGATACCGCCGCTTCAGCCCTGAAACCCGGCTTCCGCAGTGATGTGACGGTGGAGCTGGTCAAGCACTCCGCCGCCGACTCGGACGTCCTGTGGGCCGCCCGTGTCTCCACGGCCGGCGAGCAGTCGCTGGAGGAGCTGCAGAAGGATCCGGAGCGCTCCAAGGGCCTGATCAACTACCTGATGCGCGACCGCCACGGCAGCCCCTTCGAGCACAACTCGATGACGTTCTTCATCAGCGCCCCGATCTTCGTGTTCCGCGAGTTCATGCGCCACCGCGTCGGCTGGTCCTACAACGAGGAATCGGGCCGCTACCGGGAGCTCCAGCCGGTCTTCTACGTCCCCGACGGCGAGCGCAAGCTCGTCCAGCAGGGCCGGCCCGGCAAGTACGTGTTCGTCGAGGGCACCGAGGCGCAGCAGGAGCTCACCGGCCGCGTCATGGAGGACTCGTACCGCCAGGCCTACGAGGCGTACCAGGAGATGCTGGCGGCCGGCGTGGCCCGCGAGGTTGCCCGTTCGGTCCTGCCGGTCGGTCTTTTCTCCTCGATGTACGCCACCTGCAACGCGCGCTCGCTCATGCACTTCCTCGGCCTGCGCACGCAGCACGAGCTGGCGGCCACGCCGTCCTTCCCGCAGCGGGAGATCGAGATGGTCGGCGAGAAGATGGAGCGGCACTGGGCCGGCCTGATGCCGCTCACGTACGCCGCCTTCAACGCCAACGGCCGCGTGGCGCCGTAAGGCCGGAAACAGCCGGTCGCGCACGGATGTCCGAAGCCAAGTCCCAAGTGTCCGTATTGCGGCGTTTCGGAAAGTTCATCTAGGCTGATCAAACGGACCCGGCACTGCTTGAACCCCCGAGCAGGCAGTGCCGGGCTCCAACAACCCGGCGGTCACCCTCCGCAGTCATATGGGGGAGCCACACCTCGTTGACGTCCCCCGAGGGGATACCGTGAGCGTGGCAGCGAGTAGCGTGTTACCCATGGCTCCGATCTCGACTCCGCAGACCCCCTTCGGGCGGGTCCTCACCGCCATGATCACGCCGTTCACGGCGGATGGCGCACTCGACCTCGACGGCGCGCAGCGGCTCGCCGTCCACCTGGTGGACGCAGGCAACGACGGCCTGATCATCAACGGCACCACCGGTGAGTCGCCGACCACCACCGACGCGGAGAAAAACGACCTCGTACGAGCCGTACTCGAAGCGGTCGGGGACCGCGCCCACGTGGTCGCCGGCATCGGCACCAACGACACCCGGCACACCCTGGAGCTGGCCCGCCAGGCCGAGCGCACCGGCGCCCACGGCCTGCTCGCGGTCACCCCGTACTACAGCAAGCCGCCGCAGGAAGGGCTCTACCGGCACTTCACGGCGATCGCGGACGCCACCGAGCTGCCGGTCATGCTCTACGACATCCCCGGCCGCAGCGGCGTCCCGATCAACACCGAAACCCTCGTACGGCTGGCCGAGCACCCCCGTATCGTTGCCAACAAGGACGCCAAGGGCGACCTCGGCCGCGCCAGCTGGGCCATCGCGCAGAGCGGCCTGGCCTGGTACTCCGGTGACGACATGCTGAACCTGCCGCTCCTGTCGGTCGGCGCGGTCGGCTTCGTCTCCGTGGTCGGCCACGTGGTCACCCCCGAGCTGCGCGCGCTGCTCGAAGCCCACCTGGGCGGCGACGTCCAGAAGGCCGCCGAGATCCACCAGAAGCTGCTCCCGGTGTTCACCGGCATGTTCCGCACCCAGGGTGTGATCACCACCAAGGGCGCGCTGAACCTCCAGGGCCTGCCCGCGGGCCCGCTGCGGCTCCCGCTGGTCGAGTTGACCGCCGAAGAGACGGCGCAGCTCAAGATCGATCTTGCCGCCGGCGGGGTACAGCTCTGACAACAGACTTCACAACTGAACAAGCACAACTGAACAAGCAAGACCACAACAGACAAAAGCAAGTGCACGAATGACATGCGCGCCACGTGCCTTCCGAGGTACGTGGCGTGCGTGGTGAGGAGAGACTTTTGAGCCATCCGCATCCTGAACTCGGCCCGCCCCCGAAGCTTCCCAAGGGCGGCCTCCGGGTCACCCCCCTGGGCGGTCTCGGTGAGATCGGCCGCAACATGACCGTCTTCGAGTTCGACGGCCGCCTGCTGATCGTCGACTGCGGCGTTCTCTTCCCCGAGGAGGAGCAGCCGGGCATCGACCTGATCCTTCCGGACTTCTCGTCCATCCGGGACCGCCTCGACGACATCGAGGGCATCGTCCTCACGCACGGCCACGAGGACCACATCGGCGCCGTCCCCTACCTCCTCCGGGAGAAGCCGGACATCCCGCTGATCGGCTCCAAGCTGACGCTGGCCCTCATCGAGGCGAAGCTCCAGGAGCACCGGATCCGCCCCTACACCCTTGAGGTGAAGGAAGGCGAGCGGGAGGCCCTCGGCCCCTTCGACTGCGAGTTCATCGCCGTCAACCACTCCATCCCGGACGCCCTGGCCGTGGCCATCCGGACCCCCGCCGGCCTGGTCGTGGCCACCGGCGACTTCAAGATGGACCAGCTCCCGCTGGACAACCGCCTCACCGACCTGCACGCGTTCGCGCGGCTGAGCGAAGAGGGCATCGACCTGCTGCTCTCCGACTCGACGAACGCCGAGGTCCCGGGCTTCGTGCCGCCGGAGCGGGAGATCTCCAACGTCCTGCGCACGGTGTTCGCCAACGCCCACAACCGGATCATCGTGGCCAGCTTCGCCAGCCACGTGCACCGCATCCAGCAGATCCTCGACGCCGCCCACGAGTACGGCCGCAGGGTCGCCTTCGTCGGCCGCTCGATGGTCCGCAACATGGGCATCGCCCGTGACCTGGGCTACCTGCGGGTCCCGGCCGGCCTCGTCGTGGACGTGAAGACCCTCGACGACCTGCCGGCCCACGAGGTCGTCCTGGTCTGCACCGGCTCCCAGGGCGAGCCGATGGCCGCCCTGTCCCGGATGGCCAACCGCGACCACCAGATCCGGATCGTCCCCGGCGACACCGTGATCCTGGCGTCGTCCCTGATCCCGGGCAACGAGAACGCGGTCTACCGCGTGATCAACGGCCTGACCCGGTGGGGCGCCAACGTCGTGCACAAGGGCAACGCCAAGGTGCACGTCTCCGGCCACGCCTCCGCCGGCGAGCTGCTGTACTTCTACAACATCTGCAAGCCGCGGAACCTGATGCCGGTCCACGGCGAATGGCGCCACCTGCGCGCCAACGCCGAGCTGGGCGCCCTCACGGGCGTCCCGAAGGACCGCATCGTGATCGCCGAGGACGGTGTGGTCGTCGACCTGATCGACGGCAAGGCCCGGATCTCCGGCAAGGTCCAGGCCGGCTACGTGTACGTCGACGGCCTGTCGGTCGGCGATGTCACGGAGGCGTCCCTCAAGGACCGCCGCATCCTCGGTGACGAGGGCATCATCTCGGTCTACGTCGTGGTCGACAGCACCACGGGCAAGGTCGTGAGCGGGCCGAACATCCAGGCCCGCGGCTCGGGCATCGACGACGGCGCGTTCGGCTCGGTCAGCCTCAAGATCGAGGAAGCCATCGCCCGCGCCGCCGCCGACGGCGTGGCCGAACCGCACCAGATCCAGCAGCTCATCCGCCGCACGATGGGCAAGTGGGTCTCGGACGGCTACCGCCGCCGCCCGATGATCCTCCCCGTCGTCGTAGAGGTCTGAGCCTCGCGGTAGCGACCCGAACTGGAGCGGGCTCCCCTCGATTTGCACCGAGGGGGCCCGCTCCAGTACGTTTACGTCTCCACCTCGCACGGCCCCCGACACACACGTGTGCCCGGACCGCGCCCGCGGGGAGGATGGGAACCGGACCCGGGGAGACCTGATAAAGTCTGGATCCACCCGAAAGGGAATGGCCCGCCAACGGCCACAGAATTCAAATCCGGTGCTGGAAACGGCGCGGAAATGGTCTGGTAAGGTTGGACTCGCCGGAAAGGGAAACGCGAAAAGCGAAGAACTGGAAAGCGAACCCCGCTTCGACCGGGAATCGGACGCGAAAGAGTCTGATAGAGTCGGAAACGCAAGAACGAAAAGAAGAACAAAGGAAGCGCCCGGAGGAAAACCCGCGAGGGTGAGTACAAAGGAAGCGTCCGTTCCTTGAGAACTCAACAGC
>NZ_JBVHQF010000015.1:0-171574 GCF_055567555.1 Streptomyces sp. NPDC026522
TGGGCGTCAAGCTCACCACCCTGCGCCCGGAGCAGGCCGCGTACATCGGCGTCAAGGTCGAGGGCCCGTACAAGCCCGACCACTACCGCTACTGAGCAGTCCCGCAACACTGAGCGGGTTCGGAACGAAGTGACGACAGGGTGATCACCATCGAACGCACGGACGCGACAGATCCGCTGGACACCGTCGTAGTGATCGGCACCGGGCTGATCGGGACCTCCATCGGCCTGGCACTCACCCAGAACGGTGTCCGGGTCCACCTCCAGGACGTCCATGCGGAATCGGTGCAGATCGCCGAGGCGATGGGGGCGGGCACCGCGCTCGCCCCCGAACGCCCGGCGGACCTGGCGGTCATCGCGGTTCCCCCGCACAGCGTGAACGCCATCCTGGCCGACGCCCAGCGCAGGCGGATCGCCCGCCACTACACCGACGTCGCCAGCGTCAAGGCGTCGCTGCCCGCCGGGCCCGGCGCCGACTGGGACGCCTCCCGCTTCGTCGGCGGGCATCCCATCGCCGGCCGCGAGCACCCGGGCCCCGGCGCCGCCCGCGGTGACCTGTTCCGGGCCAAGCCGTGGATCCTCACCCCGAGCACCGACACCTCGCGCGCGACCACCGCCACCGCCCGCCGGCTGGTCGGCCTGTGCGGGGCGGACGCGGTCACGATGAATGCCGAGGCGCACGACCGGGCCATCGCGATGACCTCCCACCTGCCGCACCTGGTCAGCAGCCTGATGGCCCGGATGCTGCGGTCCTACGACCAGCGCGCGCTGGGGCTGTCCGGCTCCGGACTGCGTGACTTCACCCGGATCGCGGCCGGCGACCCCGCGCTGTGGACCGACATCCTCGGGTCCAACGCCTCCGCGGTGCTGGCAGCACTGGAGGGTCTCCAGCACGACCTGGAGGTGACCCGCCGTGCCCTCAGCGCACTGGCCGAGGTCCGCGGGGGCGAAGACGCCCCTGCCTACCGCGAGTTGCTGCGCCGACTGCTGGAGGAGGGCAGGTCCGGGCAGCTGCTGATCCCCCAGAAGTACGGATCGGCGGGGCGCGCGTACGACCGGCTGCAGGTGCGCCTCACGGACCGCGGGGGCGAACTCGCCCGGCTGCTGGCGGATGTGAGCGACTTGAACGTGAACGTCGAGGACCTGTGGATCGAGGACTCGCCGCACTCTCCCACCGGCCTCGCCGTGCTCCTGGTCGACGCGGGGGTGACGTCCGCGCTGACGGACTGGCTGGAGAGCCGTCAGTGGCCCGTCGTCGGACGGGCCCGGGCGGTGCCGGAACCGCTGGCCGAACCGGTGTGAGGCCGGCCGGGCGAGGGCACGAGTGGTGAGCGGGGCGTGGACCGTCAACCGGCGGCGAGCGCCCCGCTCGTCGTTTTCGCGCCGCCGGCCGCTCCGCCCTCACCCTGCATGCCCGGCGTCAGCTCCTGGAGCAGGTAGCCGCGCCCCCACGCCGTGCTGATGCCCAGCCCGAGCGGGGCGATACGCCTGCGTATCCGCATCATGTGCAGGTCGAGGGCGTTGCGGCTGTTGGCCCGCGGAGCGCCCGTAAGGTGGGCGAGCGCTTCCCTGGCGACCAGCGAGCCGTAGTTGCGCACGAGTTCGGCGACGATCGCGATCTCCGTGGGGGAGAGCACGACCGAGTCGCCGTCGAAGCCGAGAACCCCGTCCACGTCGAGGGTCGGGACGCGGTACGTCCTGGCCTTGACGCGCAGCGCCGTGACCCGTGCCGCGAGGTCCGCCCTGCTGACCGGGACCCTGACCCAGTCCTCCCGCAGGTCCGCGGTCAGCGGTGGCGTCGCGCCGTTCTCCACGAGGAGGATCCGCAGGGCTCCCAGTTCCCTGCACTTCTCCCGCTTCGCCGTCTCCAGCGGCCAGCGGACGATCCTCACCTTGTCTTCGTCCGGGGTGATCAGCATCAGGTCCTCCGCGGTGCCGCATGACGGCGGCCCGCGCAGCGGCCCGGCCCCGCCCTCGGGGCGCGACCGGGCCGCCGCACGGGCCGTTGGTTACTTGGTGGCGATGATGACGCCGTGGGGGGTCCAACCCGGGAACTCGATCCGCTGGAAGGACTGCGGGTCGAAACCGGCCTTGGTGAGGGACTCCTCGTAGGTGGCCCAGGGGTAGATCATCCCGCCCTCGGCCGGCAGCGCGGCGAAGTAGACGCTGTCGAGAGCCGCCACGACCGGGCCGTCACCCGCGTCGTTGGACATCGAGTTGAAGATGATCACCCGACCGCCTTCGGGCAGGGCGTGGTACGCCTTGCGCAGCAGCGCGGTGTTCTCCTCCGGCGTCCAGATGACGAGCTGGTGGGCGAACATCACCGTGTCGTAGCCGGTGGGGAACTCGTCCGCGTGCATGTCGCCCGGCTTGACCGTGATGCGGTCGCTGAGGCCGGCCTCAGCGATCTTCTTCTCGGTCAGCGGGGCGGTCGGCGGGATCTCCAGGATGCCGGCCTCGATGTGCGGGTTGGCCTGGGCCAGCGCGATCGAGTTGACGGCGTCGCCGCCGCCGCAGTCGAGCAGCTTGGAGGTGCCGGACAGGTCCAGGACCTCGACCAGGTGCTGGTTGGCCAGCTCCGACCAGGACCGCATGTACTTGTAGAAGGCCTGCTCCATCTGCGGGTTCTCGTGCAGGCGGTGGTACAGGTCACGGCCGGAGCCGCGGACCCGGCGCAGGCCGACGTTGCTGTTGGCGCGCAGCGACTCGGTGAAGTCGATCTGGCCCTCGTAGCAGACGTACTGCTCGAAGCCGACGGTGTCCTTGAAGCGCTGCCAGTCGTCCGTCTTGAGGAGCTCGGCCAGGACGGTGGCGAGCTGGTAGCGGCCGTCCTCGACGGTGAGCATGCCGGTCGCGGTGACACCCAGCAGCAGGATGTCGTTGGCGCGGTCGGCCAGGCCGAGCTCGGCGCCGATCTGCGCCTTGGTCAGACCCGGCTTCTGCTCCAGCAGCTCGAAGAGGTTCAGCTCGCAGGCCGCGTTCAGGTACTGGAAGGCGGAGGCGCCGAAGAGGATCCAGGCGAGCCCGTCCATGTCCAGCGGAGCCTTGCCGGTCGGAGGACCACCGACGGGGGACTGGGTCGCGGAGGTGTTGTCGAGGGTGACGGTCATGGTGGTGTTTCTCCTTGTGTGAAGGGTCGGTATCAGGCGGCGGGGGCGGGTGCGGGACCGGCCCATACCGTCTCGATGTGTTCGAGGCATGCGCTGCGCGGGCCGGTGAAACCGGCCGGTCGCCAGCCGTCTGGAATGCGGCGGTCCGCCGGCCAGATCGAGTACGCGCCGGCGTCGTTGGCGACGACGGCGCAGGCGACGGAGTCGTCCTCGCCCAGGAAAGTGGCCAACCCGGTCACTCCTTTCGTAGTCATGCCGGCCCCTCCTGGACCGGAAGGTGCACCGTCCGTACGACGAGTGAGGCGTTGCCCCAGGTATCCACGTCGAGGGCGGCCGCCGGGCTGATGTGCTCCGGGATCCCGGCGGAAGGATCGGTGCCCGGAGCCGCCGCGAGCTGGTGCGGCAGTCCGTCGACCCGATCGAGGACCCGGAGCCGGGCATCGGACGACGGAAGTTCGAGTTCGACCCGGATGCCCGGGTCCGGGACGGCGTGCAGCCACAGCTCCCAGCTGTCGTCCCCGGCGGCGAAGCGGGCGGGCTCCGACCACGCGCCGTCCTCGACGCGCCAGCGGCGTACTCCGCCGCCGACCACGGCCAGCGACAGCTGGCGCGCACCGCGCGGCGAGCGCAGGTGCAGCACCAGACGGCGCCGGCCGGCCTCCCCGGCCGCGTCCTCCAGCACGGCCACCTCGGGGCCCGGGAGGTCGAGCTGCGGGGCGGGCGCGTGCAGGAAGTCCCGCTGCCAGCCGGGGAAGTGCTCCGGCAGGCGGCCCTTGGCCGGCTGGTCGCCGAGGAAGGCGCGCGTGCGGGCGGAGGCGGACTCGTCGCTGCTGATCCACAGCGCCTCGGCGCGTTCCGGATCCAGCAGGTAGCTGAGGGTCTCGGGCGGCGGGGCGCCCTTGCCCCGCCGGAGGAAGCGCCGCGCGGCCACCCCGGCCGCCAGGAGCAGCCCGCCCGCCGCAGCGGCGCCCCGGGCCCGGCGCGGCAGTTCCGCCAGCGCCGGCGCGGCCAGCTCGCCGCACAGCTGCAGGGCGACCACGGCGGTACCGGCCAGGCGCGGGGTGAGCCCCTTGAAGAGCAGGCGCGACAGCGGGACGAGCAGCGCGGCGGCCGGAGCGGCCGCGGCCGCCGCGCCCAGCGCGTGCCGTGCGGAGGGGCCCCGGCCCGGCGCGGCGCCGGAGGCGGCCGGCCCGTCGGAGCCCAGCAGCCACAGGCCGGCGCCCGCGCCGACCAGCGGCCAGGTCGTCAGGTAGCTGCCGCCCGGCATCCCGGCGGCGAGCGCCACCGAGGCGGCCGCCAGGGGCACCGTGGCGGAGGCGGTACGGGCCTGGGCCGCGGCACGGCCGCCGGGGCCGGCGAACACCGCGGCGCAGGCCAGCCCCGCCACTGCGGCGTAGATGTCGCCCGACCCGTGGAAGTCGCCGTGCCGGCGGAACTCCGGTGCCAGCTTGCCCATGGCCGCGGTGAATGCCGTACCCGCGGCCGCGCCCGCTGCGATCCGGCCCGCCAGCAGGGCGCCGGCACCGCCCAGCCGGCGGCCGCTCAGTCCGCCCCCGCGCAGGGCGTGGCCCAGACCGCCCGCCCACAGCAGTCCGGCCGCGACGCCCAGCGGCACGACGGCCCTGCCCGGGACGCGCACGAGGCGCCCCCGTCCGAGCGGGAAGAAGACGGTGTCCTCACCGCCCAGTTCGGCCAGGTCCGCCGAACCCAGGCGACGGGCGAGCGCGAGGGCGAGCTCCCCCTGGTGCTGGAGCGCGGACGGATCCACGTGCTCGATGTCGTCGAGGGGGCCGTGGTAGGCCGCGAAACCTCCGATGTGTGCGAAGTTGAGGCCCGGGATCCCCCGTTCCTTCACCAGAGCGAAATCGGTGGCATTGGGCATGCGCCGGTAGATGGCGTCGAAGAGGGAACTGGCGAACACGGGAACCCCGGTACGGGCCAGCTCCTCCAGCATCGGCCCGTTGCCCGGACCGGCTTCGAACATCAGCACCGGGCCTTCGGTGCCGCGGGCCTCGAAGTTGAAGGCCACGCCCACCGTCGCGGCCAGCGGGTGCCGGTCGAAGAAGGCGCGGGCGCCCAGCAGGCCGGCCTCCTCGCCGTCGGTGAACACCACCAGGAGGTCGTTGAGCGGCTGCGCGCCCTCGGCCCGCAGCGCCCGGACCGCCTCCAGGAGAGCGGCCACCGGGACGCCCGCGTCACTGGCGCCCGGGCCCTGGGACACCGAGTCGTAATGTGTCATCAGCAGCACGGCGTGCCCGGGGACGGAGCCCGGGAGCCGGCCGATGACGTTGCGCACCACTCCGCCGGTCAAGTACCGGGGCCCGTACGGCGTGGGCCCCAGGTCATGGCCGGCGACCGCCTCTTGGACCTCCGTCTCGAATCCCAGCTCCTTGAGCTCGGCGAGCAGGTGGTCGCGGACCCGGCCCGCGGCCGGCGAGCCGACCGGGTGGGGCTCGCGCGCCACCGCCCGGACGTGGCGCATGGCGCGTTCGGCGGAGAACCGGTCCTCCGGATCGCTGTCCGGGCGCGGTCGGGGCGAGGTGAGCGAGGTGGCGGCGTACGCCGCCGCGGCGCAGGCTGCCGCGGCCGGGCCGTACCGGGCCAGCCCCGTGCGCAAGGCGTGGGAACCGCGGATCACGGGGCGTCCCCCTCGGGAGTGGCGGACGGCTCCGGAAGCGAGCGCAGCCGGATCGTGCGGAACTGGTCGATGACGCCGACGGCGGAGCGCGAGGAGCCCTTGCCGGCCAGCAGGCTCGGCGACTCGTCGCCCACGAAGTGGTCGCACACCCCGATGTGGGAGTCGTACGCCTCCCCGAGGGCCGCCCGGAACGCGGCGGGCCGCTCGGAACCCTGCGCGGCCAGCCATTCCCAGGCACCGCGGGACCGGGCCAGCTCCTCGATCAGCGCCTCGTGGTCGCGCCAGTGCAGGCCGCTCATCTTCGGCGGTGCGACCGGCGGCATGAGGGTGGGGCGGATCTGCTCGTTGTACTGCTCCCGGTTGGCGTCGCCCGCGTAGAGCAGGGCCCCCTGACAGCCGCGCATCAGTGCCTCCGCCGCGGCCGCCGAGGCCTCGGCCCCGGACAGGTCGCCGCGGTCGGCGCTGTCACGCAGGCAGGCCGTGGCCAGAGCGCATCCCTGGGCGAAGACCATGAAGACGTGGTGTCCGCGCACCCAGCGGCGCAGCGCGTCCTGGGGCCCCGGCGGCCCGGGCGGCCCGGCAGCCGGGACGGGCCGCGCCTGCGGCGCGCCGTACGGGTCGGCGAGCCAGCCGAGCAGTCCGTCGAAACCGCCGATGAAGCGTTCCCAGGCGATCCCGTCCAACTCGGAGCCCTGCTCCGCGGCGACCTCCAGCACCCCGATGAGCGCGGCGAGTGCCGCGTCCACGAGCAGCTCGGTCACCGGGCCGCGAGTCCGCACGATGCCGAAGGCGAGGTCGTTGTCCCGGTTGGCCTCGGACTCGGCCGGATCGTCGGTCACCGGCCCGCTGCCGGTCGGCGCGAGGGCCGCACGCGTCTGCCGGGCCTGTGCCAGCAGCGCGCCGACGCCGGCCCGGGCGCCCGGGCGGCTGAGGCCGACGACGGCCTCGGCCGCCCGGTCCGCGACGGCGTCGCGCACCTCGTCCAGCGAGCCGGGCAGCTCCTCGGGCCGTCCCAGGCGGAAGGGCACGGTGGCCACCTGGGCCACGTAGTCGGGCCGGCCCGCCGGATGGAGGACGTGTTCGGCGGCCCCCATCACCGTGCCTCCGCCGTGTCGGCCACGTCGTGGACGACGTCCGCGGGCGCCGACATGAAGCCGGTGCGCACGAGGTAGTCCATGACGGCGTGGGCGTCGGCCTCCGTGGTCGGCGGGCAGACGATGTCGCTGCCGGCCAGCATGCGCAGCGTCTCGGCGCACTCGAGCTCGGGCCGGACCTCGTCCATGTACTTGGGGTCGAGGGCCCGGTGCGGCTCGGCTTCCGCATCCTTGATGAGCGGCACGAGCGGATACAGGAGGTGGTCCGGGGCGACGCCCAAGGCGCGGCGCCTGCCCTCCTCGAAGGGCACGATGTCGAACTCGTAGCCGTATCCCTTGATCCAGTCGCAGAACGTGCGCAACGGCACCGGCGCCGGGTTGAAGAGGTGGTAGAAGCCGTCGATCGCCTCCCGCTTGCCCGAGATGTGCACGATGGCGGAGGCCACGTAGTCGACCGGGATGACGTCGAAGATGCGGGGGTAGTCGGGCAGGATGCGCATGGGCAGGAAGCCGCGGAGCGCGACCAGCAGGTAGTCGATGGTCTGGGTGGCGCCGTTCTTCGTGTGGCCGAGGATCAGGCCGGGGCGGAAGACGGTGACCGGGATGCCGCGTCGGCGCGCCTCGTCCACGACCTTCTCCGCCACCCACTTGCTGCCGGTGTAGCCGGCCGGGACGCCGACCGCCGAGTGCAGCGGCGCGTCGTTCTCGAGGAACGGACGCGGCATGTGCGTGGCGAGCAGGGTGTCGATGGTGGAGACGTGGTGGACGGCCTTGAGCCGGGTGGTGCAGGCCAGTTCGATGACCCGCTGGGTCCCGCCCACGTTGGCGGCCTTGAGCGCCGAGTAGGGGTAGACGAAGTTGACGAGTGCGCCGTTGTGGTAGATCACGTCCACGGTCGCGGCCAAGTCGTCCCACTGCTCCTGGGTCAGACCCAGCAGTGGTTCGGCGAGGTCGCCGACGACCGCGGAAACCCGGTGCAGCTGGTCCTCGACGTCGATCTCGTAGAGGGCGAAGCCCTCCCGCAGCCGTTCGAGGGCGTGTTCTTCGTCGCGGGCCCGGCACAGGGCCACGACCTCGGCGTCGGTGCGGCGCAGCAGCTGCTCGACGAGGTGCAGGCCCAGGTAGCCGGTGGCGCCGGTGAGGAAGACGCGCCGCGGGTTCTCCCAGTCGGCCTCCGGCAGCCCCTCGGGGCTGATGGAGGGGTCCAGGGTGCCGTCGCCTTCGAGCGTCGCGGCGTGCTTGCGGCCCAGGACACCGGCCAGGCCCTCGCGGCGGTAGACCTCGATGGTCTCGGAGACGCCTGCCACGGTGGGCGTACGGAAGAACTCGTGCAGCGGGATCTCGACGTCGTGCCGGCGGCCCAGTAGGGAGGCCAGCTTCGCCAGGATCAGGGAGGTGCCGCCGAGGTCGAAGAAGTCGGCGTGGATGTCGACGGCCGGGACGCGCAGCACGGAGGCGAAGGCCTCGGCGACGGAACGCTCCAGCGCGTTGCGGGGTCCGGCGGAAGCGTCCCGGCCGGTGGCCGGTGCGGCGGGCTGCCACGCCAGCAGTTCGGCGACGGCGCGTCGGTCGGTCTTGCCGTTGGAGGTGAGCGGCAGCTCCTCCAGCACGGCGAACCGGTCGGGGACCAGGTAGCCGGGCAACTCGTCGGCGAGTGCGGCACGGACCTGCTCCGCCGACGCACCGTCGGCGCCGGTGGCCAGGACCAGGGCGGCGGCCAGCCGGGCGTCCTCCGTGCCCGCGTCCAGCGCCACCACGGCGGCCTCGCGGACCGCGGCCAGGGTCTTGAGCACCGACTCGATTTCGGCGAGCTCGATGCGGTGACCGCGGATCTTGACCTGGTCGTCGACACGGCCGAAGAACTGCAGGGAGCCGTCGGGGAGCCGGCGGCCCAGGTCACCCGTGCGGTAGAGGGCGCCACCCGCGCCGTCGCCCGCCGCCGCGAACGGGTCGGGCAGGAAGCGGGCCGCGGTCAGTGCCGGCCGGTCGTGATAGCCGAGGGCCACTCCGGCGCCGGTGACGACGATCTCACCCGGGACGCCCTCCGGTACGGGCCGCAGCGCGGCGTCGACGACATGCACGGCCGTGTTGTGCACGGCGCGGCCGATCGGGACCGGTACCGTGCGGTCGCCGCGCGGCACCCGGTGACCGGTGGCGTCGATGGTGGCCTCGGTCGGGCCGTAGAGGTTGGCGATCTCGCAGGACCAGGTCGACTCGACGCGCTCCAGCAGGCCTTCGGTGAGGGGTTCGCCGCCGCTGAGCACCAGCCGGATGCGGGTGCAGGCGCCCGCGTCCGGATGATCGAGCAGCAGGGACAGCAGGGAGGGCACACCGCTCAGCAGGGAGACCTGGTGCTTGCGGAGCGTCGCGATCAGCTCCCCGGGGTCCTTCATCTGCTCCTCGGTGGCGAGGACGACGGAGGCGCCGGACGCCAGCGGCCAGAACGTCGCCCAGATGGAGGGGTCGAAGCAGAAGCTGTAGTTGTGCAGCACCCGGTCGGCCTCGGTCAGCTGCCAGTTCGCCTGGCGCCAGGTGATGTTGTTGACGACGTTGGAGTGGCGCACGACGACGCCCTTGGGGCGGCCGGTGGTACCCGAGGTGTAGATGAGGTAGGCGGCCGCATCGGCGGGGACCCGCTCGGGGCGGGACGCGCCGCCCCGAGCGGCCGTACCGGACAGCTCGTCCAGCAGGAGCACCGGGACACCGAGGTCGCCGAGCAGCTGCACGGAGCTCTCGGACAGCACCAGCGAGGGCCGGGAGTCGGACACCAGGTAGCGCACCCGGTCCTCGGGATAGGCCGCGTCGACCGGCACGAAGGCCGCGCCGGCGGCGAGCACCGCGAGCAGCGCGGTGACCGTCGAAGGCCCGCGGCGCAGCCACACCGCGACCCGGTCGCCGGGGCGCACACCGCGCGCCGCCAGCTCGTCCGCCAGTCGTACGGCATCCGACCACAGCTGTGCGTACGAGACCTCGGCGTCACCCTGCCGCAGCGCGACGGCCTCGGGCGTGGCGGCGGCCTGCGCCTCGACCAGATCGACGAGGGAGCGCGGGTCGGGGGCCGTGCGCTCACCGCGCCCCGCCGCCAGGGCGACGCGGGCGCCCTCGGCGTCGAGCAGCGGTACGACCGCCCCGGTCACCTCCGGGGTACCGCCGGGCAGGATCGCGTCGAGGACCGCCGCGAGCTGGTTGCCCAGCGCGCGCACCCGCTCCTGCGAGTACAGCTGGACGTCGTAGTCGATCTGCGCGACGACCAGGCCCGGCTGGAGCCGGACCGTCACCTCCAGGTCGTACTCGGTGCCCGAGGCCGCGTCGGCGACCGGCCAGGCGGTGCCTGCGGCGCCGCCCAGCGGCCTGCGCGCGTCGACGGCCCGTACGACGGTCTGCACGTAGGGGGTGCGAGCGATGTCGCGGCGCGGCGGAGCCACTTCGAGGAGGTGGGCGAGCGGGACGTCCACGGCCGCGGTGCGCAGCTGTCGCCCGACGGCGGACAGGAGGTCCGACAGCGGCGCCTCGGCCGCGTCGTCCACGCGCACCAGGCGCAGCGCGTCGAGCGGCCCGACGACGTTGCCCAGTTCGGCCCGGCGTGCGGTGCGGACACCGCACACGGCGGCGCCGGTGGCCTGCGAGCGCATGAGGACCACGAGCCAGGCGGCCGCGACCGCGGCTTCCCAGTCGGCGACCTCGGCGGCGCGCGACGCGAGGGCCAGCGGCAGCGGCAGCACCACGGAGGCGGCGGAATTCGCCTTGATCTCCGGGCGCGGGCCGTAGCCGGGGATCTCGGTGGCGGCGGGGCGGGCCAGTTCCGCGGCCCAGCCGGTCACGGCGTCCGCGAGGGCGGGTTCCGCAAGACGCTCACGCTCGGCCCCCAGGGCCTGCTCCAGGGACCCGGCCTCGCCCGTGGCGCTCCCCCGGTCGCCCTCGTCGCCCAGGAGTTCGGCGACCAGCAGGTCCAGGGAGGTCTCGTCGAGGACCAGGCGGTGACCGGCGACGACCAGCTCGGCGGCGTCCCCGTCGGCGGAGCGCAGCAACAGCGCCCGCAGCAGGGGACCGTGGCCGAGGGAGAAGTCCTCCTCGGCGAGGTGGCGGACGTGCTCCTCGATGCGGGCGGCATCAGTGGACTCGGGCGCGCTCAGCGTGCGCAGCGAGATCTCGGCGAACGGCAGGACCAGGCGGGCGGGCCGCCCGGCGACCTCGACGAAGACGCTGCGCAGCGCTTCGTGGCGGGAGACCAGGGAGGCCAGCCGCAGCTGGAGCCGGGCCGCGTCCGGGGCGCCCTTGAGGCGGTAGCGGCCGGTGACGACGGCCCAGGAGCCGCCGGCTATGCCGCCGAGCAGCCACAGCCGGCGCTGCTCCACGGACAACGGGGTGGCCGACTCCGCACCGCGGTCTTCGAGTACGCGGTGCAGGGCTTCGGTGAACGTTTCAGTGGCGTCGTGCCGGGTCACGGCGATACCTCCAGGGGAACGGGGTCGGAGCCGGGGGCGGACCGGCGCACGGCCGGGAAGTCCCAGCCGTCTTCGTCGGCCCAGCGGTCCCCGGGCAAGGGCTCTGCGGTCTGCTCCGCACGCCCGTCTGGGTCTTGGGGTGGTGTCCGGTCCGCGCCGCCGCCGTGGAGCTGGCCGACGGTTCCGGCGAGCCGGGCTACGGTCGGCTCCATGAAGAACTCGGCCACGGGAACGCGGGCACCGAGGTCGCGCTCGATGCGTTGCAGCAGTTCGGCGGCGAGCAGCGAGTGGCCGCCGAGCCCGAAGAAGTCCTCTCGGACACCGACTTCGGGGAGGTTGAGGAGTTCGCACCACAGTGCCGCGACGGCGCGCTCGGCGTCGGTGGAGGGCGCGACCCGCTCGTCGGCGCCTTCCAGGCGCCGGCCCGTGCCCGGCAGTGCCCGGCGGTCGACCTTGCCGTTGGGGGTGAGGGGGACCGCGGTCACCGCGTACAGCTCGGAGGGCAGCATCGCCGTGGGCAGCACCTCGGCGAGGGCCTGGCGCAGCGCGGCCGCCTGACCGGGCGTGTCCAGGACTCCCGCGCCGGCGACGAGGTAGCCGGCGATACGGGCGTTGCCGCGCGGGTCGAGCACGGTCGCCGCGGCGTCCAGCACTCCGGGCAGGGCGCGCAACGCGCTCTCCACGTCGCCGAGTTCGATGCGGTGCCCGCGGACCTTGACCTGCTCGTCGGCACGGCCCACGAACTCGATCAGCCCGTCGGGACGCAGGCGTACGACGTCACCGGTGCGGTAGAGCCGTTCGCCCAGCCGGTATGGGTCGGGCACGAACCGCGCCGCCGTGCGCGCCGGGTCGCCGAGGTAGCCGAGCGCCACTCCGGGGCCGCCGATGAGCAGCTCACCGCAGACCCCCGGCGGCACCGGCCGCAGGTTCCGGTCGGCCACCAGGGCACGGGTGCCCGGGATCGGACGGCCGATGGTCAGGGGGGCGCCCGGACGGACCGTGGCGGCGAGGGACCAGATGGTGGTCTCCGTCGGCCCGTACAGGTTGTGCACTTCGGCAGCGGTTCCCGCCAGCAGGTCGGCCAGGTCCGGGGGCAGCGCCTCGCCGCCGCACAGCACCCTGAACCCTTCGCGGGGCCGCCAGCCCGCCGACATCGCCATGCGCCACACGGCCGGGGTGGCCTGGGCGACGGTGAGGCCCGGCGCGCTGAGGCGGGCGGCGAGGTCGGCGGCGCCGCGCTGCGCGGACGAGGGCGCCACGACGACCGCGCCGCCCGTCACGAGCGGCCCGAGGAGTTCGAGCAGCGAGATGTCGAACGCCGTCGTGGTCAGGGCCAGCAGCCGGTCGTCCGGGCCCAGCCCCAGACGTCCGGTCAGGGCGTGCAGGAACGAGGCGAGCGAGGCGTGGCTGACGGCCACCCCCTTGGGACGGCCGGTCGAGCCCGAGGTGAACATCAGGTACGCGGGATCGTGCGGCTGCGTCGCGGCCTGCGCCGGCGCGGCGACCGCGCCGTCCGCCGGCGCCGTGAGGGCGCTGATCGCCACGGCACGGACCCGGTACGCGGGACCGGGCCGGTCCGGATCCTCGCAGACCAGCACCGCGGGCGCGGCCTGCTCCAGGACCAGTTCCCGGCGCGCCGGCGGCGCCGCCGGGTCGACCGGCACGTACACCGCGCCGGCCCGCCAGCATGCCAGCATCGCGACCACGGCCGGGATGCCGCGCTCGGCGAGGACGACGACCCGGTCGCCGGCGCCCGCTCCGGCGGCACGCAGCCGCGCGGCCGCGGCGTCGACGCGCTCGGCGAGCGCGCCGTAGCCCAGGTGGTCCCCGTCGTCGCGGACGGCCTCGGCGTGCGGCCGGCTCACCGCGAGGTCCCTGATCCGCGGCCACACCAGCGGCCACGGCTGCTCCAGCGGACCGCCGTCGAGGAAGGGGTCGACGACGGTGCCGGTGGCGTTGCCGGTCAGGTCGACGGCTGAGACCGCGACGCCCGGGTCCCGCAGGATCTGCCGGAGCACGGCGTGCAGCTGGTCGGCGAAGCGTTCGGCGGTGGAGCGGTCGAAGAGGGCCGAGGCGTACTCCAGGAAGCCGTCGATCGCCCCGCCGGCCTCCTCGAAGAGGAACAGCGACAGGTCGACCCGGGCGTTGCCGCAGTCCACGTCCTCGACGTCGACGCGCAGACCCGGAAGGTCCCAGCTGCGCCTGACGTCCTGCTGGAGACCGAACAACACCTGGAAGACGGGGTTGCGCTCGGGCATCCGAGGGGGCGCCAGCATCTCCACCAGCTCACCGAACGGCACGTCCGAATGCTCCAGGACCCCCGTGAGCCGGTCGTACAACTGCCCGACCAGCTCTTCGAGGGTCGGCTCGGCGCGCAGGTCGGCCCGCAGCGGACAGGTGTTGGCGAGGTACCCGACCGTCCCGGCGAAGTCCGTGTGGGAGCGGTTGGCGACCGGCAGGCCGACCAGCAGGTCGTCGGCGCCGCCGTTGCGGGCGAGTACGACGACGTACGCGGCGAGGAGGGTGGTGAACGGCGTCACCCCGCGCTCGGCGGACCAGTCGCGCAGCCGGTCCGCGAGAGCCGTCTCCAGCTGTACGGGGACCCGGCTGCCGGCGTAGGACTGCAGCGGCGGCCGGCGCCGGTCGGTGGGCAGGTCCAGGACCAGCGGGGCGCCGGCGAGTTCCCGGCTCCAGTGGTCCCGGGCGGCCTCGCGCCGCGCGGACCACTGGGCGTCCGGCCCGTCCTCGCCGCCGCTGTTCCACACCACGTAGTCGGCGAACTGCAGGGGTTCCTCGCCGCCCGGACGACTGCCGCCCGTGTAGTGCTCCAGCAGTTCGCGCAGGACGACCTGGAGGGACAGGCCGTCGCAGACGGCGTGGTGCACGCACAGCAGCAGGACGTGGTGGTCCTCGGCGAGGGCGATCAGCAGCCCGCGCAGCAGCGGCGGCTGCGCCAGGTTCCAGCCGCGCTGCGCCTCCTGGCGCACCAGCCGGCTCACCTCGCGCTCCAGCTCGTCCACCTCCAGGCCGCGGCCGCTCAGGTCCACGACGGGCAGCGGGACGGTGACGCCCGGCACGACGACCTGGGTGAGGGTGCCGTCGATGCTGCGCAGACCGGTGCGCAGCGCCTCGTGGCGCTCCACGGTGGCGTTGAGCGCGGACTGCAGCGAAGTGCGCTCCAGGGCGCCGCGCAGGTCCATGCGGACGGCGAGGCCGTACGCCTTGCCGGCCGTCTCGTTCATCCGGTCCAGGAACCACAGCCGTTCCTGGCCGGGGGAGGCGGGGAAGAGATGGGCGTCGGGCGGGATCCGGTCGCTCACGGGTACTCCAAAGCGTTTCGTCGGGCGGGCGTCGGGCGTCCCGGGCGGGGCCGGCCCATCAGGAGGTCCGGCCGTTCCCGGCCGCGGTGTACCTGCTGCGGTCCAGCCGGCGTACCGAGCGCGGACCGGAGGCGTCCGCAGGCGCGGCCCTGGTCAGTTCCGTCAGGTACAGGGCCTGTTCGGCCACCGTCGTGTGCGTGCGCAGGGCGGTCAGCGGGACCTGCACCGAGAACTCCCGGCCGATCACGTGGGCGAGCTTGCTGAGCATCAGGGAGTGGCCGCCGAAGTCGTGGAACTCGTCGGTCACACCGAACTCGCGGACCGGCAGGACCTGGGCCCAGCACCCCGCGATCCGGCGTTCGGCCTCGTCGCGCGGTCCGATCCGGTCGCCCGTCACGAGGGGGAGGGTGGCGCAGGACGCGAGCCGGCCGCGGTCGAGCTTGCCGTGCCGGTTGCGGGGCAGCGCGTCGAGCACCGCGAACTCGGCGGGCACCATGTAGCCGGGCAGCTCCGTGGCGAGGCGCCGGCGCACTCCGCGCAGCCAGCTGCCGGGGTCGCCCTCCAGGGGCCGCGCGGGCACCACGTACGCGGCCAGCCGGCGTGCGGTGCCCTGACCGAGGGCCAGTACGGCGGCCTCGCGGACGAGCGTGACGGCTCCCAGCGCCCGTTCCACGTCGCCCAGCTCGATGCGGAATCCGCGGACCTTCACCTGGTGGTCGGCCCGGCCGATGAACTCCAGCTGCCCGTCGGGCCGCCAGCGGACCAGGTCTCCGGTGCGGTAGAGCCTTCGGCCCGGAGCGTCCGGGTCGGGCAGGAACCGCGCCGCGGTCATGCCCGGGCGCCCCGCGTAACCGAGGGCCACGCCCGCGCCGCCGATGAGGAGTTCGCCGGTACCGCCGAGCGGCAGCGGGCGCAGCCCGGCGTCGACGACGCTGAGGGTGGTGCCGCCGACGGGCCGGCCGATGGGGACCGGGCCGCTGGTGTCCGCCCCCAGATCGGCGAACGTGGAGTACGTGGTGGTTTCGCTCGGGCCGTACAGGTTGACCATGCGCACTCCCGGCAGACGCCGGTGCACGGCCCGGACCAGCTCGGCGGTGAACGGTTCGCCCGCCACGTTGACCACGCTCAGGCCGTCGGGCAGCGCGTCCTGCTCCAGCAGGCTCGCCACCGCCGAGGGCACGGTGTTGAGCAGCGTGGCACCCGCGGCGTGCGCCGGGCTCTCCAGCAGGTCCAGGACGCCGTCCAGCAGCCGCACCTCGCAGCCGTGGGCCAGGGGGGCGAACAGCTCGAAGACGGACAGGTCGAAGGTGGTGGGCGTGACGGCGAGGGTGCGCGCCAGCGCGCCGGCGCCGAACTCGGAGCCCGCCCAGCGCACCAGGTTCACCGGGCCGCGGTGCGGGATCACCACCCCCTTGGGGCGGCCGGTCGAGCCGGAGGTGAACAGGACGTAGGCCGGGTCGTCGGGGCTGACCGAAGGCTGCGGTACGACCGGCGCCGCGTCGCCCGCCGCGAGCACCGCGTCGACGTCCAGGGCGCGCACGGGGAAGAACTGGTCCCGGTCCACGGGAACCGCGCCGACCAGGACGTGGCGGCACCCGGCGTCCTCCACCACGGCGGCCAGCCGGGCCTGCGGGGTGGCCGCGTCCAGCGGCAGGTAGGCCGCTCCCGAGCGCATCACCCCGAGCAGGACGGCCGGCAGGTCGCGGCCGCGGGGCATCAGCACGCCGACGGTGTGGCCCGGCCCCACGCCCTGCGCGGCGAGCGCGGCGGCCACGACGGCAGAGCGGTGGGCGAGTTCGCCGTACCCGAGGGTGCCGTCTTCGGCGACCACGGCGGTGCGCCGCGGATGGCGTGCCGCGGCTGACAGGACCAGCTCGTGCAGGGTGCCCTCGCCGTCCTCGGGTACCCCGGGCAGCGACCACTGCCGCAGCAGTGCGGCCTGCTCGGCGCCCACGGCGGACACCTCGGCGAGCGGAAGGTCCGCATCGCCCGCCAGGGAGCGGGCGACGGCGCGGAACGTGTCGGCGAACTGCCCGGCCAGCCAGCCGGCGTACCGGCCGGGATCGACCTCGACCCGCCCGGTGAGCGTGCCGTCGTGCTCGCTGAGCACGGTGGTGAGCCCGAAGGGACCGATGCTGGGAGGGACCACGGCGACGCCGAGCTCCACGTCCCCGAGCCGCACCCCGCCGCCGAGCAGGCCCGCGCCGACTCCGCGGGGAGCACCGGGGGTGTCCTGCTGGAGCAGGAGCGCCGCGTCGGGGGCGGGCACGCCGGGTCCGCCGCGGGCGGCCGACAGCGCGACCAGCTCCGGGTAGCCGACGGTGCGGTGGGCCAGCGCGCCGCGCAGCGCTCCCGACGCCCGGACCACCAGGTCGCGGACGGTGCCGGCGGAGGTGTCCACGGGCAGGGTGACGGTGGAGACGAGGTAGTCGACGGCCCGGTGGGTGGCGGACCCGCGGCCGTGCAGGGGAACGGCGACCGGGACGCGCTCGGTGCCGGTGAGCCGGGACAGGGTCAGCGACTGCACGGCCAGCAGTACCGCGTACAGGGTGCTGCCGCACTCCTTGGCGAGGGCGCTCAGGGCGGCGGTGAGCCCGGCGTCCAGCGTGAGCGGTGTACGGATGGCGGGCCGGGCGCGGCCCGCCGGGAGGTCCTGCCCGGCGCCGTCGGCGGCCGGCAGCTGGAGCGGCTCGACCCCGTCGGCGAGCAGGGGCTGCCAGAAGGCCCACGCCCGCTCCAGGCGCCGTTCGTCCGGGACCTGGCCGCTGGGCACCGGGGCGGGCGGCAGGGCCAGGGCCCCGGTCCGCGGGTCGTCGGCGGCCAGCAGGTGGGTGAGCTCGGATGCGAGCACCCCGATGGACCAGAGGTCGGCGACCGCGTGGTGCACGGTGATCACGAGGTGGGCGCCGTGCCCGTCGGTGAGGACGAACTCGGCCTGGAACAGGGGACCTTCGGCGAGGTCCGGTACCCGGCGGCAGCGTTCGGCGAGAACCTCTTCGAGTTCCTGCGCCCCGACGGCGCCCAGCCGGGTGAGGGTGCAGTACCTGCCCCAGGGCTCGCCGGCGGCCGGGGAGGGCGCCGGGTCGACGACACGCGTCCAGTGCTCGCCACGGCGCACCAGGCGGGTGCGCAGTGCCGGGTGGCGGCCCACGAGCGCGGCCAGGCCGGCGGCCATGTCGTGCGGATCGGCCTCGGCGGGCAGGGCGAAGGCGATGCCGAGCACCAGTCCGGGAGTGGCGGGGTCGAGTTCCTGGAGCAGGCACAGGGTCTCCTGGCGGGTGCTCGCCGGGGACTCGACCGGTTCGGCGGTACCGCCGCCGGGCACGGGGCCGGCGGAGCGGATGAGCGCGGCGAGCGCCTCGGCGTCGACGCCGGCCAGGATGCCGGTGACGGGCAGCGCCACCCTGAAGGCCTGCGAGGCCTCCCCGGCGAGCCGGGCCGCTCCGAGCGAGTCCAGGGCGCGCGTGGTGCCGTCGTGGCCGCCGAAGTGCGCGATGACCGTCGCGGCGAGGCGCACGAGCAGGTCCTCCGACGGGGCGCCGGGTACCTCGGCCGCCGCGCCCGTGGACGGGCCGCCGCCCGGCACCGCGGCCACCGGGGCCGGCGTCGCCGGGTCACGGTCAGCCGTTTCGCACACCACGGTGACCAGGGAACCGTCCAGGTGCGCCAGCCGGGCGGCGGAGCGCTGCACCTTGCCGCTGGAGGTCTTGGGCAGGGTCGAGGGACGGATCAGGTGCACGCTGCGCACCGGAACCGAATGCTCCCGGGCCACGGCGTCCCGTACCCGGCGCGCGATCCGGCGGGCCTGCGCGGCGTCGTCCGCGGCCTCGGGCCGCAGCTCGGCCACGATCAGGACCTCCTCCCCGCCGTCCGGGCCGGGTACGCCCGCGGCCGCGACGCAGCCCTTGCGGATGCCCGGGTCGGTGTTCTGCACGGTTCGCTCGATGTCCTGCGGGTGCACGTTGCGGCCGCGTACGACGATGACGTCCTTGATCCGTGCGACGGGAACGAGTTCACCCTCCGCGGTGCGGAAGCCGATGTCGCCGGTGCGCATCCACTTGTGCGGCGAGCCGGGCAAGGACAGGCCGAACGTACGCGCCGTCTCCTCCGGGTCCTCGAAGTACCCCTCGGCCACGCTGTCGGAGGCGACCAGGACTTCGCCGACGGCACCCGGCCCGACGGGCAGGCCCGTGCCCGGGTCGACGATCTGGACCTCGGTGCCGGTCACCACCGGCCCGCTGGAGACCAGTTCGGTGGCCGGTGCGCCGTCCCGGGCCGGTTCCGCCCGGCCCAGGCCGAGGGCTTCGGAGTCCAGCCGGTGGGTACGCAGTCCCGCGCCCGGCCGGCCGCCGCTGACGATCAGGGTGGACTCGGCGAGGCCGTAGCAGGGCAGGAACACGTCGGGGCTCAGGCCCGCCGGGGCGAATCGCTCCGCGAACGCCCGCAGCGTCGCCGGGTCCACCGGCTCCGCGCCGGAGAAGGCCACCCGCAGCCCGCTCAGGTCGAGGGCGGCGACGTCTTCGTCCCGGGCCCGGCGGGTGACGAGCGCATAGCCGAAGTTGGGCGCCCCGGTGTGCGTGGCACCGGTCTCGGAGACCAGCCGCAGCCAGCCCATCGGGTCCGACACGAAGGACAGCGGTGACAGCAGGTGGATGGGGAAGCCGGTGAGGAGGGGGGTGAGCACCCCGCCGACGAGCCCCATGTCGTGGTAGGGCGGAAGCCACAGCGCGCCGGTGCTGGAGGTGTCGAGGCCGAACCGGTCGGTGATGGCGGCGACGTTGGCGAGCAGGTTGCGGTGCGAGACGAGCACGCCCCGCGGGGAGCCCGTCGAGCCGGAGGTGAACTGGATGAACAGCGGCTCCTCGGGCCGCACCGACGGCGCCCGCCAGTCGTCCCCGGCACCCGCCGGGACGCCCGTGTCCACCAGCCGCTCGGGCCGCACGTGGGGCAGGCGCTCCGCGAACAGCTCCCGCAGCGGCTCCAGCAGTCCCGGCTCGGTCAGCAAGGTGGCGTCCGGCAGCTTGGCGAGGATCGCGCCGAGCCGGGCGAAATCCCGCCGCACATCCGCCGGGTTGGGGGGGTAGACCGGGGCCGCGGGCAGTCCGGCGTAGACGGTGGCGAGGAAGGCCTTGAGGTAGTCCGGTCCGGGCTGCATCAGGAGCAGTACGGGGCCGTGTGCCACTTGGCGGAGCTTCATGGCGAGCGCCCGGGCCTCGCGGTCCAGCTCCTCGCGGGTGAAGCGCACCTCTTGCGGCAGCCCGATCGCCGGCTGGGCGGGGAAGACGGCCGCGGTCGCCCCGGGGTCGGCCTCGCAGACCGCCCGCATGACATCGAGAGCAGTCTCCCGGTCCGTCCTCGCCCGCATCTTCGTCCCGCCCCTCTGCCGATGACATGCCCCGTGTGGTACCTGCGGAGCGCAGAGGCGATTCACTGCCCGGAGTCCGCGGTCCCGAAGTTAAAGGCGGCCCGACGGGAGGGGGGAGTTTCTTTCCGAACCGTGAGGGATCTCGGAAAGAAGCCGGAGGGAATCCTCTTGCGGAATTCTTTCCGCGGGGACCTGGGGCGGCCCGCCGTCCGGTAGCAAGAAGACTCGTCATACGTGCCGTTTCCCTGAGGAGAACCACCGTGGCTGGAAGTTCTGTTGCGCAGAATCCGGCGGGCCGACTGCCCGGTCCGGCTGATCCTCTGGGAATGAGGAGGCTCTCGGCGGGACTGAGCCTGCTGCGCCGTCCGCTGCCGTTCCTGCGCGAGCTGCGCGACACGTACGGCGACGTGTGTGCGATGCCCGGCCGCCGCCCCCGCACGGTGTTCGCCTTCGGCCCCGACCAGGCGCGCCAGGTACTGACCGGCAAGGCCTTCGTCTCCGACTCCTTCCGGCACCTGCGGCTGCCGCCCGGTTCGCCGATGATGCTGTTGACGAGCGGCCTGCTGAGGCTGAACGGCACCGTCCACCGCAAGCACCGCCAGGCCATGCAGCAGGCCTTCTCACCGCGCCACGTGGCCGTCTACACCGACACCATCGTGCGCTTCACCGACGACATGCTCGCCCGGTGGACGCCGGGCCGCTCGGTCGACCTGCACGAAGAACTCGCCCGGCTCGTCACGAGGATCTCGCTGGCCACCATGGCCGGGGTCGAGGACGAGGAGTCCGCCCGCCACCTCAACGACAAGATGGTCCAGCTGGCCGCGGCCGCCGGGAACCCGCTGACCGCGGTGGTCCAGGCCCCGCTGCCCGGCACCCCCTTCCGCCGGATGACCCGGATCGCGGGCGAGATCGAGGACATCCTGCGCGCGCTGATCGCCGCCCGGCGCTCCGGCGCCGCCGCACCGGACCTGCTCAGCAAACTGACCGTGCCCGACGGGGAACCGGCCCCTGAGCAGGAGCTCACCGACGACGAGCTGCTGGGCGAGGCCTACACCGCGCTGTGCCACGACAGCGTCGCCTCCTCGCTGTTCTGGACCCTGTTCCTGCTCGACCAGCACCGGGAGTGGTGGGAGAAACTGCGCGCCGAGGTGGCCGAGGTCGTCGGCGACGCGACGCCGGGGCCGGACGCGCTCGTGCGCATGCCGGTGCTGGACCACGTCGTCAAGGAGAGCGTGCGGCTGATGCCGCCGGCCGGGTTCGGCGTCCGCTACGCCGAGGAGGGCGCCACGATCGACGGCCACCCGGTTCCCGAGGGCGCCATGGCGATCTTCAGTTCCTTCGTCACCCACCGCGACGCCACCACGTTTCCCGAACCGCTGCGATTCCGCCCGGAGCGCTGGGAGACCGCGCAGCCCGCGCAGCACGAGTACTTCCCCTTCGGCCTGGGCCAGCACAACTGCATCGGGCGCAACCTCGCCCTCCTGGAGAGCAAGCTGGTGCTCGCCCGGATCATGCAGCGCGCGCCCGTCGTACTTCCCGCAGGGACCGAGGTCAACCCGGTCGTGCGGATCTCGACCGTCCCCGCCGGCCACGTCCGGGCCGTCGCCGTCGAGCCGGGTGGACCGGCGCCGAAGGCACACCGCGTCACCGGCTCGGTCAACGAGATCATCGAGCTGCCGGACCACCGCTGAATCCGGCCATCGACACCGGCGTGTCCGAAAGCTTTCGGATTTCTGCCATCTCCGCCGCGCAGCACACACTCCGTCACCACACTCTGGGCCGTCGGAACCGAACGAGAGACCGTCCGGACAAGGGAGACCTGTATGAAACGCCGCGCTTTCCTCGGAACAGGAGCGGCCTCGGCGGCGGGCCTGCTCCTGCCCGTCGCCACCGCTTCGGCAGGAGGGCCGCCGTGGGCCGCCCTGCAACGGGGCATCGACGGCACCGTGGTGCTGCCGGGCGATCCGCAGTACGACACCGTCCGGACACTGGCACTGCGACAGTTCGACTCGGTCAAGCCGCAAGCGGTGGTGCGCTGCACCACCGCGCAGGACGTCTCCGAAGCCGTACGGTTCGCCGCCCGCCACCGCATACCGGCCGTCGCCCGCAGCGGCGGCCACTCCTTCGCCGGATACTCCACCACGACCGGAATGGTCATCGACCTGTCCCGCATGAACACGGTGGGCCTGGCCGGTTCGGTCGCCCGGATCGGGCCCGGCTGCCAGCTCATCGACCTGGAGGAAGGGCTCGCCGGCCACGGCGTCGCAGTGCCGACCGGCTGGTGCCCCACCGTCGCCATCGGCGGTCTCGCGCTGGGCGGCGGCCTCGGTTTCCTCACCCGCATGCACGGGGTCGCGAGCGACCGGATGCGGCGGGCCCAGGCCGTCCTCGCCGACGGGAGCATCGTGGAGAGCAGCGCCCACAGCCACCCCGACCTTTTCTGGGCCCTGCGCGGGGGCGGGGGCGGCAACTTCGCCATCGTCACCGAGTACGACTTCGAGCCGGTGCCCGCCCCCGACATGACGAGCTTCACCCTCACCTGGACCTGGGCCTCCGTGCGCGCCGTACTCGCCGCCTGGCAGCGTTGGACCGCCGACGCCCCGGACCCCCTGACGCCGCTGCTCAACATCTCGACGTACGGCGACGACCCCGGGGTGGACCCCGGCGTCACGGTCTCCGGGGTGTGGCTCGGCCAGCCCGGCGAGCTCGGCCCGCTCCTGGAGCGGCTGGTCGCCGCGGTGGGCACGGACCCCTCGACCGACGAACGGCGTACCGACACCTATCGCCTCGGCATGCGCCACTGGTTCGGCTGCGACACCCTCGAACCGGCCGCGTGCCACCGCATCGGCCACAACCCGCAGGCACAGCTCGCCCGCTACGGGTTCGCGCTGGCCCGCGGCAACTTCTTCGACAGGCCGCTGGACGCGGCGGGCATCGAGGCCGTCCTGGAGGCCTTCGCCGCCGCCCGCAATGCCGGCGAAGCCCGCAGCTACGACCTCCAGGGCCTCGGGGGCGCCCACAACCGCGTCTCGCCGACCGCCACCGCCTACGTCCACCGCAGCGCCCTGTTCTACGCGGGCTGGTCGGTCGGCGTCGACGTCCCGGACGGCGAGGTGCTGCCGGCGGACCGGCGGCGCGCCTGCCAGGAGTGGATCGACCGCAGCTACGCCCGGGTCCATCCCTGGTCCTCCGGTCAGGCCTACCAGAACTACATCGACCCGGACCTGGCGGACTGGCGGCAGGCCTATTACGGGGTCAACTACGGTCGGCTGGTGGCGGTCAAGCGGACTTACGACCCCAAGGGGTTCTTCCGGTTCGCCCAGTCGATCACCTGAACCCGGACACGGCGGAGGGCGGCGGACGAGAAGTCCGCCGCCCTCCGCCGCCCGCCCCGCCCGGCGTCTCAGTCCAGGCCCTCCACCGGCTCTCCGGTGGCCAGGTCCCTGATCGTGATGGCCTCGGCCGGGCAGAACCCGGCTGCCTCCAGCAACCGCTCGTCGGGCGCGGACCGGTCGGTCAACGCCACCGAGCGGTGGTCGTCCGCCCCGAAGACGTCCGGCGCCAACGACATGCACAGTCCCGACATCAGGCAGGCCTCACTGTCGACCCGCACGCTCCACTCGCTCTCTGCCGCCACCGGTCACCACTCCACCGGCAGCGACTCGACGCCGCGCAGCACGACCCCGGCCTTCCACCGCAGTTCGCCGTCCGGCACCGCCTGGCGCAGGTCGGGGAAGCGCCGCAGCAGGGTGCGCAGCGCCGTGACCAGTTCGAGCCGCGCCAGCTGGGCGCCCACGCAGTGGTGCGCGCCGTGGCTGAAGGCCAGGTGCGGGTTGTGCTCCCGGCTGACGTCGATGCGCTGGGGGTCCGTGAAGACCTCGGCGTCGCGGTTCGCGGAGTTCATCGACGGCACCACCGTCTCGCCGGCCCGGATCAGCACCCCGCCCAGAGTGACGTCCTCGCGCGCGACCGAGGGCTGGTCGACGGCGAGCAGCGGTACGTAGCGCAGCAGCTCCTCGACCGCGTTCGGCACCAGCTCGGGCTTGGCGCGCAGCAGCTCCAGCTGGTCGGGGTTGCGCAGCAGCAGGTAGAGGAAGTTGACGAGCTGGGACGCGGTGGTCTCCATGCCGGCGACGAGCAGGCCGAAGCTCATCTCGATGAGCTCCTTCTCCGACAGCCGGTCACCCTCGTCGCGCGCCCGGATCAGGGCGGTGAAGAGATCGTCCGTCGGGTTGGCCCGACGCTTCTCGATCAGCTCGTTGAAGTACACGTGCAGGTCGCCGATGGCCTGGCGGATCTCGTCCGGCGTCTTGGACGTCGTGGAGACCACCGAGTCGAAGAACGGCATGAAGCGGTCGCGGTCCTCGTACGGGACCCCCATGAACTCGCAGATCGAGATGCCGGGCAGTGGCCAGGAGAAGTCGGTGAAGACATCGGCCGGGGCACCCTTGGCCTCCATCGCGTCGAGCAGTTCGTCGACGATCGCCTGCACCCGCGGTTCGAACTCCTGGACCCGGCGGGCCGTGAACGCCTTGGCGACCAGCTTGCGCAGCCGCGTCTGCTCCGGCGGGTCCATGATGCCTATGCCCTCGACCACCGGTTCGGGGAAGAACCGCGGGCGGTCCGCTTCGGTCTGCAGCTGACGGCTGAACCTCGGGTCGGAGAGCACCTCCTTCACGTCCGTCATGCGCGTCACCAGCCAGGCCTCGCCGCCGTAGGGCATGGTCACTTTGGAGACGGGCTCCTCCTGGCGCAGTCTGCTCAGCTCGGGGGCTTCGTCGAGGTGTTCGGCAGGGAAGGGATAGCTCGGGGCGGGAGTCGATGTCATGCCCTTTCTCTAGCACCGGGCTCACCCGCCGGCCGTATTCCTTTCCAGGATCTTTCAATGGCTTTGAGTCATTTCCGAAAGGGTCCACCCGGGCCCGAGTGCAATGCGTTGACGGGCCCGCAGGTGGCTGGTAGCCATGTCCCCGACCTCATCGGACCGGATCGACAAACACTTTCGAGGAAGCATGCCAGCCACTATTTCCGGCGACGTGAACCACGTTCTGCGCCGTGTACGTGCCTGCGAATTCTCCACCTTGTCCAAGGCCGGCCGACCAGTGACCTGGCCCATGGCGTTCCTCTGGAAGCCGGAGGAGAACGAGTTCGTCCTCAGCTCCAGCATCTC
The DNA here is from genome assembly GCF_055567555.1 of Streptomyces sp. NPDC026522. Classification (NCBI taxonomy): domain Bacteria; kingdom Bacillati; phylum Actinomycetota; class Actinomycetes; order Kitasatosporales; family Streptomycetaceae; genus Streptomyces; species Streptomyces sp. NPDC026522. Next base: position 25,142 of record NZ_JBVHQF010000015.1, read on the forward strand.
GGTGGCCCGCAAGGTGGAACACATCAACCGCGACGACCGCGTCTGCCTGCTGATGTCCGATTTCACCGGCAGCGCGCTGCCCGGCAGCGCCCCGGCCGTACTGGTCCAGGGGCGGGCCACGGCCCCCGAGGAGATCCTGACCGTGCGGGGCCTCGAGGATTTCTGGGCCGAGCTCTTCCGCAAACGGCCCGCCGGAGCGATCGAGACGCTCGACCCCGCGGTACGCGAGCAGTTCCCCCCGAGTTTCTACTGGCGCTTGCGCATCACCGTGACCCCGGAACGGGTCTGGGCCTTCCGCAAGGACGCGATGGGGGCGACCGGGCTGGAGCGGGTGGCATGAGCGTCTGGCAGGACATCGACACCTACCTGCACCTCTTCAGCAGCCCGGTGCTCTCCTTCCGCGACACCGACGGCTTTCCCTTCAGCCTGCGCTGCCGGCCCCGGCACGACCGGGACTCCGGCCTCATGCTGGTCTCGCTGCCCGACGGCACACCGGCCGTCGCGGGGCCCGCCTGGCTGCTGTGGCACAGCCACGACGAGGAGTTCGGCTCCCTCCAGTCCCTGGCCGTCCGCGGCGAGCTGGCCGCCCACGCGGCCGGCTGGTCCTTCAGCCCGCACCAGGTCATACCGGGTCCCGGCCTCGGGCCCGAGGGCTGGACGGGGGTCATGGAGAAGATCGAACGCGACACGGCCCGGTTCCTGGAGAGCCGGAACCTGACCGCCCCGGCGCACATCGACTGGGCGACCCTGGAACAGATCGCCGAGGCTGCCCGGAGCGACAACGAGGAACGCGCCCGGGCCTGGGCCGAGCTGCTCTGACGACCCCGGACGGCAGAGACGCGGAGCGGATTCCCGGGCTGCCGCCCCGCTCGCCCGGGATCCTTTCAACGACCTGTTCCCGCCGGCCCGGCCGCCTCCGGGCGGCCCTAGCCTGGGCCACCCATCGGCACCCGAGAGCTGGAGCGGACCATGGCAGATCCCGGCCACGTGCAGACCTTCAACCGGATCGCCCCGCGCTACGACGCCAAGTTCGGCAAGGACTGCGAGACGGCGCACCAGGTCGTACTCGACTGGGCCGTCGAAGCGGGCGTGCGGCCCGAAACCGTGCTCGACATCGGCTGCGGCACCGGAAAGCTCCTGCACGAGGCGGCGTCCCGGTGGCCCGGGGCGCGCCTGCACGGCATCGATCCGGCCGACCGCATGGTGGAGATCGCCGGCAAGCGGCTGCCCGGAGCGGAACTCACGGTCGGCCACGCGGAACAACTGCCGCTGCCGGACGCCAGCATCGACCTGGTCCTCAGCACCACCGCCTTCGGCCACTGGTCGGACGCCGTGGCGGGGCTGCGCGAGGTGCACCGGGTACTGCGCCCCGGCGGCTGCGTACTGATCGCCGAGCACGCCCCGCCCGGGCTGCTGCTCGGCCTGCTGCTCAAGGTGATGGGGCGGCTGCCCCGCCTCTACGACGTCGACGGGATGCGCGCCCTGGTCCGCAGGGCCGGGCTCACGCCCGTACGGCTGCAGACCGTGCCCGGCACGTTCGTCGTGACCCACGCGGTCCGCAACGGCTGACCCGGCCGCCGCCGCCCGCATCCGCGCCCGTACGAGTTGGACCAAGGAGAATTCCATGCCCACTTCCCCGTCCGTGCTGATCGTCGGCGCGGGGCCGACCGGTCTCGCCCTCGCCGCCGAGCTCGCCACGGCCGGGATTTCCTGCCGTGTACTCGACAAGCGCACCAGCCCCTCGCCCCACTCCAGGGCCTTCGGGCTGCTGCCCCGTACCCTCGAGCTCCTCGATCTGCGCGGGCGGGCCGACTCGTTCGTGGCCCAAGGCCTGCCGTGGGCGCACGCCGCACTCGGCGACGGCAAGCGCTGGCTCGATTACCGACACGTCCAGAGCCCCTTCCCGTACATGCTCGTCATCCCGCAGAGCCGCACCGAGGAACAGCTGGCCGCCTGGGCCCTGGACTCCGGCGCCGTCATCGAGCGCGGCTCGACCGTGACCGGGCTGCGCCAGCACGAGCACGGCGTCGAGGTCGAGGTCGAGGGCCCGGACGGCCCGTACACCGAGCACGCCGACTTCGTGGTCGGCTGCGACGGGGTGCACAGCACCGTGCGCCGGCTCGCCGGCATCTCCTTCCAGGGCTCTTCGTACGACAGCTCGCTCATCGTGGCCGACGTCCGTCTGGCCACGCCGCCGGACCCGCAGGTGTACGCCCGCACCGGCAAGCGCGGCATGGTCGTCCTCTTCCCGTTCGGCGACGGAACCTTCCGCCTCATCGCGCTCGACCACGAGCGGATGGGGGCCCCGGTGGACGAGCCCGTCACCGTCGAGGAGCTCCGCGAGAGCAGCCGGGCCATCCTCGGCACCGACTTCGGGCTCCACGACCCGCTGTGGATGTCGCGCTTCCGCAGCGACCAGCGGCTCAGCGACCGCTACCGGCTCGGCCGGGTACTGCTGGCCGGCGACGCGGCGCACACCCACATCCCCTCCGGCGGACAAGGCCTGCAGACCGGCATCCAGGACGCCATGAACCTCGGATGGAAGCTCGCCGGCCACCTGTCCGGCTGGGCTCCGGCCCACCTCCTCGACACCTATCAGCGAGAGCGCCGCCCCATCGCGGCCGCGACCTTGCGCCGCACCGACCTGGTCTACAAGTTCGAGGTGTCCAACTCTCCGGGCGCCCGGCTCCTGCGTGCCCTCACCACCCGCCTGATGGGCCTGGCCCCCGTACAGGACTCGGTGCTCGAAGAGCTGTCCGGGCTGACCCTGCGCTACCGGCCGCTGCCCGGCGCTGCGGACGCGGCCACGCACAAACTGGTCGGGCGCCGCATGCCCGACGCCTCCCTGCGCTCGCGCGACGGCGCGGAGAGCCGGCTGTACACCCACTTCCGCCGGGCCGGCTTCGTCCTGCTCGACCAGTCCCACGGCGGCTTCTGCGCCGACGTGGCCGAGAACGGCTGGGCGTCCCGGGTCACCGCGGTCCGCGCGGTGGACGTCGGTCGCGCCGGGCGCAAGGTCCTGCCCGAGGCGGTGCTGGTACGCCCTGACGGCTACGTCGCCTGGGCGGGACACGCCGGGAACACCCCCGCTCTGCGGGCCGCGTTGCGCCACTGGTGCGGCGAGCCGCAAGCCGCTGGAGCGCCGCTGGAGCGGTCGGCCGGACCGGACGCGGTCCCCGCCGCGGTGTGATTCGATTTTCAGCAGCTCCCCGGCCGGAGACCGTCCCTTGCACCCCGAACGAGCGGAAACGCCATGCCGCAACGCCCCTTCCCGCACGCCGACACGGAATGGATCAAGGTGGTGCGCGCCCGGACGCACAACCTGCAGGACGTCACCGTCGACATCCCGCGCGGCGGCATCGTCGCCTTCACCGGGGTCAGCGGCAGCGGGAAGACCTCGCTGGCGATCGACACGGTGCACGCGGAAGCCCAGTTGCGCTACCTGGAGGGCCTGTCGCCCTTCGTCCGCCAGTACATCACCCCCAAGGACCGCCCACAGGTGGACCGCATCGACGGCCTCGGTGCCACCCTCGCCGTCGACCAGCGCAGGCTGAGCCGCCACTCGCGGTCCACGGTCGCCACGATGACGGGCATCGATGCCTACCTCGGGCTGCTCTACTCCCGCCTGCCCGCGGTCTCCGGCGAGGGACCGGAGCTCTCCGGCGGCCACTTCAGCCGCTACAGCCCCGAGGGCGGCTGCCCCGCCTGCCACGGCGCCGGGGGCGTACCCCACGCCGACCCCGACCTGATCATCACCCGTCCCGACCTGCCGCTGATGGCGGGCGGCTCACCCTGGTTCGACAAGCTCCGCTCACCGGAGCAGGTGGCGGTGCCCTTCCTGGCCGAACGTTACGGCGCGGACCTGTCCCGCCCCTGGCGCGAGCTGCCCGACGCCTTCCGGCACGCCCTGATCCACGGAACGGGCACCGAACCCGTCAGCGTCAGCGTCCAGGTGCCCAACAAGAACTCCGACGCCGAGATCGTCTACCAGCTCAACCAGCCGCTGCGGGGCGCGCTGGCAGAGGTCGAGCGGCTGTTCGCCGCCGCCGGCACCGAGAACGCCAAGCAGCGCTACCTGCCGTACATGCGCCAGGTCCCCTGCCCGCAGTGCGGCGGCAGCGGCTACGGCGAGGCCGCCCGTACGGTGTCCCTCGCGGGCGTCACGTACCAGGAACTGACCACGCTGCGGGTGCACGAGGTGCAGCAGTGGGCCGCCGAACTCTCCGGGCTCCTCACCGGCGTCCAGCACGAGATCGGCGAGGCGCTGCTGCCGGAGGTGACGAACCGGCTGCGGCTGCTGGAGCGGCTGGGCCTCGGCCACCTCGACCTCGGCCGCACCGCCCCCACCCTCTCCGGCGGTGAGCTCCAACGGGCACGCACCGCAGCCCAGTTGAGCACGTCGTTGACCGGCATCGTCTTCGTCCTCGACGAACTCGGGTCCGGGCTGCACCCCGCCGACAAACAGAAGCTGCGCGACATCCTGGAGGGACTGCGCGATCGCGGGAACACCGTGCTGCTCGTCGAGCACGACCCGGACGTCGTGGCCCAGGCCGACTGGGTGATCGACCTCGGCCCGGGCGCCGGCCGCGGCGGCGGCCGGGTGATGTTCTCCGGGCCCCCGCACGAACTCGCCGCGCACCCCGACTCGGCGACGGGGCGCTACATGGACCGCACCCGCCGGCGGATCACCCGCACCCGGTCCGCGGTCGGCGACGGCGGCTGGCTCGAAGTCAAGGACATCCGGGCGCACACCGTGCGGGTGGACGGGCTGCGCATCCCCCTCAACGCGCTGACCTGCTTCACCGGTGTCAGCGGAAGTGGCAAGAGCAGCCTGCTCGGCCACGCCCTGGCCCCGGCGCTCACCGCCGCGCTCACCGGCGCCGCCCACCCCGGTGTCGGCGCCATCACCGGGATCGACGCCGTGGCCTGGGTGGACTGCGTGGACCAGAGCCCCATCGGCCGCACCCCCCGCTCCAACCCGGCCACCTACACCAAGGCCTTCGACGCCATCCGCAAGCTGTACGCCGCCACCGACCGGGCCCGCGCTCTGGGCCTGGGTGCCTCCGCCTTCTCCTTCAACGCGGCCGCGGGCCGTTGCGAGACGTGCACCGGCTACGGCAAGAAGCTGGTGAACATGCACTTCCTGCCGGACGTGTGGGCGACCTGCGACGTCTGTGACGGGCGCCGGTTCACCAGCGAGGTCCTCTCGGTCACCTACCAGGGCCTGGCCATCGACCAGGTGCTCGACCTGACCGTCGACGAGGCGGCGCAGTTCTTCGGCGAACCCCGCACGCTGGCCGCCATGCTGCGCGCCCTGCAGCAGGTCGGCCTGGGCTACCTCCAGCTGGGCCAGAGCGCCACCGACCTGTCGGGCGGTGAGGCACAGCGCCTCAAGCTGGCCGAGGCGATACGCCGGGGCGGAACGGGCGGCCGCGGCGGCGTCGTCCTGCTGGACGAGCCCCTGACCGGGCTGCACCCGGCTGACGTGCAGCGCATGGTGGGCGCGTTCGACGCCCTGCTCGCCGCGGGCCACACCCTGCTGGTCGCCGAACACGACCTGCACCTGGCGGACAGCGCGGACTGGGTGGTGGACATGGGCCCGGGAGCCGGCGAACACGGCGGCCGCGTCGTCGCCGAAGGCACCCCCGAACAGGTCCGGGCGAGCGGTACGACGACGGCCGGTCACCTGCGCCGGCTGGTCGGCGAGCGGCGCGGCTGACAGCGGGCCCGGGCAGCGCGAGCCGCCCGGTGGCGGACAACGCACGACGCCCGGCCGGGGTGTTCCCCGGCCGGGCGTCGTGCGTTGTCCGGCCCGCGGCCGGCCGCGGCGACGGGATCAGACCGTCTGGCCCTGCTCCGTCGGCTCCTGCTGCGGCTCGTCGCCCTTCGGCGCGGCCTGCTTCTTGGGCACGGCGACCAGGCACAGCACGATGAGGACCGGGATGGCCAGCGACCACAGGAACCCGGCCTGGAAGCCCTCGGTCAGCGCCTCGGGCGTGTCACCGCCGGAGGACGCGGCCACGGAGGCCGTCACACCGCTCAGGATGGCCAGGAAGAGCGCCGCACCGATCTGCTGCGAGGTGCCGAGCAGACCCGAGGCGAGCCCCTGCTCCTCGTCGGGGACGCCCGTCGTGCACAGGATCATCGAGGGGGCGAAGCTGAGGGCCGCGCCCACACCGCCGATCGCGAGACCCGGGAAGACCTGAACCCAGTACGAGCCGTCGACGGTGACGAAACTCATCAGCAGCGAACCGACCGCGAACAGGGCGGCCGAGGCCAGCAGCAGCGTCTTCACGCCGAACTTCTGCACCAGCGGGCCCATCCGCATCGAGACGCCCAGGATGAGCAGGGTGACCGGGGCGAATCCCAGCCCCGCCATCATCGGGCTCATGCCGATGACCTGCTGCATGTACAGCGTGCCGAGGAACACCGAGACCGTTGCGCCGCCCGCGGTCAGCATGCAGATCATGTTGCCGTAGCGGACGTTGGGGTTGCCGAACATCGACAGGCGCAGCACCGGGTTCTCCACCCGGCCCTCATGTACGACGAAGACCGCCAGCAGGACCACCCCGAGCACCCCGCTGACCAGCACGGGAACACCCAGACCGCGTTCGGCGGCCTGCGAGACGGCCGTCACGAGCAGCACCACGCCCGCGGTGAGCAGCCCGGCGCCCGCCATGTCGATGCGTCCTACGGCCCGCGTGCTGTCCTTGCGGACCATGCGGGCCACGGCCACGATCACGATCAGGCCAAGCGGCACGTTGATCAGGAAGATGGACCGCCAGCCCGCGAGGTCCGCGAGCACACCGCCCAGCAGCTGGCCCGCGATGGCGCCGCCGGAGGAAACGGCACCCCACAGACCGAGCGCCTTGTTGCGCTCCTCGCCCTCCCCGAAGCTGGTGGTCACCAGCGACAGCGCCGCCGGCGATACCAGTGCGGCGCCGAAGCCCTGCACCGCGCGGGCCACGAACAGCGTCAGCTCATTGGGCGCGAGACCGCAGAGCCCCGAGGCGACGGTGAACAGGGCCAGACCGGCGAGCAGGATCCGCTTGGGCCCGAACAGGTCCGCCGCGCGGCCCGAAGCAACCAGGAACCCACCGAAGGCGAGGCCGTAGGCGGTGCTGACCCATTGGATGTTGGCCGCTGAGATGTCCAGCTGCGACTGCATCGACGGGACGGCGACCGCCACCACCGCGACGTCCAGGATCAGCATGAACTGGGCCAGACAGAGCAGCGTGAGAAGGGTCTTTCCCGCCTTGGCGCTTGTGGCGCTCTTGTCGGCGACCATGTGTTTCACCTCTCGGTTGGGAACTTGCTGGGGGATCAGGCGATTCCCTGTGCGAAGGAGAAGACCCGGTGCTGGTCGTACTTGCGCTTGACCGTGGCCAGCCGCGCGTAGTTCTCGCCGTAGTAGGCCGTCTTCCAGTCGGTCAGGGAGGGGTCGATGAAGTTCTGGTAGCTCTCGTGGTTCGAGTACGGGTCGATGGCACGGAACCCGGCGTCCGCCCAAGCCCGGCCCGCCGCCTCGTCCTCGGGCGTGTACTTCGCCTCGTTGAGGCCCAGCGAGTACCCGGCGTAGAACTCGGTGTCACGGTGCACGAAGGCGGTGTCGGTCCTGGCGGGGTCCTTGGCCGCGCCGCCCAGGGCGAAGAAGCTGAGGAAGCGGAACTGTCCCGCGCGCGGGTTGGCGACGAAGGCCTCAAGTGCCTCGTCGATGCCGGAGGCGGGGATGGCCTTGGAGAACAGCCGGCTTCGGTCGACGGCGAAGTTCGTACGGGGGACCGCTGCCTCGGGGGAGTAGCCGACGGTGTGGCACTGGTCCGGCGTCAGGTCCGCGCAGCCGTAGTACGACATCATTGCCTTCTGGTACGGCTGCTCCTCGACGGAGCGGGTGGTGGGGGCGCTGCCGGCGTCGCGGACGAAGCCGTCGAGCACAGCGGTGAACTGGTCGGGGCGGCCGAGCCAGCCGCCGTAGACCAGCAGCTCGGGACGGCCGGTACCGGCGTCCAGCCACTGCACGCCGAGGCCGGCCCCGAGGTCACGGGAGCCGCCGATGACCCAGCGCTGCCACGCCGCGATGACCTTCTGCGCGGCTTCCCACGGCCAGGTGAGGTTGAAGTTCACGATGGACGGCACCTGGGTGGGCTTGATCTCGAAGCTGGTCACCACACCGAAGTTGCCGCCGCCGCCCCCACGCAGGGCCCAGAACAGGTCGCAGTTCTCGGTGGCGGACGCGGTGACGCGGCGGCCGTCGGCGAGCACGACCCGGGCCGAGACGAGGCGGTCGGCCGCCATCCCGAACTTGCGGGTCTGCCATCCCAGCCCGCCGCCCTGGACGAAGCCGCCCGGGCAGACGCCCGGGCAGAGCCCGCTCGCGACGGACACGCCGCGCGGCGCCAGCTGGGTGAGCGCGTCGACCTGCTGGACGCCGGGGCCCATCACGACGGTGTCGGACGTCAGCCGGACCGAGTTGAGGCGGGAGACGTCCAGCACCAGTCCGGTCGTCGTGGAGTAGCCGCCGAAGCTGTGGCCGCCGCTGCGCGGCACCAGGCGCAGCGTGTTGTCCTGGGCGAAGGCGAGCGCCGTGCGCACGTCCTGTTCGCTCTCGCAGTACGCGACGGCCTGCGGGCGGATCGCGTCGAACTGTCCGATGGCCAGCCGGCTGGCCTGCTCGTACCGGGCGTCGCTGGGCAGCACCAGGTCACCTGACAGGTTGTTGCTCAGTCTGCTCCAGTCGATGCCGGCCGCCCGGCGGACCACCGGGTCCACCGTCGCGGCCGAGGCCACACTCGCGACCATGGAGCCGCCGATCGCACCGGCTGCCGCTCCGGCACTCATCCGCATGACGGTTCGGCGCTTGAGCATGGTTCTCCCCCTGGTAGGACTTGTCGCGTGGGTGGGGACATGAAGCGGTACCTTCCGCATTCACATCGGCAGCGATTGTGATCCCGAAATGCTCCGTTCCTCCGCGAACCTGTCGGAGTGCTGAAAGACCGCCGAGCGGAACCCGCCACGCGGCAGGAGGTGCCTGAGCCCGGCCCGGTCCTCAGGCCGGCTCATCGGCCGGTTCCAGGACGTAGCCGCGCCCCCACACGGTGCGCAGGCCGAGGCCGAGCGGCGCGACCCGGCGGCGGATGCGCATGATGTGCAAGTCCAGGGCATTGCGGCTGGGCTGTGAGCTACGGGAGAGCACTTCCAGCAGCATCTCCCGGGAGACGACCTGGGCAAACGATTCGGCAAGGCGGCTCACCAGGTCGGTCTCGGTCGGTGAGAGGACCGCCGACATCCGGCGGAAGCGCAGCACACCGTTCGGGTCCACCGCCGGAAGGTGATCGGAGCTGCCCTTGACGCGCAGGGAGTCGATCCGGGCGCGCAGATCGCTCTTGCTGATCGGAGTGCGCACCCAGTCCTCGCGGATGTCCGTACAGACCGGGGCCTCGACCCCCGCCTCCAGGACCAGCAGCCGCATCACTCCCTGGTCACGGCAGGCCTCCCGGCGCGCCGACTCCACTGGCCACCGGATCAATTCCACTTTGGTCTCAAGTGTGTCGAGCACAGCTGAAAGCCCTCCCTCTGTGGTGGCGACGGTGTGGCTCCGAATCAACGGTCTCTGCACAGTAGCCACGGAGGATCGGCCCCATGCCGGGGCTCCGTCCGGCCTTGAGCGTTCTTCCGCGAGAGGCTTGAGGCTCGCTCGGAAAGGCCTGCGGGAGGCGGCGACGGCCGTTAGCGTCTCCGGTGCCGAAACGCCGGCCGGACCGTACGACGGGAGTCTCATGCGCGTCACGCCAAGCCGTACGACCGCCGGGCCGCAGCCGGCCGCCGAGGCCGACGAAGTTCGGTTGTTCGTCCTGCACCACGCAGGCGGCTCCCATCTCTCCTACCGGGACTGGCCCGGCCTCTTTCCGGCCCGCTGGGACGTGCGGCTGCCGGACGCGCCGGGCCACGGCCGGCTGATGGCGCAGCCCCCGTACACCGATGCGGCAGCCCTCGCGGACCACTTCCTGCGTACGCTCGGACCGGAACTGGACGGCGACTACGCCCTGTTCGGGCACAGCATGGGCGCCTTGATCGCGTACGAGCTGGCGGTGCGGCTGAGTGCGGCGGGGCGCACCCCGCCGGTGTGGGTGGGCCTGTCCGGCCACGGCGTGCCCACGTACGGGGAGGGCGGTGTGCCGCGCCACAGGCTGGCGGACGAGGACCTGCGCCAAGAACTGGCGGCCCTGGGCGGCACGCCCCGGCAGGTCCTCGACGACCCCGCCATGTGGCAGTTGTTCGAGCCGCTGATCCGCGCGGACCTGCGGTTGGCCGAGAACTGGCGGCCCGGCCCGACGGCCGTTGCGCGCACCGCCGTCTCGGTCTTCGGGGGCGCGCAGGACGCGGGCGTGCCGCGCGAGCGGCTGGCCGCCTGGGCGGGTCGTGCCGGGCACCTGATCGGGATGCACCTGTTCGAGGGAGGCCACTTCTACTTCCGGCCCGACCCGTCAGGGCTGATCCGCCGGATCACCGGGGACATCCGGATCGCCCGGCGGATGCGCCGCCCGGACGGCCCGCACTGACGGGCACCGGAGGACGAACTACAGCGGGTCGCCGAGGGGACCCAGGCGCGGTGCCAAGTCCTTGGCCCAGTGCGCGCCGAAGTCGGGCCGGCTGCCGTCGGCGTCGGTGAAGCCGTACTCCTGGTACAGCCCCCAGGTCGCCAGCGCCCGGCCCGTCTTCGCCATCACGTCCGGGTCGGCCGCCAGCGCGGCGACCGCCCGGCCCAGGTAGGCGGGCGTCTCGGAATGCGCGAAGTCCGGGTCCCTGGCCACGCCGTCGCGCCAGTTGGCCTCGGTGACGCCGAAGTGTTCGAGCAGGGCCTCCGAGCGCAGGAAGCCCGGGGTGAGTGCGACGGCGGCCACCCCGTGCTCCTTCAGCTCGGCGGCCTGCGCGAAGGCGAGGCGAATCACCGTCGACTTCGCGACGTCGTAGAAGAAGGACCCGCGGTAGCGGGCGGTGTTGCCGTCCGTGACCTCCACGACCAGGCCGCTGCGGCGGGCGACCATCAGGGGGAGCGCGTACCGGCTGGTGATCACGTGGGTCTCGACGGCCTGCCTCAGCAGCCGCAGACCGGTATCGAGGTGCTGTTCCCACAGCGGCCGGTTCCAGTCCGTCAGCGGATCCCCGCCCCAGACGCAGTTGACCAGGATGTCCAGCTGTCCGCCCCGTTCGGCGTCGATCCGGCCGACCAGCGCCTGGACCTGCTCGGGATCACTGTGGTCGGTGCGGACGGGGATGCCCAGGCCGCCGGCGGCGGTGACCTGCCGCGCCGTCTCCTCGATCGTCTCCGGGCGGCCGAGTTCCGAGCGGCCGGCCGAGCTGCTGCGGCCGGTGACGTACACCGTCGCCCCCGCGGCGCCGAGTTCCACGGCGATGCCGCGTCCGCCGCCGCGGGTACCTCCGGCGACGAGAGCCACCTTGCCGGTGAGCTTCCGGCTGTCGGTCATGATTCCTCCGTGTCGGTGTCGCCCTGCGGCGTGATGTGGGAAGCGAGGGCCGCGGCGACCTCGCGCTCGATCCGGTCGGCCAGCGTGCCCAGGCGGTCCAGGGCCCAGGTCAGGCCCGCGCCGGCCACGACCGTCTGGATCGAGCCGGCCAGCGCCGCGGGATCGGTGCCCGCCCGCAGTTCGCCGGCTTCGACCGCCGCCGAGACCAACGACTCGTACGCCTTGCCCTGGGCGCGGTGGATGGCGAGGGCGTGTTCGTGGAGCTGCGGGTCCGTCAGGTCCATGCACAGGAACGCCAAGTGGTTGGCGAAGACCTCGGGGGTGGTCATCGGGGCCATGGAGGCCACGGCCAGCTCCCGCACGGCCTTCAGCGGGCTGTCGTACCCGTCGCCCCGCCGCTCGTGCAGGGCTTCCGCCTCCCTGGCGGACTGCTGCGCGAGCGCCAGCAGCAGGCCCCGTTTGGAGCCGAACCGCTGCACGAGGGTGCCCGGTACGAGGCCCACCTCGCGCGCCACGGCCGCAAGCGTGAGACCGGCCGGACCGACCCTGCCGATCACCTCTGCCGTGGCGCGCAGGATGAAGGCGTCATCGACCCCTCGGGGGCGTCCTACCACGGCTTCCTCCGCTCCAGGATTAATAAATGCCTGCGCATTTATTAAAGCAGCAACGGCCGTGCCACGGCAAAACGGCAGCGCGAAGCAGGGGCAGGAGCAGGGGCACGGGTGGGGGGCAGGGGCAGGAAGGCAGGGGCTCCGACCGGGAAGGGCGCCGACCGGGACGAAACGGCGGTGGCGGCGTCGGCGTCCGGCCGCGGCCACTCGGCCCGCGCCCCCGCCCGCTCGGGAGGAGCCGGCCGCAACGGACACCCCCGTGCCCCATTGCGGCCGCTCCGGCCCCACGGTGTGCTCCAGTCAAGTAGATGCCCGCGCCCGCAGGCACGCCTCCAGTTGACTAGATGACCTCGCTGAAACATACGCGGCGGCCGACCGCCCCTGTCAAGTCGGTTAGATTGTTGACGGGCCGGCCCCGGCCGGCATCCAGTCGAGTAGAGATGACACACGACACCGCAACAGTGACCGCTGAATCGGTGAGTACCGAGGAGTGCCGCGATGGGTGAGAACAACAGCGCGGGCGAGCAGGGCCAGGGCCCCATCGCCCACCGGCTCGATCACCTGATCCGCACCCTGCATCCCAAGGACCGCGGCCCGTACACGTACCAGGAGATCGCCGACTCCATCCGGGAGCAGGCCGGCCCCGACGATCCGACCGTCTCCCACGGCACCATCCACAGCCTCCACAAGGGCAAGGTCACCAACCCCAGCGTGGACACGCTGCGCGCCCTCGGCAAGTTCTTCGGCGTCGGAGCCAAGTACTTCCTCGACGACGAGGTCGCCGCCCGCACCGACGCCCGCATCAGGCAACTCCGCGAAGGCGCCGACCGGGCGGAAGCCGGCCGCGAACTCGCCGACGCCCTGGAGGACAAGCAGGTCAAGGCCGTCGCCTTCCGGCTGAAGGGCCTGTCGGCCGCCGCCCTGCGCGGCATCACCTCCATCGTCGACGGCGCCCGCCAGGCCGAGGGCCTGCCCCGGGTCGACCGGACCCCGGACCGGACACCCGCCGCCGGCCACGACCGGCCCTCCCGCCCCTAGCCGGCCGCCGCACCGTGGGCAGCGCAGAGTTCGACCATGTATACGACCGTTGTGACCGGATGCCACTGCAGTGGCGCACCCCGCACGAAGTCAGCCCGGACGACACCCGGGCCGGAATGGAACGCGATATGAGATGGCGCAGGCGACCGGCCGATCCCTGTGTCGCGATAGCGGACCGACTGCACATACCGCACCCCTTCGACCTGCCGTCCTTCTGCGCGCACATCGCCGAACAGCGCGGCCGCCCGCTGCTCCTGCTGCCCCTCGAAGGGCCGCCCCAGCCGGACCTCCCCTGCGGCATCTGGATCGGACTCGACACCGCCGACCTGGTCTTCTACGACCAGAGCGCCTCCGACCTGCTGCGCGTACAGATCATCCTGCACGAGATCTCCCACATGCTCCTCGGCCACGTCGCCCCGCAGTTCGACGTCCCCCACGACGCCACCGCCGACGAACTCGCCGCCGCGGCCGCCCACTTCGAACGGCTCCTCGACATGACCGCCCCCGCGGTCGAAGGCCTCGACGAGCACACCATGGTCGCCCGGCTCATGCGGGCCGAGGCCGAACGGCTCCGGGCCACCGCGGCCGCTCCCCGGCCCGGCGACGACGAACTCGAACTGTCCGGCAGCCGCATCCTCAGCCTCCTCGGCCGCACCAAGTTCGACTCCGACCAGGAGAAGGACGCCGAGACCCTGGCCACCCTCGTCCTGGAACGCATCAGCCGCGACGAGGACCGCTCGACCTCCGACGGCGCCGCCGACGTCATCCACCGTCTGCACGACGCCTTCGCCCACCCCGCACGCACCCACCGGAACCGATGAGCATCCTCAAGATCACCATCATGGTCATGCTGTGGGCGGTGGCGTTGTGGCGCCTGCCCTCCGCGATCCGCGTCCCCCGACAGCGCTCCCTGTGGCTGGCCTTCACCGGCCTCGCCCTGGCGACCACCCTCGCCATGCCGCCCGTCCCCAGCCTCCTGGACACCTCCACCGGGATCAACAACATCTCCGTACCGGCCAAACACGCGGTCGGCATCGTCGCCTGCGGCGCCATCCTCGACTTCGTCTTCTCCATGGCCCGCCCCCAGCTGGTCCGGCGCACCCGGCTGCCCCACCTGCTCCTCGCGCTCGCCGTCATGCTCCTCATGGGCGTCCTCTTCGCCCAGGTCGACCAGCCCACCCGGGTGGAGAACTTCTACGAGGCCTACGCCGGCACCCCCGCGGCCACCGCCTACCTGCTCACCTTCACCGCCTACCTGGGCCTGGCCATGGGCCTGTCCACCTGGCTCTTCCTCGCCTACGCCCGCCACGCCGGGGCCCGCTCCCTGCGCAACGGGCTGCGCCTCCTCGGCATCGGCACCGCCGTCGGCGTCGTCTACGCCGCCATCCGCATCGCCGCCCTGCTGACCCGGCAGTTCAGCGACGGTCCCCTCGCCGACGAGGAAACGATCCAGCGCACCGCCGACCTCGTCGAATACCTCGCCATCGGGCTGATCATCATCGGCAACTCCCTCCCCGCCGCGGGCGTCCTCGCCCGCACGGCCGGACACTGGCGGGCCGGCCGGCGGCTACGCCCCCTGTGGACCTCACTGACCGAGGCCGTCCCCGACATCACCCTCCCCACCCCGCACCGCCACGGCATCCGCGTCCACCTGCACCGCACCGTCATCGAGATACGCGACGCCAGCCTGAGCCTGATGCCGTACGTCTCCGCCACCGTCCGGGACCGCGCCGACCGCGCCGCCGAGCAGGCCGGCCTGCACGGTGAGGAACGCGAGGCCATGGCCGAAGCACTGTGGCTGCGCGCCGCCCGCGCCGCGAAACTGCGCGGCGCCGCCCCGGTCGCCGACCCCGCCCGCGGCCACGGCACCGCACTGGAGGACGTCGACTTCCCCGCCGAGCTCCACCGGCTCCTGCTGATCAGCGCCGCCTACCACTCCCCGACCGCAGCCACCTTCCTCACCGCGCCCGCCCAGGAGTCCGCATGACCCACACCGCACCCGCCCCTCCGCAGGAGGCGGCCGCCGAATCCCGCGCCGCCCGCCTGATCACCGACGGCCTCGAACCGAAGAACTGGATCATCGCCGTCACCCTGCTGACGGGCTGGCACGCCGACCGCCTCACCGGCATCGGCTGGGGCCTGCTCGCCGCCCTGTTCTGCGGCGTCATCCCGATCCTCTTCATCAAGTGGGGCGAACGCCGCGGCCACTGGGGCGACCGCCACGTCCGCCGCCGCCAGGACCGCCTGCTGGTCATCCCCGGCATCATGGTGTCCGTCGCCGCCTGCATCACCCTCATGGTCACCCTCGGCGCACCCCGCGAGATGATCGCCCTGATCGCCGCGATGCTCGTGGCGCTGGTCGCCATCCTGGCCATCACCACCGTCTGGAAGGTCTCCGTCCACACCGCGGTCTCCTCCGGCGCCATCGCCATGACCGCCCTCGCCTACGGCCCCTGGGCGCTCGTCGGCTACCCCCTCGTCGCGCTGGTCGGCTGGTCCCGCGTCGAACTGCGCGACCACACCCTCGCCCAGGTCCTCGTCGGCACCATCGTCGGCGTCGCCACCGCGGTCCCGGTCTTCCTCTCCATCCGCTGACCCCCCCCGGTACGCCCAAGGCCCCGGCCTCCCCAAGAAGGGAGCCCGGGGCCTTCCGGCATCCGCCGGCGGCGCCTCAGACCTTCGTGAAGACGACCGAACGCAGCTTCAGCCGGTCCGAGGCCGGCCGGCCGTGGGGGCGCAGCCGGAAGGAGTCACCCGTGCAGTCGGCCCCGGTGAACACCAGCGCCGATTCGTCGGTGTCGTTGTGCGGGGCGAAGGCGGGCTCGGAGGAGGCCGGGTCGGTCACCTCCGGGAGGGTGACGCAGACCTCGCTCGCCGGGTCGTGGAGGGCAGCCATCAGCGGTTCGCCGTTCAGGCCGGCGAACTTGTAGCCGAAGTCCCCGGTGGCCGCCTGGGCGGGCACGGCCAGGACGGCGGTGAGGGCAAGGGCGCCGCAGGCGGCGACAAGGGCGTGTCGAAGACGCACGGAAGTTCTCGCTTCGTGGATAGACGCTGACATCTCCTCCACCCCTATCCCGTCCACCCCGCGCCCACCTGCGGACACCGACCTGAAAGGTTTCTCCGCCACCCGTTGGGCCTACGGACCACGCGCCAGGCGGTTCGACCGGATCGATCAGAAGCCGGACCAGAGGCCGGTGCTGCCCAGCATGTCGCTGCCACCGCCCACGGTGCCCGCACCGTCGCCCGTGTGCAGCTTCAGGTTGCTGTTCGCGTCGATACCCGCGATGTCCTGCTTGCCGTCACCGTTGAAGTCGGCGCCCACCGTCCGCGCCATCACCGGCGCCGGAGCCGCGTCGTCGACGATGTTGTTGTAACGCACCGCGTCGTAGTAGCCGGTCGGCCAGCCTTCCAGGGACGAGCTGTTGATGTTGGCCGAGGTCGGGCCGTGCGTCGGGTTGTTGGGGTTGCTCTCGGCGTAGTAGGTGAAGGCCCCCGTGGACTGGTTGGTCCAGCCGGCGAAGAGGAAGGTGTGCGCATCGGTGTAGTCCATCGCGTCACCCGGCTTGAGCTGCGAGAAGCTGATCTTGGTGGACACGTCCGGCAGGGTCCACGTGGTCAGGCTGGAGCTCAGGTGCCAGGCCATGGACACGTAGCCGGAACAGTCCTCCCGGTACGAGCCGTTGGAGTCCGAGTGGTAGGCGCCCTGGTTGTACGCCACCCCCTGGTCGACCCAGCTCTGGGCGCGGGCTATCACCTCGCCACGGGTGATCGTGCCACCCACCGAGGATGCGGCCTGGGCCGGAGCGGCGAGCGTCACGGCGGCGCCGGCGGCGGCGAGCACGGTCAGGGACGCGAGGGAGGCGAGAGCGCGCTTGGAACGGGGCATGGTGATGTCTCCTGGGGAAGGTCGAGGCGTTTGAAGTCGAGGCGCTGGACGGAGCGACGGAGCTCAGCGAGGGAGGGCGAGGCTTCCGGCGAGCGTGGTCAGGAGGTCGGCGTCGGAGGCGGGCGTGGCGGAGTTGCCCTGTCCGGCCGAGGCCAGGTCGCTGTACTGGAGGACGGTGAGCACCACGCCGTCTCCGGCGAGGTACACGTGGTGGGTCTGCGGGCCCGGGGCCGACATGCCCGGCACTGCGGTCCACTGGTACTGCCAGGCGGCTGCCGTCTGGTGGGTGGCGGTACGGGATGACGTGGCGTCGGCGGCAGTTCCCTGCTTGCTCTGCGCGTCACGCAGGGCGGCCTGGCATCCGTCGAGCTGGGTGCTCAGGGCCTGACGGGCGCGGTCGGCGTCGGCCCGGGTGGCGAAGGTGAAGGTGTCCTGGATGGCCGGGGTCTTCGCGGCGCTCGCCCAGCCCTGCTGCTGCCAGGGGCGACGTCCGCCTGCATCCGGGCGTACGCGCCCGGCCCCCAGGTGCTGGTGGACCAGCACTCCTGGAGGGTGTTGCGGTCGCGGATGCTGAGCTTGCCGGTCTGCTCCATGGCGAGGATCGCGTCGGGGCTCCAGGTCCAGTTTCCGGAGCCGATCTGTCAGGTCGGGTTCACCACCGTGTCGACCATCCACCTGGCGGTGCTTCACGCGGCCCGGCCGTCCTGCCGGTAGACGACCAGGTTGCCGTCGGACTGCAGGTCAAGGCGGGCGTCCGGGTTGCCGTACGAACCGGCGGCCCACAGGGCCTTGCCGGCGGCGGAGTACACGACCAGGTTGCCGTCCTGCTGGAACGCCACGGTCGCGCCCGGGTTCCCGTACGTGCCGGTGTCCCACAGGACCCCGCCGGACACGTGCTCCAGTACCAGATTCCCGTCGGACTGGAGCTTCAGTACGGCGTTCTTGCTGCGCGCCACCTCGCCGGGCGTTGTACGAGGTGCCACGCTCGACGGCCGGCGCCGCCTGAGCCGAGGCCGGCGCGACGAGCCCGGCCGCCAGCGCAACGGCGACGAGGCTGGTGCGCAGCGCCTTGCCCATACGGATGACTGCCATTGGTTTCCCCCCACCTCAGCGGTGCCCTCTCGACGGGCCGCTGGGCCGATAGACCACTGACCCGATTCGTCGCGCATCAAGGCCACGGGCCCAGGGCACGGCTTGGCCGGACGGCAGCCCCCCGCTTCGGCGCGATCCTGGTGCGCACGTCCCCCAGACGTCAACAACCGTTTCACATCACGAAAACAGTGTTTCGTGCGCTGGCGTGTCTTCGCGCCGCAGGGCAGCGCACGAGCCCGGAAGGCCCCTGGCACCCTGGCGATTCCGAGCACCACACCGGGCGTTGGCCCCACGCCGGCGTGCAACCATCCTTTCGTCTTGTGTGCAGGATCATGGATCTGCTCTAGTGGCGGACGCGCAAGCATCCAGTGCGTCACCCGGGAAACACGCCGCCAACCGCCGGGAGCATCCGTGACCGTCCCCAGTCCCCATCTCGACAGCCTGACGCTGCTGGAGCAGCTGATCGAGGAAGCGGATCTCGACTGGGACGAGATCCTCGACGCGGAGGCGATCTCGTGGGAGACGGGCCTGCCGGTCGGCGTCGTGCGAGCCGGGCTCGGCAGGAGGCCGATAGCCCAGACCGGCTTCCTGGACCAGGTGGTCGAGCGGCTGACATTCCTGCGCCACACCCGGCTGCGCCACGACGGGGCGCAGTACACGCAGACGGAGATCGCCGAAGGAGCGGGGGTGACGCCCCAGTGGGTGGGCGAGCTGCTGAAGGGCCGGGCCGTGCCCAAGCTGGAGCACGCCGCCCGGCTCGAGGACTTCTTCCACGTCCCGCGCGGCTTCTTGACCGCTACCCCCTCGCAGGCCCTGGACCGTGCGTTCAGGCAGAAGCTGGAGCGCGTACAGGCCCAGCAGCTGGCCGGGCTCAAGGCACTCAAAGAAAGGTACGCACTGCGGAAAGTGGCGTTCCGCAGTGCCCCGGAGACCTTGGCCAACATGCATGCGCTCTTGGAGGTCATCCTTGACGACCAGCAGGAGGACTGAGCGCGGTCCGGTGGGCCGCATGCGGAGCAGGCGATGCCGGCAGCGTCCGGACCAGCAGATGGACCGGCTGTACGGGGAGTCGGAAGCAGACCTCGGCGAGCCCGTCCCCTCCGACGTGGACCAGCTGTTCCACAGGCTGGCCGGATACCTCACGAAGCGCCGCGGCCGCCCTGTACGGATCGTCCGTGATCGCCGTCGTGAAGAACACGAGCGACTTCCACTCCCTCGTCGTTCCCGGCCATGAGATCTGGCACGTGCTGCAGGGACACCGCGGCGAGCACGCCCTGGAGGCCCGGGTCGCCGCACGGTTCCTGAACGGCGTTGTGGCCGACGCGGAGCTGGAAGCTGCCGTCAGGCACGTCGCCGCACGCACCCGCGCGGTGCCCGGTGAGGAGGCCGAGGCCGAGGAGTTCGGCCGGCTGCTGGCTCGGCCTCTGCGGCGCCACGTGGAGCACGATCCCGACCAGCGCATCCTGGAAGGAACGGCCGCGAGGATCCAGGCCTCTCTCGGTGCCTCCGAAGCCTGATGCGGGTTTCGGCCCGTCACTTGCCGGCGGGCGGCCCTGGCCGGCGATGCCGTCGAAGGCCCCCACCGCCCCTGCACCCTGATGCGGCCGCACAGACGCCGCGTACGATCGTGCCGCGGCTGCCGCTCACCCGACCATCCCTGTCCACCGCCCGCAGCGCGGCCTTGCGGGCGGGCAAGGACCGGACACCGCATCGGCAGCCTGCACCGTCCCTGAGGAAACCACAGTCATGAGCAAGCCCGAGGCCGCCCGGCAGGACCGGCTCCTGCAAGACCGAGCCTGCGCGGCGACCTGCTTCGTCCTGCGGCAGTGCACCCGGTGAACGATTCGACCGGCCCGGGCTGCTACATGGCCGGGGCAGTGCTGCTCCTGGCCACACTGCCGAAACTGCTCGCGCTGCGGCGCGATCCGCGCGACGAGCTCATGCGGTCCGTGTGCGCCCTGCCGGCGCTGGCCACCGCCGTCTTCGGATCCACCGCCATCCCGACCCTGATCGCCGTCAACAAGCTGACCGGCATCCCCAACGCCGCCGCACCGCTCGCCTTCTCGCTGCTCACGGCCTTCTCCGGCGCCAACATCGGCCTCATTCTGCGCTGGAACAACGCCCCGGAGAACTCTGCGCGGACCCGGCGGCGCTCCCGTCTGTGCACCGTGGTCACGCTCGCCGTGATCGCGGCCATCAACACCCTGTTCCTCCTGGGCGACGCCCCCGTGGAGCGCCTGCGCGACCTGGACACCTACTGCGCGAACACGCCGTACATCCGAGAGGTGATCCTGCTCCACATCGCGGCTCACACCACCGCGGCGCTGACGATGACGGCTCTGAGCTGGAGATGGGCTCGTGAAGTCCACGGGGGGCTGCGCGCCGGACTCCTGCTCATCGCCGTCGGCTACGTACTCAATCCGTGCTACGACACGGCCGAGCTGACCGCGGTGGGGGCCCGCTGGGCGGGACGAGACTGGAGCGTGCTCAGCATCCAGCCGGCCCCGGCCCTCGCCTCCGTGTCCGCACTGCTGATGGCGGCCGGCTTCGTCCTGCCACTGATCTCACAGCACGTCACGAAGCAATGGCGGATGCGGCGCAGGTATCGCCTCCTGCACCCCCTCCACGAGGAACTCCGGGTGGCGACGAAGCACAGCATCGATCTGTCGGCCGGGCGCTGGACCCCCATGGACGTCCGGCTCACCCAGCGCGAGTCGGACATCCACGACGGGATTCTCGCGGTCAACCCGTACCCGAATGCCGGACTGCGGGACCAGGCGCTGCGCGCGGAGCTGGAGGCCGGCCGGTCGCCGCAGGAAGCCGCGGCCGTAGCCGATGCCGCGGCCCTGGCGAGCGCCGTCGTGGCCTGGAAAAGGGCTCAGCCGGGATCGTCACCGGCCGCGGCGCGGACGACGCGGCCGGTCCTGGTCCCGCCGAACAGTGCCCGAGGCCTGGTACGGATGTCGCTCGCGTTGGCCGGCTCGGCTACCGTCCGCTCGTTCCGGCAGTCTGCCCTCGCAGAAAGCAGCACTCGATGACAGAGCTCCCTTCGTCCGCCGCCCGCGTGGTCGTCCTCGGTGGTGGTCTGGCCGGCACCCTCGCCGCCGCGGCCCTCGCGCCCCACGTACGCGAAGTCCTCGTCCTGGAGCACGACGCAGTGCTTCCCGCCGCACCCTCGCCGCGGCCGAGGCTCCCGCAGGCCGACCACGCGCACATGCTGTGGGCCGGTGGGGCCGATGCCATGGAGGAGCTGCTGCCGGGGGTGACGGACGAGTGGCTCGCCGCCGGCGCCCATCGGATCCCGGTCCCCAACGGCATGGTCTCCTTCTCCCCGGCGGGCTGGTACCGCCGGTCATGGCCCGACACCCACTACCTGATCGGGGCCAGCCGGAACCTCATCGACTGGGCCGTACGCAGGCGCGTGCTGCAGTTGCCGAACGTCCGGCTGCGCACCGGCGCGAAGGTCTGCGGCCTGGCAGGCGACGCGGCGCGGGTCATGGGCGTGGCCCTGCGCGACGCCCAGGGCGAGCGGCACCTCGTTCCGGCCGATCTCGTCGTGGACGCGACCGGCCGCGGTTCGAAGAGCACCCAGTGGCTGCGGGAGATCGGCGGCCCGCAGGTGCGGGAGACCGTCGTCGATGCGGGGGTGCGCTACGCGAGCCGCAGGTACTGGGCGCCGGAAGGGGCCGGGGCCGGCTGGCCGGTGATCCACATACCCGCCGACCCGCGCGAGGGCCGGCCGGGACTCTTCGCCACGATCATCTCCATCGAGAACGGACAGTGGCACGTCAGCCTCTCGGGCACCCGCGGGGGCGAGCCCCCGGCGGGTGAGGACCTGTTCGAGGAATTCGCCCGCCGCGTACGTCATCCCCTCGTGGCAGAACTCCTCTCGCGGGCCGAGCCGGCGAGCGAGGTCTCCCTCTTCACCCGCACCGCGAACAGGAGGCGCCATTTCGAGCGGGCGAAACTGCCCGGGGGGTTCATCGTCCTGGGGGACGCGGCCACCAGCCTCAACCCCCTCTACGGTCACGGCATGTCCGCCGCGGCCCTCGGTGCACTCGCCCTGCGGGACCTGACCCGGCGTACGTCCGTGCTCTCGCCGGGATTCGGGTCGAAGGCCCAGCGCGCGATCACCCGGCCGGCCGCGGCGGCCTGGATGCTGGCGGTCGGCCAGGACCGGTTCTATCCCGGCACCCTGGGCCGGAAACCGACGCTGGTGGACCGTCTGACGGCCCGGTACGTCCACCGCCTCAACCACACCGCCATCGGCAACGCTCTGGTCGTCAGGAAACTCACCGACGTGATGACGATGCGCAGGCCGGCGCACATCCTGGGACTCCCCGACGTCCTTCTGGCCGCCGCGCTCGGGCCCCGTACGGCGCTGCTCGACGGGCCCCAGCTGACGCCGGGTGAACGGCAGGTACTGGACCGGCCACCCCTGCGGCCGGCCGGGGCGGCCGCGCCGGCGGAGCGCCCGGGGCACCAGAGGCCGGAGCCGCCGGTGCCGGCCTGAGCGGCACTTCCGCCTGCCGGTCTCATGAAACGATCGTTTCGTTGCCCCAACTGCCGTTTCCGTGGTCTAGTGATCGGGTAAGTCAGGGGCCCCTCTGACCACCTCCTCCCTCCGTGTCCTGATTGGAGGGTCAATGAGCGACGGGTACAAGGACCTCGCCACGACCATCGACATCCTTCTGCGCAGGACGGGACTCGACCGACGGAGCCTGTTCGACCGGAAGCGGCTCTCCTTTCACACCTCCCTGCCCAGTCGGCGCGAGCAGAGCTCCCCGAACCTCAAGCACGCCGGGCGGACAGCGCGCTTGTTCGACGTACCGGTCAGCTTCTTCGCCGACGAGCCGGTCGAAGCCCTGAACCGGGCCCTGCGAAGTGAGGTAGCGCCGCAGCTGGAGCCGCCCGTAGAAGGGGCGTTGATGCTCTTCGTCGACGGGATCGCGCGGGGGGAGAGCTCTCGTGGGCGAGTGAGTTCCGCATAGTGGAGAGGGCGGCTTCTCTTCCGGACGATCGCGGGAAGAGTTCCAGCGGGCGCGAACCACTCCCAGGCTATTACCGTAAAAATAGGGGAATTCACATGGGCAAAAGAAAGATGATCAGGCTTCGGAACGAGATTCTCGCGAACCTCGGCCGCCCGATCCCGTCGGATCCCGACGAACTGTTCGAGTCGCTCCGGGTCTTCCTCGAACGACGGGTGAACGAGAACCGCGGGAACGAACTGTACAAGCCGGTACAACTCCTCTTCCGTGAATTCCCCGAGGAGACCGCCAGCGGACTGACGCTCACCTTCGACGACCGCATGGTCATCGTCGTGGAGCGCCACACGACCACGCTTCACCAGCTGGTGATCTTCGCGCACGAGATGTGGCACGCGCTGATGGGGAAGTGCCTGACGCACGGCGCACAGCCCGACGCGGTCTCCGCGGCCGCCCGGTCACTGGGGGGCGAGCTGGAGCAGACGGACATCCTCGCCCTCGCCGCGCGCACCCATTTCGACACTAAGGAGGAGAACGACGCGGAGGCCTTCGGGCTGCTCCTGGGAAGCAGTTGCAGGGAGATCTTCGAACCGGGCGCCCCCGTGCTCCCGAACACCGGCCTGGCCGGCCGCATCCAGTCCAGCATGGGCCGGGGCTTCTGAGCATGCAGGGGTCCGACTACTACATACCCGCGTTCGCGCTGGCCGTCGCGCTCGCGGTGAGACTTCCCGCGCTGTGGCACAGCCGGCGTTCGCCGATGTCCCAGGCGATCTTCGTGATCATCGTCGCCTCCGGCGGGGGATTCGTCTTCGCCGCGCCGCCGACCGTCGAACGCGTCAACCGGCTGACCGGCATCTCGAACGTGTCGGCCCTGATCGTCTACTGCTTCCTGTCGTGCCTGTCCTGCGCGTCGATGGTCCTCCTCCTGCACTGGCGCGGCGGCCCGGAGGCGACCGTGCGCCGGCAGACCAGGCTGTGGATCGCCGCCACCGCCGGCGTCATCTCGACCTTCTGCGTTCTGTTCAGCCTCAGCGACGTACCGACCGAACGGCCGCGCGACCTGGACACCTTCTACGCGACCACCCCCTTCATCGGGGAGATGATCGTGCTGTACCTGACCGCTCACGCGGCCACCGCCACCGTCGTGATGACGAAGTGCTGGCGCTGGTCGGCCGAACTCCGGGCGGCGAACGCGAGCTGGACCCGGTGGGGCCTGCTCACCCTGGTGACGGCCTTCGGCCTGGGCCTGTCCTTCGCCCTCCTGAAGTTCACCGCCGTGGGCGCCCGGTGGGCCGGAACCGACGCCTGGGACCCGCTCAGCACCGAGATCGCCCCTCCGCTCGCCGGCTTGGGCGCCCTCATGACCACCGTCGGATTCCTCGTTCCGGTCGTCGGGCCGCGGCTGGAATCGATGTGGGACGCGTGGCGCGCCTACCGCCTCATGGGACCGCTGTGGCGCGCTCTGGAGCCCTGGGTCGGCGACGGAGCTCCCATGCGGATCGCCAGAACCTCCTCCCTGGAGATGAGAGCCACCCTCAGGGCCACGGAGATCGCCGATCGGCTGCTGAACCTGGCGCCCTACCTCGACTCCGAGCACCGCGCGGTGGCCGAACGCTATACGACCGCACGGGGCCTCGAACGTGAGGCCGCCTTGATCGTGGCCGAGGCAGCCACGATCAAGGCCGCCCTCGCCCGCACTCCCGATGCCTGCGCACCGGACCCCGAGCGCCCGTCGGCGGACGACACCGCGAACACCCCCGGCCCGCTGCTCATCCGGATCTCGGGGACGAACGGGCTCGCGGAACTCAGCCGGCACTTCTCCCGGATCCACCCCACCGACCTCCTGGTCGACGCCGCCCACGCGGAGAGCAACGCTTTCGGCCGCTCCGGGTCCGGCGGCCGCCGGTGAGCGCGGGCACCGCGTTCCTGTGCTCGGCCGGCGTCCTTCTGGCCGCCACGCTCATCAAGCTCTGGGCCTTGCGGAAGAACCCCAAAGACCCGATCCTGCGAGCCGTCTGCGGAACGCTGTTCATGGGAGCGCTGCTCTTCGTCACCGCGGCTCCGCCCCACCTGGCCAAGATCAACGACTGGCTCGGCACCCCCAACATCGCGGCGCCGATCGTGTACTGCATCCTCACCGCGTTCGACGGCATCAACATCGTCCTGCTGATCCACTGGCGGGGAAACGAGTCCGAGGCACGCACCCTGCGGCAGACCCGGCTGTGTCTGACGGCCTACGTAGCGGTGATGGCGGCGATCGCCGTCCTCTTCACCCTGGGCGACGCACCCGTCGAGCGGCTCCGCGACCTGGACACGTACTACGCCAACACGCCGTTCATCCGCGAGATGATCGTGCTCTACCTCGCCGCCCACACGGTCGCGGCGGTCACCATGACGGTGCTGTGCTGGCGGTGGTCGCGCCAGGTACCCGGCAGTCTGCGGCTGGGCCTGCTCACCATCGCCGCCGGTT
Organism: Streptomyces sp. NPDC026522; assembly: GCF_055567555.1. NCBI lineage: Bacteria > Bacillati > Actinomycetota > Actinomycetes > Kitasatosporales > Streptomycetaceae > Streptomyces > Streptomyces sp. NPDC026522. The sequence goes on from NZ_JBVHQF010000015.1 coordinate 50,710, forward strand.
CGTCCTTCGCGTTCGTTTTCGACCTGCTGAAGTACACGGCGGTCGTGGCGCGCTGGACGGGCAACGACCTCGACTGGCTGAGCACGCACGCCGCGTTCTCCCTGGCCGGCGTCTCCGCCCTCCTGGTCGCCGCCGGCTTCCTCATTCCCCACATCGGACAGGAAGCCAGCTCCCGCTGGGGCATGTTCCAGCAGTTCCAGCAACTCAAGCCGCTCTGGCTGGAAATCCAGCCGGAGATCCCACGCATGAGCCCGAAACCCATGAGCTGGTGGCGGTCCTTGGACCTGCGCCTCATGCAGCGGGAGCGGGACATCCACGACGCCGTCCTGCGGCTCGGCCCCTATTTCGACGCGTCGACCGGCAAGAGGGTCTACGAGGAGGCCCTGGCCGAACACGCCGAACGCCGCCGGGCGCGCGGTGAGGCCGACGCCTCGGTGATCGCCGGCGCCGTCATCGCCAAGGCGGCCGCGCGGCCGGCGGTCAATCCGGAGGACAGGTGGCTGCTGACCTCCACCGAGGACCCCGAAGACCTGGTCAGGATGTCCGACGCACTGGCCCGCTCCCCCCGCGTCCAGGCGATCCGACGTGGGGCCGCCCGCACCGGGAGCCGCACCCGCGCCTGACCCGGCGCGCAGCCCGGCCGACGGCCGGCCCGGCCGGTCAGACCGCTCACATCACCACCGCTCACATCACCACCGCTCACATCACCACCGCTCACATCACTACCGCTCACATCACTACCGCTCACATCGCCACCGCTCACATCGCCACCGCTCACATCGCCACCGCACCGGCGACACCAGAACCGAAACCGACCACGAGTCGTCAGGGACGAGATCCAGGAGGAACTCCCGTGCACCTTTTTGCGCCTCTTGAACTGCCCAACGGAACCTGGCTGCCGAACCGGGTGGCGAAAGCCGCTATGGAGGAGAGCCTGGCCCGCCAGCCGGGACAGCTGCCGGGGCCGGAGATCGAGGACCTCTACCGGCACTGGGCCCGGGGCGGAAGCGGCCTCATCATCACGGGCAACGTCATGGTGGACAGACGTGCGCTGACCTCGCCGAGAACGATCGTGCTCGACGCCGGTACACCTCTCGACCCGTTCCGCCGCTGGGCCGCGGCCGCCGGATCGGCCGGCGCGCACGTCTGGATGCAGATCAACCACCCCGGCCGCCAGGTCCGTTCCGACCTGCCCGGAGTCGCCTGGGCGCCCTCCGAGGTCGGCGTCAGCCTGGGCCGGCACACCTCGGCGTTCGCCCGTCCCACGGCCATGGACGAGGCGGACATCGAGGCCACCATCGCCCGCTTCGCCACCACCGCCCGGCTTGCCGAGGAGGCCGGCTTCCACGGCGTCCAGATCCACGCCGCCCACGGCTACCTCCTGAGCCAGTTCCTGTCCCCGCGGGTCAACCGGCGAAACGACCGGTGGGGCGGCAGTCTGGAAAACCGGGCCAGACTGCTCATCGAGATCGTGAAGTCCGTCCGCGCCCAGGTGTCCGAGAGCTTCGCCGTGGGCATCAAGATCAACACGGCCGACTTCCAGCGCGGCGGCTTCGACACGGACGAAGTGGCGCGGGTGCTCGGCTTCCTGGACGGCCTCGGTGTGGACCTCGTGGAACTCTCCGGCGGCAGCATGGAGAGCGCGGCGACCATGGGCCGTACTTCAGACGAAACCACGCTCGACCGGGAGGCGTACTTCCTCTCACTGGCCGAGCGGCTCGTCGAGGTCGCCTCCGTGCCGCTGATGCTGACGGGCGGGATCTGCCGCCGCACGACTGCCGAGCGGGTCCTGGAGCGGGGTTTCGCGGTGGTCGGCGTGGCCACGGCCCTGGCCCTCTGCCCCGACCTGCCGACCCGGTGGCAGGCGGGCGAGGATGCGCACGTCCCGCCGCCACGGCTGCGCTGGAAGGACCAGGACCTCGCCAGCGCCGCGGTCCTGGCGATCGTCAGGGCCCACATGGGCCGCATCATCCGCGGCGGTGAGCCGCGCCAGCGGATCCCCTCGTCCCTCCTGCTCGCCCTGGACATGCTGCGCAGCCGGGGCAGTGTGCGGGCCTACGGATCATGGCTGGCCGAGAACCCGGCGCCGGACGCGACGACGGCACTGCGCGGCTGAGGGCCCGTACGCACCCCGGCCGGTTCCCGTCACGAAGGGTCAGGGCCGTCCCCCGCCGGCGGCTCTGCCCCTTCGCCGTCACACGGGTGCCACTGGTACACGGCGTCACCGGCCTCGTCCGGCCCGGGGACGTAGCTTCCGATCACCTGGCCGTGGCTGTGCACCTTCACCGAGACCTTGGTGGTCTGTTCGCCCATGAAGCCGTCGAGGGGCCCGCCGACGAACCGCGCTTTGATCATTGCCAAATCCTATGGTCCGTACGCCAGTTGGCCATCACCCCGGCGATCGCGCCGACGCCCGGCGGTGCCCTCTCGGCCCGGCGGACGGTCGTCGACCCACCACGATCCGATGCGTCGTACAACCATTGGCGAGCCCGGTGAGTCTTGTGCCCCGTAAGTGCATTTACCAGGGGGTTTTCTGTGAAGTTGTCCCGGATCGCCGCGGCGGTCACCACTGCCGCTCTTGCTCCGGCCGTCCTCATCGCGTCACCGGCGTTCGCCGCCGGCAAGGACACTGCCGCATCCACCAGCCCGACCTCTCCGACCGCACCTGACCAGGCGGCGCCGGACCAGGCCGACAACGGCCAGGCCGACAAGGACCAGGCTGAGCAGGACCGCAAGACCATCCTCGCGATCATCGCCGACCCGATGGCCAGCGAGCACATGAAGGAGGCCGGCCACAAGGCCATGGCCGACGGCCCCGCGGCCATGCGCAAGTTCATCGAGACGGACCAGCACACGATCCGCCTCGACGACTACCGAGTGCTGATCCTCAGGCTCACCAACGGGGCCGGCCCCGGCCTGAGGGAAGGCGTCAACAACCTCTTCCGGAGCGACAAGCAGACTCTGGAACAGCTGCGCCACTTCTACGAGGTCACCCAGTACGAGCTGCGTGACGACGACAACAAGGTCGACATCTCGCGGCTGATCGGCACCGGTGGCCCCGGGGTGAAGGAGGCGGGCAAGAAGGCGCTCCAGGGCACTCCCGCCGACCGCGCCGAGTTCCTGAAGACGGGACGGTACCTCGCACAGGCCTCGGACGACCGGGTCGAACTCGCCCGCATCGACGAAGGCTGGGACGGCCCCATTCTGAGCGAGGCCATCAGCAAGCTCCTCAACACCTCCCCGACCCCGGCCGAACTGCGCCACTTCCTTGAAGTGACCCAGTACGAGCTGCGCGACCAGGACAACCGTGTCGCGATCGCCAAGATCATCGACGGTGGCGGCCCGGAACTGGTCAAGGCCGGCCGCGCCGCGCTGGCGGGCACCGCCGCCGACCGCGCCGAGTTCCTGAAGACGGGCCAGCACGAGGCACGTGCCAAGGACAAGAAGACGCAGCAGGAGAACGACAAGAACAAGAACCAGCAGGGCCACAACGGCACGGGCACCGGCACCGGTAGTGGCTCCGGCGGCAACTCCGGCACCGGATCCACCTCCGGCAACACCGCCGTCACGGCCCAGGGCGGCAGCGGCGCATCCCTCGCGAGCACCGGCGCGGGCGACTCGGTCCTGATCGCGGGTGGTGCGGGCACCGCACTGGCCGCCGGCGCGGGCCTCCTGCTCGCCGCGCGGATGCGCCGCGCCGGCTCCGCGGGCTGACCCGGCACGCACCAGCCGTCGGAGGCCCGGCCGCGCTCTGCCGCGGCCGGCCTCCGCTTCATCGCACGACAGCTCGCCTCTGTCCGTACGAGCGGCCCACCGTCGGCTCCTGCGCGCCACGGACGCTTGCGGCGTCAGCGGATGCGGACCGCGTTGCGGCGGTTCTCCATGACCGAGTCGCCGCCGAACTTTTCCACCGCCGCGTCGCCCCCAGCACCAAGGCGACCACGGCCTCCGCGACGATGCCGGCCAGCGCTGGTGGTGCGGCCGCGGCGGCCTCGCCCGTGGCGACGTCGACGGTGGCCAGGGCCCGCGGGCCCGTCGCGATCGGTTTCATCGCGGCGCGCACGCGCAGCGGTTCACCCGTCGTCAGCCCGCCTTCGGTGCGACCCGCGCGGGCCGTCGTGCGCTTGATGCTCCCGTGCCGTCGCCCACCTCGACGCCCTTGATCGCCTGGATGCCCATCAGGGCACCGGCCGGACGGGCGTCCAGGCGGCGGTCCCCGTGGACGTGCGAGCCGGGGCCGACCGGCACGCCGTACGCGAGGACCTCGACCACGCCGCCCAAGGTGTCGCCGTCCCGGTGGGCCCGGTCGATACCGGCCAGGTCGGCGTGGCCCGGCGGCGGCCGGGCAGCAGGGCGTCGAGGCCCGTCCCCTCCTCCATGGCCGCTGCGCCCAGCGGGTCGGGCGACATGACCTGCCGGCACTTCGGCCACTCCGTGTTGGCGACCGTGACCGCAACCGGTGAGCCGAGGGACAGGCCGTGTCGCACGCCGCGCAGGAGCGTGACCCCGTCCCGTTCGAACCTCATCCGGGCGCCGCGGCCCGTGCCCGAGCCGGCGCCGGGCGAGGTCGGCGGCCACCAGGGCGGTGGTCCAACGCGGCCATCAGTGCCGGCCGTGCCACTCATCCGCGGTCAGTCGGCGCAGCCTGTTCACCGTGCCTCCCGGAGCGGGGTCAGGACCTCGGCGCGGACCCTGGCGGGAGCGGTCCCGGGCCTCCCCGCGAGGTGGATCGCCAGGGCGCCGGTCAGACCGGCCGTGGCGAAGGTGGGCCGGGTAGAGCATGGGGCCGGTGGCGTACACCATGACCTGAGCGCTGAACAGCCAGATGCCGGTGACGGCGACGACCACGTAGATGACGGGAAGCGGCAGCCGGACGGTGAGCAGCAGGGCGCCCGCTGCGGTCAGCAGGAACCAGACCGCCGAGACGCGGGCCGCTCCGAACCGGGCGGCGACGGAGCCCGCTACCAGCATGCCGACTATCCCGCCCGCATTGACGACGAGGAGGAAGGCGACCGAGGACGTGGGGCCGTATCCGGCGGTCCGCATGAGCTGGGGCAGCCAGATGCTCACCCCGTAGACGAGGAGCAGTCCGCAGAAGGACGCGGACCACAGCAGCGGTGTCGTTGTCGCCCGCCTGACCCCGCAGCTCGCCTCAACCGCTGACAGCCATGGCCTTGTGGCTGAGTACTCAGAGGAGAATGGGGACCTTGTGCGCTTGCGCGGCAACTTGGGCCACCGCGGCAGTCTGAACCCCGCCCCTGTTGGAGAAGTGCAGCGGCCGCACGATCTCGTAGGGCAGGTCCACTTCGGTGGACCTCAGCCCCGGCGGCGCTGGGAGCTGGGGCCTGCACCAGACGCAGCGGCAGGCAAGCCTCACGGTGCTGCGCCCCGCTGGACGGCTGGAACGGATAGCGCCCCGAATGATCGGCGGCTTCCCCCGGCCGGCTCGGCCGTTGGTGGCCGCGGCCATGCCCAGCGGAGCCAGGACACGCCGATGTGCGGCACATGCGGGCAGCTCGGGTACGCAAAGATCCAGTCACTGTCCCCTTGCCGCAGGCAGTTGGGGTCGGTCAGCGGTGTCGGCGGCGCAGGAGCGCGAAGGCGGCGACGATAGCGGCGGCTGCCAGGGTCAGCACGATCGCGCTCTCGACCAGTTGCAGCGGCCAGAAGTGGGACTCGGGGTGATAACGGGTCCCGGTGAAGTCGACCAGACCGAAAAGGTCCCCGTAACCCCTGCCCCGCGAAGGCCCTTCGGGGGCGGCCCAGAGCCAGGGGCGGACCATGACGAGGACCCCCGTGACGAGCCCGACCGTGGTGACGGCCGCTGCCATGGCGGGAACCGTGCGTCCGATCACCAGGCCGGCCACGGCGCCGACCGCGATGCCGAGGAGGGCGTAATTCACCGCCACCGGCCCGATCATCTGGTAGACGGGGAGGGCGTTCCACTGGAGCGGGTACCAGGTGTCCAGCGTTTCCCGCCGGATCCAGGCGGCCAGCAGCACGAACGCGGGCAGTACGAGGAGCACGCCGGCGACCGGCACTGCCAGCTTGGCGGCGAGCCAGCGGGCCGGACTGACGGACTGGGTCCACTGGAGTCGGTAGGTGCCCGACTCCAGCTCGCGGCCGACCAGCGGACCCGCCACGAACGCGCCCAAGAGCAGGGGCAGGGCCCCCATTCCGAGCCCCACGTAGTGGAACATCCTGTTGACGTACAGGCTACGGGAGAGGAAGCCGCGGACTTGGATGCCGCATCCGGGCACCGTGTTCTCCACCCTGCAGCCGGTCGCAGCGAGGTCCTCGGCCAGTGATTGGACGTACCATCGGCCGGCGGGCAGGGCGGTGGCGGCGAGCAGCACGAGGGCGAGTGCCGCCCACCACACGTGGCGGTGCAGACCGATGGTGACGCGTACGGGTCCACGCAGATCGGAGAGGGTCACGCCGCTGCCTCCATGGCCGTGGTGAGCAGGGCCGGGGCGTCCGGGGCGCTCAGGTGGGCTAGCACCAGTTCCTCCAGGGTGGGTTCGATCGCCTGCCAGCCGTCGCCGTCGGTACTCACGGGCCCTTCGGGACGTATCAGGGCGGTGAGCCGGCGCCCGGTGGAGCGTGCGGTGACCACGGTGTGGGGTGCCAAGTCGCGGATCGGGCCGGCCACCAGGGTGTGGGCCCGCAGGAGATCGTCCACCGAGCCGCCGAGGCGGATGCGTCCGCCGTCCATCAGGAGCAGGTGGTCGCAGGCGTCCTCAAGCTCGGAGAGGATGTGCGAGGACGTGAGGACGGTGGTTCCGTGTTCGGTGGCCGTTGCCAGCAGGGCGCCCATCAGTTCGCGGCGGGCGAGCGGGTCCACATCGGACAACGCCTCGTCCAAGAGCAACAGTGTGGGCCGTTTGCCGAGGGCCAGTGCCAAGGCCAGCCGGGAACGCTGGCCCCCGGACAGGGAGCTGACGCGTCGGACCGGGTCCAGACCGCCGCCCTCCACGACCTTGCCTGCGGCGGCAGCGTCCCAGCGATAGGGATTCAGGTCGGCGCCCATGCGCAGTGTTTCCGCGACCGTCAGTTGCGGATAGAGGGGCTTGTCCTGGGAGACATAGGCAACGGCCTCGCGAGGTGGAGCCGTCAGAATGCCCTCGGTGGGCCTCAGTACGCCCGCGGCCAAGGCCAGCAGCGTGGACTTGCCGGCCCCATTGGGACCGATCAGGGCACATATGCGGCCGGCGGGGAGCCGGAAGGAGCAGTCCTTCAGGGCCCAGCTGCCGCGGCGGAATCTCCGCCCGAGGCCATGGGCCTCGATGGCTGCGGTCATTCTTCGTCCCCCTGGTTCGGTTCACTGTCGGTGCCGCTCAGCACGGAGGTGAACAGTGCGGTGATGTCGTCCTGCTCCAGGCCCGCCCGCCGGGCCCGTACCAGCCACTGCGCGAGCTCGGCGCGCAGTGCGCCGTCGGCCGCTTTGCCCTCGCCCAGCGTCCGGCGGACGAAGGTGCCGAGGCCTCGGCGGCCCTCGACCAAGCCCTCGCGTTCGAGTTCCCGATAGGCCTTGAGCACGGTGTTGGGGTTGACGGCGAGGGCCTCGACCACCTCCCGGGCGGTGGGCAGTCGGTCCCCGGGCTCCAACAGGCCGAGGCGCAGGGCCTGTTTGGTCTGCTGAACGATCTGGAGATAGGTGGCCACACCACTGCGCCGGTCGATGCGGTATTCGATCACGGCCGGCCACCACCCTTTCACTAAGGAAGTAGTGAAAGGGTGCCGCGCGGGAGCCCGACTGTCAATCCCTCAAGCCCCCGCGACGGCGGTGGCGGAAGCGGCAGCGCGCACTGGGCCTGTGCCGGGGACGATGCGGCCGAGAGCAACCCCTTGAATCCGAGTCGAGAGGCTGCGCGACAGATCGTCAACATGAACCCAGCCGAGCAGAAAGGCTGTTCACGGAGCATCAGCAGCGCCGAGGCGATCGCTACCTTGCCGCCCTCGTCATGCCGGCCCCAGCGTCCTGGCAGCCGGCCCTCGAGCCCAGGACCCATCGGCGGCTTGCTCGCTCGGCATCCGGTTCGCAGTCCATCGGACACCGGATACGACCTCGTCGTGGTCGTATCGCGTGACGGATACGGACTCTTCGACGCAGCCACCGGCGAGAGGATCGCACGTGGCCGGAATCCCGCCCCAGGCAGCAAGCTCAAGAGGGCCGTCGGACGACCCGGTGCCCTTGGAGGTGGGCCGGTCTCAGCGCGCACCCACCGGTGATGACGACGGCCTCGTCGCTCCGCCATGCCCGCCCGCCGGCTCCGGCGAGTCGGCCGACGCCCGGCGACCCGCACGCGTCCCCCGGCGCATGCGCACCCGGTGGCCGTACGTATGATCCCGCTTCCTCCCCTCGGCGAAGGTCGACGAATCAGCGATGCCACCCCGTAAAACCGCTGCCAGGTACGCCCGTTGGATCGCCACCGCAGTCGCGGCGGTCCTGTCGGTCCCGGTGCTCGGCGGCCCCGCCCAGGCGGCCCCCGGAGACCCGGCGACCGCATCCTCCTTCAACCTCAAGTCCGGGCCCGACCTGAGCGGCCAGGTGGCCGCCCTGAAAGCGGCCCTGCCCACGCAGGGCGTGCAGGACCTGCTCGACCAGGGCAACCGGGTCGCGCGGACGGGCGCGTCCTGCACCGCGGACCCGTTCGGCTCGGGCGACGACGGCAAGGTGCTGCCCCCCGCCAGGAAGCTCTGCTGGGGGCGGGAGCGCCGGAGCGCGAAGGGCGCCATGGCGCCATGGCGCCATGGCGCCGACGAACTGTGCGAGGGGTACCGGGGTAGCGGGCAAGCCACCACCGGGCGACTGTGCGTTGTCGCGGATGCCTGGCGCGGCGACCAGGGCGTCCACGAGGCACGGCAGTACGGCCGGGCCGACTGTCGCGATGAGCAGCTCGGTGTCCGGGGCACCGACCAGCCCCGCCCCGCCCCGCGCGCCGGCGGGCGTGGGCGGACGCGGCCTCGGCCATGGACAGCGCGACTACGGGGCCCATGGCCATGGCGGTGATCGAGTCGAGGAGGAGCAGGCGCTGCGGTACGGCTGCGGCGGCCACGGCCTGTTCGCCCAGGGTGCTGATCACCACAGGCCGGTCTGGGCGACGGCCTGCCCCACGACGGACGCCGCCACATGGAGCCCATCGGGGCGAGGACGCGTCCGCCCAGTGACGGGGCGGGGGGCTGATGGGGCGGGGGCGGTCGCGCCGGTCACAGCGGGCTCCAGTCGAGGGCGGCGAAATCGCCGGCACGGGAGAGCGATCACCGGATGCCCGGCCCCGGTTCCCGCCCGGTACCTCGGCGGGTCTCACTCGGCCGCGTTCCAGGGCGGAGTGTCGTTTCAGTGCCACGACGACTGGGGGGATTTCGTCGAGGTTGAGGACGCTGCGCTTGCTTGCCGCGGGCGCGGACGTCGTCCACCCCACTGGTCGAACAGTTCGAGGTAGGGCAGGCCGCGTTGTTCGGGATACTCCACGGGGCAGGCCTCGGGCCTGCGCGTGTGTCCCCTTGACTCTCCGCCGGGTGATCGACTGTGCCGCGTAGCGGCAGTGGCGGTCGGCGAAGGACGGGCGGCCGACGTCCGCGCGGAGACTGCCACACCGGCCGCGATCGGGAGAACCGCATCCCGAGGGCGGGGGTTCGGACGCACGGTGGGCATGCATCCTGGGCTGGGGCGGGGTGGAAAGGGGTTCGGTGTGGGTGTGAGGGCGACGGGCGAGCAGGGTGCGGCGCGGGATGCGTTCGCTGCCGGTTCGGACTTGGCGTTGGTTGCGGGTGCGGGGACGGGCAAGACGTCGACACTGGTACTGATGGGCGGGGCGACCCGTCGGCGGGGCTTGTACGTGGCGTTCAACAAGCCCATCGCCGAGGAGGCGAAGGCCAGGTTCGGGCCCAACGTACGGTGCAGTACATCCCATTCCTTGGCGCACCGTGCGGTCGGCCGGCATTTCCAGGACCGGCTGAACGCCTCGCAACACATGCCGCTGAAGAACACGGCCCGGTTATTGGGCTTCGATCGGGACCTGGCGGTCGGCAAGCGCCGAATCAGGGCGACGACCCAGGCCCGACTGGTGATGGAGATGGTCCAGCGGTTCTGCTGGAGCACCGATGAGCAAGTGGCTGCCCGCCATCTGGGACGAGTCAACGGGCTGGACGATGCCGGGGTGCAGTATTTGGCACAGGTTCTGCTGCGTCGCGCCCGTTGGGCCTGGGACGACATCTGCTCCCCGCACGGAGTACTTCCGTTCAAGCACGATCACTACCTCAAGATGTGGGCGCTGACCAGGCCCCGGCTGCCTGCGGACTTCGTGCTCCTGGACGAGGCTCAGGACACCAACCCGGTACTGGAGGAGATCTTCCTCGCGCAGGACGCTCAGCGGGTGTGTGTCGGCGATCCGGCCCAGCAAATCTACGAGTGGCGGCACGCCAAGGACATCATGAGCTCCTTCCCCGGGCGACGCCTGGAGCTGACGCAGTCCTTCCGGTTCGGACCCGCGATCGCAGAAGTGGCCAACAGGTGGCTGAAGGCCGCCGGTTCGACGATGCAGCTGACCGGGCACGCCGCCGCCGAGTCCGGACTGGGCCGGGTGGAGGTCCCGGACGCGGTGCTGTGCCGCGGCAACGCGGACGCGCTCACCGAGGTACTGCACTTCCTGGACGCCTCAGTGCCCGTGGCTCTTGCGGGCGGCGGGAAACCCCTCCTGAAGATCGCCGAGGCCGCGGTCGATCTGAAGGCCGGAAGGCGGACTTCGCACCATGAACTGTGCCTCTTCGCGTCGTGGGGCGAGGTGCAGGAGTACGCCGAACAGGATTCGGCAGCCGCGGAGCTGAAAGCGATCGTGGAATTGGTCGACAGCTACGGTCCCGAGCAGATCATCTCCGCGGTCAACCGGATGGCGGACGAGGACCAGGCCCGGGTCGTGGTGTCCACCGTGCACAAGTCCAAGGGCCGGGAATGGAACCAGGTGCGGATCGGCAACGGCTTCGCGCCCGTGGACGAGCAAGCCGCCGCCCGCGGGGTGCACGCCGCCGAGGCACGACTCGCGTACGTCGCGGTGACCAGGGCCCGGCGTCTGCTGGACACGACCGGGCTGGAGTGGGCAGAGGCACAGCTGCGGCGTCCGCACCGGGCGAACGCCGATCACACGCCCGACGGGGTTCCGCTCGCGGCATTGCCGCTGACCGGGCAGCTGGCCTACCCGCCCTCGCCGATGTCGGTGTTCATGGGGCGCCGTCTTCCCTGCCCAGGGCGGGTGGTCGGCACGTACCTCCAGCGGATTCGTCACCTGCCCCACCCGGTGCAGCCGATGAATGAGCGACGGCCCGACTGGGCCGCGCTCGGGCGCACCATCGACTACCGTCTGCGCCTCGACCTGGGCGGCGACCTCGGGCCGGCCGTCACCCAGGGCATTCGCCTCATCGGCAGCCAGGCGTCCGTGGAAGGCCTCCCCGCGATCCCTGTACGTTCTGCTCTGTACACGGCCGGGACCCGGCTCCTTACGCGCCTGCGGGCACACCTGGACGGTAGCGGTCCTCTCAGCGAGGACGACCTGACACGTCTGTGCCATGTGGCGGGCTACTTCGAGAGCGTCTACCGCAACGGTGCCTTCCCCCGGCGCCGCAACCTGCTCGCCCACGCCGACGACGCCACCACCCTTGAGGACCTCACCGCGGCGGTACCGGCGTACGTGCTGGAGGACATCGCCGAGCAGATGCAGCTTGCCGACCAGCCCTTCGCCCCACTACGTGCGCTGCCCGCGGCGCAGCGGGAGTGCGGGCCGGTGTTCACGGGCAGCAGCGACCTCGGCGGCGCAGACGCCGACTTCATCACCGGCGGCCTCCTCATCGACTGCAAGGCCACCACCCGACCGCACCAGATCGGAGCGGCACAGGTCCTTCAGCTCGCCGGATACCTCCTCCTCGACTACGAAGACCGCTACCGCATCGACCGGGTCGGGTTCTACCTGTCCCGCCAGGGTGCACTCCTGACCTGGACCGTGCGCGAATTCCTCCACGCCCTGGGGGCTCAGACGGAACTGCCGGCGCTGCGTGCTGCCCTTCGAAGCCACCTACGGCAGAACCGCGTCCACAGCGGGTGAGACTCGGCCCGTCCCGTCTCAGGAATGCCGGCCCGCCTGGCCGGTTACCCGCTGGGCCCTTGACGGCCGGGAAGAAGATCAAGCCGAGTGCCTGGAGTTCGGGTGGCGGGGGGCGTTTTCGACCAGGCGTGCCAGCAGCGTCGCAGGGTGTGTCAGGGGTCGAGCCAGGCTCGGATCCCGCGGATGGCCCGGGGCCAGCTGGGTGGCTGGGGCCGGTGGGACACGGGTGTGCCCCCGCTCTGGGCCGTCGGCAGCCCCGGGCGGCTGGGCCTGGTCCTGCGATGGGGGCTCATCTGCGAACCACGCTTCCCAGCAGAAGGAGAACGCACAGTTCACGGGTGAGCCGGGCCGGGGCAGGTTGGTGGCCAGACACCAGGTGGCCTTGTCCGGCAGGGTGGCGGGGTCGGCTGTGGCCACGACCAGGCGGGCGAGACCGTCCGGGCCCCAGCCACCAAGGCGGGCGTCGGCGGCCCACCAGGTCTCGGTGTGCCCGTCGCGGAAGCTGCGGGTCACGGGTATCCAGCCGCCGGGGTTCTCATGATCTGTCCAGGTCAGGACGCGTGCGGCATCGACGGACGTGTGGGCGCCGAGCCCGTAGGCACACGTCCCGCCGCGGGGTTTGCGTCGAAGGCGGCCGCGTCCCCTTCAAGTGGACCAGGAGCAGGCGGACACGGCACACGTGCGGTCATAGCAGCACCCCCGAAACACTCTCACCTCACCGATACTGCTGACCTGACCCCATGTCAACAAACCACCGCTAACTGCCCAGTGCCGAGTTGCTCGCCACGAGCCGTAGATGCATCCTAAAGAGAGGATTGCGAACGAAGATGCAGACAGCATCTCGTCGCACGCAATCGATGGGGAAACCACAGCGTTTCAGTGAAGGCGTGTGAACCTTCGACCCTACACAGAGCAGCGGTTGCATCTATGGCCAACCCCGCTCTTCCCAATCTTTATCTCCTGGCTACTTGCGGCGCCACCGGCAAGGAAGAGCTGGGATTGATATTGCGGGGATTCCCGCTTCTTCTGTCGAACGGAGAGGATTGCCATGCCGAATTTCAACGAAGACCCTGTCGTCAGTTCTGATGACGGTACGGCCGTCTGGGGTAAGAGCAAGACTTGGGTGGGCGTGTTTGGCGAGAGCCAAAGCACGACGGGCGGCCATGGAGTGATGGGGCAAGCCCTCGGTACCGGAGTTGCCGGAGTCAGCAAGACCTGGGTCGGCGTTTATGGAGAATCCAGTGGAACTACGAATGGTCCTGCGGCGATCTGGGGAGACGGTAAGGATGGAGCCTTCGGGGTAAAGGGGCACGCGCGAGCTCAGGGGGCCGCGGGGGTGGCGGGGTATAGCCTTACCAATAAAGGGCCTGGGATCTACGGCCAAGGCAATCCCGCTGGCCAATTTGACGGAGACGTAATCGTCACCGGCGATTTGGTCCTTACAGGTGGCGATGTAGCCGAAGAGTTCGACATTTCCCAGCAAGTGGCCGACCCGAGCGACGTGTGCCCTGGCGCAGTCGTCGTCCTCGATTGCGATGGTGCGCTGGCACCGTGCAGCCGCGCCTACGACACCAGCGTTGCGGGCGCTGTCGCAGGTGCAGGTGACCGCACCCCGGCACTGGTTCTCGATCGTCACCAACACGCGGGACACGACCCAGCCCCCCGACCGGCTGTCTCCATCACAGGCAAGGTCTGGTGCATGGCGGATGCCTCCTTCCAGACCATCCACGTCGGAGACCTTCTTACTACGTCCTCGACTCAGGGACATGCGATGGTCGCAAACGACCGTGAGGCAGCGTTTGGTGCAGTGCTGGGCAAGGCCTTGACCCCGCTGGACGCGGGCACCGGCCTAGTGCTCACCCTCGTCGGCCTCGCGTGATCTAGAAGAACCGAAGTTGGGGCCGCAGCGAGTTCAGAGCGAGCGGATAATGCGGCCCCTCAAACCTGGTCGCGAAAGGCACAATCATCATGCCCAGACTTCGAACTGCCATCCACAGCGCGCACGACAGAGGTGTTCTGCCGCAGTACCGCCCAGACGGAAACGTGCGCATGTTGGCACGCAGACTTGACCGGACGGCGCCCATCTCCATGCGTTCTTTCATTCGACTGCTCGACAGCCTGCACTTCGTAGTCCCTCCCCCCGAGGGGACGCATGAGCCGCCGCAACCCCCGCCGCATATTACGGTGGGGACCGATGGTTCGGGTACCTCAGCCATGTTTAAGATCGACGGAACTCATTTCAACCCGAACGTCACAGTGACGGTCAGGGTCGTTGACGACGCCCTTGCGCAGCGGACCTTTACGAAAAGCTCTGAAGCTAACGGCGATTTCCATATGCGGCAGAGTATTCCCTGCATATCGGGACTGGGGTTGCATATTTCGGCTACGGACGGGCGACGAGATCCACACGATTGGACGGGAGTCGCGTGGAGTAACACGGTCGACGTTTCTTGCCCTTGAGATATCTGCGGGTCTGGCTCGCCCCTCGACGGGACCGCCTGCGGGTGGTTTGTTGACATGGGGTCAGGTCAGCAGTATCGGTGAGGTGAGAGTGTTTCAGGGGTGCTGCTATGACCGCACGTGTGCCGTGTCCCCCTGCTCCCGGTCCGCTGGAAGCGTACGCGGCCGCCTTCGATGATCTATTTCGGTCGCTGGCCCAGCGGCGGGGGTTTCGGGAGTACCTGACGGGTCTGCTGCTGCCGCGGGACCGGAACAAGACGCTTACCGCGTTGGCCGGAGCGGAGCCCGTGGCAGGTGCCCAGCATCCGGCGGTGCAGAGGCTGCAATTCTTCCTGTCGGAGTCCACCTGGAAGTTCGAGCAGGTCAACACCCGCCGGCTTGAGCTCCTGTCCGCTGACGAGGCGACAGCGCCGCATGGCCAGGGAGTTCTGGTCATCGACGACTCCGGGAACCGCAAGGACGGCACGGCGACCGCCCACATCGGGCGACAGTGGCTGGGCCGACTCGGGAAGACAGACAACGGCATCGTCACGGTGACCACACTCTGGGCCGACGAACGCCTCTACTACCCCCTGCACGCCACCCCCTACACCCCAGCCCACCACTTCCCGAGGAAGCGCAACGACCCCGAGTTCCGCACCAGGCCCCAGCTCGCCACCGACCTTGCGGGCCAAGCCCAGCAGGCCGGGTTTGCGTTCCGGGCAGTGGTGGCGGACTGCGGCTACGGCGACCACGACGAGTTCCAGCACACCTTGCGCGAGGCCGGCCTGCCGTTCGTCATGGCCCTCAAACCCCGCGGCGGGACGTGTGCCTACGGGCTCGGCGCCCACACGTCCGTCGATGCCGCACGCGCCCTGACCTGGACAGATCATGAGAACCCCGGCGGCTGGATACCCGTGACCCGCAGCTTCCGCGACGGGCACACCGAGACCTGGTGGGCCGCCGACGCCCGCCTTGGTGGCTGGGGCCCGGACGGTCTCGCCCGCCTGGTCGTGGCCACAGCCGACCCCGCCACCCTGCCGGACAAGGCCACCTGGTATCTGGCCACCAACCTGCCCCGGCCCGGCTCACCCCGCACCGCCGACAGCCCCCACCAGCCCGCCGGCCTGGCCGAACTCGTCCGCCTCTACGGCCTGCGGCACTGGATCGAGCAAAGCTACAAACAGATCAAGGACGAACTCGGCTGGGCCGATTTCCAGGTCCGCTCCGACACCGCGATCCGCCGCCATCAGACCCTCGTGAACTGTGCGTTCTCCTTCTGCTGGGAAGCGTGGTTCGCAGATGAGCCCCCATCGCAGGACCAGGCCCAGCCGCCCGGGGCTGCCGACGGCCCAGAGCGGGGGCACACCCGTGTCCCACCGGCCCCAGCCACCCAGCTGGCCCCCGGCCATCCGCGGGATCCGAGCCTGGCTCGACCCCTGACACACCCAGCAACGCTGCTGGCACGCCTGGTCGAAAACGCCCCCGCCACCCGAACTCCAAGCCCTCAGCACCTCATTGGCCAGCGGCTGACCCCTTGACCTCTGCTTACGGGTTTAACAAACCACCGCTAGGTACACCGCGCGCGGTCAGCCGACGGCCGGCATCCTTTTCCGGACTAAGGGCAGCCCCGGACCTCCGTTCGATGTGTGCGGGGTGAGTGCGGGATCATCTGGATCGTGACCTCTATGACTCCATCCGAGCCCAGAACTACTGAGAGCAATCGGATCAAGGTGTGGTACCGGTTTGTGCCGCGCGAGGCTGGCTCCCCCACGACACTGAAGGGCTCTGGGCCACTCGCCTGAGCGGAGATACCGCCAGGGTGGAGAACGTCCCCTTCTTGCAAGACGGGGTGGCTGAGGGCGAGGTCGTGCGGTTCGTGACAGACGCCGACGGACTCCACTGGGCGAAGGAACGGGTGGAGTCATCAGGTAACTGCACGGTCCGGGTCTTGCCCGTTCCCTCCGGCCCACTGGGGAGAAGTGCTCGGGCTGCGCACGAGCGGCTGTCGCCGTTCGGCCTGGGCGGTGAGGTCTTCAGCGAGGAGCTTCCGCTGGTCGCCGTGACGGTGCCGGCCGATGCAGACCTTGGTGGGATCAAGGCGTTGCTCCTCCGCGGCCAGGAGGATGGGTGGTGGCACTTCGAAGTCGGTTGTGTCACCGATGCATGGCGCAACGCGTAGTCCGGTCGGCGAGACCGGCCCCGCTGGGGCGGGGCCGGCGGGTGCTTTCGGGGGTGCAGGGTGGTCAGCTTCGCAGCTCGGGCTCTCGCGGTTTCGGACGCGGCAGTGGCGCGGCGTCGGTGAAGACGGGCATGCCGAGGTCGACCAGTTGAGGGCGTCCGCCGGTGGGGGTGTTCTTGAGACTGTTGAGCTTGGCCATCGCTTCGTCGAAGCTGACCTGGAGTCCCTCGACCTCGCCGAGCCAGCCGTTGGCTCGGGCCTCTCGGATGCGTTCGCGGAGGTTTTGGATGATCTCGATGAGACGGGACTTCTGGCTGGGATCCATCTGGAGGACGGGGCAGTGGACGCAGGCGTGCTCGTGCTTGCAGGGGGTTCCGTAGGGGCGCCCGCAGGTGCCGAGCGACACTTTTCGAAGTTCGAAGTGCTGCTGGAAGTCGCGCCACTCCTCAGTGGTCGGTTCGCGGTATTCCTCTTGGGGGCGCTCGGCTCGACGCCGGTCGAGGAAGCCTCGGTAGGTCCGCGCCAGGTCGTCCTGGAAGAGGGCGAGGTAGGCCTGGGTAGTGGTCAGTGTCTTGTGACCGAGGATTCGGGCGCCGATATGGACGGGCAGGACCCCGGTCACGGCCTCGGTCGCGAACATCCTTCGGAAGTCGTGAGGCGTGTAGCGCAGCGGTTCCCCCGCCTGGTCACGCGGGCCTGTGGCTTCCAGGGTCCGGTCGAGCGCACGCTTGATGCCGGCCTCGCTCATGACCTGTGGGGCCGGCGGGGAGGTCGGCGTAGTCGGCGAGCAGCTCGCGGGCGCCACGGGTTGAGGACGACGTCCTGGACGCGGGGGTTGAGGCCGCCGAGGTCGAGGATGTCGCGGGCGGCGGCCGGGTCGCGGAGCCGGTCGCGGACGTCTTCGATTCGATCGGCGGCGGGCGGGACGGGGGAGCCGTCCGGGCCGGTGGACAAGTGCAGGTAGCCGAACGAGGTTAGACGGATCGGGCGCAAGGGAGTCTCCTGCTCGGCGGTGGAAGAGGGCGTGACGTGCGGAGCTCCGCGCTCTGCCGGGAAGGGCAGGGCGCGGAGATCCAGGGTGGTGCTACTGGGTGGGGTCTCGGTGACCACGAGGAACTGGTCGGCGGCGAGGTCCATTACGACGCGTACGTCCCGGCCTTGGGCATACTGGTCGGCGGCGTATTCGTCGGCGGCCCAGGAGCCGTGGGGGCGGAGGGGTCCCGCTCCAGGACGGTGCGGGCCTGCGCGGTGGTGGTGGCCATCAGGCGTCGCCGCCGTTCACTCGCTCGTGGATGTCGATGAGTGTGGTGATGGCGTTGGGGTTGTTCGCCAGGCCGACCCATGTGCCGTGTGCGGTGAAGACGGGGACCTGGTCGCGGTCGGTGTCGAAGATGACGCAGGACCGGGACCAGTGCGGTGCCCAGGACCTCGAGGGCGTCGACGGTGAGCCGGGCGGGCCCGCCGGGCGCGGACGGCTGGACCAGGGTGCCAGTCGCGCGCAGGAGGTCGCCGGGCTGTATGCCGTTCAGCAGCTCGTGAATGATCCGGGGGTCGCCGCTGGTGCAGGTGACGACCGTGTCGGGGGCGTCCTCGTCGGCGGTGTCGAAGTCGGCGGGTCGGACGACCAGGTTGAAGGTGGCGGTGCCGTCCGGTACGGGGGCGGGTATCGCGTCGACCCAGCCGTCGACGGCGCAGTATTTGGTGTCCATCAGCTGGCCTCCGCCAGGGTCTCTGGGGGGGGACTGCGCGAGCATCAGCAGCTCGCGGTTGCGCTTCTTCTCCGCGTCGGTGAGGGGCCGGGCCTGCACGGCGCCGTTGCAGTGCCAGAGCGGGGAGGCGGGCGGCTCGGGGTAGGCGAGAGCGTGGTCGGCGTGACGGTCGGTGCTGCTCATGGGGCCCCGGTGGGAGGGGTCAGGCGTGGGTGGCTGGCTGCTCTTGGGCTGGGTTTCGGAGGCGAAGCGGCCAAGGGTGCCTCAACCGGGTTCGCGGCGGTCCAGTTCTGCGCATGTGTGCACGGGCTCCTTGGCGTGGGAGCGCATCGGCGTGGGCTTGTCACACAGCACGCAGGGGCGGTCCTGCCAGCGGTCGAAGTGCTGGCTGTCGCGCCATTCGAGGAGAGCTCCGGGAGCCGGGACCGGGCCCGGATCGAACAGCGGCTACCTCGTTTGCGGTTCACTGCCGCGGGTGGCGCCACTGCTGGAGCACCTACGTGACCAGGTCCGGCGGCGGCCGCCACGGGCCGAGCTGCCCCCGCTCGATCGGGATGGGCAGCGCGAGCTCCTGGACGTCGTCGAAGACCAGGTGCCAGATGCCGGGCTGCGCCCACCGGGAACAGGACGCGGCTCCGTCGGGGTCTTCGTGGGAGCCGGTGATGCGGGCGACGCCGATCACGGCGCCGCTCACCAGGTCGCGGCCGCGGATCGTGCGGGCGACCAGCGGCTGACGCAGGGCGGCCCGGGCGATCTGCTTGGCCGCGTGCAGCAGTACCCAGCCCGGCTGCCAGGACGGTCGGGGCCTGTTCTCCACGGTCTTGCCACCGGTGAGGATGCAGGCGGCCCAGGGCGGGCTGCCTGATGCTGATGCAGCGGACCCAGTCGTCCTTCGGCACGGTGGGCTGGCTCATGCGGCCCGCCCCCAGGTCGCGGTGCCAGAGCGCCCTGCGCGGCGGCCGTTGAGGGACGGCACCGTGGTGGGCGCGACGGTGGCGAGAACAGCGCGGCCGGAGTACTTGCCGTTGTACAGGGCGGCGTCGGCGGCCCGTTGCAACGCGGACAGGTCGCTGGAGCCGATCGCGTCCGGACTCGCGGCGCCGACCGAGGCGGCGACGTTCACCACCTGGCCGTCGTCCAGGACGACCGGGGTGCGCAGTATGCGGATCAGCTGCGCGAGGCGCTCCTCGCGGCGGTCGGCGGGCAGGTCCAGGACGACGGCGAACTCGTCGCCGCCGAGCCTGCCGAGCGCGGCGCGTGTGCCCGCCCAGACGGTGAGCCGGGGCACCGTAGGCGGCGAGGACGGTGTCGCCGGCCGCGTGACCCAGCGTGTCGTTCACGGCCTTGAAGTCGTCGGCGTCGACCAGGACCACCACGGCGCTGTCGCGGTGGCGGCGCAGGACCTGCCGGGCGCGGGGGGTGTAGGCGTCGCGGCGCAGCAGGCCGGTCAGCGGGTCGCGGCGGCGCGCGGCGATCTTCTTGTGCAGCGCGATGGCGTGCACGGCCCAGCCGGTCAACGGCACGGCCGCAGTCGTCAGGAGCAGTGCGCGCTGCCCGAACCGGGCCTGTATGCGCAGGACGGAATCCATACTGGGGATCTCCCTCTCGTCTCGTACGGGATGGGAAGGCCCGGGACAGGCGAACTGGTTTGGACGCCTTGAGCGCCTGTCCCGGGGCGGATCTACAGCTCGAAGTCGCCATCGTCGGCGCGGGTCCAGCTGTACGGGTCGTTCCAGCGGCCGGCGGTCGCCGCCTTCCAGTCGAGCTCCCAGCCGGGCCGGTAGCCGCGCGCCGAGGCCGGATGACATGGCACTGAGCCACCAGCAGCGCGACCAGATCGAGCGGCGCTTCCGCGCGGCCATCGACCGGTTGCTGGCCGGGCGGATCCCGCCCGGCGGCGCCTGCGACGTCAAGACGCTCGCCCGCGAGGCTGGCGTCTCCCGTGCGTCCCTCTATCGGACGTGGGGCCACCTCAAGGACGAGTTCGAGAAGCGGCGGGCAGCCGCCTGGGCGGCGGGCCAGCAGCCCGATCCGCGCGAAGCCCGCATGGCCCGGTTACGTGATCTCAATCAGCGACTGACCAGCAAACTCACCCGCACGCATGGGGAGTTCAGTCAACTCGCCGAGCGTCACCGGCTCCTTATGGACGTCCCGGCCGCCAAGGACGACGAGCTACAGCGACTCCGCCGCGAGCTGGAGACGTTCAGCCCGAACGTCCCCGGCGCCCGTCTCGGAACGGCGGCAGGGGCGGAGACAGGGAGCGCAGACTTGAGTCTCCTGCAGGGGGAGACAGAAAGGTGAGCTCATGGACGGCGGCACCCTCTACTCGATCGGCGAACTGGCTCAGCGCACCGGGCTAACGGTCAAGACCATCCGGTTCTACTCCGATCGGGGCATCGTCGAGCCTGCCGGCCGCACCTACGCCGGCTACCGGCTCTACGCCCAGGACACCGTCGCTCGCCTTGCCCTCGTGCGAACACTGCGAGAACTGGGACTCGGCCTCGCCATGATCCGGCAGGTCGTGGACCAGGAACTCACACTCAGCGAAGTCGCCGCCAAACACGCTGCCGCACTTGACGCGCAGATCAGCATCCTGCGACTACGACGGGTGGTTCTGACAGCCGCCGCCAAACGCGAACCCACCCCCGAGGAGATGGAACTCATTCACCAGCTGGCCACGCTCTCCGAAGCCGAACGCCGACGCCTGATCGACGACTTCCTCAATAGCGTCTTCGAAGGCCTCCACCGCAGCTCTTACTACGCCGCAGCTCGGCGTTCCATGACGCCCGAGCTCCCCGACAGCCCCACAGACGAACAGATCAGAGCATGGGTGGAGCTGGCTGAACTGTCTCTGGACCCGGATTTCCGCGCCAGTGTGCGGCGCCTGGCCGAAGACCACGCGGCCGCCCTGCCCGACGTCGCCCCCACGCCACCTCGCCCAGACATGATCGCCGTTGTTCGAGATCTCGTTGGGCCAGCCGTGGCGCGCGGTATCAGCCCCGAATCGCCCAAGGCCGATCCTGTCGTCGCGGCGCTCACCGCCCACTGCGCGCTCGCCCACGGCCGCTCCGATGACGCCGAGCTGCACCGGTGGCTGCTACAGCGCCTGAAAGCCGCGAGCGATCCGCGCAGGGACCAGTACCTCCGGCTGCTCGCGCTGATCAACGACTGGCCGACACCGGAGCGCCTCACCCCGGTGATCGACTGGGCCGTCGCAGCTCTGCGGATACGGGCAGCCCAATGACGCAACAACCACCCAGCTCTGCCCCACAGCTACACGCGGCGCAGAAAGCTGCTGCGGCCACATATTCTCGGCAAATGGAGAAGATCGTTGCACTGCTCGAAGCAGACGCCACACCGTCGGCCCCTGCTCTCCTACTGCGTCCCTGGCGCCCGGCGGACGCTGCCGACCTGGTTGAACTGTATCGGGATGACGCCCTGCGCCGGTGGACGAGCTCAACTATGAACGACGAGGCGAGCGCGGCTCATTGGATTCACGAACAACAACGGGGATGGGATAGGGGAGACCGCTTCGGATTCGCCGTCGTCGAATCCCAAACTGCAGGCACCGACGGCACGTTGACGGGGCACATAGTCCTCAAAAACGTCCTACCGGATACTTCGTCCGCCGAGGTCGGCTACTGGACCGCAGCGCATGCGCGCGGCCGGGGAGTGGCACCCCGAGCACTACAAGCACTGACGGAGTGGGCTTTTACCGCCTTCCCCGGCAACGGGCTAACGCGCCTTGAACTCCTGCATCAAGTGGACAACACAGCATCATGCCGCGTCGCGCAGAAGAGTCGGTACGCACTAACCACGGTCCTGCCCTCAGCACCGCCCACCTACCCCCTTGCCGGTCACCTGCACGTACGGGCGCGCGACCTCTGACCCAGTCGGATACCGACCCTCGCACTGCTGATCACGGTGCCCCCACGTCACTCCCGGGGACGCACTCCAGGCCGAGACGTTGACGTCGGACAACCGAGACAGTCGGGACTGCCGACGAGGAGGGCGACATCTGGGACGGCCCGTGACCGAGACATTAGGGAAGTTGGACACGGCCTTTGCCGCGTTAAACCACTGGTCCCCGAGGGGGTGGATGGAGTCGAAGACGGCGGTCAGGGCGGCGACTAGGGCGACGCCCTCGATGGCGCGGAGGCGATCGGTCATGCTGGGTGTGCTCCCCATCTCGGATTCGACGGTGGGGTGTGTTGGGCGGCAGGCTTCTTGCCGATGCTGCGGGCGCCCTGTGGTGCCTCGCGCCCGGCCGGATTCCGGCCGGGCGCGGTGGGGTTTCAGAACGGGGGCTCGTTCCAGGCCGGGACGGGCAGGAGCCGGAGGCGCAGCTCGCGCCGGCGAGCCCAGCAGCCGCACGCCTCGATCTCGGGGAAGGCGCCACCGACCCACCAACCGCCCTCGCCGTGGCAGCGCGGGCAATCCGGTCGGGGGCGGGCGGTGATCTCGATCCGATGCTGGTCGGCGTACAGCGTGAGGTGGGCGGCCTTGAGGGCGGTGGCGGCCGCAGCAGCCGTGAGGGTCACCGCGCCTGCGACCA
The DNA here is from genome assembly GCF_055567555.1 of Streptomyces sp. NPDC026522. Taxonomy (NCBI): domain Bacteria; kingdom Bacillati; phylum Actinomycetota; class Actinomycetes; order Kitasatosporales; family Streptomycetaceae; genus Streptomyces; species Streptomyces sp. NPDC026522. The sequence goes on from NZ_JBVHQF010000015.1 coordinate 73,693, forward strand.
GTGCGGCGGTTCGGTCGCCCACAGCGTCAGGCCCGGCCGGCGGGCGGGTTGCTGCTCACGGCGCGTAGGGCAAGCCATGTCTCGTATTCCTTCCACCACGTCTCGGGGTCGTGGCCGGCGCGCTCGGCAGCTTCCCAGGCGAACTCGCCGATTTCCCCGCTGTCGAGCTGTTCAGCGGTCTCGGCGACGACCGTGGCGGCGAGCTTGGGGTCAGCGGTGTGCAGGGCGGCCAGGTAGCGGTAGGCGGTCCAATACCCGCCTTGGCGCGGGCGGCAAGAGCCTCAGGCGGCAGATCGGTTGAGAACAGGTCATGGGTGCTGCGCAGGGTCTGCTTGAGGAGGTTGCCGGCGGTCTCGGTGATCTCCTTGGTCACCTCGTAGCGGGGCCGGACCGAGGCGGGGATGTCTTGCGGCACGGCCCGCTCGGTGTCGGCGAGGGTGTGGGACCAGGCGGTGTGGACCTGGTCGAGGCTGGCGAGGTCGTCGGTGGCGATGCCCGTGCGGCGGGCGCGGGCGGGCATCAGGGCGCCGAGGAAGTCCTCGCCGACGATCAGGACAGCCTGCTGGCCGCCGGTGACCCGCACCCGGACAACGTCGTCGGCCGCGGCGAAGCGGCTCAGGAAGCGCATGTCGACTGCGGGAGGGACGTCATGGGCGGGGCTGGGCTGGTCGAGGACCGTCTTCAGGAAGCTGCGCCAGTTGAAGAACGCGTTCGGGCTGATGGCGATGCCGAGGTCGCTGTGCGGGGCGGTGACCTGGAGCCGGTCCTCGGTCGCGGTCACGGTAATCGGTTCGCTGCCGGGCTGGGCGCTGATCCACTCGCGCAGGGAGCTCACGGCGGCGGCCGGGATTGTGCAGGCGAAGGGCTCGCCGTCCAGGCCGTGGTGGCGGTAGCGGGCCGCGGCGATGGTGTAGCGGTCGGAGGTGACCGCGTAAAGGTAGGTTGCGTCGGCTTCCAGGCGGATGCCGTGCAAGGCCGGTGTGTACTCGTCGCCAGTGTGGCCGGCCGTGCGGTCGAGCAGGCGGCCGATCTGGTGGGCGTTGATGGTGACGGGCATGAGTGCCTCCCTTGGGTGTGCAGAAACGGACGCCCGACCCGGGTGGGGTGGCGGGCGTGGGTGGAGGAACAGGCCGGTCGGCCTGCCTGGTCCTCGCCCTGCCCCGCTGCTGCGGGGCAGGGCGAGGACCAGGCGGAGCGACCGGGGGTCAGCGCTGGAAGGGGCGGACGTTGTCGGGAGCGTCGTCGTCGGGCGCGGTGGCCGGGGCGGGGATGTGGATCTCGGGCCGGATCTCGATCTGAGGCTGGAAGGCCGGGGCGGGCTGAGCGGGCGCAGGGAAGTTGTTGACGATCGGGCGCAGGCTCCAGCCGCGCAGGGCGAAGGCGGAGGCGGCGGTCCAGGCGAGGACGGCGAGGCCGGTGGCGATGGTGCGGCCGTCGGCGGGGGCTGCGCTGTGGACCATGGCGATGCTGGCCGCGCCCCAGGCGGTCCAGGTGATGCGGGCGCCGCTGCTGCGTGCGAAGCCGCCAGTCAGGCCGAAGAGTCCGACCATCTGCCAGACGGTGTAGACGGTAGCGCCAGTGATCGGCAGGGAGACGGAGTGCGCGGCGATGTACGAGCGGACCGGCTGGTCGATGACGGCGAAGATGCCGCTGGAGGTGTCGGTGCCAACCTGGACGCGGGGCACGGCGGTCATCAGGCTGTGCAGCATGGCGGCCAGGGCGTCGGCGGCGCCGTCCAGGAGCAGGATGACGAGGCAGATCCCGGCGAGGCCGAGCGCCGCCTTCAGCCAGTTCGCCATGCCGTGCCAGCCGAGCTCGGGGGCCTGTCGCAGGTCCTCCCAGCGGTCGTGAAGGACGCCGCCTTCGTCCCAGGCGTCGGCCCACCAGGTGCGCAGGGCCTCCGCGCGCGACGGCTGGTCCTCGAGTTCGTCGAGCGGCAGGGACGCGGCCGCGGGGAGGTCGGCGGTCTGGACGTGGTCAGCGGCCGGGTGCTCGCGGCGCGGGCCGGGGATGTTCGAAGCGCGGTCGTTGTGGTTGTGGTTGTGGTCAGTCACGGTCGACTTCTCCTTCAAGCGGTGACGGACGTACGGGATGGGCATGGCTCTGTTGCCGGGGCCTGGTGGTGCGACAGGCTGGGGCGAGGCCAGGGAGCAGCAAGGGGGCGCGATGGCAGTCGAGTTCGATTCGGTGATCGCCGACGGGGTGATCTATCCGGCGTTCACGGACGACGACGGCGTGCTGTGGATCGACGACGAGGACGACTACGAGGTGGTCGTCGACCACGCGATCGTCGATGGGGTGATTTACGAGGCGGAGGTCGATGAGTACGGCCGCCTGCTGATCTACCTGGACGACGACTGAGCGCGGGGGCTGCCTGGGCGGCCTGCCCCGTACTCGACTCCCGGCCCGTGGGGCGGGGTTCGAGTACGACGCAGGGTGCCGGGTCAGTGGTGGATGTCGTTGCGGGCGCGGGCGAAGAACATGCCGCGCGTGGTGCTGTTGCTCGTGATGTCGGTCCGCATGGTGACCGAGCCCTCGTAGATGTTCTTGGTGACGGCGGAGCGGGCGCGGTTGATCGCGCCGCCGATAGCGGTGGCGGCCATGGCGAGGCCGGCGAACGGGAGGGTGACCATCAGGACTCCGGCGAGGCTGACGGAGGCCAGGCCCTGGAGGACCAGCCAGGCGCCGCAGCCGATGCCGGTGACCCCGGCGCCGACGCCGATGCTCGCGACGGCGATCCCGGCCGCCCAGGCCGGGACGATCCGGTGGTCGGGCTGCGGCACGGGCGGGGTTATGCCGAAGGCCAGCGGTGCGGTGTCGTCGCGGTAGGAGGTGGGGTGGTGGCGTACGGGCTTGCTCGCCCACTCGTCGAGCAGGCGGCGGGCTTCGGCCGCGGCCTCGGACTCGGGCATGCCGGACTGGGTGGTGTGCAGGGGGTCCATCGGGGTTCTCCGATCACGCGGGAAAGGGGCGCGCCCTCCTGGCCGTCATGGCCAGGAGGGCGCGTGGGGGAGTGGCCGCGCGCAACGGCGAAGGGCGTCGCCGGAGTCGTGTCCGGCGGCGCCCTTCGGCGTTGTGCAGCAGGTGATTTGAGGCTGACGGGTGGGTAGTCACCGCACCGGCGCCCCGGGCATCCTCGATCCGGCAGACGCGGTGGAGGGAATCGGGTGGAGTTCGTCTTCGATTGCGGATGGTGCGGCGGGGACAACTACTTCGTCGGCAAGCAGGTCGGCTGGTGGGTCGACAAGTGGGAGATCCCGTCGGAGTGGGACTGCCGCTTCTGCGAGGGGCTCAACTACACGCCCGACCCGCCGTGGACCGAGGCGTAGGTCAGAAGCTGGAGAGCAGCCCGGCGAGCCCGGTGAGGCCGTTGTTGATGGCCGGGGCCAGGCCGGTCGCGGCGAGGGTGAAGCCGAACAGCGTGCAGGTCAGCGCGGAGCCGACGCGAACGTAGCCGCCCTTGACCAGGACGACGACGATGATGGCCAGCAGCGCGGCGGCGGAGATCGACAGGGCCACGGCGGTGGTGCTCCTTCGCGGGGATCGGTGGGGCCGGCCGCGCTCGGGCAGGCCGGCCCCGGGCGTGGATGGGGTGTGATCAGGCGTCGGTGAGGCTCTTGATGGCGTCCAGCGCCTGGCGGGGAGAGGTGACCTGCGGCTCCTGACTGCGGCCGCCGTTCTTGGGGCCGCGCCCGCCGCTTCCCTTGCCGCCGCCGCCTCCGCCGCCGCGTCGGCCGGACTTGCCCTCGCCGTCTTCGCCTTCCTCGGGCTCGGGCCAGAACTCGCCGGGCCGCACGGGCTGGTTCCAGTCGAACCACAGGCCGCGCTTCTCCAGCTCGCTGATCTCGTGGTCGGTGAGGCGGTTGACCTCGTCGGGGAACAGGTTGGACAGGTCGGTGTCGAAGTCCGCGTACAGCGACCGCATGAGGACGGCGCGGCCGTTGTCGAGGACGATGACCGCGACGCCGCCGGTGGAGACGCCGTTCTCCGGGTCGGCCTCGCCGCGCATGGCCCGCTCGATCGCGGAGCCCTCTTGGCGGGAGTAGCGGGCCGGGATGGTCGGCACGTCGAAGGCGTTCTCCATGGTGCCTTCGGCCGCCTTGCGGGTGGCGCCGGGCGAACCCATGTTGAAGATGACCGGGCGGCTGTTCTGCCGCAGGTTGTCCTTCATCTCCGTGGAGAACCCGTTGTGCGCGAACGGCGACTGCCCAGCGGGGTTGAAGCCGATGCCGTACTTCAGGCCGGTGACCGTGAGGTCCTCGCCGTCTTTCTGGATGAACTCGCCGAAGTCCGCGTCCTGGGCGGCGGTCATGAACTCGTCCGCGTACACGTTCAGCTGCTGGTAAGGGCAGCGCGGGTCGCCCGGCTTGTAGTCATGCGGCTGGCCGTCGTGCGGCCAGGGCATCTCCGCCCTGATCTCGCACAATGCCTGAGCCGCCCGCAGCGAACGGGCCATCCACAGCGCGTTCGAGCCCTGCCGGTCGATGTACCGGCCGAGCACGGTGGTCTTCTCGTCCTTGCGGACGGTGGCCAGCCACACCACCTGTCCGTTCAGGGACTGGGCGGCCATGTGGATCGCGAAGAACTGCGTTTTGCCGGAGCGGGACACACCCAGGGTGAGGCCGTGGGCCGGGGCGTTCTTGTCGTGCTGGTACACCATCGTCTTCACCGGCTGGCCGGTGATGGTGAACCCGCACACGTACATGCCCTTGGCGTCCGGGGTGAGCAGCTCGCGGGTGGCGGGGAAGATCGCGCTGAGCGGCGGCTCGTCGAACGCGCTGATGAGGAACTCGCTGCCGTCGATGAGGACGAAGACGCAGGAGTCGTCCTCGGGCAGGCCGAGGCCGCGGCAGACCTTGGGCAGGTCGATGCGCGGGGTCTCGGTGGAGTCGGCGGCCATCTTCGCCCGGTAGAAGGTCACCCCGCGTTCGTCGTCGCGGGTCTTGTGGACCAGTTCGGAGCCGGGTGCGCCGCCCTTGGGTCCGCCAACCCGGTCCGTCCAGCGCTCCTGGTCGGTGGGCTTGGTGCGCCGGCGCTGGTTGGCGTCGGGGGTGATGCGGGCCTCCATCCAGCCGGGTCCGCCCTGGCGGCCGGGCTGGATGGCGACCTCCGCCAGGACGACGTCACTGGAGTGCACGCCGAACGGGGCGGCGACTACGGCCTCCGTGAGACCGGTGATCGGCCGTCCGGTCTCCGAGGCGCGCAGCAGGATCGTCATGTCGTGCCGCATGCCGGGGTGCCGGGTGGCCGTGACGATGTGCGTGCGGCCCGGCATCCCGGCCTGCTCCCACAGCAGCCGCGCGTCCCGGGTGAGCAGGTCGGCGCCGTCGTCGGGCCGTGCCGGAGACGGCTCGGGAGCAGCTTCGACAGGCTGGAGCTGCGGGGCCGGGGCGGCGAGGGCGGGCCGGTGGCGGCGGCGGGTGTGCCGGGAGAACGGCATCACCAGGTAGCCGGCCGCCGCCCATCCGACGGCGAGCAGCCCGTCCAGCCAGTACGGGCCGCAGCCGCCTGTGTTCTTGGCGGCGATGTCGATGGCGGCGGCCAGGACCAGCGGGGACCAGCGCAGGATCTTGCGTCCGGCGCCGGTCTCCCCGCTCTTGGCCGCGAGGAAGATGCCGCCGATCCCGGCGGCGCCGGCGAGCTGCACGACCTGGTTGACAGGGCTGTCGGGGTAGACGTTCGGGGCCACGGCCAGCACGGGCGCGGCAAGGGTATAGGCGAGGCGTTCGAGCGCGACGCTGCGCGGCGTGGTCACCGGAATCTCCTTCGGGAACGAGCGCGGGCGGCCCAGCAGATCGCGGGGCCGCCCGTGGCGGGGGTGGTGGGGGAGTGGGGGTCAGCGGTTGAAAAAGCCCGGCCTGGGCGTCTTCTCGCGCCGGTTGGAGCGGATGTCGTCCAGCGCGCCGTAGAGCCGGGCGTGGGTGCGCTGGGTCTGGTGGGTGAGGTCGGCGGTCTCCTGGGCGGTGTCGGACAGCTTGTGGACTTCCCGGGCGGCGCCGACCAGGGTGGCCTCCACGTTGTTCGTGAGCGACACGAACTTCGCGTCGAGGTCGGCGTTGGCGATGTCCTGGGCCATGTCGCCGGCGTCGTTGGCGTTGGCCTGCATGCTGCGCTGCAGCGCCTCCAGTTCGAGGGTGGCGTCGTCCATGGCCTTGCCGAGCTTGTCCAGCTTGGCCTGGACGGCCTTGTACCGGTTGTCGTCGTCGGCCACGGCGGGCGCCGCGCCGGTGCTGGGCGCGAGGTCGCTGCTCATCAGCGGGATTCCTCCAGTTTCCTAGTCGTGGTGGGCGGCGGCCGACGCGTGGGCGAGGCCGGCGCCTTCCTTCGCGGCCATGTCCTCGCCGTACACGCGGGCGACTTCCTTGGCCGCGAGCCTGGCGGCCTCCTTGGCGATGCCGCACTGCTCGGCGCACCGTTCGGCCTGCGCCTTCATGCGGGCCGCGGAGTCGGCCAGGTCCGCGATCAGGTCGGTGACCTTGGTGTCGATGTTGTGGTCGCCGACCAGGTCGGCGGCCATGTCCCGCAGGGCGTCGGCGACCCTGCCGAGCGCCTCCATCAGGGCCTCGGCCCGCTCCTGGTCGGAGGCGGCCTTGATGGCGATGTTCGCCATGCCCATCAGGTACTCGTCGAACGTGATGTCCGTACGGTGCTGGGCGGCCAGGCCGCTCTGCCCGGACGGCCTGCTGACTTCCGAGCTGCTCACGCTGCTCCCTTCCGTGGTGGCGGGTCGGCTGGTGCCGGGCCGTGGGGTGTGCTTCTCCGGCGCGGGCGGCAGGCCCCTCACGCCGGTCGTCACGGGCGCAGGCTCGTCGGGGACGATGTCCGCGTCGACGATGTCGTCCTCGTCCTTGCCCGAGCCGTCGGTGCGCGGCGGGCGGGTGGGCCGGTCGGGCCACTCGACTGTCGGCGTGGAGTCCTCCGCGCCGAACGGGCTGTCCGCCGTACGGCCGCGCCGACCGGCCCGACCCGTACGACCGCGCCCGGTCCGGCCGGTACGACCGGTGCGACCCCGCCGTCCGGTCCGACCCGCGCCGGTGCGCCGGCGCCGGAAACGGCGCCGCTTCTTCGAGCCGTCAGACGCACCGTCACCGGCCGTGGAGTCCGTGCCCGGCCCATCGCCCGCCGTGCTGTCCTTCATGGCGCCGGAGGCCCCGTCAGGGCCCCCCGTGGCGGTCTTCCCGTCCTTGTCGTCGGTGCCCTTGGCCTTGGAGTCCTTGTCCATGGTCAGGTTCACCTTCTCGGTGCCGGCCTTGGCGTCCTTCGCGTCCTGGGCGGCCTTCGCGTCGGCGCGGCGCTTGTCCCAGCGGCGCTGGGCTTCCTCGCCGACGGCCTGGCCCAGCGTGGTGCGACCGGAGTCGGCCGACGCCGCGGCTTCCCGCTTCGCCTTCCGCGCCGCGTCGCGCTCCTGCCGCTTCGCGCGGCGGTCCTCCCACACCTGCTGTCGCTGGGCGCGGGCCTGGTCGCGGTCCTTGGCCCGGCCGGCGAGGCCGGCGGCATGCCCGGCGCTGCGTCGCTCCTGCCGTCCGGCCTGCCGGGCACCGGCGCGCTCCTGGCGGCCGCGGGCCCGCTCAGCGCGGGCGCTGGACGCCGGGCCGTTCTGGCCCCGGCCGCCGCCGTCACCCTTCGAGCCGCCAGAGCCCGTCTGAGAGCCTTTCGCGCCCCCGGACGACCCGTTGCGCCCGGAACCGGCTGCGCGGCCGCCAGAGGCCCGGTCAGAGCCCTTCGCGCCGCCCTTACCGCCTCCGCTGCTCCCGGTCGCTCCGGACCCCGAACGCCCGCCGGGGCCGCCGGAGTTGGAGCCGCGCGGCGCCCCGGAGCGGTTCGGCCCCGTGCTCGAGTTGGTGCGGGACGGGCCGCTGCCGCCACCGCCGCGCGAGGAGCCGCCCCCGCCGCCGGCCTTCGAGCGGCCCTTGTCCGCCCCCATTCCGGAGCCGGACGCCTTCGTGCGGTCGGCATCCGCCTTTCCGCGCGCCGCCGCCTTGTCGCCCTTCGCTTTCATCATCGCGGCATGGAGCTTTCCATTCTGCTCCATCATCGCGACTTCCTGCGCGGTCCGACCCTCCAGCAGGGCAGCCTTCCGCGCTATTTCAGCCTCACGGAAAGGCGCTTCGCTTTCATGATTGACCCGCGCCATTTCCAGCCGGAATTCCAACCAGTCACCGAGACGGTCAGCGAGAGAACGAGGCTGAACATATTCGCCTTCCTCGTATTCACCGTCACCTTCTCCGATTTCCGGGGCGGCAATTCCTTCGGAGCGCAGCGCCGTAGACGGGTCCGGGGCGGCCGGAATCGGGGGCAGTTCCATCGTCGTCTCTTCCGGCGACTCCGGGGGAGCCTCGGAAACGTCTTCCGGCGGCGGAATGGTGTCGCCGTAATCCGGGATCGGCGGTGGCACGTATGTGGAGTCATCGCGCCAGGGACCGCGAACCAGGATCCCGTTCGGGTCGTCCACGTCGGACACGATGCACCTCCCTCCTGGGACTTGACAGAGCGTGGGGTCTTGTGTGCACGCGTGTGCACGTGCACGTGTGCACGCTTTACGCGCGCGAGGCCCCGCCGGAGCCCGACGAGGCCTTCGCTGGTGACGTTCAGTTACGCGGGGGGTGCTTCGCCACGACCTGCTCCGCGTACTGCAGCAGGTCGTTCCAGATCCGTCCGTTGCCCTCCACGCGCTGGTCCAGCGCCGTGATGAACAGGCGGCAGATCAGCGCGAATCCGGAGTAGACGTCGCCGCGACCGGCTTTGACGTCCTTGGCCATTCGGGATCGTGCCAGGCGGAGCCAGAATTCCATCTGCCCTGCCTCGCCGCGAGATTCGCGGGCTTTCGTCGCCTCTTCCTTCAGCCAGTTCTGGCGCCGCTGCGCCGAGCGTTCGGCGCTGCTGAGGGGGCGGTTCACGCCGACTCCCGACCCATGTCGTAAATCGACGTGGGGCCACCATACCCGTAATTCTGGCTCTGCGCACCCTGCTGCGGCGGGTTGGGCGCGGCCTGGAGGGTCGGCGGGTTCTTCTTCCGCTGCCTTTCCAGCTCCTTTTCCTTCCTTTCCTTGGCCGTATTCACAACGGCCTCGTCGTGGGCGCGCCGCTTGTAGGCGCTCTTTTCCAGGCCCTCGGTGAGGTTGTGCAGGTTCTTGAGCACGTTCCCGAGGGCCTTTTCGACGGGCATCGCGCGCAGCCGGGCGTGGTACCAGCGGTCGCCCTCCACGTGCGTCTCGCGCAGGTGCACGCGGGTCTCGATCGCGAGGGTCTCCAGGTTCTTGCCGATGTCCAGCAGGACCCGCTGAACGTCGGCCAGGTACCGGGCGGTTGCCTCCGGGTTCTGCGCGACGTCGCGCAGAGGGGAGTGGTTCGGGTCGGTGCTGTTCATGCGGAAGACCTCCAGGTCTCGGGGCTGGGGATGGAGGGAGTCCGTGTCCCCGAGGCTGTTGCGCGGGGCGGTGGTACTCGCTTCGTGCCTGGCCCGCTGTCTCCGCTCGGGGCGGGGGCGGGCGAGCGGCCTGCCGGCCGTGGTCGTCACCGGACCGCGCTCGGTGGGCGAGCGCGGTCCGGTGGCGACTATGAGCGGCAGGACGGTTGTGCGGGCGGTCCGGTCAGCGGACCGGGTGCTGCTTGAGGGCGACGGCAATCTGTCCGGCGCGGTCTGTGGCGATGGAGCCGCCCTCGGCCCGGACCGCCTTGGCGATGTTGGTCCGGTTCAGCGGCTCGTTCGCGGTCCGGAGCCGGTCCAGCGCGGTCCGCTCCAGGTCCGTGAGCGTGATGACCGTCCGGTCCGGACCGCCGTCCTCGCCCCGGTCCGGACCGTTTGCGCTGTCCGGCGCTTCCTGGTCGGCCGGCCCGGTGCGGTCCGCGTCCTGCGGTCCGGGAGCGGCGTCGGCGGTCCGGACCGTCACCCCTCGCGTGGCCGCCGCACTCTGGGTGGCGGACACGGCCCGAGGTCCACGGTCCGGACCGGGGCCGGTCGGCAGGTCAGCGCTCTGCGGTCCGGCCGGACCGGCCTCCAAGGCGAGCGCCGGTCCGCCGGTCCGGTCCGTGGCTCCTGCGGTCCGGACCGGACCGTGGACCGCCATCCGGTCGGCCGGACCGGACCGGACCGCGTACCCGCCGTGCTGGACCGGGCGGACCGGAGCGGGGCTTTCCAGCGGTCCGTGCCGGTCCGCGCGGGTCAAGGTGAGCACGGTGGGGATGGCGGCCGGTCCGTGATCGTCGGCCCCCACGCGGGGGACGACGACCCGGTGCAGGGCCAGGCCGGTCCGGACCGCCTTGCGGTCCGCGAGCTCCGCGCCCGCTGCGGTCCAGGCCCGGTCCAGCGTGGTCAGGCGCGGGTCGGTGATCGCGAGGGACCAGGCGGTGAAGCTGTGGACCGGGTAGCGCAGCCAGCGGACCGCCCCGATCGACGGGCGGGCCTTGGCGACCTTGCCGTCCTCACGGAGCTTGCGGCGGTGGATCAGCGAGGCGTACAGCTCCCACAGCACCATGCCCACGATGCTCATGGCGGCGAACGCCACCGCCTTCGGGGTGAAGTGCCAGTAGGTGATCTGCTCCGTCCAGATCTCCTCCTTCGCGTCCCAGACCCGGCTGCCGGCCACGGCCTGCCCAGAGGCATGCCAGAAGTTCATGACCGCCGCCCCGAGGGCGAAGATCCAGGTGGAGACCCGGTAGAGGGTTCCGGCGTCGCCGCTCTGGCGGGCCTGGTGGTACATCCAGCCCACGAACGCCGTCGACAGCTCCCAGGCGGCGGCGAACAGGATCGTGAACGGGACGACCCAGCCGAGGATGTCCTCGGCGAACCCGGCCTGGCCCGTCCACGCGACGGCCATCGGGGCGGTGATCGGACCGATCACCATCAGGCGTTCCGCGTTGACCTTCACGAACTGCTTCACGCGGTCGGTCACGGCCGGCTTCCCGGCGCGGGAGGAGGCCCGCAGCTCACGGGCCTTGGCCCTGCGGGCCTCCTTCGCGTCCCTGCGCTCCCCTTTCGCCTGGAGCTTGAGGCGCTTGCGCTCCAGTGCCCGCTCGGTGCGGTCGGTGGCGCGCTTCATCCGGGCGGCGGCTTCGGCCACCATGTCGTCGGCGGCCTTCAGCGTGACCTCCGCGTCCGCTTCCCGCACCCGGGCCTGCGCCAGGGCCTCCTCAGCTTCCTTGAGCTGCGCGTCCTGCTTGGTGCGAGCCGCGGCCAGGATGCGGTCGGCCTCCTCACGGGCGGTGCGGGTCAGACGCTCGGCGTCCTCAGCCGCCGTCGCCCGCAGCCGGCCGATGTCCTCCTTGGCGAGCGCGCGTGTACGAGCCGCATCCGCCCGGGACGCCTCCCGCTCGCGGGAGGCGTCCTCACGCAGCTCGGCGGCCGCCTTCTCCGCTTCGGTGCGCACCTGCGCGGCCTGGGCGTCCGCGCTCTCGCGCAGCCGGTCGGCCTCGCCTCGCGCCCGCTCCAAGAGCTGGTCGGCGTCGGTGGTTGCGCGGGTGCGGGTCTGTGCCGCGGTGCGCTCCGCTGCCGCGAGCAGCTCGGTGCGCTTGGTCTCCGCGTCAGCGAGGGCCTTCGCGGCGGCCTGAGCGGCCTCGGTGCGGACCTGCTCCGCCTGCGCGGCCGCCGTGGTGGCGACCTCCTCCGCCTGGCCGCGTGCGTCGGCGAGCAGCTGCTCGGCAGCCGCGTTGGCGTCGGCGAGGACCTGGTCGGCCTCGCCGGACGCCTTCGCCGTGACGGTGTCGGCCTCCGCACGCGCGTCGGCGAGCAGCTTCTCCGCCGTCGCTTCGGCGGCGGTGCGGACCTGCTCCGCGTCGGCGGCCGCCGTGGTGGCGGCTTCCGTGCGGACCCGGTCGGCGTCCGTTGCGGCGACGGCCACGAGGCGGGACTGCTCCGCGGTGGCGGCCTCGGTGATCGAGGCCGCCTCGGTGCGCGCGCCGTCCAGCAGCTCGGTGCGTGCGCTCTCCGCGTCGGCGAGGACCCGCACGACGTCGTCGGCGGCCAGATCCCGAAGGTCGGCGGCGCGGTCCGCGGCGTCAGCCACGACCGGGTCGGCCTCCTCGAACACCAGCGGAGTGGTGTCCTCAGGGGCGGCGGCCTGCGCGGGAACGGTGGCCGGCGCCTGTGCCTTGGTGCGCCCATTGGCGCGGGGCTTCGCGGCCGCGGCGTTCTGGCGCCTGCGGCGGGCGGCGGTCTTGGGGGCCACGGTGGTGTCCTCTCTTACTTCCGGCGCCTCCGTGCAAGAGGTCACCGCGGTCGGCGTCGGGTCGGTAGGGTCGTGACCAGGCCCTCCGGGGCCCCGGCAGCTGAAATGCCGGGGACTCGGAGGGCCGTTGTGCTGGTGCGGTCACCGCCGGGCGGGTCAGGCGGCCGCCGCTTCCTGGCTGGGCCCGTAGGTGCGGGCGAACCGGGCGCCCGCGGTCAGCAGGGCGGTGATGTCCGCGTGGGTGCGGTGCTGCCGCTCCGACCACGGCGTTGCGCGGGCGGAGTCCGATCCGGTGTGCGCCTGGATCAGCCGGTCCAGGACGGAGCCCGCCACGAAGGCGGTGTCCGTGTCGCCGTGCTCGCCGTCCTCGCCGACGTGGCGCAGTGCGGTGGACAGGGTCCGCTGCGGGTCGTTGTCGCTCTCATCGCGGACAAACCGCAGCAGCGCCCGGACCATCGCCTTGACCGTCATGGAGTCGTCGTCGGCGAGGTCCGTGCCGCTCGACTGGTCCCGGTTGTAGTTGTGGACACGGATCCAGCCGTCCTTGTCGAGCAGGGAGATGGTGGCCTCCAGGTGGCGGGCCACGGCCTCGCCGGGGGACTCCTCGCCGGACGGGCCGGTCCACACCGGCAGGTAGGAGTCGGCGGTGATCTCCTGCGCCCTGTGCAGCGTGGCATCGGTGAACACGGCAGTGGGGGTGGTCGTCGTCTTGGGCATGCGAGCCTCTCTCAGGGTCGGTGGGTCCGGGCTGTCCGGCTCCCCGTCACCGCCCGACCCGGCCGCCGGGGTGCAGCGGCCGGTGCGGGCGGATCAGGCAACTGGCAGTCGGTTCACCGCGGGGTGGTGGTCACTTCGTCCTGGGTGGGGAAGTTGTGGCGGCCGTCATCCATGCGGACCGTGAGGTGGCCGCCGGTGTGGACCTCTTCCACGGTTCCCTGGGCTCCGGCCTGGTGCCGGGTCCCAAGCGCCTCGATGTCGGTGGTGAGCGTGACGCGGTCTCCGCGCATGGCCATCTCCCTCTGTGACGGTCCGGGCTGTCCGGCTCCCTGTCACCGCCCGACCCGGCCGCCGAGTTCGGTGGCCGGTGCGGGCGGATCGGGCAGCCGTCAGGCCGTGGCCGCGAGGGGCCGGCGCGGGGCGATGATCTGGCCGTCGGGGAGCAGCTCGCCGGTGTCCTCGAACACCAGGACGGAGTTGCAGAGGAGGCTCCAGCCCTGTTCGGGGTGGGAGGCGATGGTGTGCGCGGCCTCGCGGTCGGGGCTGTCGGCGGTCGGGCACGTCGGCCGGTGCGTGCACAGGGACTCCGGCATGCGCCGGGCCGTGCCGGTGGTGGTCGCGGTGTCGAGCGGGGTGCTGCGGTGCATGAGCTCTCCTGGCAGGGGGCGGGCCCGAGACTCTCCCGGACCGAGGGCGTGTGAAAGGGCGGCCGCCCGTGGTGCGGGCGGCGGGTACGCGGCGGGCCAGGGCTGCGGTCGAGAACCTGTCCTCCGGGCCCGCCAGGCGGGACAGCGTCGGTCAGCTCTTGCCGCGCCTGGTGAGGGGCGGGTGGATGTCGGTGACGCGGTGGCCGGCCTCCCAGGCGGCCGCCGCGGTGAGCACAGCGGCCGCCAGGAGCGCTTGAGTGAGGGGGTGGGTCAGGCCACGCGCGGCGATGGCCCGTACCGCGTGGTGCTGGGCGGTACGGGCGGCCGGTATGTGCAAGCCGGCTACTCCTGTTCGGGCTGCGGCTGCGGCGGTGCCCCGCAGGTGCACGGCTCGTGCTTGACCGACTGGTACGGCTTTCCGTCCGCACCGGTGGAGTTCACGGTGACCAGGGTCGGCGGGTGGCCGCAGCCGCTCACCGGACCGTGCCCGTCGCGCTCGTCGACGGCGCCGGGGCTACAGCGTTCTGGCCGCAGCGGCAGGTCCAGAAACCGCACAGGACGCAGGCGTCGTCCGCCGCGCTGACCGGCAGGCTGAAGGACAGCAGCGGGGGCCGGACGTAGCCGGGGGCCATCTCCGCGAGCGTGCGCCGGGCCCGGCGGCCTTCGGGGATCCGGGCGTCGTCCCGCTCGACCATCGTGCGCAGCAGGGTGCCGACCTGGTGGAGGGAGTCGGTCTCGTCCCGCTCGTAGCCGCGGGAGTCGTCTTCGCGGCGGATGTCGTCGATCTTTCCGGCGCGCGGGGCCAGGGTGGCGGTCATGCCGCGACCTCCCAACCGGTCCGGGCGCGACGGGCGGTGCGCACCACAGCCAGCTTGGCGGCGAGCTCGGCGATCCGCTCGTTCTGCTGCCGCAGGAGTACGGCCTGGTGCGGCATGCCACCGCTCCGGGTCGGCATCCGGCGGGCCTCGCGGTTCAGCTTCACGGCGAGGTCCTGGAGCTTGTTCCACTCCTGGTCGCTGGCCTCGTCGGCGGTGATCGCGGCGGCGAGGCGCTGGGCCTGGAGCTCGCGGAGGGCGACCAGCTCGTAGCCGGAACGGCCACCGCGGACCAGGTCGTCGACGCGGTCGTTGCCGTCGCCGTCGCGCAGGGCCAGCTCCTCGCAGGCCGCCCGGACGGGGCAGCCGTGGCAGAAGCCGATCGCCTCGGCACGCTGCGCCTGCCAGGTGGCTGGCGGTTCACCGTCGGCCCGGAAGAATAGGTCGGGGTCGGCCTTCGTGCAGCGGGCGCCGGCGTCGATCGCGGCCTGGAGCACCGGGCGCCGCATCCGGCGGGCCTGAGTGGATGTCATCCTGTGCATGTGCGTCTTCCCTTTCGTGGAGGGGGACTGCAAAGACGACCCCCGGGGGCCTAAGCCCGGGGGTTCGTCGTTTCATGACTGCCGTACGAGCAGCCAAGGCCCTGGCCGCCCCTCTTATGGGGTGGCCAGGGCCTTGGTCGTTCGTCCGCAGCTGATCAGCTCGCGCGGTGTCCGGGGTGCAGCGTCTTGAGCGGCACCGGCGGCGCACCCAAGGGCGCCTCGCCGACAGGGAACTGCGCGCGCCGGGTGTCGGCATCACGGACCGCGGATTCGGCCGCCGCCCACTGTTCCGTGCGCAGCTGCCACAGGGGCCGGTCGTTGCCGCGCTCGTCGTCCGCCGGCGCCTGCCGCTGCGCGGCGATCTGGCTGACGGCCGGGGCGATCGCGACCTTGGGCTTGCGCCGCACGGTGGTCTTGCGTCGGTGACCGGTCTCCGCGTGACCGTCCTCCAGGCGCTCCTGCCACTGCTTGAGCGACACGTCGACCGTGACCAGGCGGTTGCTGCCCAGGCGGCAGCGGACGGCCGCGTCCTTCCCCGTACGGCCGGTGTCGTGCGGCACGACCTTGGGCGCCGTGCTCCGGAGGCCGGTGATCGGCACCCACGTCTCGCAGTCGGGGCAGATCAGCGATGCGCAACCCCGGCGCAGGTCGTACTGGTGGGGTTTGAGGGCGGACAGGGCCAGCGCCGGGCGGGCGTTGACGGTGCGGGAGCGGGTCCGGCTCCGGCGGGGGCGGGCGGTGCGCTCAAGGGTCGAGGCAGACATCTGGACTCCTCACAGGCGGAGCGGCAGGGGCGCGGGTCGCGATGCTCTCTCTGCCCTCCGGGCCGCACGGCACGAGGCCGGCGTCCCGTAGGACAGACAGCGCACAGCGCTGCGACGTACACGCAGTGGTCGCGGCCGTCAGGCTCCGGGGGAGTTCGATGGTGCTCTCGCGTCCTCAGCTCGCCTGATGACGTGCCCCCAGCGAGCTGAGGGCTACCCCGGCCGCCCCGAAGGGCGGACGACTACTGCGGTCTTGCGGTGATGCGGTCCTACGTCTTTGCCGATGTCGCCGAGGCGACCAACCGTGTCGACGTGGATAACCTAACCAGTACACTCGGTGCCGTGTCAACCAGGTTGGGCAGGCTATCTATTCGAGCGAGGTGGCTCTACGATGTGGCTTATGACGGACGAGGCCATGCAACCCTTCGAGCGCATCGCGCAGGACGTGCGTGAACAGGTTCGACTCAGGCAGCTCAAGCCTGGCGACAAACTGGAGAGCACCAGGGAGTTGGCGAACAGGTACGCCGTCGCGCCCGGAACGGTGCAGCGCGCCTTCGCCGAGCTGCGACGGGACGGAGTCATCTACTCCCACACGGGCCGCGGGAGCTTCATCCGCGAGAACGCCCTCGAGGCGCTTGCTGACCCGACTGCACAGACCATCAGGCGCCTTGAGGAGCAGATCGCTGATCTGACCGCGCGACTCGAACGTGTCGAGCAGAACCAGAGGAGCGGGTCGGCACGGACCTGAGCCCGACCAAGACGCCGGCCTGCCTCGTTCTCCTGCAGTGGCAACCACGGTGTCCCCCGTTCTTCATCGGCATCACTTCGACGGAGATCAGCTTCGGGGTCGCAGGCGCCTTCGCGAGATGTCCCCGCGTAGAAGAGGTGTAGCAATAGCGTCGCAACAGGGCTCTTCCTGCCTGGCAACAGAGCGTCATGGGGGTGTGTAGTGATCGCAGTGGAGCAGTGGACAGGCGAGGAGGCACTGCTGTTGCGATCGGTAATGCGCGCGTCGGTGCGGGGATTCGCTGATCATCTCGGGATCAGCCCGCGGACGGTTTCGCACTGGCAGAGAAACAGGACCAGCGTGTGCCGTCCGCAGATGGCGCAGATCCTCGATACGGCGCTGCACCAGTGCACCCCCGAGGAGCAGGAGGCGTTCCGCCTGCGCCTGGCGGCTCTCCACGGCACCACCATCGCCGCCGCCGGGGTCGATACTCCGCAGCCGACGCCTTGCACCGTCGTCTCCCATAAGTTCCTGCCGGCCTACGTGGGCGAGCGAATCGCCCCCCTGTACGCCGTCGGTACTCCGGCGCCCTGCGGCCCTGGAGGCTTAGAGCGACGGACGCTGCCGGTCGGACACCGCTCGGCCCAGTCGTCGACGGTCCACGTCTACGGGTGCGGCGTCGCCGTCGTCCACCTCGAAGAGCATCACCGTGTCGAGTCGCTGACTGATCTGGCGGTGTGGCGATACCGCACCTATCTGCAGGAACCCGACTGGGCGGGCAAGCAGCTCACACAGCTCATGAAGCTCCACGGCACCGAGGAAGCACCTGCTCACGAGGTGCCCGCGCCGCAGTATGTGCTGTCGGTCTACGAACTCCGAGAGAACTCGTGGACGGGTGCGGGGCTGGATACCGCGCTGCAGCTCCTGGCGACGCCTTCTGTCCTGGTCAACCGCCAGGACCCGGCGAACGTCGTCTCGCTCGGGCCGGACGTCGAGGCCGCCAAGTTCCGCGAGGGCTGGTCGCACGCCGAGGCTGTCCCCTTCGGTGGCGGCGTCTCGCAGGGTGTCGCCGGCTGGTCTGGGGTCTCGTACCACCCACAACCGGATGAGCGCGCCCTCACGACGAGTCAGATCGTCGCTCTGGAGTTGGACGTCCAAGCCCTGTGGGCTCTCTCCTCCCACGTGCTGCATACCGTCGAGGACGGCCACGACCCGGTGATGCCTCCCGAGTACGGCTGGCGGTTTCTGCGAAGTGCCTACTACCGGCTCACAACCGCGCGCCCCACCGAGACGGCACAGCACCGCGTGATGCGCGAAGCGATCTTGACCACGAGCGAACTCCCCGATCGGCTTCGCGCCGCTCAGGACGCCCTCCGAGACAGCACCCCTTGATGGCCATGGGAAAGGTGAACGGGTTGGACCCGCGATCGACAGCGCTGCTGGTTATCGACGTGCAGCAGGGCTTCGTCAACCAGCACAGCCGCGACGTTGTCCCGACGGTCGTACGGCTGGTGGACGGCTGGCGAGCAGCCGGCGCTCCGGTGGTCTTCACCCGGTTCCACAACGCGCCAGGCTCGCCGTACGAAACGATTTCCGGTTGGAAGCGGCTGCGCACTGCGGAGGAGCAGGCGTTCGTGGAGGAGCTGGCGCCCTTCGTCGACGCCTCGGCCCTGGTCATCGACAAGGGCCAAGCGTCGCTCTTCACGCCCGAGGGATCACAGCTCATCCGGGACGCCGGCTGGAGTGACCTGGTGCTGTGTGGTATCGACACCGACGCCTGCGTGTACGACTCCGCCACCGCTGCCTACCAACGGGGCTACCGGCCGTGGGTCGTCACCGACGCTTGTGCCTCCAGCGGCGGCTCCCAGTACCACGAGGCCGCTCTGCTGCTCGCGACCCGGAACCTGGGCGCCGATCAGCTCATCACCAGCGAAGTCGCTCTGTCACGTATCAGCGGAACTGGAGGGATGCAGTGAGTACACCTTCGTTCGACGCCGACGTTCTGGTCGTCGGGGCCGGCCCCGCTGGCGTGGCGGCCGCCCTCATGGCCACCAGCCTCAACATGAAGGTCCTCGTCGTGGAGGCCGACAGCGTCGGCGGCAAGCTCCTGACCATCGGCGCTCTGGAGAACGTCTCCGGCAACTGGACGACCGGCCCACAGCTGGCCGAGGCCCTGGCCGAGGATCTGTCCCGCCTCGAGCAGGCCGGTCGGTGCTCGCTGGTCCGATCTTGTGCGGTGGGGGTCAAGGGGCACTCCGACCGAGCGGAAGTCCTCCTCGCGGCTGGCCAGGTGCTCACCGCGCAGGCGGTCGTGGTTGGCACGGGCGTGCACGCGATGACGCCTTCCGACACCGAATGGATCAGCGCCGCGCCTTCGCTGTCCACGCCTCCGCTGTGGCGTGCGAAGCCCGAGCAGGTCGGGCCACGAACGTACGTACTTGGGGGTGACAGGCCGCTGGGCACCTGGCTACGGGCTCACCCTCAGTCCCCTGCCACGCTCCATGTCCTTGCCCCGGCAACGGACGACTACAAGTTGGCGGAGGTGTCAGGGGACGATCGAGTCCGGGTAGTTCCGGTTTCCCACGTTGCCATTTCACAGGCCCGTCACGGGACCGACTTCATCGTGGAGGTCGAGAATCGCGGAGGAGAGCACAGCACCTACGTCGCAACGGCGGTGTTGAGCAATCTCGGTAATCGGCCGGCGGCTCTCGAAGGGCTCGCGCTAGACGAGGACGGATACTGCCCGCCGGAAATGCAGCACCCTCGGATCTTCATCGCCGGGGATCTGCGGTCGGGTCGGTTCCAGCGCATCACCACGGCACAAGGCTCAGGAGCTGAAGCAGCTCTGGCGTACTACTACTCCACCGCGCTGCAGCAGGGTTGACGGAGGAGTTGACGTGCCGGAGCAGGAAGGAATCTTCCCTTGGGGCGGGCTCGGCATTCCGGGTACCCCGCACGCTACCTGCGCATTCTCATGTCACAAGCGCAACGTCCATCGTGGCAAGGCGGGGAGCCAGGTGCGGTCGGTCGGCATTTCGCACGGGCACACCTGTTCCTGCTCCCGGAGATCGTCGGGACGTGTATCTTTTGGGGCATCATTCTCTATGGTGGAGGTCCCGATGTCTGATCCGCTGAGGCGAATTGACGCCCTGGTGGAGGAGGACACTCTCCCCCCGCCCCAGGTCCGGCAGCAACTGCGGCTTGCCGCCGGCCTCACACAGGCCGAAGTCGCGGACGCCATCGGCGTCCAACGCCTCGCCGTCGCAAGGTGGGAAGCAGGACTCACCCAGCCTCACCGCGGCAATCGCCTGAAGTACGCGCATCTTCTGCGAAAGCTGTCCGCGAAGCATCCGGATGCCGCCGCCGAGGGGGCCCCCGATGAGGGGTGACCCCTCGGTCCGGGCCGTTTTCGGGGTCGCCGACGCCGCCTTCGGAATCGAGGGGGTCGGGATGACCTAACGGCCATCGGCCGCGCGCGCCGGGAGCGGATTAACCACCCGCTGGCCTCGCGCGGCCCGTCTTGCTCAGGTCCCAGTTTGCCGCTGGTCCTGAGCTGCGGCTCACCGAGCCGCTCGTTTTTCTCCGGCCCCTAACCAGGGCCACACCTGGCCACTACCACGGCCACCACAGCCGCGTCAGCACCAGCTGCACACGGCACCACACCGGCCCCTAACCAGGGCCACTGCAGTACCCCACCGCAAGCCCCCACCACAGGGGCTCTGCGATAGCACCACCACCGAGACGAGAGGAGTCGCCTCCATCCGCCGTTCGGTGGCTGCCCGCTCCTCCCGGAGGGGGCTGTCACCTACATCCACTCACCGACCAGGCCGCTCGCGGACTGTGTCAGGTTCGCTATGGAAGTGGTGTCCTCGTCATAGTGCACGATCTGGTGTCCCCTGAAAAGCCGACAACTGCCCGTTTCATCACCTTTTGCGCAGTATCAGGCTGCTGTTTGATCGGATTCACAGGCTCTCGCGCCGGTCGCCGAACCCAGTTCGCGGGTGTCGGGTCATTGAGCCGCATCCCGGACGGCGGGACGCGTTTCAAGATTTCTACCCGCCAGGCGGGAGCGCACCGGGCTCTCGCAGCTTCCCGGACTCTGTCGACAGGCTGCCTACACGAGGCTGCCGAGATGATCTCCATCTCCTCCATTCGGGCGGGCCGGTGAGCGCCGTGGCGGCACCGCCCGCTTCGTTCGAGCGCCCCCGCACGGAGTCGTCTGTCCCGGCCGGGCCGGTACCGGAGCGGGCCGCGGGACATCCGCTGTCGCTCGGTCGCGATGCCCGCGCCCGTCTGGGTGGCGCGGTGCGCTCGCTGCTAGACCTGGCCGGCCTGGACGGTGCATCGGACGCGGTGCGCCTGGCCGTGCTCGTCCTGGCGTCGCGGACCCCTTTGGAGACCGGCGCGGTGGAGATCCGCACGTCCGAGCTGGGCCGGTGGCTCGGGCTGTCCCCGTCGTACACGGCCTCCAACGTGGTGCCTGGGCTGCGCCGCTCGGGCGTGGTCTCCGTCGCCACGGCGGAGGGCGAGTACGGCCAGGACATCGGCCTGAAGTGCCGGGTGCTGCCGCTGTGGGCGGCGCAGGACGTGGCTGGGCACCCGCTGAACCTGGCGAAGAAAGAGTTTGCAACGCTGCTGCGGCTGCTGGAGGCCGTAATGGGGCCTGGCTGGACGCACCGGGACGGCTCGTTGACCCCGGCCGGCCTGATCGGTACGCGTACCGGTCGCGGCGCGGCGACGGACCGCCTGGCGCTGCTGCTGCTGGTGCTGGAAGCGCGGGAGACCGGGCGGGTGCGGCAGTGCGGCGGCACGGTGGACACCAAGCGCGGCCGCGCCGCGGCGACGGTGGCCCGGCTGCTGGGCTGCACGGCGTCGGCGGGGGAGCGGGTGCTGGAGCGCCTGGAGGACCGGGAACTGGTGCTGCGGGTGCGGCTGAAGACGGCCTCGGGCCTGTCGAACCGGTCGCGGCTGATGGTGCCGGCGGTCGCCGCCGCGCGCGGCCGTACGGTCGCTGACGACGTCCAGAATGTCCGTGCGGAGGCCCTGAAGGCCGAGTTTTCAGACCCCGACGTTCCGGCAGGGCCTGTTCAGGCGCCGCAGCGAGAGATGAAAGCACAGGTCAGCGGGGTGCTGGTGACGGATGAGGCTGCTGCTGCAGAGCCCGACGTTGCGGCAGCCCTTCACACTAATCACCCTCACCTGGTTACTCCCTTCGTTCCTCCGCAGCGCTCTGGTGGCTTTTCCGGCGAAGGCCGTGGGGCTGAAGGCCGTCGCCCGGAGCGCGCGTGCCCGGGCGAGGACCCGGCCGCCGACGGCGAGAGCCCCGTTGCCGGGACCAGGTCGCCGGTGCCTGAGGGCGGCCCGCTCCGCGGGGAACTGCTCAATGAGTCCCCGGTCGATGAGCGGGGTGGGCAGCGCGTTGCCTCGGCGGGGGCCGTTGGCCGGCCGAAGGCCGTGGGTGGTGGAAAGGCGCAGCAGCAGCGGAGGGTGGGTCTGCCTGCTGATCTGCGTCTGCGGGTGGCACTGGGGCCGGTCTCGTGGCTGTGGGAGCAGCTGTCCGGCTGGCAGCAGGACCAGGTGGAGGCGGTCGCGAAGGCGGAGCTGGCGCAGTTGGCGGGCCTGGGCGTGGCGCCGGAGGGCGCGCCGCGGCTGCTGGCCGATCGGCTCACCGACCGCCTGGAGGAGACCGGCGGCGAGGCCCTGGTCACCAGCCCGTACGGCTGGCTGATCCGGCGGGGCCTGGTCCGGCGGCCGTCCTGCCCGGACCGGCGCTGCGACGACGGGATCCGTCTGGACACCGGGACTGAGTGCGAGAACTGCGCCAACGTGATCCACGTCCGGCGCGCCCACCGGGCCCGGATCAGGGCGGACATCGATCGGGAGCTGCCCGGCCTGTCCGACGGCGAGCGTCGGCGCATCCTTGAGGAGCGACTGCGCGGGCAGGCGGCCATCGAGGCGGAGGACCTGGCGTGGCGTCGGGAGCAGGTCCGCGAGCAGCAGGCCCGCCGGGATGCCGCCCGTGCGGCTGCGGCACAGCGAGCGGAAGCTGACTGCGTGGCTGCGGCTGCCGCCGACGCGGTGCGCCAGGCCCTGCCGTGCGAGGACTGCGGGCGGGACCAGGCGGCCGGTTTGTGTGAGCGGTGCGACCACCGTCGTCAGACCGAGGCCCTGATCGGTGAGGCCGTTTTCCTGCAGGCGGTCTGGTCCGCCGACCCGTGCAACCTGGGCAGCGTTGCGGCTGTCGCGGCTGTGGTCCGGACGGCCATCGGCGACAGCATCGCCACCACGTGGCAGGAGTTCCTGCAGATTACCGACGTGGCCGCCCTGGAGAGCGACCCGGAGGCAGCGCAGGACGCGTATGTTTTCGCCGCGCTGCAGACCGCGCAGCAGGCCGTTCAGGAGTGCCAGGACACCGCCCTGGCGATGTTGGGCCGGACCGAGGAAGCGGAGATCGAGGCCCGGCGGGCGTACAAGACCGAGCAGGGCCGCCACTGGTTCAAGCACAACCCGAACGGCGCTGACGCCATCGCGGCCGCGGCCGCGACCGAGGCCGCCGAGACGGCCCGCGGGCGCGTGGCCGAGTACCTGCTCGCGGCACGGTTGGAGCAGCTGCGTGAGCTCGCCGCCCTTCAGCTGGACGGCGACACGGCCGTGGCGGTGATCGCATGAACGAGCTGAGCGGCGTCGACCTCGCGCGCCAAGCCCTGGCAGCAGCCCGGGAGGCGGCGAAGAAGAACGGTGCCACCACCAAGAAGCCGAAGCGGCGCACCGGCACAGTCGTACGGCGTGACGGGCGCGAGCCGCTCGGGCTCGGCGCGGCAATCGGCCTGATGATGACCGAGCGCGGCATGGCCGTTCCGGCCGTCGGCGGAAGTGTCCTCGCCCGGTTCGACGACATCCTTGCCACAGCCGTGCCCGAACTCGCCGGCCGAGCCCAGGCCGTGGCGTTCGACGTGGACACCGGCCGCCTCGACGTCGTCCCCGACGCTCCGACCGTCGGCACGAAGCTGCGCTGGAGCGCGCCGCAGCTGATCGCGGCGGCCAACGCGGCGGCGGCCCACGCGAACGTCCACGCCGTACACGTCCTGGCACCCGCGCCCGTGGAGGCCGGCCCCGCCACGGCCGCCGTCCCGGCTCCGCGGCCGTCTGCGCCCGTCAGGCCGATGGAGCATAGGACTCCACCGGACGGCTACCGCCGTGCCATCGAGGCGCACCGTCGGGCCGCGCCGCCGTCCCGAGTTGATGTGGCCATAGCGGAAGCGGTGGAGCGGCAGACCGCCGCGATGCGGGAACTGGCACGCCAGGCCTTCTCTGCCCCGGAGGGTGCGCCGGCCCCGATCGAGCAGGCCCGCGCCCAGCGCCGGCGGCAGGCCGCGGCGACCGAGGCAGCCGCGCTGCGCCGGGCCCGAGCTGACCGAGCCCGGCGCCTTTCGGCTCCGGAGACTGTGCCGATGCCGCAGCAAGGCCGGGCTGGTGAAGCGGCGTGACTGGCCTGCATCTTGGCACACGTGCCCTCGCCTCCTACCGCGCGGGCCGCCCCCGATCCCGGGGGTCCGTGCCGAGCGCGCCGGACAGCTGGTGCGGCCGCCGCTGTCTTGGGTCAGGCCAAGCAAGTCCCCTGCGGGCCAGCAGGTGTGGTGGCAGGCTGAGTTAGGACGAAAGGTGGGGGATTCGTGCGGGGTGACAGACGGCAGATTCAGACGGCGGTTCTGGGCGGTGCGGACTCGGAGGAGCCACTGATGCTTCCGCTGGAGGCGATCGAGCTGGATGCCTTCCGCCGGCAGCACGACCAGGACACGTTCTGGTGCGGGCTGCTGCTCGGGGGATGCGGTCTGCAGCTGACGACGAAGCTGTATACCGACCGGGTCTGCCATTTCGCTCATCACCCTGGCCCGGACGGGATGCCGCACTGCGGGCGCAGCGCCCGGGGTGTGGCCAGCGCTGATCACCTGTACGTGAAGTCTGCGGCCGCCTCGTGGCTGCGTGGCCGCGGTGTGCAGGCTAACTTCGACTTCGGCCAGCCGACTGGCTCGGTACTCGACATCCGGTTCGAGTCCAGAGGGCTGCGTGTGCACCTGGACGCAGCGGTGGCGCCTGTGTGGGATGAGGAAGGCAGGGAGCCGGTGCTGGGAGCGTCGGTTCCCGTGGACCAGGGCACGCTGATCAGACGCTGGTATGTCCACCGCATCCGTCTGGACAGCGAGGGCACCAGCCGACGGGTCCGCATCGGTACCGAGGCGTTCACCCGGGGCGTCGAGTGGTTCGGGCTGGACGAATGCGAGATGACCGAGCGCGGTTTGTCGACGCCGGCGGTGGAACGGATCGTCCGTTCCCGCGGTACCCGCCCCGGCTCGACGTGGGCGGTGGGGAAGGCCGACCGGAAGGTCCCGGACGCGCTGGCGCGTGCGCGGTTGCTGCTTCGAAAGCTGGCCGACGCCCGCAGGGTGGAGTCCGTGCTTCTCGTGGCCCAGGTGTCACGCGAGATTTCGGCGATGACAGACGTCCCGGGTGAGATGCGGAGTCAGCTGACCGCTGCCGCAGGGGATGCTGCGCGTTGGCTCGCGGTGCAGGGCGAGGTGAGACGGGACCTGTTCGCTCGCCTGGAGGGGGCTGTCGCCGCAGAAAATCCCGAGGAGACCGGACAACTCTTGGTACGGGTCAATGCCGTAGCCAGTCATGATCGCACTGCAACCGAGAACGCCGTTGTGGACTCGGCGGCCGCGTACCTTGCGGCCCTGGCGCGGCAGAGGCAGGCCGACGCCGCGGCCGTACGGGCCGAGCAGGAGGGCCTTCGAGCTCAACAGGCTGCGGGCCAGGTCCGGAAACTGCTGGCCGATTTACAGCGAGACGAGTCCAAGCTGTCGCGGCAGACGAGGCGCAGGTTGGTGAACGAGCTCGTGCACGCGGCGGCACTGGCCGCTGATCGGGTTGATGCAGCTCAGCAGTGGAAGATCGACTATTGGAAGACGAAGGCGGATGCCGGAAAGCCTCCGGTCCAGACCGCACGGTCGACACCTCTGCCGGCTCCGCGTACGCCCCGGCCGAAGCAGAATGTGCCGCTGCACGAACAACTGAGCCGCGGCCTGTGGCTCAGCAGACCCTGCCCGACCTGCGACGCCGCCAGGGGCATGAAGTGCCTTAACGACGATGCTACGAGGAACCAGGGCCCGTGGCAGATCCCCCATGACGAGCGGCTTCGGCTCATCATCAGCGAACGGAGATCCCGAGCCGGCGAGAAGCAGCGCTCGGCGCGGCCGGAGGAACGTTCACGCCGGTCGCAGACGACTTCGCAGTCTCCCCGCGTCACTGACATCGTCTGTCCTACCTGTGGGGCCCGGCCCGGCTCGCGTTGCAGCACACCGGACGGCCGCCCGCACCACCCCCGCGTAGCACAGTTCCGACGCCGGTTCTCCTCCCGCTGACTGTCGCGCAGCGAAGAACTCGGCCGCCGTTTCGCCCGCCTGCGCACCGACGGTTCACCCCCGCGTCGGCGGGGAGCACGGCCACAGCGCCGGGTAGGCAGAAGGATGGAGCGAACCACCCCCGCGTCGGCGGGGAGCACGCCCTGGTCATCGACAAAGCTCAGGCATCGGTCGAACCACCGCCGCGTCGGCGGGGAGCACAGCGCTGTCGATCGCGGGTTCAACCCGTCCACCGAACCACCCCCGCGTCGCTGGGGAGCACGGGAGGGGTCGGTCATTGTCTTGACCGGCTGCCGAACCACCCCCGCGTCGGCGGGGAGCACACTGCCGGTGGTTCTCTCGCGCTCTCTGGTGGCGAACCACCCCCGCGTCGGCGGGGAGCACGCAGTGAGCGGGGATGAAGCTCCGGCGGCCGCCGAACCACCCCCGCGTCGGCGGGGAGCACCAGCCGTGGTCACCGGTGGACTCTGCCGCCATCGAACCACCCCCGCATCGGCGGGGAGCACGACCGGGAGGGAAGGGAGCTCGGCCGGGTCGCCGAACCACCCCCGCGTCGGCGGGGAGCACGGCTCCGACGAGGGTCGGTCGGCGCTGGCCTACGAACCACCCCCGCGTCGGCGGGGAGCACGAGGTGACGGGCGGGGCGGTGAGCCAGCGCGTCGAACCACCCCCGCGTCGGCGGGGAGCACCGCGTGCCGCTGCAAGGCGGCCGCCTCATGAGCGAACCACCCCGCGTCGGCGGGGAGCACGATGACGAAGCGACGGTCGACGGCAACCGCCACGAACCACCCCCGCGTCGGCGGGGAGCACCGCTCCTGGGTGTCCGGGTCATCGGCCAGTAGCGAACCACCCCCGCGTCGGCGGGGAGCACATCATGGGCTTGCCCTACAACTTGCCGCACAACGAACCACACGCGTCGGCGGGGAGCACACGCTCCTCCGGGGGTTCAACTTCTCCGAGACGAACCACCCCCGCGTCGGCGGGGAGCACAGGGAATCGTGATGCCGATCTGTGCAAGTGTCCGAACCACCCCCGCGTCGGCGGGGAGCACCTCCTCTGCCGGGCCACCGAGCCCGATCTCGGCGAACCACCCCCGCGTCGGCGGGGAGCACCCATCTCGCAGCTGAGCGATGGGGTGTGTCGGCGAACCACCCCCGCCTCTGCGGGGATCACGCCGGCATCCCGGCGTGTACTCACGCGTAGAGCGAACCACCCCCGCGTCGGCGGGGAGCACGTCGTGCGTGTAGCTGTTCACGCGGTCACCGCCGAACCACCCCCGCGTCGGCGGGGAGCACGATGGTAGCGAGGTCGCCGAGATTGGCGCGGGCGAACCACCCCCGCGTCGGAGGGGAGCACGGGCAGGCCCAACGGGCTGAGGCCCCTGACGCCGACCCACCCCCGCGTCGGCGGGGAGCAAACATGAGGCCCAGCAGGCGCATGGCCCAGGTCGAACCACCCCCGCGTCGGCGGGGAGCAAACATGAGGCCCAGCAGGCGCATGGCCCAGGTCGAACCACCCCCGCGTCGGCGGGGAGCACCACACGCGGAGCCAACGACCGGCGCAACTCGTCGAACCATCCCCGTGTCGGCGGGGAGCACAACCTTCCCGGAGGATTGGCCAAGTGCCTTTTCGAACCACCCCCGCGTCGGCGGGGAGCACGACGCTTTCGCGACGCCCGCCGTGCAGTCCGGCGAACCACCCCCGCGTCGGCGGGGAGCACGGACCAGGGCGTCCCGCTCGCTGGCCGTCGCCCCACATGCGAACCACCCCCGCGTCGGCGGGGAGCACTCCGCGTACCGGGTCCCGGCCGAGTGGGTCAGCGAACCACCCCCGCGTCGGCGGGGAGCACACCCCAAAGTCCGCCGGCGCCCAGGTCCGGTTCGAACCACCCCCGCGTCGGCGGGGAGCACGGGGCGTACGGGCCCGGCCACATGGTCGGGACCGAACCACCCCCGCGTCGGCGGGGAGCACCACAAGGCGAGCAGGTCGGGCATGTCGTCCGACGAACCACCCCCGCGTCGGCGGGGAGCACGCGATCAGGTACATCAGCGCCCGGCCCAGGACCGAACCACCCCCGCGACGGCGGGGAGCACCTGCTCGCCCGCGGCCACGAGCCCACCGGCCCCGAACCACCCCCGCGTCGGCGGGGAGCACGTGTTGACGGGGCTACGGGCACACGATGAACGGGAACCACCCCCGCGTCGGCGGGGAGCACAGGCGCTGCGCAAACCGCAGGAGCAGCTGGTACGAACCACCCCCGCGTCGGCGGGGAGCACCCGGACCGGCTTCGGCCGGGGGCGTGACAGATCGAACCACCTCCGCGTCGGCGGGGAGCACGACGGCGGAACCCTCGCGGGCCACGCAAGGGCCGAACCACCCCCGCGTCGGCGGGGAGCACCGGCACCATCCAGCTCCGCGGCTACCGGCGGGCGAACCACCCCCGCGTCGGCGGGGAGCACCGCGGCCGCAAGTGCGCAATCTTTCTGGTCGCCGAACCACCCCCGCGTCGGCGGGGAGCACTGACCCCGCGTGGCCTCGGACACCTCGCTCGTCGAATCACCCCCGCGTCGGCGCGGAGCACTGGATCGCATCCAGAACCGCCATCCAGAGGACCGAACCACCCCCGCGTCGGCGGGGAGCACGGTGGCAGCCCAGGCGGCGGCCGCGGCAAGGCCGAACCACCCCCGCGTCGGCGGGGAGCACCTGCTCTACCCGGCCACGGGCACCTGGCGCGGCGAACCACCCCCGCGTCGGCGGGGAGCACTCGCATCGGGTCAGTGAAGGAACCTCGGGATTCGAACCACCCCCGCGTCGGCGGGGAGCACGCCCTCCAGCTCACGGGCCCGCACATGCAGGACGAACCACCCCCGCGTCGGCGGGGAGCACGAAATATCGGCTGCTTCGCACATGGCGAGCAGCGAACCACCCCCGCGTCGGCGGGGAGCACCACACTGCGGGGATGAGCACCACGCGCCGGACCGAACCACCCCCGCGTCGGCGGGGAGCACGGTGGATGGATCATCCAGCGGTGCCCGAAATCCGAACCACCCCCGCGTCGGCGGGGAGCACTTCGCCGTCGGCGTCCACGCACTGGACGAGACCGAACCACCCCCGCGTCGGCGGGGAGCACGTCCTCGCGGAGCTGGTGCCAGACGTAGATGGCGAACCACCCCCGCGTCGGCGGGGAGCACCGACGTGCGTACCCTGCTCGCGAATCGTGATCCGAACCACCCCCGCGTCGGCGGGGAGCACGGATCCATCCCCCGGCTCCTCGCGGACACCGGCGAACCACCCCCGCGTCGGCGGGGAGCACCAGTCCGCGAGCATCTCCAGCCCCGATACCGTCGAACCACCCCCGCGTCGGCGGGGAGCACATCAACTACGACTGGACGGAGGAGGCCGCGGACGAACCACCCCCGCGTCGGCGGGGAGCACCGCCTCGATGAGGCACTCGGGGCAGACGGCAACGAACCACCCCCGCGTCGGCGGGGAGCACGTATCGATGCCCCGGCCCGCGGCCCGTGCGAGCGAACCACCCCCGCGTCGGCGGGGAGCACCTGCTCCCCGAAGGCGCCAGCTTCAAGTTCATCGAACCACCCCCGCGTCGGCGGGGAGCACGTCATACGGGAGCACCAGGAGCCAATCGTCTACGAACCACCCCCGCGTCGGCGGGGAGCACTCGGGCGCAGGACGACGCCCTGGCCCTGACGACGAACCACCCCCGCGTCGGCGGGGAGCACGCCGGGATCAGCGGGAGGTCGTCGTACGTCAGCGAACCACCCCCGCGTCGGCGGGGAGCACTGCAGAGCATCGGGAGCGATCCAGCGGACGTTCGAACCACCCCCGCGTCGGCGGGGAGCACTGAAAGCGCCTTTATGGTCCTCGCCCAACAGCCGAACCACCCCCGCGTCGGCGGGGAGCACTCCCCCTTGTTGTTGTCGTTGTTGTTGCCCGAACCACCCCCGCGTCGGCGGGGAGCACCCTGGTCAAGGCGGGCGCACGGCTGGCTGCACCGAACCACCCCCGCGTCGGCGGGGAGCACGGTGTTCTAGCCGCCATCAAGGACAAGCTCGGCGAACCACCCCCGCGTCGGCGGGGAGCACCACCACACCCAGAAACGGATCACCATGAAGATCGAACCACCCCCGCGTCGGCGGGGAGCACAGCGCCTCCCGTAGGCGGCGCCGGTAGCGCTGCGAACCACCCCCGCGTCGGCGGGGAGCACGGAACTGGCCGGGGTGCCGACATTCGACAAGGCGAACCACCCCCGCGTCGGCGGGGAGCACTACCGAATCAGGAGATCGAGTACCGCTGCGGGCGAACCACCCCCGCGTCGGCGGGGAGCACGGTCTACGGACCGGGGACCGGGAGACCCACCGCGAACCACCCCCGCGTCGGCGGGGAGCACACATCGAACTACTGCCGGCCCAGGGCTCCGCGCGAACCACCCCCGCGTCGGCGGGGAGCACCTGTACACGGTGGCCGGCATAAGCCTCCGCAGCGAACCACCCCCGCGTCGGCGGGGAGCACTGAGCCGAACTGCATCCCCGGAAATCGAGGACCGAACCACCCCCGCGTCGGCGGGGAGCACCGTCGAGGGCTCTCTTGGCCATGGTGCGTCCCCGAACCACCCCCGCGTCGGCGGGGAGCACGAGAAGGTGCTCCGCCTGTCGTGGGTGATCGTCGAACCACCCCCGCGTCGGCGGGGAGCACTCTTCGCGACCTGCGGCTTCTCAGTGGCTTTGCATCTTCTTTGCCCTTCGAGGTGGCGTCACGGTTTCGGGCATGACCGAAGCCTACGACGTTCGCGCTAATACAGGAGCGATCCAGGGTGCCACCGGATTGTGGTTGGCTGCGGGACAGCTCGCAACAGCTGGGTGAGGGGAGCGGTCGTGATGAGCCGGCCTGAGGTGGATGAAAGCCTGTGGGGGAAGGCCCGTGGGTTGGAGGGGGTGAAGTACCCGGTGGTGCGGCATCTGCTCGATGCGGCGGCCATGGCGCAGTTCTTGTGGGATGAGTACCTGACTGACAACCAGCGTGTGGTCATCTCTGCTGGTTTGCAGTGTGTGGGTCGGCCCGATGAGGCTCGTGCGCTGGTCGGGCTGTGTGCTGGTTTGCATGATCTGGGAAAGATTTCCGGTTTCCAGTTCTGTAACCGGCGTGCTGCGGCAGGGCTCAGTGCGGGACTGCTCGGTGATCTTGGGAAGATCGGTGATGAGCAGGTCCGCCACGACGTGGCAGGGATGCGGGCTACTGCTGCGGTGTTGGCCACTTTGGGATTCGAGGATGTGTCGGATCCCGATGAGGAGAAGGGACCCATCGCGCGGATTGCCGAGGTCATTGGTGGGCACCACGGCCGTTTCCACCGGCATGAGTCTTTGTTCAGCAGTCCGGCGTATGAGGCGTTCCTGGGAGGTGAAAAGTGGGCTGGTCAGAGGTCCGCGCATGCCCGTGCTGTTCATGCGGTGCTCGGTGCGCCGACGATGCCGGACAAGTTCGCTGCGCCAGCGGCTGTTCTTGTAACGGGTGTGGTGGTTCTGGCTGACTGGCTTGTCAGCCAGGAGAGCTACGTGCGCGAGCGTTGCGGTTCACTGGTTGTTGGCTTGGAGCGGCACTTCGCGCAGTCGTGTGTTGATGCGAAGCGACTGGTCCGAGATGCGGGACTGGTGCCCGTTGAGCTTGTGCGCAAGCCGTTCGCTGAGGCTTATGGCATCGATGGGGCACCGAACGCTCTGCAGCGTTCGCTGGCCTCGGACTTGCCGGTAGCGCTCGAAGGGGCATTCCAGGAGAAGGGTGCTGTCGGCAGGGCCGGGATTCTCGTGGTGACGGCTGCTCCTGGTGATGGGAAGAGTGAGGCCGCGCTGGAGGCGGAGCGGGTGCTTTCTGCGCGTTTTGGGACGCGGGGGTTTGCTTTCTTGTTGCCGACGATGGCGACGAGCGATCAAATGCACGGCCGGGTTGCCGGTGTCCTCGCCCGGCAGGAGGCGGCCGGGTCTGGGTTGGCGCTGACCCACAGCATGTCTTGGCTCAACAGTGCCTACGGCGAGGATGGTCTCGGTCCGGGTGACCGGGTGCTGGTGTGTGATGGAGACGAGGCGGGGCAGGATGACGGGCCGGCACGCCGGCTGGCGGCCTTGCGTCCGGCGCGGTGGTTGCGTGGTGCGAAGCGGGCTCTGCTGGCCCAGTACGCGGTCGGCACGATCGATCAGGCGTTGATGGCGGTGTTGCCGGTTCGGCACAACATGTTGCGGCTGTTGGGGCTGTCGGGCAAGACGTTCATCGTGGATGAAGCCCACGC
Organism: Streptomyces sp. NPDC026522; assembly: GCF_055567555.1. Classification (NCBI taxonomy): domain Bacteria; kingdom Bacillati; phylum Actinomycetota; class Actinomycetes; order Kitasatosporales; family Streptomycetaceae; genus Streptomyces; species Streptomyces sp. NPDC026522. Next base: position 105,789 of record NZ_JBVHQF010000015.1, read on the forward strand.
CTATGACCCCTACATGCAGGTGCTGTTAGGGCGCCTTTTGAACTGGTTGGGAGCCTACGGGGTGCCGGTGGTGCTGTTGTCGGCGACCTTGCCGGGGTCGGTGAGCGACCAGCTCGTCAAGCAGTACCTGCAAGGTGTCGGGCATACGCCGAAGAGTCTCAAGGCGCGGTCGTTCCCGGTGCCGTATCCGGGCTGGCTGTATGTCGACGCCGGCAGCGGCCACTGCACCGAGATCAGTGCGGCGGATCGGGAGGAGCAGGCTCGGCAGCGCCGTATGGACCTGGTTGTCGAGGTTGAGCCTGTCGACGGGAGCCGGCCGGATGGTGCGCGCGGTCGCCTTGCCGTCATCGGCCGGCTCGTGGCCCCGGCTTTGGAGGAAGGGGCCGGGTGTGTGCTTGTGGTGTGTAACACCGTCGGTGAGGCTCAGGACACCTACACCTATCTGTGCGAGCTGAGTGCGGGACGGCTGGAGGCAGGGGGTGTGCAGCTGCTGCATGCGCGTTTTCCCGCAACGATGCGGGAGGCGCGTACCCGGCAGGTCGCCGGGGGGATGGGCCGGTCGGGACCGCGGCCACAGGGGCGGATCATCGTGGCCACCCAGGTGGTGGAGCAGTCACTGGATCTGGACGCGGATGTGGTGATCAGTGATCTGGCCCCGATGGCGTTGCTTTTGCAGCGTGCCGGGCGGTGCTGGCGGCACGAGACGTGGTGGGCCGAGCACGGGCGGCCGGACGGCAAGGACCGTCCCGGCTGGGCGTTGAAGACAGGGCCCCGGCTGGTGGTGCTCGATCCTTTGAGTGGTGGCGGGGGAGTACCGCGGCAGTGGGGCGAGGTCTATCACGAGGCCGTCTTGCGCGAGACGTCCCAGGCCTTGGCCGAGCGGGGGGTGGAGCCGGTTCGGGTGCCGGATGACGTGCAGGAGCTGGTGGAACGGGTCCACGGAGTCGGTTCGGGTCGCTACAACTTCGACAACCCGGAGGCCTCAGCGGCCTGGAGTGCCTACGTGGGGGAGGAGGCCGCCCACCGCGGGGCAGGGAACATGGTGGTGATTCCCCGCGCAAGGTCGGTAATCGGTCTTGACGAGCTGCACCGTACGCCTGGGACAGATGACGAGTGGCAGGCTGCGACACGGCTGGGGGCGGATTCGGTACGACTGCTGTGTGTGTACGTCCATGACGGTGGGCGGGAGAGCCTGGATCTGGCCGGTGAAATCCGGTTGCCCTGTGCAACGGTGGGCGAAACTCCGACCGCGGCCGAGGTACGCCTGGTGATGGGGCAGACCATCCCGGTCAACGCGCAGTGGTTCCGTGATGCGGACCGCGTCGACCTCAGGCCACCACCGGCTTGGACGGAACACCCGATGTTGGGCGACCTTGTCGTGCTGCGCCAGCAGATCCGCGACGGACAGCCGGTGCCTGTAGCAGTAGGACGTCACCGGATCTGGCTGGAGGACGACCTTGGTCTGCGACGCGCATAACCGGCCCACAGACCGCGCTCCGGGCTACCCCACATCCGGGGGTAGCCGGGACCGCATGCCTCCGGGGCAGACGCATGGGCGTCTCTTAATGCAGATTCTGCTCATCTGAGGACAGACCGCTGCCCGCCTTGCTGTACTAGGCCTCGCACGGCGGCCCGGGGGCGTTGTCAGTGGTCCCTGCTTCACTGTGCGCGGGATAGTTGCGCGTGTACGTGTAGCTGCCAGGGGCAGGGCGCGTGTGCGGCTTTGCCCGGGCGGCAGAGATGGCGGACAGCATGGCTGAAGGGTTCGACCTGCGGGACGAGCCGTGGATCCCGGTGCGCTTAGGCAGCGGTGCATCGGTGATGGTGGGGCTGCGTGAGCTGTTCCACCGGGCGCATGACATCGAGGACCTGGAGCTACCGGTGCCGCCCGCGGCGTCGGGACTGTTACGGCTGCTGGCGGCTGTAACCGCCCGGATCAAGGTCCATGACGGCATCGCCCTGGACGATGAGGATCTGGCGGATGAGCCGCCGGAATGGATCCGGGTGCGCAACCGTGTGTTGCGGCAGAAGGCCTTCGACGCGGATGCGGTGGATGAGTATCTCGACTGCAGGGTTCCGCAGGGCCGTTTCGACCTGTTCCATCCTGAGCGGCCGTTCATGCAAGACCCCCGTCTGCGGACGGAGTGCGTCGACGGCAAGGGCCTGCCGAACCCCTCCGGGGTCAACAAACTGGTGCTTGGGCGACCCACGGGTGTCAACGGTGCTGTCCTGTTCGGACACTTCACCGACACCGCTCCGCTGCCCGTTCCGGCCGCCGAGGCTGCATGGCATCTGATCGCCCAGCTGTACTACGGGCCCTCCGGCCAATGCACACCACGCCGGATTACGACGGTCAAGCCCGGAAACGGCGACGCGGGCCCCTTGCGGAAGTCCCTGTCGTACCACCCCTGGGCGGACAGCCTCTATACGACGCTCATCCTGTCCGTGCCTCAGCCCACCGTCGGGGAGCCGGATCCCTTGGACACGTGTCCGTGGGAGGAGGAGTCGCTGCCTGATCCGTTGGGTGCTTTGCCCGCGCCGAGCTGGCCCGGACGGCTGCTGACCGGACGGGCCCGACATGCCGCCCTCCTCGTGCCTTCACCTGACGGCAGATCGGTCACGGACGCCTATCTGACCTGGTCCACGCATGAGCCGGCGGTGCCGGCTCCTGACCCCTACGTCATCCTCGACATGCCAAGGGCCGGTGACGGCGAGCCGTACCCGCGGCCCGCGGACGCCGGCCGGGCGTTGTGGCGGGACCTGGACGCGCTGCTCCTCAAGGGCGGGGGCCAGGCCCGGCGGCCGGCGGTGTTCGAGAACCTGCCCGCGTCACTGAGGGCCGGTCTACGGGTTCGGGCATACGGCTTCGACCAGGACGGCCAGCAGAAGGACAGTTCCTGGTTCGAGGCGACGACGCCGCCGGTTCTGGGCTGGCAGGAGGACGGATCCAGCCCCGAGATGGCCGTGCGCGTCGGGCACACCAGGGAGTTCGCGGAGCAGACCGGTGACCGGCTGCGCTATGCCGCCCTTCTGGCCTGGAAGATCGCGACCGACCCGGGAGTCGACCCCGACGGCAAAGTGAAACTGGATCGGAAAAAGCCGGGCCCCTGGGCGCAGGCAGCCCTCGCCCACTACTGGCCGGCCGCCGAGAAGATCTTCTGGACCCTCCTGGCTCCCGGCCGTCTCGACGATCCATTGCGGCCGGCGTTCGTGGAGGCGGCACTCGATGCCCTGGACGCGGCCATCGGGGCCCGCAGCGCAGATGTACGCGTGGCGCGGGCCCGGATGAACGCGCGCAGGGTACTGCGTTCGCTGCTCCGCCACACAACCATTCCGCAGCAGTCCCCAGGAACGCTTTCGGGAAGTGAACGATGACAACCATCCCTGTCCAGGCATCTTCCCCCGCAACGGATCCCAGGTCCCGCCGAGAGGCGCAGATGAGGCGCTTCGTCACCGAGGTGATCGCCCTCTGCGCCAAAGACAAGAGGGCGCAGGCCGACCTGCGCAACGGGCTGGGGCTGCCATACGAGCGTTGCCACCGTCTCCACCGTCACCTCGTACGGCTGGTGCCCGAGGAGGTGCAGCACCCGGCCGGCCGGCGCCCCTACTACACGGTGGCCGCGCTGATCGCGGCCCGATCCCGTTCCGCCCGAGAGCAGGAGGAGGCCAGGGCCGAGGAGTCGGCGGTGGAGGCGGCGCGGGAGCCGGCCGAGGCTGCCGCACCCGGCGAAGCGACAGCAGTGCCGCTGCAGGGCTCAGCCGGACGGGAGGATGCCGGTCGCACCCGCCGGGAGCGGGTCAACCTGGGAGCGTCACTGGGCGAAGCCGTCAACGCGGGCGTGATGAAACCCGACTCGGCGGAGTCGGAACTGCACTACATGGCGCGTGTGGGAAGCGAATCGCTGAACAGCCGGCTTCCGGCGCTGCTGCGCCAGTTCACCGGACGAGGGGTGTTCCTCGACTGGGCCGTGCTGCTGGATGACCTGTCGTGGTGGGACCGGCGTCAGGACCACATCGCCACGCACTGGTTGGAGAGTTACTTCCGTGTCCGCACGGCAGAGGAACGACGCACCCCTGACAGTCCCGCCGCACCCGGCCCCGCCCACGTGGGCGACGGGCTGGTCCGTGGGCACCACCACAACGACACCACTGAGGAGAACGAGTGAATTCCCTGTTCCTGGACCTGAACGTCATCCAGGCGGTTCCCGCGGCCAACCTGAACCGGGATGATCTCGGGTCACCGAAAACTGTCCGGTACGGCAACGCGAACCGGATCCGCGTCTCCAGCCAATCCTGGAAGCGCGTCGTTCGCCTGGGAGTGGAGCAGGACCTCGGCGAGAAGGCTGCCAGGACACGCATGGTCCCGATCAAGGTGAAGGAAGCCCTCGTACGATCGGGCTGGCCTGAGGACTTGGCCGCGTTCGCCGGCGCGCAGGTCGCCGCGAGCGCGGGCAAGAAAGGCCTGGGCACCGAGAATGCCGGACACACCTCCGTGCTGCTGTTCCTGCCCGAGGCCGGTATTGCCGACCTCACCGCTGTCTGCACCGAGTACCGCGCCGAACTCGAAGCGGGCCTGGGCAAAGCCAAGCCCGGGGTGCTGCTGCCGGCGGACCGAATCGAGGCCATCCTCAAGACCCGCACCGCCTCGATCAGTCTCCTGGGACGGATGCTGGCCGAGCTCCCCGGAGCCAACGTCGACGGAGCGGCACAGGTCGCGCATGCCTTCACCACCCATGCCAGTGAACCGCAGCGCGACTACTTCACAGCCGTCGACGACTGGCTGGGGGAGTCGGAGACGGGCAGTGGCCACCTGGACACCGCCGAATTCAGCGCCGGCGTCTTCTACCGGTTCGCCTCGGTGAACATCACCGATCTCCTGACCAACCTCGAAGGCGATGCCAAGGCCGCACGCACCGTCCTTGCCTCCTTCGCGGACCACTTCCTGATGTCTCTTCCGCAGGCGAAGAAGAACAGCACAGCTGCCCACACCATCCCCGATCTCGCCTACCTCGCGGTACGTTCGCACCGGCCCCTGTCGCTGGCCGCGGCATTCGAAACCCCGGTAGCCGCAGACCGCGCCGGCGGGTTCTCAGCCCCCTCCCGACAGGCCATGGCGCACTACGCCGGCCAAGTCCACCGGCTCACCGGAAACCGACACCGCGCCTTCCACGGTCACGCCGGAATCAGCACCGAGCCGTACGAGCAGCTGGGCAGCGCCCACAGCTCCTTCGCCGAACTCATCGACGCCGCCGTGGAAGCGGCCCTGCCCGAGGCAACCTCCGATGATCAGGGCGATGCCCAGTGACCGGTCTGCTGCTCCGGCTCGCCGGCCCGCTGCAGTCCTGGGGGGAGCGATCGGCCTTCACACCCGTGCGTGACACAGCCGGCTTCCCCACGCGATCCGGTGTGATCGGGATGTTCGCCGCTGCCCAGGGACTCGCACGCGGCGCATCCCTCAGCCAGTACGACGCCCTGGAGATCACTGTCCGTATCGACCGGCCCGGCGTCCTGCTGACCGACTACCACACCGTCGGAGGAGGCCTGCCCACCCATCTGACCGCAGCGACTAGCGGTGGAAAGAACAAAGGCGCAGCCGTCATCACCCGCCGCCAATACCTGGCCGACGCAGTGTTCGTCGCCGCGGTAGAAGGCCCCGGTGAACAGATCGGGGAACTCGCCGACGCCCTGCGCCACCCCCACTGGGCGCCTTACCTCGGCCGGCGCTCCTGTCCGCCCGATGAGCCTTTCCTGCTGCGATCCGACGTCAACGATCCGGTGGCCGAACTCCTCACTTCCGTTCCGCTGAGCCGGCCCCACACCGACGAGCTCTGCGGCCCGACGTCCACCTCACACCCGGACCACATCAGTGTCGACGTTTTGTGGGAGCACCCGCCCTCTGGCGCCTCCACACCCGCGATCCCCCTCACCGTCCAAGACCGTCCCCTCACCTTCGCCCAGCACGGCCGAAGCCACGGCAAACGCCGGGTGTACCGAACCACCGAGCAGCTGCCCGCCGGCCTGCTGCACCACGAGGAACGCACCTTGCACGAACGCCTGGTCGACTATGCCGCCCAGGACACAACAGCAGGCGCACGGTACCCGCAGAGCACGGAGCACACGGCATGACCTCAACCCCGCATCCGACTGCATTCCTCGCCCGCATCCGCCTCAACCCGCGCAACCGCGCCGTCGCACGAGACCTCCGAGACGCCACCCAAATGCACCGCACCCTGATGAGGCTCGTCCCCGACGACCTCGGTGACAGTCCCCGACTCCGCAGCGGCCTCCTCTACCGCATCGAGGCCACCTCCGACACCACCACCGTCCTCCTTCAGGCCACAGCTCCCCTGGACGACAAAGCCCTGCCCGCCGAATACGGCCACATCGAGATCAAAGACCTCTCAACGATGTTCGCCGCACTGCGCCCCGGCCTCGCCGTCCGCTACCGCATCACCGTCAACCCATCCCGGCGCGAACGCCTGCCCCTGGAACAGAAAAACCAACGGGGCAAAGTCATCCCCCTCTCCGGACCCGACGCGGACCAATGGTGGACACGCCGAGCCGAGGAAGCCGGCCTGCGACTCAAAACCCTGCTCCCCACCCCCGTTGAAGCCGCGCGCCGACGCGGCAACCCCACAGCCCCACTTCGGCACAACCTCATCCGATACGACGGCACCGCCACCGTCGCCGAGCCACTGGCCCTCACCAACGCCCTGCTCACCGGCATCGGCCGGGGCAAGCCCTACGGCGCGGGACTCCTGACCCTGGCCCCGGCAGCCACGTGACAGGGCAGGCACACCAGCGGGGCGGCCAGGCACGACGCCGGCTCGCCGCCCCAACCCTCGCCATGCTCCCGCGCATCGCCGACTCCCTGTCCTTCCTCTATCTGGACATGGTCCGCGTCGTACAAGACGACACCGGCGTCTGCGCACAGATCCGCGTCGACGACCAGCGCACCGACACCGTCTACATCCCCACCGCAGCCCTGACCTGCCTCCTCCTGGGCCCCGGAGTCTCAATCACCACGCGAGCCATGACCACACTCGCCCGCCACGGGACCAGCGTGATCGTCACAGGATCAGGCGGAGTACGCGCCTACGCCGCCGTGCTCCCCGACTCCCTCACCACCACCTGGCTCGAACACCAGGTCCACGCCTACTCCGACCCCCAGCGACGACTCGCAGTCGCCACACGCATGTACCAAATGCGTTTCGGCCAGGACTGCCCCCCAACACCAACCCTCGACATACTCAGAGGCATGGAGGGCCAACGCATGAAGGCCTTCTATCAACTACTGACCAAACAACACGGCATCGGGCGTTTCCGCCGCAACTACGACCCCAAGCAGTGGCACGATCAGGACCCCGTCAACCTCGCCCTGTCCGCAGCCAATACCTGCCTGTACGGCATCGTCCACGCCACACTTCTCGCCCTGGGCTGCTCACCAGCCCTGGGCTTCGTCCACACAGGAAAGCAACACTCTTTCGTCTACGACATCGCAGATCTATACAAAACTGACACCACGATCCCGATCGCATTCTCCCTCCATGACTCCACCGATCCGGAGCAAGAAGCACGCCGAAAATTCCGAGACGGCCTCCGGCTCCTGAAACTCCTGCCACGCATCGTCAAGGACATCCAGTCACTACTGGACCCTGGACCCGACCGCCCGAGCAAGACTGAAGAGGCAGCAGACAGGCAGGCCGTGAATCTGGTCCACCTCTGGGACCCGCACGCAGGCATCCTGCCGGCCGGACGCAACTACGGCAGTCAGGAGACCTGACGTGTCATCCATGGCCGTCATCGCCACCACTGCAGTTCCTGACCACCTCCGAGGCGCGCTCAGCCGGTGGACTACAGAAGTAGTTTCAGGAATCTTCGTCGGAACACTTTCAGCCCGAGTTCGTGACGAACTGTGGGTGGCCGTCTCCGAAACCGTTGGAGACGGCCAAGCTGTCCTCATCCATCCGGCCCCCAACGAACAGGGGTACACACTCCGCACAGCAGGCACAAGACGCCGCCTACCCGTGGACTTCGACGGCCTCACACTCATCCGGATGACTGGGATCACACCCACGCAGACAGCAATGAACTTGCAAAGCCCTTACTAACTACCAGGTCAGGAAGGTGCTCCCCGCCGACGCGGGGGTGAATCGGCGCCGGGTCCGCCGGCGCCCTCGTCACCGCCGTGCTCCCCGCCGACGCGGGGGTGAATCGAACTCCGCAGCAGCAGCGAGGGCCTCGGTGTCGTGCTCCCCGCCGACGCGGGGGTGAATCGGCGCCGTGGGTGCGGTTGATGAGCAAATCGGCGTGCTCCCCGCCGACGCGGGGGTGAATCAGTTTTCGGGCTCCCGAAAGGGGCGTGGCGACCGTGCTCCCCGCCGACGCGGGGGTGAATCGGGGGAGGAGCTCATGCAGGCCATTCGTGTTGAGTGCTCCCCGCCGACGCGGGGGTGAACCGGCGAAACCGCAGGCAGCCGCGTGGTGCGGCTCGTGCTCCCCGCCGACGCGGGGGTGAACCGTGCCAGTGGTGCAGGCCGATGTCCGCTTTGCGGTGCTCCCCGCCGACGCGGGGGTGAACCTACTGCCGACCCGCCCCCTGAACCTGCCGCACCGTGCACCCCGCCGACGCGGGGGTGAACCGCTGTCGGTGAGCTGCTCGAGCGGTAGGTTCTGGTGCTCCCCGCCGACGCGGGGGTGAACCGGCGGGGTATGAGGCGACCCGCACGATCAGGCAGTGCTCCCCGCCGACGCGGGGGTGAACCGGCGCCGTCCGGCAGCAGGTTGGCGGGGAGGCCGTGCTTCCCGCCGACGCGGGGGTGGACCTTGCTCAATCCCCGAGCCGATCTCGGCGGCCTCGTGCTCCGCGCCGGCGCGGGGGTGGACCGACGTATCCGGCGTCGCCCCAACGCTGAGCGTGCTCCCCGCCGATGCCAGGGTGGGACCGGACCGGTCGTCCCCGCCCACGCGTGGGTGGTTCGAGGCCCGGTACTTCCTCGCTCACGATGGCGAGGTGCTCCCTGCCGAGGTGGGCGTGGTTCGCAGCGGCCGCCGAAGGCGACTGCGTCAGCTGCTGTCGTCTTCGGCGGCCTGCGCGCTGGACGAGCGGGTGCCTGGCGGAGGTGCAGCGGCTTTACGAAGACTGGGGGTACGAAGCGATCGGCACCGTTCAGCCCTCCCCGGATTCGCCGGTACTCGTCGCGATGATCAGGCAAGCGCAGCTCTAGGTTTGCTGGAAGCCCCCGCTGGTCCGGCCGAGCCGGGGCGGGGGCTACGACGTGAGGTGCTCGGGTCAGATGCGTACGCCGAACATCCGGAGCGTGGCCTTGCAGAGCTGCACCATGAGCTTAAGGGGCCAGACGATGCACAGATTGATCATCAGGCTGACGAGGCCGAACATGGTTCCTCCTTCCCTTGGGAGCGTGGCCTACTCGCAGCCGACGCCGTCGCCGTCACGGTCCAAGTGGCGGCCGTAGCCCGGATCGCCCCTGTGAACAGGGGCGGCGCCGGCTGCTCGCGCGGCCGTGCAGTTCTTGTAGTACACGCTGCCTCCGCCGGAGCCACCGGAGCCGCTTCCTCCGCCGGAGCCGCCGGTGGTCGAGGTCGAGCCGCCTGTGGACGAGTTGTCGGAGTCGTCGTCGTTGGGGGCCGGCGCCGGCTTGGGGTGCAGCTCGGTGTGCTGCGACGAGGGGCACGCAGTGCCGGGGGCGGCGAGCTGCAGGTAGGCAGTCGTGGTCTTGGGAGTCCGGAGTTCTTGGTTTTCGGCGGGCTCCTGGAAGCAGACCGCCCAATCGTCCACGGTGCCGGGAAGGGTGACGTCGGTGTACGCGCTCTGCGGCTCGATCTTCTGGAGCCCGATCGGCTCGAGTGCTTCGAACGCCTTGGCGAAGGTCTGTCCGACAACCTTGGGCATCTTCGGATACGGGATCGGTTCGCCGTCGTTGGCCGGGCACGGGACCTCGTGGCGGACCACGCCGAAGTCGAGCGTCGGCAGCTTGCCGATCTGCTTGGCTGCCGTGGTCTGAAAACACACCTTCCAGTTGCCGTCGTCCCATTGGCTTGTGTTGGTGTCAGCAGCGTCATGCGAGGTCGCGTTGTAGCCAGCGGTTGAGGCCGCCTTTTTTGCTGCCTTGAGGCTCTGGCCGACGAAGCTAGGAGGGGCGGACGGGCTCGGGCGCGGGCTGGTGCTCGGTGCACTGGCGAGCGCCTGCGGCTTGGCGTCGGTCTCCGTCTTCTTCGGCGGGTCGGACAGTAGCGGGACCAGGAACCAGATGCCGGACAGGACGGTCGCGACGATCTTTTTCGTTTGGCTCCATCGGCTTGTCCAGGCGAGTGCGATACCCACCGGCGGCAGGAAGAACAGCGTTGTGATGATCAAGGCGGGATGCTGCCACCAGCGTCGGGGAGGCGCGGGCGTGGGCGAGTAGGCGTGCGGCGGCGGGTACACGAGTCTCCTGGTCCTGAGCACTACTTGAAACCGCAAACAGTACACACATAGTTAAAGATCCTCACCGACTGTTGCTTGGGCGCTGAGACCGCGAAACCCTGGCTGTGCCTCGGTGGGTGTCTCGGACAGGAACCTGCGGGCTGTGACGGCGGCGTTGATGGGCCGTGGTGGGGCGCGCTTCATGGCCTTTCATGTCGTGAATCCGGTCCGTTGGGCCGGACCGCGGATCGCCCGGTGCGTGGGCAGCGGCAGGCTCGCCCTGGTCGCCGCCGACGTTCGACCGGGCGATGCGGCAGATCCTCGACTGTGAGGGTTTTCCTCGACGATCAGCGCAAGCAGATCGACGTGTGGAGGACGCCTTCGGAGCCTGCCCGCTCCCGGCGTCGGACCGCTCGCCGGTCACCGGTGCGCGCTCCACGCTCGCAGAGGGCAAGGGAAAGTTACCGCTGTACAAGCAGGTCCCACGCGGTTCGTGGTTCACGCAGCCCTCTGTCTTCGGCGCCTCGCCAAGAAGGGCAAGGGCTGCCTCAACGACGACGGCATCGGAAACGGGCCCCGCCGTCAGCCTGAGCTGAAAGGAGGGCGGCTGTGGGGCATGCGGTCGAGGCCAGCACCCAGGAGGGCGCGGCACAAGTGTGCCAGCTGCTCGCGGACGGGACCGGTGAGCTCGGCGCAGAAGTCGGCGCGGCCCTGGGCCTGGAGGATCTGGGCACACACGGTCAGCAGGCCGATACTTGCCTCAGGCCCGTCCATTATCCGACCGCACGCCAGACCTACCCGGGCCTGGGCTGGAAGCCGAAGGTCACCATCGTCGAGGGGTGACCCGATACGTGAAGTGGCTCCAGGACACCCCGGCTGCCGCCCCGGAATGGCTTGAGTGGTGGGCTCCGGAAGTCTTTCGGGGGTTGACGTAGAAGTGGTGCTGCGTGAGGGCTGCCCCTGGGGCGAAGGAGGGGCCGCTGAAAGGCGTGTGGACAGATAATCTTCGCGCAGATAGTCTTCTCGAAGAGAATCTTCGACCAGGAGGCCACTGATGTGGACGTACGAGCACAGCACCGAGACCGAATCCGCACCCGAGGCGATCTGGCGTCTGTGGGCTGACGTCGAGAATTGGGGAGTCTGGAACACCGACATCGCGAGCATCCAGATCAGCGGCCCGTTCGCGGCGGGCGCTGAGATCGTGATGACGCCAGCCGGCCAAGACCCGGTGCACCTGATCGTCGCCGAGGCGACCGTCGACAAGCTGTTTGTGGACGAGGCCCGGTTCGACGGGCTGCTCCTTCGCACCATTCACCGGCTCGACCAGGGCGAGCGAGGCCGCACTCGAGTGACGTACCGGATGGAGATCACCGGCACCGGAGCCGACCAGCTCGGCCCGCGGATCGGTCCGGCCGTCACTGCGGACTGGCCCGAGACCATGGCCGCCCTGGTCAAGCTGGCACAGGACTGATGGCCCTCAGCCCCGGCGACAGCCCCGGATTCCTGCTCTGGCACGCCACGCTGCGTTGGCAGCGCGAAATTGCCGCGACCCTCGGCCCAATGGACCTCACCCACGTCCAGTTCGTTCTGCTTGCCTGCACCTGGTGGCTGAACACGCACGGCGAACACCCCAACCAGCAGGCCCTGGCCCGCCAGGCCGGCACCGACGTCAAGATGACCTCGCAGGTCCTGCGCGCCCTGGAGGCCAAGGGTTTGATCGAGCGCGAGGTCGACCCCGCCGACACCCGCGCCAAACGGCTGCGTGTCACCAGTGCCGGAGCCGAGCTGGCTCCGCGCGCGATCGCCGCCGTCGAGAACGTCGACGCACGCTTCTTCCAGCCGGTGGCGCACGACGACGCCGTAACCATGCTCAGCCGCCTGGCCCACCCCGAATCCTGAAGCCACCAACTCAACTTGCGGCCGGCCGGAACGCCTCCTCCCAGCAGGGGCCACCTCCGCCAACCAATCATGATCACGGCACTGATCTCGGCGTGGTCATTAGCCCTCCAACGCCGATACTTCCTAGTCTTCGGAGTTGGAATCGGTCGTACGGCCACGTTCGACTTTCAGTCGCTTCAGTCCCTGATCGCCGTGTCGTAGCGCCGTGAACTGGCCGGATGCCAGCGACAAAAGATCGAGGGCAGCATCTAATGGTGGGCACCAGACGCGGATCTGGGACTTCGGTTCCGACGGAGCTCACCCAATGAGGAGGACCTTGTGGCACCGGGGTGTGACGCCCGGCCAGGAAGAGCGTGGCCGGGGAAGGGGAGCGCGCCTATCGGTGTGGCCGGCGGCAGCGGTTCGTCACGGCGAAGCCGTCTGCAGGCTGGGGAGGTGGGTCAGAGGCGGAACAGTACTCCGCGCCACGTCCATCCCGCGTCGAGGACGGTCTGACGGAGCGGGTTCTTGATCTGGCTGGTTTCGAAGCGGACGGTCTGGACTCTGCGCTCTCGCCCCTCGGATCCCTTCTGTTTCTCGTAGACCCAGTACACCGCGTTTGCCGGGCCGCTGGCGCGCTGACCGCGGGTGTGCTCGGCGAACGAGCCCCCCCACTGTTCGTCGAGGGCCCGCACTTCTCGAAAGAGCCAAATGTCTTCGCGAGCAGAGCATCCGGACCCAGTAGGCGATGGCCGCGGCAACCAGCGGGCACGGCCGCCGTCAGGCGGCCGGCGCCGACATCGTCGGGGCCGCCGAGCGCGCCCGGCTCAACGAACGTTGGCCGAGCGGCACGGCATCGACGCCGTCCGGTGCCTGGCATGGGCCGAGACGTGACGTTTCTGGATCAAGGGTGAGTGGCCGTTCGCTTGGCGCCTGGCACTGAGTACGGTCTGCTCATGCACAACTTCGGGCTGAGGCAACGGGGTCACGTACTACTCATAGCCGGGGATGCGGCGACGAGGCGCCGCAGCGTGCAGGTGGCGCCGAGCGCAAACCTGGCGGCGCTGGGGATGGTCGAGGCGCCGGTGTTGTTGAACAGCGATGTCCCGTGTGACACAACGTACTTGGACGGGGCGCGAGATCCGAACGCGGTGCTGACGCGGCTTCGTACGGCCGCCGCTACGCCTGGCCCGCTGATGGTGTATCTCTCGGGCAGGCTGACGGTTGACCGGCGGGGTGGCCGTCTGCATCTGGCACTGGCTGGGACGACTGCTGGCTCGGTTCGCTACACCGCGTTGCCGTGGGGGTGGCTGGGGACGGAGCTTCGGGGGCGGCCCGCCGGACTGACGACGGTGCTGCTCGATCTCGTGGCGGACAAGGCTGCGTGGCCGTTGCTGCAGGAGTACGGCAGTTTGCCCGCGGCTCCGGCCGTGGAGGTGTACGGAGTGGTTGCCCCGTCTGGCTGGAGCGGCAGTGGCAACGTCGTGAGCTGTTACACCCGCGCCTGGATTGACCAGCTTCGCGCCAGCCCCACGCGGCCCTCGAACCTCCAGCTGCATGCTCTCGCGGCTGGCGCGGCCGCCCTGCCGCCTGGTTGCATCGTGCTACCGAGCGCCCTGGAACTTGGCACTAATGGGCCGGCGCCGTTGCCAGAGGCTCCCTTTGGCAGGTCGGGGCCGGACGAGGGCAGACCGCTTCGTACGGTCGTGACGCCTGCATCGACGCCTGGCCAGGGCGGGGCTGGCGCCTGGCAGGCGATGCCCCAAGGCCAGCATGCGTTGGTTCGTGGCCCTCATCCTTCCGAGCTCCTGCCGGTCGAGGCGGCCGTGCGCCTTCCCGCCGACGGCCTGCCTGTGGACGCGCAGCCTCAGCTGCCAGACCGGGCACTTCAGCACAAGGCCCTTCCCGCACAGGATCCGCGCCCGCATATCCACAGCCTCGCCACCAGCGGGCGGGACCTTGAGGCAGCCGCACTCGCACGGGCCTGGGAGCAGCACGTCCTGCAGACCTGCGGGACCACCTCGCTGGAAGCGATCGCATGGGTGGAAATTCGGGCTGACCTGGCCCGTATGGCAGGTGACTTCGAGCTCGCGACCCAGCTGTGGACCCGTGCCGCCATGACCCGCATGACCCGCCAGGCCGCAGACGCGCCAGCCGTACACGCAGCGGCCGCCGGCCCTGTACTGCTGGACACAGCTCAAGGACCGCAACGCGGCACTCGGCACCGGTCCGGACCTGGTCCGCCTGCTGCGCTCCTTGCCGTCCCTTGACGCCCGGCATCTGCAGCTGACCCAACAGCGCCTTCAGTTCCTGCACCGCGAACCGAGTCACCACTGAACTCGTGGTGGAGGCACCACTGCGGGGGCCTTTGCTTATCAGATGGCAGCGGGCAGTACTCCGTCAATGCGCTCGCCGATGTCTCCTTCCTGAAAATGTGCGCCATGCTTCCGTCGGTCCTGGCCCGGATCGGCCGCCTGTCCTGGCAGACCGATCGGCAGGCGGTTCGGCTCCTCATCGCGTGCGAGCTCGTCACGGGCGTATCCGCAGCAGTGCTGCTGACCGCCACCGCCCGCGCGATGGGGCCCATACTCACCGCCGGCAGTGCGGCCGCCCGTCTGCAAGGAGCGCTGCCCGCGCTGCTCGTGATCGCGCTCGCCGCCTTCATGACCGTGAGGTAGTCCGGCGGGTCCGTGTCGGCTGCCGCCGGCATCACCGATCCTGCGCTGACCATCCACGCCGCGACGATCACCCCTGCCGCCCTCCGCCACGACCCATGCCGACGTATGGTGCCCTGCATTTCCGCCCCTTTATGTCCTTGCGCTGCAACCTCGCGCTGACCCGCCTCACCACACCGTCCATCCGGCCCAGCACCTGACCTTCCGTGAGCTCCAGGGACGGTCGAGCGGAAACAGGGAGATCCGGGACTTCGTCGATTGCGGTCGCCAGTGGCAGCCACTGGAGAGCTCTAGCGTCGGCCAGGCATTTTGCCGAACACGGCTCGCTCACGAGCCACATGTCCTCCCCAGTTGCAGACCAGCACGTACACCCTCACCCGCTCTGGACCATAGGCTGATGCAAGAACACCTCTCGGAGGTCACACGGGGGATCGGCTGACCGCAGTCCTGATGACGTGTTCTCCGCCTGGTCTGCCCGACGCGTTCGGGGAGCACCAGGCCCGTAATTCAACTTCCCAGGATGGCTTTCGCGCGTCCGATGATCTCCAGGAGGAGGAGCGTGGGTACCAGCCAATTGGTAATCGTCTGACTGGTGGTGTGCATTTGAGGCGGCTCCTCGGGGATGGGGGGCTTGTCCGCTGGTGCGTTGAGCATGTCCGTGGTCCTGTTCTGGCGGTATGCGTTGTGAGGAGGCGGGCCGGGCCCCGGCGCGGGCAGGCGCCGGGGCATTCGCGACGCTTCAGCGGCTGGTGATGATCAGAAGCGGGTCGGGGCGGCCAGCGAGATGAGGGGTGAGCAAAGGTGGCACTGTCAGGCCTGACGGTGGCGTCCAGAGCGTGTTGGGCCGAGCGATACTCGGTTCAGGCTCGGGAACGGGTTCAGCCGCGGACTCGGGTTGCGGGTTGGTGGCGAGGACCAGGGCGAGGAACAGGCCGGTGGAACGGTTGCTGAGGGTTTCCGCAGCTGCCACGAGGCGGTGTAGCTCAGTAGCGGGGAGGGACAGGGCGACGGAGGAGGCCTGCCCGGCCAAGGGCAGGGAGATCGCGACGCAGACTTCCTTTTCGCTGTATTCGAGGACATCGAAGTGGGCGCTCTGCGGGCCGTACTGGTCGATGGTGTCGATCAGCCGTTTGGCGTCGGTGATGGTCCTGGGAGTCAGGGGTTTGGGCCGATGGCGGGAGAGAAGGTCTGCACGTTCGGCGGGGGTCAGCTGGGAGAGCAGGCTCTTGCCGACCGCGCTGGCGTGCGGGGTCTCCTTGAAGTCAACGGTCACGGTGACCTGTGGCGCTTGAGGCCCCCAGGCGCTGTGGGGGATGGCGATCTCCCCATCTGTGTAGGTCGAGAGGTAGATCGCCGCACCGGTGTCGTCGCGCAGCTGGCCCAGGACGCTCTGCATGACGGAGTTGCCGCTTGCGATTTCGGCCAGGAGAGGGCCGGGGCCGTAGGTACCTGCGTCCAGGGGGCGGCTCAGGCTGTTGTCGGCCAGCCAGGACAGAAGCTCGACCGCTCCGCGGGGGGTGATCCCTGCGGCTTGTGCGACTGCCGGGACGTCGGCGGATTTGGTCTCGCGGAGAAGCTGGAGGACGTCCAGGATCCGGAGAGCATCCTCCCATTCCGCAGGAGTGTGATCGGTGGGGTCGAATGCTTTGCCGGCCAGGGCCGGTGGAGGTGTCCACATCTTCGGGCCCTTCGGGGGGCGAACCTCGCCGGAGCAGGTAGCGGCCGAAGGCCCAGCGCCTACTGCGCCTGCCGTCATCTCCGGCTCAGTTAGGTGGTCAGCCCCTGCCCTGACTGGTTGGGGCGTGTTCTGTGTGTGAGGTTCCTGGCAGCTGTCTGATGTTTCTGCCGGCCCGGTGAGCGCCAGCAGAGCCGCGGCCAGGCGCGGGGTGGCCAGCACGATGTCCCCCAGCTCCTCGTGCTCGTGGCGCTCGACGAATAGGGCGGCCTGTTCCAGATTTTGGCGCAGCAGTGTGGAGGGCGAGGGAAGGTCGCGCCAGCCGGGCCCGGCCGGTCCTTCTGGCCTGGGACGCAGCGCCGAGGTGAGCCGGTCGCGCCACAGCTGTTCATCACGGATCTCGGCACGCCGTTTGTGGTCGAGCATCAACAGGTAGGCAGCCTCGGGTTCACCCGCGCCAGCAGCGAACTCCCACCAGAAGGAAGCGGCTTCATCGCGGACCAAGTGAAGAAGACAGCCGAAAGCCAGTGCTCCGGTGACCGTCAGACCCCGATCTTGGGCGAGCAGAGCGATGTCCTGGCCGGCCTGGGGGTCGAGGATGAGATCCTGGCACAGTGCGTCCAGCTCTCGTCCCGCGTCCTCACCGGCTGTGACCCCGGAGTGCTCGGCCGCAGGGCGCCGACAGGCAGCGGACGCCATCAGCCGGCCATAGGCGGCCGCCACGTTGTAGCGCACTGGTGAGTCGGGTTCGCTCTGGCTGGCGGCGTCCAGAGACCAGGAAGACCAGGACATGTGCGCCTGGCTCATCACTTCCGCCTCCATCCTGTGCCCAGACGCCGCGTCAGCCGGGCCTTGGCCCGTTTGAGATTCATCCGCGCCGATTCCTCCTTGATTTCCATCAGCTCGGCGATCTCCTCGACCGGCACGCCCAGCACATCCAGCATCAGCGCTTCCTGTTGGCGGTCGGGGAGATCCTTGATCTCGTCCTGGAGGCTCATCAGGTCGATGACTTCCTCTCCGGGATCCCCCGCGGGATACCGGTCGAGTTCCGCCCGCAGCCGTTCGTCGTCGACTGGGCCGATGCGGCTGCTTTTGCGATGCAGGTCGGCGATCCGGTGCTTGAGCACCTTCCATCCGTACCCGGACGGGTACTCCATCGCCATCACCCTCGGCCAGATCCGAACGACCACCTCGAACATGCTGTGCACGGCGTCCTCGGCATCAAACCGGCTGGGGAGCTTGGCGTCGGCGTACTGGAGGAACTTCTCCGCGTACTTCTCGTGGTAGCGGCGAAATCCCGCTTCCTGCTCAGGGGTCCAGTGCCCGGGCGCGTCCGGCAGCCGCGGCATCGGTACCGGGGGTACCGGCATGCCGCTGATCACCCGCGGCATGCCGGCGGTGCCGGGCGCGGGCTGGGGCAGTAGACGGCCCCATGCGTCGTGCGTCGCGCCGGCCGGGTCACCGTGCTCGGCGGTGCCCACGTCGCTCACCGGCCCACCCCGCAAATACCGCATCCCCGCAGCCGGGTGCTGGCGCGGGTCGCTATGCGGCCGCGGGCGGGCTGACCGATCGGTTCGGGGCCGGCGGATGTCACCGGTGGCGCGCCTGCGACGACCGGCAGCGCAGCGTGCAGCTGCACGTGTCCTCCTAGGAAGATCAAGCACCGTACTTCCTTTCACGGCACTGGAGGCGGGTGCCTCTATGAAGGACAGCGCTTGGGAGGCCGCGTATGGGTACAGCTGCGCCCAAAAAAAATTTGAACGCGCAAATATAGAGAGAGATCGATCAGGAATCGATCAGATGAGGTGCCTGATCATCAGGCAAAGGCACGAGGGCGCCCCATGGTGGTGTCGGTGCCCTCGCGCCTTCCGTGCCCCGGTTCCTACCGATGACGGTGGTCGGCTTGGTGGGTGGAGCCGACGTGTTCACCGGTGGCCGGATCGGGAGCGGTGACCGTCATCGTCACCTTGAACTCGAAGGCGCCTTCGCGCGGGCCGTCGGTCCGGGCCCAGGCAAGGGTATGGATCTCCAGACCGGGAGCCTGGCGCGCGACAGCGGTCGGCGGCCTGGAGGGCGT
Source organism: Streptomyces sp. NPDC026522 (assembly GCF_055567555.1). NCBI lineage: Bacteria > Bacillati > Actinomycetota > Actinomycetes > Kitasatosporales > Streptomycetaceae > Streptomyces > Streptomyces sp. NPDC026522. The sequence continues at coordinate 124,520 of NZ_JBVHQF010000015.1, forward strand.
CAGCGGGGGTGTCACCGGTGCAGACGATCGCGCCGAACGCGGACACCTCGACGTCACTGGTCTCCACGTCGCCGAAGGAGATGCCTCGGACCAGGCGGGTGGCTTGGTAGAAGGTGCGGACGAGGTCCTGGCTGAAGGACGGCCCACGCAGTATCTGCGGAACGAAGGCGGGTTCGGCGGGGGAGACGGGGGCGGGGAGGGCTCGGTTGGTGTCGGTCATGTCCGGGACCGTACGGTCGCCGCGCCCGCGCACGTGGCTGCACAGTGAGGCCGAGGTCGTCGACACCACGCACCTCACGTCCTCCCAGGCTGCCCTGCAGATCGTGGAGGCCGTCAAGAGTTGAGGTCCTCCCGTCGATCATTGCTACTGGTTACACAAAGGCTGCTGAATGAGCATTTGTGACAAGGGGAGTGCCTCACTGGTGACAACCGGGCTGCTTCGGCGGTTCCTATTCGCCATGTCATCTGGCTTTGCCGGTGCCAACTGCTCGGCTTGGGCTCAGTTCATGAGCCGAAGCACGGTAGTTGCCACATAGGCAGACTTGTTGTGCCGTCGCCGGGTTGGTGGGAGTTGTAGCCCGCTGAGCGCTGACGCTGGTTGGGGCGGGAGGGGATTGTCGGTGGCTGGTGGCAAGATCGCCGGCATGGGTTTCATACGTACTACGCCGCCGCGGCCTGTCGAGGTGACTGCGGTCTTCCCCGAGCTGGTTCCGCTGGCGCGACCTGCCATCCGGCTGCATCCGCGTCCGGGGTCGCCTTCGGTCAGGGATAGCTCGGTCGGCGGGCCGTTGCTGTGGCCGGCAGGGGAGCCGTGGCCGCACTGCGAAGACGCGCACCATCACGTGGACACTGGATTCCGCCGGTCACCGACTGCAGTGCGGCTTGAGAGGCTCCTGCAGCTTCGGCGGCGCCCGGATGTTGAGTCCACGCTTACGCCCGGGGAGGAAGCACTCAAGCGACGCGATGCCGCGCAGCTCGCGGAACGGCTGGCCGCCGGCCCTCTCCGGCCCGCTGAATGCCCGGTGCCGATGTTGCCCGTGGCTCAGCTGTTCCTGCGGGATATACCCCTGTTGCGGCCGCCTGGGCAGGCCGATGTGCTTCAGATTCTGTGGTGCCCGTACGAGCACGAACCCGATTACAAGCCGGCGACCGCATTGTTCTGGCGGTCGGCTGGGGAGGTCGGCGACGTCCTCGTCACACCACCGGAACCGTACGAGGCGGACTATCCGGGCTACGTGCCCGAACCGTGCTTGCTGGCTCCGGAAGCGATCACCGAGTACCCCAACAGCCTGGATCTGAGCCCGGAACTGCGGCTGATGCTTGAGGATTGGAGCAGGTGGCAGGCAGCCGGTGCCGACGTGGACAGCTCCTACGCGAAGTATCCGGGTGACTTCTATTCCACGCATCTGGGTAACGCACCTGGCTGGAAGGTCGGCGGCTGGCCCCCGTGGGGCCGCACCGACCCGTACCCCCGGTACTGCGCTGTGTGCGAGGTGCAGATGGTCCCGCTACTGACGATCGCTTCCTGGGAGTGGGACGGCGGCGACGGCCACAGCTGGGCGCCGCAGGAAGACCAGGCCGCGGCCGTCGCCCCCTACTACGCGGGCCAGGCTTCCTCGCAGCCGACGAGGGTGGAAGTGGGCAGCACGGACAACATGCAGGTCTACGTCTGCACTGCCTCCCCCGAACATCCACACACTGACCTGATTCAGTGAACTGTCGGGCCCGCTGCACACCCTTTCCGTAGCAGGGGACTGCTGCTGAGTCAGGGCAGGGTTCCGAGGGGATCTCACCCGAGCGGGCGCTGTGAATCCCGCAGAAACGGGCCTGCACCTGCCTGTTGACGGTGCTGCCTGCGCAGGGCGGACCAAGCTGGTCTCGTGGTGCCCGCGTTTACGTGGGGCACGTTGCGGTGGCTGCGGTCGTCGAGTCGAGGCAGCCGGTCCTGAGGAGCCTGGCCCCCGAGAACTCCTCGGAGACTAGCCGTCACGAAGGGCGCTTCCCGACCGGTTGGGGCGCGGTAGGTTCCGCGAGGTTTCCGCCTTGCTCGCGTGGTCTTCTTGGCAGCCGCGCTGAGGGCAGGGCGAGCTCAGGCCGTGGACGACCTGGACCGCCTTGTGGACGCCGACGAGGACATCACGGTGCAGATCGCCGCGGCATACGCCGCCCGCCTCAAGGAGCTCAGCGGCAGCTGACTCAGCCAAACACAGGCAGCAGGGCCAGGTTAGTGGTCTACCAGCCTGGCCTCCCTTCCGGCTGAGGGTGCCGTGGAAGACCTAGGCGCGCTTGGAGTAGCGGGTCGTGTCGGCCCTGTGAGTCAGCCGGTAAATGGTCCGTTCGACCTCGTTGCGGCGCTTGTAGAGCTCACTGTCGAAGCTGGTGGGGCTACCGTCCTCGCAGCTGCCGGCATTTGCAGTCAACGCCCCACGCTCGGCCGCCGGAGGCTGGCCCTCGTCACGCGATCCGGGAGCGGTACGAAGCTGCCGCCCCGGACCCGGGACGGCAGCCTCCACCGGCAGGCCACGCGCCAACGCGGTCACTGCCCGAATCTCTGGTCCTACGGTTGCAGCCGGTAGCAGTCAGAGGGATCGATGGCTGCCTCGGCAACCAGCTCCGCCAGCCTCTCCCTTCCTGCCCCAGATCTCAACCCACTCTGAACGCCCGTGAGCCAAAACCGCACGACGGGCCGCCCCGCCAGCCGGACGCCGGGGGCGCGAGCACAGAGGCCTCCGGGAACGCCCCTGAACCAATCCGAGCAGGAAGAACAGCCTGGCGAAGTACGCCCCGGCGCCCTGCCACGCTCCTGTAGCGTCCCGTCCGGGAAGCGCCAACTTCCCTTCCTTTAGAACCACTTGCAGCCGAACCGTCGCTTGTGCGCGCACTGGGGACCGCACTCCACACTCCGCACTGAGTAAAAGGGATCTTCCGACATGTCCACGAACGGACTCGTATCCTCGCCCGGCGAAGGGGCCGCCTCCGGCCACCGAGGATCCGAGCAGCGCCACCTGCCCCTGCCATACGTCGCGGGCCTGGTCTCGTTCCCCGTGCTGGGGACGGTGCTGGCTCTAGCGGGCCTGCCGCGGTCCGAGATCGTCCCCCTTCTGGCGTCCTGCACGGCACTCGGCGTCGCGGCGATGCTCGTCCTCGGCGGAGGCCGCCGGCTCGCAGTGGGGCTGGCCTCGGCCGTCCTGCGCATCACCCAGTAGGGCGGGACGGTGGGACGCCCCGAGAAGCCAGTGGACTGGACCGACCCGATCCGCGCCGCCTTGGCCGTGCTGTTACGGGGAGCCCGCGGCCAAGCGCGTCTGACCTACGCACAGCTCGCGCTCCGCACCAGCAGCTCAGCTGCCACCCTGAAGCGCGCCGCCTCCGGCAAGGCGACCTCGGCGACCGTCACAGAGTTCCTCACCGCCTGCGGAGCCACGCAGGAGGAGGTGGCGATGGCGGCGCGCCTGGCCGAGGCGGCCCATGGACAGCCGCGCGACGTCCCGGCCAGCACTGTGATCGAGCCGGCCGGGGTCTTCACCGAACGGGAACTCAACAGCGCGCTGGTGTCACTTCACCGGAACGCCGGCCGCCCGCCCTACCGGCAGGTGCAGCGCAAGGGTGGCAGCGAGTGGCTCGCTCTGAGCAGCATCTGGGCCATCCTCCGAAAGCAGCGGCTGCCGGCCAGCCCGGGGCAGATGGCCGCCTTCCTGCGGGGCTGCGATGTCGCGGAAGAACAGCAGGGATCGTGGCTGGCCGCGTGGGACCGGGCGAAGCGGCCACACGCCATGCCCGGCGCCCTTTGCCTGTCCGGCTCCCCGAGCAGCCATGGCCCGTCGGGGCGGTACGCAGCAGCCTGCCTCCCGCGTGTCACGAGGCGCGGGACGAAGATGCATCGCGAGCGCTCAGCCCCCGTTGCCGTACCCGTGTGGTGGGAGGCTGCCCGGTGGGCCAGTGACCTCATGGGGCTGGTCGACGCCGCGGACGGCATCGACACCCGCTCGCTCGCCCGCAAGGCAGGGCTGTCGCTGGACTCCACCACGCGGCTCCTGGAGTGGCTCCGTCGGCAACAGCTGGTTACCACGTTCGCGGGCGCCCATTTCCCCGGACCGGCTCTGGAACCGCTGACCCGCCCCGGACCGCTCCTGGGCCACGCCCTCGCCCGGCTGCGCGACGAGGTGGGCGCCGCGGTGTACCTCAGCAGCTACACGGACGGGGACGTCCAGATCCGGGCGTACTCGTCCAGCGAGTCCGCGCCGCCGGCGGAGGAGTGGGTCCCCTTCAGCGCTGCGGCTCACGCGAGCGCGGTCGGGAAGAGCCTCCTTGCCCAACTCGATGGCGCCGCCCGGATGGACCACCTCACCCGCCACCCCCCTGTCAGGCTCACCGAACGCACCATCACCGACCCGCTCAAGCTCTTCGAGAACCTCGACCAGGGCGGCCCACACGGGGCCCAGTTCAGCCTGCTCGAGTACTCCCCGGGCGCGGTCTGCGTCGCCGTCCCCCTCGGCCTACCCGGCCAGGTCAGCGGCCTAGCCCTCTCTCTCCCGGTCCACCAGTACCCCCGCCTCCTCACCGCCGCCCAACGCCTACCCGACCTCGCCCCCACCCTCCTCTTGGCAGGCCTCCTCGATGACCGTCCCGAACCGACCACCGCCACCCGCCGCTCGCCGGAGCCCCTCGTGGCTTAGACACATAGGCCCACCAGCTTCGACAGGGTGCTTTACAAGCGCCGCAACGAAGTCGAACGGACCCGTCGCCACCCGCTACAACACGCGCGCCTAAATCTTCCACCGCACCCTCACCGCAGCAGACTCTGGCTCCGCGAATGATCCTCCGGACAGAACATAGAGGCCAGCCCGCAGCAGGGGGAGTCGTCCGGGTACGCGTTGTTACGCCACCGGCACTTCCTGCCACGCGGCGACGGCAGATGTGCACGACTTCGGGTTCTGGCTCACTTTCCGTGGAGTGGTTACGGAGAGTCAAATCTTCGGTGCCATGCGATGCCTGTCGGGATGGGCACGAAGCTGGAGTGAGGTGAGCTCCAGGGCCCGGTTGTCGCATCCGGCGCTCATGTGGTTGAGCCAGCGTTCGTACCAGTCGAGGAAGTCGGTGGCGGAAAAGACATTGGGGCCCCAGAACCCGTCGCTGTTGCCGATGAGGACGCGGCCGGTGAGGGGACCGGTCACCGCGATGACGCATACGTCGGTGCAACCCATTTCGATGACGTGGAGGAAGAGGTCGCGTCCGTGACCCCCGAGTTCTGCGTCGTCGAATCCGCGAGGTGTCCCCGGTTCCTCACGCGGGTTCATGACCAGCAGGGAACACCGCTCCAGCGGCATGAGGCCGTAAAACGGCGCCGCGCCTGAACCGCCAATGTGCGTGAGGAACTGCCGGTAGGCGTCGGGCAGGGCGATGTCGTGCTCGGCCTCGAACGCAGCGACGCGTGCTTCTGCCAGCTTCGGACCGAGGCGGAATTTGTGTTGCTCTTCTCCGAAGGAGTGGCTATGCAGTGGTTGGAACGGGATCGCGGCCAGCTTGCGACGCAGGCGGAGTATGCGGGGATCCATGGTGCATCTTCTCTCGTCCCCGTCACCCTATGGGTGACTGTGGTCAGCTGGCCAGAAGGACTCTCTTCCTCAGGAGAGCGAAGCCGGCCCGGCCGAACATCTGGCGTTTGAGCATCTTGATCCGGTTGACGTGTCCTTCGACGACGCCGGAGTTCCAAGGCAGGGTGAGCCCGGCAATGACGGCATCGCGGTCACGTTCGATGCCTGCGGCCAGGGTATGGAGGCTGGGGAGGTCGTCACGCCGGACGGCGTCGAGCCACTGGGGAAGCCGTTCGCCCTGGCGCTCGGTGAGCATCTAGGCGAAGGACCGGACGTGAGTGGTGAGGGCGTTGAGTTCGGGACAGTGGACCAAGACTGCCTTGAGCCGAAGGTGGTCGATCCCAGGGAGGGTCTCGGGGCGCCGGAGGATCCAGCCGGCGACGACGCGGGGTGACGGTGGCCGAGCTGTGATCGGGTTGGGAGAGGTCCGCTTCTCCCGGAAGTAGGCGCGAACGCGCTGGGGGGTAGGGCTTGAACGCGTCCAGCTTGGACGGCCGGCCCTGCTACTGCCCGCGGAAGAGGCCCCTCCGGGGTGGCTGCGTCGGCCAAGAGTTTGACGGTACGCGAGGTCATGCGGAGTTGGCGGCCAATCGCCCTCCGACTGAGTCCGGCGGTCAGCAGTTCGTGGACAGCAGCGTGGTTGGCTCGGATTCGGTCGGCGAAGCGGTGTCCCCTTGGCCAGGGCGAGCCGGACGGGTCTTCGAACTTCTCCAGCTCGGGGGCAGGCTGGACTGGATCTGGCGCCAGCACCCGCCGGCATCCGCGGTGGTCTGCGACACAACGCTCGGCGGCTTCGCTCAGGTTGTGCAGAGATGCCACCTATCCGCCACTTGCACCGCCTGGAGCGCCCCGGCGGCGGCGCCTTCTGCGAAGAACGGTGCCCGATCGCGGCAGACCACCTCCACCCCTGGCCGCTTCGCGAGCCAAGCAGCCAGGCTGGAGGCTTCCCGGTCGGGCAGCAGGTCCACCGGGCGTCGGCTTTCGACGTCGACCAGGACGGTCCCGTAGTGGCGGCCTTTGCGGGTCGCGTACTCATCGACGCCGACGACACGCGGGGCAGGAACTTCCGGGTCGGGCAAGGATTCGACCAGCGGAAGCACCGTGCTGCGGCTAACGGACAAGCCAAAGACTCTCGCTATGCGGGCCCCCGCCCGACCGGCGAGCGCGAGGCCGACCGCAGCCAGCGTCGACCGCAGGCGCTCGGTCCGCCGGCCGTACCGACGGGTCAGCCCCGGCATCTGCTCGACGAAGGTCCGCCGCCGGCATGAGATGACCGGGCAGAGGAACCTGCGGACCCGCAGGCATAGCACAACCCGTCTGCCACCGCTGGGCACATCAGCGGGAAACCGCAGGTAAGAGCTGTGAATCCGCCGCGACCAGCTTCCACAGCCAGGGCAATCGGACCCGGTCACCGTCCTCTGGGCCTCGATGGCCGCGGCCGGGCGGTGAAGGAGCCGCGCGGGTTACGTACCGCTTCGTCGGTCACGTCGACCGACAGCATAGCCACGTCCGAGATCGACGGAAACAGTAACTCCTCCAGCCGGAGCACTACTTCTTCCACGGGCCGAGCTGTCAGCCACACCGCACTGGGGACGAATCATTTTCAGGCACCTTCCCGAGGCCATGCCCGCCCGACAAACGTCACTCCGAGTCATGATTTACGGAAAGTGAGCCAGAACCCCTTTCAGTGAACAGAGCCAAGCGGCTGCCCGCCGAGGGGCTTACGACCGTGTCGGAGGTCGGCCTCCACACCATCGTGCCCTCCTCCCCCGCCCACTGATCACGGAAGACACCGCGCACCTCGCAACCCCGCACGCGAATGATCACCACAACGAGAAGGAGGGTTCCGTGCCCGCAGAGAATGACGGCGGCTTCGTCACGCACCGGCTTGAGCAGCACGACTGGTCGAATGAGGAGACTGCCGCGTACGAGGCGGCAATCGAAGCTGTCAACGGGGCCGTCGGCGCATACAGCGCCCTGATCGCCGCCCAGGAAGACAAGCCCAAGCCAGACCAGAGCCTCATCGAGGCGGCCGAGGCCGCGCAGTTCCGGCTGGCCCGGGAGAGGGAGGGCTTGCGCGCCAGCGAGCGGGAACAGATCGCGGCCGCCAGGGACCACTACGCCCGACTCACGCGCAAGGTGCTGGGGGACATCCCGTGATCGATCCGGCCGAGGTCGAGCGGCACCAGTTAAGCACGGAGGAAAATCAACGGATCTTCCAGCGTCGGATCGTCCCGCCGCTGCTGCAAGGGCGCCTGCCGCAGGACAAACCGACAGTGGTTTTCCTCGTCGGTCAGCCTGGCGCAGGCAAGAGCCGGGTCGCTGGCATGGTGGCCGCCGCGCTCAACCGGCGGGGCGGCTTCGTGGATGTCGACAGCGACCTCTACAAGCCCTTTCACTCGGCCTACGCGAGGTTGATGGCACAGGATGACACGCTCATGGCCGCCTACACCCGGGCCGACGGTCGTGCCTGGATGGCCAGGGCCGAGGAGTACGTACGCACCCACGGATTGAACGCGATTATCCAGGAGACCTCTCAGAACGCGCAGGTCGCGGCGGACAAGATGCGGGTCTTCCGGCAGTTTGGTGCCCGTCTCGAAGGGCTGTTCATGGGCGTGCCGAAGGCGTTGAGCGACCAAGGCATCGTCAGCCGGTATATCGAGCAGCTCGCCGACCGGGGGCAGGGACGTCTGACCGTGCAGGCGAACGCGGACGAGTCCTTCCAGGGCATTCTCGACCTGGCCGATCGCGTCGATCACGGTGCGCTGGTCGACCTGGCGAGCGTGTATCGGCGGGGTGACAGCAAGCCCCGATACAGCAACCCGTGGGACGAGGCGGGGCAGTGGGCAGCGCCGCCGGCCCTCCGAGGAGCAATCGAGACTGAACGCCTGCACCACCTCTCAGAAGCCGAGAGCAAGGGCTTCGTCGACACCCAACTGCGGCTCCGCGATGGCACCCGCGAGCTCGGGCCGGAGTGGCCGCAAAGGCTGAACCGGATCGAGCGGAACGCGATCTCCATCCTGATGCCTGCCGATGCTCGGCAGCTCGCAGCGAGGAGGCCGTCGTCGGCGGCCGCGCGGTCCCGCAGCACCACCGCAACACGAAGCCCGGATCAGCCCGGACGTGGCCCTGCCGCGAACCCTGGTGTCGACCCCCAGGCACCCCGTCGTCGGCCGGACGGGCCGGACACCGGGCGTGGCCGAAGCCGATAGTCGCCGGCGTGGGCCGTGAGTGCGGTCAGGTTGGGCCAGTACGCACGGCGCAACTGGCGGATTACCTCGCCGCCCGCGAAGACGGCGAGGACTAGGGCGTGTCCGGTGGGTGTGGGACCGCCCACCTTCCAGGCTTGATTACTGGCGATCTTCAACGCCTTTGACTAGGCTCCAGGTTGCTCATTCGAGAGTCACAAGCACTGGCGACGTGTCCGATGGGGGACAGTGCTTCAATCTCGACAGGCAATGAGCACGATGAGTCTCTAATCGTCGCAGAGCCTCAGCAGGCCATCCGCAAGCGGTGGTCGAGCTGAGGCTGCCCGCCGACTGGTCGATCACCTTCGTGAAAGGGATCGACTGGTGAGGCTGACCTTTACCGTTCAGGTACTTCTCGCACTTCTGTCCTGCGTATCGTCGCTGCTGGTAGCGGTGGTGGCGGGGGTACTTTCGCATGAGGCTGGGGCGCCCATAGCTGGTGCGGTGCTGTATGGCGGCGGCGCGTTCATCGGCTGGATGACGCTCTGCGTCACTGTGCTGACTGCACTCGGTCTCCTCGGGCGTCACGGCCATCCCGGCGAGTGAGGGTGCCCGCTACTCAGGAATGAAGCCAGAGCCGGATCGCAGCGAGGGTGACGGTGCTGTGGAAGACGTACGCTCTCTCGCGGCCGGCGTTGGTGCTGACCGACTGCGGCTGGGCGGTGCGGTGCGCTACCGTCCCGCCATGACGACGCCGTTCGCGACCGGCCCCGACCATCCGGCGTGCGAGATCTGCCCGGCGACGAGGCTCCCTCGCGAAGGATTCGTGGTCTACGACCGTCCCAGTCGCGAGTGCCCGTTCAATCCGGCCGACGGCCACCGGTACACCGCCGACGGCACCCCGGCCTGTGTCCACCCCGACAAGGTCGGGGTGGAGCCGGACCGGTACGCGCCGCCGCCGGAGCCGGTCGTCGTGCCTGTGGAACCGGTCCGGCGGCGGTGGTGGAGGGCGGGACGTTAGGCGGCGGCGAAGTCGATGTCGTGCTCGCGTCCTGCACGGTCCAGGCCGATGCTCGCGTACCGCGCGGTGAGGATGTCGACCCGGCGGTCGACTTCGTCCTTGGTGAGCCAGTAACGGGTTGGGGGTTGGCCCCAGGCGAGCCGGTAGGCGTGGTGGGTGAAGTCCCCGTCGCTGTAGTCGGTGTGTTCCTGGTCGGTCTGGTGGATGAGCTGGAAGCCGGTGCGTGCCGCGATCCGGGCGAACAGCTGCGGTTGGGCGATCATCGCGTGGGTCATCTCGTCTATGGGGACCGCCACAGCGACCTCGGCCAGGTGCTCGTCGCCGGTGAGGTCGAAGACCGCAGCCTTGAGCGAAAGGGCGCGCAGGCCTTCGGTGAACAGCGGGCCCTTGTCGGCGTCCAGGCTCCACCGCTCGATGACGGGGAACCCGGTGAAGCACTGCCAGTCGGAGGAGTACTCCAGCGTGGCGGTCTCGAACGCGCCGAACTCCTCATCGGCGATGATTGCGGCCAGGATCTCCTTCGCCCGGCGGGCGGTCTGTGCGGGGGTGGGCATGCTTGAACTCACAGTGGACTCCTCGACGAGATGGTCATGCGGTGCCCCGCACCGGCCCCTGGTGGGCCGGTGCGGTCCGTGCCCCGTACGCCCGGGGGATCGATGTCGCGCCCCAGGCGTACGGGAGTCATCGCTTGCCGCGGCAGGTGACCGGGGGCCACCTTGCGCCGGCCGGGTGCTTCACCTCACGCGCTGCACGTCGCGTATCAGCGCCTTGACCTCACGGCCCGAGGGCAGGCGGGCCCACAGGTAGGCGAGGGCGGCGTCGACCCCGTCCCAGCCGGAACCGACCTGCACCACCGTCCCGGTGAAGTGCACGGCGGTCTCCCGGCCCCGGTCGGCGGGCTCGACGTACGAGATGCCGGTGACGGTGTCGCCGATGTCGTAGGGGGCGTTGCGGAGACGGGCCATGGTGCTCACTGCCCGCTCCCTGCGCCGTCGGCGACGTCGTCTTGGCCTTCGGGGACGGGCTCGGGGTCTTCCCAGCGGGCCAGGAATACGTCCACTCCGTGAAGGGCGCGCATACGCAGCTCGCGGCTGGGGCCGTCCGGCATGTCGGGGGTGGGGTGAGGCGCGGGGCGGTTGGTCATGGCGTACCTGCCTCTCTGACGGAGCGCGCGAAGGCGATGTCCAGCACGTGGCCGGCCGACGTGTCGTCGGCTGCGGGAACCGATCCACCGGGGGAAACCCGGGCCGATTCCACGGGTTGACCGTACGGACGCCCGTGGTGCAGTAGGACTGACTGCGGGTACGAGTTCGGGTAGCGGCCCCGCCCAAGGGAGCGTCGATGACCGCCACACACACCGCCCGGCCACGTTCGGGGCTCATCAGCGGTTTCGTGCTGCGCACCGCCCGGGAGTCGATCCCCGCGACCCAGCAGGGCCTCGCCGAACGGCTCACCGTGGACCTGGCCACCGTGCAGGGGTGGGAGTCCGGCCGCCGCCCGCTGGCCAACATGAAGGCCGGGGCGCTGACCGGCATGCGTCGCCGCCTGGCCGTCCTCGGCGCCGACCAGAGCGTTCTCGTGCTCCTGGATCCGGCGATGGACGCCGACCGGATCCTGGCGGCCTGCCTGGCCCCCGCCGGTGCTCTCCATGCTGTCGGGGAGTGGGTGCACACCCGCGACACCACGCACATGCTGGCCTGGGCACTCACAGGCACCCCGCCGCCCTCACTCGCCGATCGCCTCGCCCGGCCTCGGCGTGGCCCAGTACCCGCCGCCCCGTTACTCGACAGCGGCGACAAGCAGACTCTCTTCGATCATCTGCGCGCCGCCGCCGAGAGCGCAAAACGGACCGACCCCCAGGGCATCCTGCTCCACCGGCAAGCCCTCTACCTGGCCTCCTACGACCGCACCCCCCAAGCACGAGCGTGGACCGCGCAGGCCCTCCACGCCCGCCGCGACGCGCTGGCCCGCCACGGCTGGACCCCCCAGTGGGCCGAAGCCCGTTCCACCGCCGCCGCCCTGGCCCGCCTCGGCGACCCGATCCCGCTGTGGGACTTCATCGAGCGAGCCATAGCCGACAACGACGACGGCGAAGCCGCGAACCTGAACTACTGGGCGTACTGGCTCGGAGTCGCTCGCCAGCCACAGGCCGACGACACGTTCATGCGCGACCGCGCCCTCACCGGCTGGGACCCCGTCGCCCTGCTGCGCGCCCTCGCCGACGGCATGCACCTCGCCCCCGGTTACGTCGACCTGTACGCCCACTCGCTATGGGCGCTGCTGACCGCCCGCCCCTGGCTCCCCCGCGCCCTGCCCGAACTCGCCGCATCCTTGGACAGCCGTACGGAAAGGCTTCTGGAGGACGGCGTGATCTCCCAGAGATCCAGACGCGAACTCGGCGCCGTCCACTACGTTTTACGACAGCACACATGATCCGAACCGGAGGTCCATCACATGGCAGACGAGACGGCGAACGCGCAGGGCACGGCCGGGTTCCTCTTCGAGATGGGCGTCCTCAAGAACGCGAAGCGCACCGGCTGGTGGTTCACCGGGAACAACAACCCCGAGTCGATCGCCGAGCACTCCTTCCGCGTCGGGATCATCGGCTCCGTCCTGGCCATGATGGAAGGCGCCGACGCGGGCAAGGTCGCCCTGATGTGTCTGTTCCACGACACCCAAGAGACCCGGATCGGGGACATCCCCCACATCGGCCGCAGCTACATCCAGGCCGCCACGAACCAGACGGTCACCGCCGACCAGGTCTGCGCCACGCACCCGGCCGTCAGGGCCGGGGTCCAGCGAGTCGTGGACGAGTACGAGACCGGCTCCAGCCTCGAAGTCCTCGTCGCGCACGACGCCGACAAGCTCGAATGTCTCGTCCAGGCCGTCGAGTACCGATCGCAGGGTTACAGCGAAGTCCAGGACTGGATCGACACCTCGATCGCCAGTCTCAAGACTCCCTCCGCGCAGGCCCTCGCCGAAGCTGCCCTGACCATGTCGCCGCTCCAGTGGCGCCGAACCTTCCTGGGGAACTGACCGCTCCCCTCCTGCCCTTCCCCAGCAGGTGACGAGGAGCACGTGCGCCGGCGGAGGTACTTCCGCCCGCCTCCGCCCTCGTCGGGTGGAAAACTGTGGGCGTATGGACGACGAACCCCTTGAACAGTGGGCGCAGCGGTTGGCTGCTGCGCCTTCTCTGAACTAGCTTGAGAAACCTCTCGTCGAGGCTCAGAGGAGCTGGCAGAATCCGGTCATGCCCAACCTGCTCATCAGAGACTTGCGAGTGATCGCGGCTGGCCTTCCCGAGGACATCAAGGAATGGCCGAGCATTCCGTGCCCGACGTGCGGCAGAGGGAACCTGACGCCTGTAAGCGAGACGTTCACCTCGGAAGAGTCCAAGACGAGCGAGCGCATCCAATCAGAGCTCTGGGATGAGTGGGAGCCCGATTGGACATACGGGGGCTTTAGTTGCATCCTCCGCTGCGGAAAGACGACATGCGACCTCGTCCGAGTCGTCGGCGAGATGAGAGTCGCAACGAAACTGGACGAGCGCGAGCGCTGGGATGGAGAAAGCTGGTCAGTAGAATACCGACCCAAGCTTTTCCATCCTTCACTACCGCTCCTGCAAAGCCACGAGGGGGCGCCCCGACCCGTCCTGCGACGGGTCGAAGCCGCATCCGCCGTTCTCTGGGTTGACCCCAGCTCGGCAGCGAACCGCCTCCGCTCGGCCGTCGAGGCACTGATGGACGACCAGGGGATCCCGAGGAAGTGGTCGGGAAATAAGGGGCCTTTCCCCCTTAATCTCCATCAGCGCATCGAGAGGCTTGCGGTTGCCAAGCCGGCCTTCACCGATGCGGCCGACATGATCTTGGCGGTCAAGTGGATTGGCAACGTAGGGAGCCATGAAGACGCCCTGAAGATCGCCCACGTGCTCGAGGGGGTCGAGATTCTCGATTTTGTTCTCGCCGAGATCTACGACAAGAGCAAGGAAGCTCTCAAGCAATTGGCGGCCGACATTACGGCGCGAAAAGGTTCCCCCACTCTTCGATGGGCCCCTACTCTGCTCGGCCTGTGATCTGCCCGAAGGTCGGCATTCGTGCTCCCGGTCGACGAAGGTTCCGAGGCGTACCCGAAGTGGGTGGAGGAGGAGACGAACCCCCGCTAGCCGTGTGACCTGAGCAGGAGGCTGATGGCCCGCTCGATGAGGCTGTTCGGGCCCGATTATCAGACGGACGAGGGCGTGGACGGCGACGAAGGGCTCCCGTCCGGTGACCGCGGCCGAGGGAAGACCGATCGCTTCGAACTTGTCGACCAGGCGGTCCAGCTGCTCGGCGGTCATCGTCAGGCCCTGCGCGAGGGGCAGTGCGCCCATGCTGCACGAGGGCGAGTCGTTGCATTTGGTGGTGATCTCCAGCTCCAGGTGCAGCGGCCGGTAGCGGATTCCGGCGAGCCCGCGGCGGCGAAACGGTGTTCGATCACCTATAAGACGTCCGGGGCCCCCATACCCCGTTGCCGCTGCGAGCGGACCTCCGCCAAGCTGGAGAAGGCCGGCCTCTTCGACAATGAGCTGTTCGTGCCGCTGATCATGCTGTCCGTCGGCGAGTAGACCATGCCCCTGGACTGGGTCGCCCGGATTTTCCATTACGCCGTCACCCACTACAGCGCGCGTGAACTGAACGTCGCCGTTTCCTCGCTGGCCGCCCCGGACAGCCGCGAGCACAAGGTGTACGAGCTGATGGAGGTGTACGAGAGGACGTACGGAGACTTCCCGCATGACCGGGTGCACTCCACGATGCGCGTCTACCTTGACAACGACCGGCTCCCCGAGCAGCAGAAGGTGCACCGGCCCGGCGAGACGACGGTCAAACGGTGGATGGACCGCTGCTTCGACTGCTTCGCGCCGACGGTGGGCACATACATCCTGCCGTCGGGACTGGTGAAGCAGGACGGCCGCGTGTACGCGTGCGCCTCTTTCGACCTCCCGGAGTCGCTCGGCTTCGGGAACGTCTTCACCGACGGGATGCGCACGATCGTGGCGCGCGCGAACGACGACGCCTACCTGCGGGCGATCGCGGACGGCGGCGGCCTGCGGGGCCTGCACGGCAAGGTCCCCGAGGCGTTCACCACCGAGACGACGTGCGGCGGGTTCTGCGCCTCATGCTTCCTACTGAGCCACAAACACCGCGAGACCAACGGCCTGCCGGCCGCCCGGCCACTGCCGGTCATCGGACAAGACGCCCTGACGTCACGCCTGCGCCCCACGCAGGCGGCCGACGCCCACTGAGGGAGGAGCGTCAATGCCGAAGGTGACAACGACCGAGGAAGTTCTCCGTACCGCGCTCGCACGGGCCGCGGGCCGGGGCATCGATACGCTCCCCGCAGACGGACATTTAGAGCAGGACCTCGGGATCGACAGCCTGGCCCTGGCCGAGCTGATCACCGATCTCGAACAGCACCTGACCATCGTCATCCCGGACGAGGACACCGGCCGTCTGCAGACGGTCACAGACCTGCGTGCACTCCTCGCCCGGCTCGTACCCAACGGAACGGACGCACTGTGAGCCTTCGCCACCTCGACCCGAAGCAGCGCGGCTTCCTGATCGTCAACTCCCACCCGGACGGCGCCGCCGAGACCGTGAACCGGATGTGGGAGCAGATCCCCGCCCGCACCGACGGCAGCAGCCCGGTCGTGCTCCTCCTTGGCCACAGCGCCGGGTACGGGCTCGCCACGCTGCTGACCGGGCTGCGCCGGCACGGCATCCGCGGCGTGGGTGTCGCCTTCGAGGGCGCGGAGACCGAGCGGCGCACGGCCACCGCTGGCTGGTACCGCACCGTCGCCGCCGATGCCCTCGCCCGGAAGGCCGGCCGCGACTTCGTGTTCGTCAACACGGACGCGTTCTCCGCTGCGGGCAAGGAACAGGTGCTGGCCCTGGTGGAAGAGCGGTACGGCAAGGTCGACTACCTCATCTACAGCCTGGCGGCCCCACGCCGCACCGACCCGACGACCGGCACCGTCTACCACTCGGTGATCAAACCCCTCGGCGCGCCCTACGAGGCCCCGGCACTGGACTTCTCCGCTGACACCCCCAACGTCACTCACCTCTCCCTTCCAACGGCCAGCGACGAGGAACGGCATGCGACCGAGCAGGTCATGGGCGGCGCGGATTGGCAGCTGTGGGTCCAGGCCCTGACCGCACGCGGCCTGGTGGCCGACGGGTTCACCACCGTGGCGCTGACCTACATCGGCTCCGAACTGACGGCCCCCATCTACCGCCAAGGCACCATCGGCGCCGCCAAGGAACACCTGGAGCGGACCGCCGGACACCTGAACGCCGAACTGGCGGACATCGGCCGGGCATTCACGGCGGTCGCGGGCGCAGCCGTCACCCAAGCCTCCAGCGCCATCCCCTCCATCGCCCTCTACACGAGCTTCCTGCGCACCGTCCTCGGCGACGGATTCCGCACCACGGCCGAGCAGGCCGGCGACCTGTGGGAACAGCTCACCGGGGCGACACCGCTGCTCCTCGACGAGCAGGGCCGCATCCGACTGGACGGCTGGGAACTCGACGAAAAGGTCCAGGACCAGGTGCGGGAACTGTGGGCAGACCCGGAGAGCGGACTGGAACGCGCGCGGGGTGGCGCGGACTGGTTCATGGGCCAGATCCGCGAGCTGTACGGGTGGGGCGTCGACGGCATCGACTACGGGCAGCCCGTAGAGACGACGGTCGAGTGGCCAACAGGCGCCGACGCATGAACTTGCTCCGACGCCTTGGCAGCCCGCGCCCCTGAGCTTCACGTTCCGTGTCGCTCACAGCGAGCTCGCCCCTGACCCGGCGTTTCGAAGAGGTCGCAGAGAAGCACGACCGCGAGTTCGGGACCATCAAGTCCGACCTCACCGCAGTACGCCTCCTCGGCAACCACGACCAGAAGGCCGAAGCCCTCGACAAGAAGATCGACCGCAACCAGGCACAGATCATCGAGCTGCTCACCCAGCTCGTCGGGCAGCGCCCCTACGCCGACTGATTTCCCCGGGCCTGGCCCCCGGCCCGTACATGGCGATGGCCCCCACCGGACATGGTCGGGGCGTCGGCAACATCGCGCCCTCGGACTCCCCCTGACCGCTCCGCACCCGGGCAGACGATCGTTTCTGCGGTGAACGCCGCCACCCACCCGGGTGACCGGGCACCCCGGGGCCGTCCAGCTGGATGGCGGGTTCCGCTACAACCCCGGCGTGATCAAGAACCTGTTGCTGCGCGGCCTGCCCGCGCGCCGCCGCCCTCAGCCGACGCCTGGCCGCCCTGCCCCTGCTCGGCACCGCCAAGCCGGCCTCGGCCGACCGACCCGGCACGGCTGCTACCCTCCCCGCGGCCGCCGAGTCCCGCGACGGCTACGTCCGCACCGCCTTCAAGCACTGGAACGCCGGCGCGATCGCGGACGACGGCTGCAACACCCGAGCCGAAGTCATCCTCCAGGAAGCCGTCGAACAGCCCGAGGTTGCCCCGGGCTGCAAGCTCATTGGCGGGCGCTGGTTCTCCCCGTACGACGACACCTGGGTCACCGCCGCATCCGCCCTCGATGTGGACCACCTGGTCCCACTCGCCGAGAGCTGGGACTCCGGGGCCTCGGCCTGGACCGCCAAGCGCCGCGAGGCCTACGCCAACGACCTGGCCAGTCCGACATCGCTGATCGCGGTCACCGCTAAGTCCAACAGGGCCAAAGCCGGCAAGGACCCGGCCGAGTGGCTGCCCCCGAGCGCCACTTACCACTGCACGTACGTCACCGGCTGGGTGGAGACGAAGCTGCGCTGGTCCCCGACCGCCGACGACCGCGAGCGCGAAGCGCTCCTCGGCCTCGCCGAAGACTGCCCCGGCGCCACCGTCATCTACGAGTTCTGCAGGGCCACGGCCGTCGGGACCCGATGCCAAAGCACGTCTCTGACGGCGGCATGACGGTCCTCCTCGCACTGCTCGTCACCGTCGAACACTCCGAGGAGGACCATCAGGGACCTCGCCTCGTTCTCGCCTACGGCGTACTGCTCTACACCCGGGGGAGGCGCAGTAGCCGGCGCCTCCCGCGCGCCGGCCACCGGCGACTGTCCATGGGACGGATACCGACAGTGCTCCTCCAACCAACTCAACGAAGCAAGCCCGCCCGACCGAAGTCGCTCATGTGACAGCGGCGGCATGGCCCTCACCTCCGAGCCCCTTTCTTCCTCGACACGGTCCCGCTGCCTGCCGGCGGCAACAGGGCCGGACGGTTGCTGTGGCTCGCGCGCTACGCGTAGCCCTGGCCGAGCTGGAGCAGCGGGGTGAGGGCTGTGGCCGCGTCGCATCGGTCGCATGCCTCGGCGCCGGGACGGAGCAGAGCATCCAGCGCCTCTTCCAGCCCCAGCTCGGCTCCGCCCCCCCCGACAGCCAGTCTGCAGTCGTGGTCGTGGACGACTGCGCCGCGACCTCCGGGCTTCGGCCGCTGCACCCAGCCCCACCGGGAGGGTGCCGGCTCCACTTCGGCCCGGTAGGTGGGCACTGGGGAGAGAGAGCGACGCCTTCGATGGGCTGCAGCTGATCGCGGTGACCCAGGTACGGAACTCCATCGCCTCAACGACTCCTTCCCCGGCGTACTGCCACATCGGCGCACCGATCAAGAAGAGCCACTGCCCGGTGGCATCGTCGCGGCGCCGTTCGCAGAGCCGGACCTCCAGCCGCTGGCGATCGGGCAGCAGCATGCTGATCAGCTTGACCCCTTGGCGTTGTAGTTGGCCTGTGTGCGCGTCCTGGTTGGCCCGCGTGAGCGTGGTGGGTGGCCAGGGCATGTCAGAGGTGGCTGGCACGATGCTCCGCATGGATCTCGTACACCCGCTCGACGGCCTGGATGCTTGCCCCTGGTCTTCCCTCTCCCACGCGTACGGCAGTGCGGAGGACGTTCCCGTTCTCCTGCGGGCTCTGGCCGGCGCCGACGCGGACGCGGCGGATGAGGCGTTGTCGGAGCTGTACGGGTGCGTTCTGCACCAGGGGACGGTCTACGCCGCCAGTGTGGAGGCGGTGCCGTTCCTGGCGGGGATCGCGGCGGCCGGCTACCGCACGGCAGATGTCCTGGCGCTGCTCGGGGGCATGGCCGAGAGCGAGGACGAGTACGGCGTGGCGTCGGGTACGGTCCGGGCGGCCGTGGCGGACCAGCTTCAGCTGCTACTGCCCCTGCTGGCCTCGTCGGAGCCGCAGGTACGCCGGACCGCGGCCTGGGCTGTGTCCCATACCCGCGCGACCGAGGCTGCGCTCCCGGCACTTCGCGCGCGCTGGGAGGAGGAGGCCGAACCCGCTGCACGCGCGGAGGTCCTGGCCGGGGTTGCCCGACTCGATCCTCAGGTTGGAGCGGCCGCGGCCGCCACCGTTCTGGAATCGTCCCAGCCTGCCGCGGTGCGAATGGCCGCCGTGTTCGCCTCCCTCGACGCGGGCGCGCCGTGGACGGAGCTCCTCCACACGACGATGCTGTCTCTGCTGCCCGCCGATTCCCTGCGCTCTGACCTCGACCTCGGGCGAAGCGAGCCGCTGGCCGCCGTGGTCGAGGCGCTTCTGGGTCGGGGCCGCCCCGCGGAGCGAGAGGTGGCTTTCGCACTGGTCGACGCGGCCCTGCATGACAGCCGTTCCGATGTGCGGGCCGAAGGCCTCTGGGCGGCCGACCGCGCCTGCATGCTCTCCCGCAGTGCCCCGGGGCGACTGGTCGGGAGCCTGCGCGCGGCGGCCGTTGACGAGGAGTCGGTGGTCGACATGGCGTCCCTGCTCGGCCGACTGGGCAGTGTCGCCACACCGGCTGCGGTCATCCTCGCCCCGCTCGCCGGACGGAACCCGGACCAGGACGACGACCACGCAGACCGGGCCCTGGCCGCGCTCGTACGTGTTGCGCCCTCACAGGCGGCCCCGCTCCTGGCCGCCGGCCTTGGGCGGCGGCCGCGTGCCCTGGGCGCGGCCGCCGGGTTCCAGAGTCCGGCAGACTCAGCCTTCCCGTACGACGGCGAACTCCTGGACGCGGTCCGGGAGCGCCTCGCCCGGCCCGAGGCCTTGAGCGGGAACGAACCGTGGCAGTTGACGACCCTGCTTGCGGGTTGGGGCACCGAGGCAACGCCGGCGTTGCCCGAGTTGTGCGCGGGGCTCCCACACCTTCCTGACCAAGTGGCCCGGGCCATCGCTTCCGTCGCCGCCAACTGCTCGCCGGCGGACCGCGCACGGGCCGTCACCTCGTTGCGAGTGGCGGCCGAGAGGGGAGTCCTACCTGCGGCGAAAGCCCTGGACGACCTCGAAGGCGAGCTCGCGCCCCTGCTGCACTGCCTCGAACGGGACCTCGGACGTGGCGCCGGACAGCTCCGGGAGGCCGCCACGATGGCTGGTTCGATCGGTCCCCGGGGAGCGGTGCTTGCGCCCGCTCTACGCGCGGCGCTCAGCGGCCAGGACGGCGACACCACGCCCGCGCTGGACACGGACACGGCCCTCGCTGAGGCTCTGTGGCGCGTCACGGGGGACGCGGACGCAGTGGTCGCCGTTCTGGACTCGGTCTTCGCCCGCGCTGAACAGAACCCCTGGTCCCGGTGGTCGGTCGTGCGGGCCGCCCGCACGACCGTCCTCCTCGGCCTCGCGGGGCGGCCGCTCACCCCTCGTCTGGAAGCGGCCCTCGACGATCCGGCACAGGCGCCGCCCGCGGTGCTAGCCCTCAGGGCCGTGGCCGAACCCGCCTCGCTGGACCGCACCGCGCTTGCCGAGGCCGTCCTGCGGTCCGCCGAACAGGACGCCGATCCGACGGGTGCCTGCGATGCCCTGGAAGCACTCGGCGCAGACGCATTGACCGACGATCACCTGAGCCGACTTGCCGCCCTCGCTGACGGCGACGCCCGGATCGTCTGCTCCGGAGTCGAAGACCGCATCATCGATCAGGACGAAGCCCTCCGAACCCGCGCCCGGGCGCTCCTCACCGCGTTCACGGACCCAGCTCTCTGACCTGGCGGACATCGTCGGCCGCTCGATATCCGAACCAGGCTGTGCCTCGCACCGTTCGTTCCAGGATCGTGAGCGTGATAGTTGGTCCCTTAGCGCTTGAGTTGGCCCCGCTGGGCGTTGTTGTTGGCGCGCTGACCTGCTGTCCAGCTGGCCGGTGCACCCGCTGACGTAGCACGCCCCCGGATCCGGTGGCTTGAACGCGTTCAAGTCATCGGGTCCGGGGGTTGGTCATGCAGGCCGCTGCGCGAGCGAGTATTCATCCATGGCAGTTCGGCCTCGTGCTGTGCGCCGTGGTCACCCCCCTACCGGTGCTGATCGTGTGGTTCGCGGGTTCCGGCATCCCGGCGCTGCTGGTGCTGTGGTCGTTCATCGGCGCCATGGCCGGGATGTTCCTGTTCTTCCCCTCGGCGCTGCAGCTCCTGCTGGCCACCGGGGCGGACCCGCGCGAACGCCCGACCGCCGCCAAGGTGATGGCCGGTGCCGGACTCCTGCTGTCGGCGGCGGTCGTGGTGCAGTCGTCGAGACGCTGAGCGCTGCCAGGGGGTGTCCGGCTAGCGGGTGCGCGGCTGGTTGAAGCGGAGCATGTTGCTGGCGGGCTCCGCCTCCTGCGATGACGTCTTACGAAGGCACGCATCCCACCGTTCTCGTCCGGGTGGGCAACCTCCACGCCCAGATCGACGAGCAGCTACTGCTCAAGGGGGCCACGCAAGCGCTTCTCCTGGAAGGACCTACCGCGACCTGCTGGTGCGGGCACATCTCCAGCTCGACGGCCCGATCGTGGTGGTCTGGGACAATCTCAACACCCACCTGGCCGCAGGGCTGAAACGGTACGAGGCCGAGCACGACTGGCTCCCCACCATCCGCCTCCCGCCCTACGCCGTGAGTTACGCAGAATCCAGCTCAGGCCGCACCTGATCGACGGCTGCCTCACCGCCACAAGTCTGGCTATCAACCCACCGACCCCACCCTGAAAACCTCAGTAATGGACCGCTCGTATCTCCCCAGACAGCTGCTGGGCCGCACGAGATAGCGGAACCGTGCCCGTGAGCTGCCCTCAGCAGGTGGTGCACCGGGAGCCAGCGCCGGAGCGCGGCCCGGGTGGCTCGGCGCAGCGGGTAAACCTCGACGGACACTGGGCTGTCGGGGCGGGCGTTCTGCGGGCGGCACCGGATGCGGACTTCCCCCAGGGGTGTCGACTATCAGCGGTCGCCGAGAGGCTTCTCGCCTACCGGACAGGCCCTGGCCGAACCTGGGTTCGCTTCCCGCGCCCCGGGGCCGTCAGGGGTCTGTAGGGGACCAGGCGTGAGAGGAAGCCCAACGATCCGTTCGCTACGGCTGCGACTCCTCGTAGCAGCGGCCCCCGTAGCCGTCGCAGTCGCAGTCGCATCTTCGTCCTGGCAGGCGATTACAGGGGTGATCTGAACTGCTTCTCGACTAGGGCGAGAGCCTCTGGCTGCGTCAGCCCGTGTGCCCGCGACAGTTGTACGACGCGTCGGCATGCCTCGATCAGCAGGGCCTGGGAGGTCGGGGTGGTCGTCGTGACGATGGCACCGCGGCCCGGGCGTAATTCGATGAGGCGGTCATCATTGAGTTGCTGATAAGCCCGCAGCACGGTGTGCATGTTGACGCTGAGGGTCGCTGCCAGGGCCCGCGCTCCCGGGAGCCGTTCGCCTTTGTGAATGGTGCCATCGGCCAGTCCGCGGCGTATGCAGGCGGCAATCTGCTCCGCCAGCGACGTGCGTGCACCGGGATCGATGGTGATGAGCATGTCAGTTGGCCTCGCTGCGCGGCGGCAGGTAGTGGTTGATCAGGTCCGCTGCTGTCTCGGCGTCGTCGACGGTGATGACGAAGCGTGTGCCGCGGGTGAGTTCGAGCCAGAGAGCGTCGCCTTCCCTGAGGGAGACCGCTCGCATGCCGGGCTTCCACCGGTAGCCCCAGCCGCCCACTTCCATGGGTCGGGTCCAGCGAGCCCCAGCGCGTGCGATGCGGTCCACCGTGATCTTGCGCCGAAGAAAGGGCACAAGAGCTGAGGCCACCGTGACGCCGTTTGCGGACACGGTCACCTTGATGCCGCCTGTGACGAGGAAGGCGGCTGCTGCAACCAGGAGGACGAGGCTGACGGTCCGGTACTCGTCGACGAAGGAAGCGACCGTGACGAGGGCGATGGCGAGAACTACGCCGACCGCGAGCATCCAACCGCTGTACTGCGACCGGTACCAGACCGTTCGCTTGTTGTCGTCGTGCTGAGAGTGCATCAGTGCCTCCGTGGTACAAAGCGGCCTACGAGCGCGATCGCAGCGCCAATGGCCAGCGCGATAAAGAACTGGTGGAGAGGGACAGAGACGTCCCGGCCGTCGGCGAACTTGGTGCTGGCCTGCAGCAGGACGCACAGCAGATACGCCGTTGCCATGGCGACCGCCCAGGCAAGGGTGACGATCGTGCGGAACGAGCCTGGCGTGCTGTCCTCGTCGTCGCCGGCCAGTGCC
Organism: Streptomyces sp. NPDC026522; assembly: GCF_055567555.1. Taxonomy (NCBI): domain Bacteria; kingdom Bacillati; phylum Actinomycetota; class Actinomycetes; order Kitasatosporales; family Streptomycetaceae; genus Streptomyces; species Streptomyces sp. NPDC026522. The sequence continues at coordinate 147,791 of NZ_JBVHQF010000015.1, forward strand.
CAGACGAGGAAGAGAATCACCTCGATGACAAAGACCACCAGGTATGAGGCCACGGCGGACCCTGAAGGGCTGTACCTGTCGGCGCCGTTGAACCCGAAGTGGGTTGCCATCCGATCCGGCAGTCCGTGCCATAGCAGCAGGTACGTAGCGAGCACGGCCACCAGCGCTGCGATGAAGGGTGCGACGATCGCGGCGGCTCTGCGACCGAGGCTCATGTCGTGTTGTTCGTCGGCTGGTGGCACACAGGCTCCGTTCCACGAGGGGGCATCCGGTGCTCTCGAAACTCCTTGTTCGCATCAGGCTAGAACAATAGAAACGTATTCCGTGTGGTCATATTCGGACGTTCCCATTCCTTGGCTGGGCGCCGGGCTACCTACACAGCCCCGACGCATAGGAATCGATTGCTCCGGAAATGTGGCCGATGTGACGTCCGTCACCCCGAGGGAAATTTACTCCCCTCTGAGTAATCGCTTGTGTGTACGATACCGCCGTCTTATTGCAATGGGTATACGCACGACCAAACCGGCCAATCACCACAAGTTCGGGGAGTCGCACGTGAAGACCAGAAACGCCGCGGTTGCAGCCGTAGCCGCGTTAGCGGTCGCCTTCACCGGAGTCGCCGCGCACGGAGCGGCGGCAAGCAGCAGCACCGCCACGTCATCAGCCCACTCGACAGCGCCCAAGGCAGGCTCCGCTGAAGACGGACGGGCCCTGTTTGCCGGCGTCTACTTCTCTCAGGGCTCCGTAGCCGAGGAGCTGGGCAAGTCGGCGGACTTCCGGCAGGTGACGAAACTGAGCCGAGAGAACAGTACGGAGCAGAAGCACAAGGCCACCGCCGCCGTGATGAGCGTGATCGAGGAGAAGCAGCCGGACTTCTTCCAGGCATTCTCCGCCAAGCTCCGTTCCGGCGATCCCCGCAAGGTCCAAAGCGGCATCGCCGACGGCAACAGCGCCCTCCGGGCGCTGGCAAAGGACGGCGCGGACGCACCCGACCCCGGCACGGCGAGCGGAACATGCGTGATCCTCGCCATCGACGTGCTGTTCGTCCTCAACGCCGGTGCCGCGGTGAATCTCTCCGTGGCCGTGGCCGTTCAGGCATGGAAGTACGTCACCAACGCGTCCGTGGCGCCGGAGGGCAAGGACAACTCGCTCGCCAGTGAGCAGCGCATCGCCAAGCTCACCCACATTCTGGCCGCCTGACCAGAGCCCGTCACCGGCATGGCGGTGGGGTGCGCCCGGGAGCGCCCCACCGCCGTCTGTCGGCAACGCGTCGCGTCCTCGCCTCAGGGCCAGAGCACCCGAACCCGTGCACACCGCACCAGGGAGAACCGTGCGCTTATTCCGTTTCGACGTCAAATGCAAGAACCCTTCCGGCACCGCCGACGTTCCGCGCTCCTGGGTGAAAGCGGCCGTCGCAGGATGGGCGGTGGCCATGCTTTACGTGGCTCAAAGTTTCCTCCCTCACAATGTCGTATCGCTTCCCGCACAGGACACAGTGCGCAAACTCGCCACCGTTACGGCGCCCCAAGGATGGGCCTTCTTCACTAAGTCGGCCAAGGACCCCAGCTACGCCCCGTATCGCATGGTCGACGGTGATTGGAAGAACGTCTCCCTGACGCCGCACTCACGACCATCCAACATCTTCGGCTTCGACCGGGCCTCCCGCACACAAGGCATCGAGGCCGCCCTGATGCTGCGCCAGGAGGGCACACGCTGGACCGCTTGCGACAGCGCGGACACGGTCGATCAATGTCTGTCCCGCGTCAAGAACCGGCCTCACGTAGCCAACCCGTCCCCCGCTCCTACCCTCTGCGGCCAAGCCGCGGTCGTCGAGATGAAACCGGTGCCGTGGGCATGGCGTGATCTGTCATCTGAACACTCGACGCCCACCAGAGTGGCAAGCTGGCAGGTGACCTGCCGATGACAAAACATTCCATTCCCCTGCCATGGACCAACGTCTACGGGCTGGCTCGAACACTGGTCGCCCTTGGCACGGCGGGCACACTCGCGGCATCCAGCGCCCAAACCCTCTTCCGTCCGGTGGCGACACTCGGCGATTACCCGTCATGCCAGTCCGCCTCCGCAGGCAGCATCTTCTGTCTCTCACCGCACGACTACACCGGTCTGACTTGGATCAAGTGGGTATGCGTCGCCATGCTCCTGATCATCGCCTCCGGATGGCGCCCACGACTGACGGCACTGGCTCACGCCTACATCAACTACAGCGTGTTCTCGGGCATTGCCATCATCGACGGAGGAGACCAGATCGCACTCGTCCTCTCGGTGCTCTTTATCCTGCCAGCACTCGGCGACCCTCGCCGTTGGCACTGGCAGCAGCCGCCCACTCACCCCCACACCAGCTCGTCCCACCGCGCCTTCCTGCTGTTGGGACACACCAGCCTCGTCGTCCTGCGGTTGCAGATGTCGGTCCTGTACTTCCAAGCCGCCGTCGCCAAACTCCCCCACTCAGAATGGGCCGACGGCACAGCCATGTGGTACTGGGGGACCAACCCTGATTTCGGCCCCGCCCCATGGCTGGCCATCCTGGTGACACCCCTGGTCTCTACAGCACTGGGTGTTGCGCTGATGACCTGGGTACCGCTGGTCATCGAGCTGTCCTTGGCGGCCAGCCTGCTGATCCCCTTCCGCATACGGCGGTACGTCATGGCCGCCGGACTGCTCTTCCACCTCTCCATCGCGGGCATGATGGGCCTGTGGAGTTTCGCCCTTGCCATGGCAGGCGGGATCATCGTGCTCTGCCTCCCTGCCGGGTCCTCTCTCAACGTCACTGACGGCGAACTGCCCGAGCAGGAGCCCGCCGGTCCGTCGTCCCAGCGGGAGACGCAGCCAAAGCCGACCGTTTCCAGCCTGCCGCGATCTGGCCTCTGAACCGTGTGTTGCATCGGCATCCCGCCGATGCAACAGGGAATCCTCCAAAGGCACCCGTCCCCACGCGAGTATCTCTGCACGTGGTCACCCGGTGCGCCGGGCCCGGCACGGCGGTATCAGGCGAAGGCCATGCGATTCAACTCGGTGACAGTCTGACGGCGGCGGTCGCTGTTGGCGCGGCCCCACTTGAGGTTGGAGTAGTACACGAACTGACCCGTGGTGGGTTCAAGGAGGGCTACTCCGCCGACGCCGCGAAGTCGGCATCGCTGGCCGCCACATCATTGGCCCGCAGCGTCGAATACGCCAGCCAGGCCGCGGCGGACGCCGTAGCAGCCGATCAGGCGGCCGGGCGCTCCGAGGGCTACGCCAAGACAGCCCGCGACTCCGCCGACCAGGCTGCCCTCGACGCGACCGCCGCCCGGGCCGCAGCTGCCCGGGCCGAACAGGACGCCAAGACCGCCCGCGCCGCGGCCGACCGCGCCGCCACTGCCGCGACCGAGGCCGAAAAGGCGGCCCAGGACGCCGACAAGTACGCCAAGGAGGCACAGGAAGCAGCCGACCGGGCGGAGAAAGCTGCCAATGCGAAGCAGATCGATACCGGCACCGTGCCTGACGGATCCGGTGGGTCCATCGGCAAAATGTTCTACGTCATGGACCGCACCGAGCAGATCGGCAAGCCCGAGACCCTGAAGAAGACGGCCGGCTGCGAAGGTTGGATCGATGCGCTCTTCTACAAGGGCGACTGCACGATGACAATGAAGATCCGCTACAAGGCCTACCTCGACCTGTACCGGTGCACCGCGGACGTCCTGGACCCCTCGAAGGCCACATGTCCCGCGAACGAGACGGTGTATCTGGGCGAGTACACGACAGACGAACTCACCCAGGAGTTCACGCACACCATCACGATCGGCGAGTACCAGGCCGGCGTCGACCCGGTGGACATCCTTTTCGGAAGCTGGATCAAGTGCGGCCAGAAGTTCGCTTCCGGATTCGAACGCGGAAGCTGGGGCGGCTGCGCCTGGGCGGCGGTGGACGTTGCGCTCCTGTTCTCGGGCAAGATCCTCAGGCCCATCGCCGACGGCATCACCGCTCTCGATGCCGCCATGCGTACCGGAATCGGCATCGCCGACGCCCTGCGGGGGCTGGAGGGACTGAGGATCAACCCGCAGGCTCTGGCAGCCATCGAGTACGAGGCCAATATGGCCGAAGCGGTTCTTACCTCCTGCAAGGTCAACAGCTTCCCGGCCGCAACACGTGTGCTCATGGCAGACGGGTCACATCGCCCGATCAGCTCGCTTCGGGTGGGTGACGCGGTACTGGCCGGCGACCCGGCCACCGGGGCGGTCCGCTCCGAGCCGGTCACCGACACCTTCCAGCACGCGGCGGACGGCCTGGTCACCATCAGCCTTTCGGACGGCAGCAGTCTGGAGACCACGCCCGGACACAAGATCTACGCTGAGAAGCGCGGATGGATTCTCACTTCGGAACTGCGTACGGGAGACCGGCTGCTCCGCCCCAACGGGGAGCTGATGACGGTGGCAGGCGTAGGCGGCGAGACCGACGCGGCATCCCAGCAGGTCTACGACCTCACGGTCAGCGGTCTGCACACCTTCTACGTCCGCGCTGAAGGATCACAAGCGTCCGACGTGCTCGTGCACAACTGCATCAACCTCGGCGACGAACTCCTGCCGAGTCTGAGGAAGTACAAGGAATCGGGCGAGATGCACGCACTCGCGGAGCACGTGAGCCCGACTCCGGCCGAAGCGTTCACTCTGGCCGGGAGGAAGGGGGTGCCGAACTCGGTGTTCACCAGCCAGGAAATCGCCCAGCAGGCCATCGACCGCATCGTGGCGGACCACTTCACCACGGTGAAGAACGGCCAAAGGGTCCTGGACAAGGTCAAGTGGAAGAAGTTCGAACAGAGGGTGGCAGGAGCGAGGGAAGGCGAGGTGGTCCTGGACATCACAGGGACTTGGAATGCCTATCCGTCCCTGGGGAAGATGTACCACCCGGACGGCGTCACGGTAACCAGCACCGGTAACAGCGTCTCGCTGAAACTGATGAAGGTGTCGGGCCATAGTGGCCAGGGGCGTGGTGGGTTCGCCATCATGACCGCCTTCCCGACGGGAACTCCATGACCCAGGAACGTCCGACCTACTACCAGCTCGGCTACGGAGAGGATTTCGGCCTGACCGCCCTGACCGAACGCCTGAGCCGTAGAGGCTCCGGCACTGGCCCGGCCGACGCCCTGGCGTACGCGGAAGAGACCGCCGACGGGTCCGAGGGCGAGGAGGCCGTCGAACTGGGTGAGGACGCTCGCCGGCTGCTGGCTTCCGAGCTGCCGGAACGAATCCTCCGCACGGTGTGGCTGGCCTCCACCGGCAGTGCCTTCGACCCGGCTGACCACGGCATGACCTGCCGCGGATGGCTGGAGCGGATCTCGGAGGTGTCCACAGCACGGCTCGGCCAGAACAAGCGCTCCTACACTCCGCCACCGGTGCGGCCGGTGCGGGACGTGGGGGTGTGCCAGGCGGTCGTGGCGGAACTCCGTGCCACGGCCCCGGCCCTCGTCGGCGCGTCGGCGCTGCCGGACCTCGTCGACGCCCTGGAACGGGTGGTGACGGGTGCCGACGGTGACCTCGGCATGCGACTGTTCCTCCGCGCGCTCAAAGCCCACGCCGTGCCCGTCCCGTCTGAGCAATACCGCCGCCTGTTGGCACTTGGCCGACAGTTCGGCTTCCCCGCAGGCACCGTCCACGACGGCCTGTACATCGTCTGGCCGCAGGTCAGCACCACCAGGCAGGGCGTCTCCGGGGATTTCGGACTCTCCCAACTCGCCAGACAATTTACGGCGGGGTGGCACTACCGCACTCCCCGCGCGGCCCTCGAGAACGCCGTGACATACGACGGGTACGAGCGGCCTCCGGGCTCGGAGGCGGCCATCTTGTGGGAGGACACGCGGCGGATGCTCGACTCCGGGCTGTCCGACGACACCATCACCGTGCTGTGGCTGGCGGCGACGGACCGGGGCTACAGCATCGACGAGTGCGGCGTCGGCGGCCGGGAGTGGCTGGAGCAGGTCGTGGAAGTGTGTGAGGAGCGCCTGGCTGCGGTCGCTCCCGCCTACCTCCCGGTGGCCTCGGCCCTTCACACCGGCACCAGTGACGCGGTCCTCCGCGAAATCCGGGACGTGGCAGCCCTCGCCGCGGGCAAGGCGATCAGCCCCGCATTCCGTCCCCTGGAGGGCACCGCGGTGATGGGAGCACTGGAACAGGTCGTCACCCAGGTCGACCCCGACCTAGGGTTCCGCCTGTTCCTGCGGACACTGGAAGTCCTGCAACTGCCGCTCACCGAGGAGCGGTACGCCCGGTACGAGACCCTCGGCAGCCGTTTCCAGTACGGCGAGGACCATCTCCTCTTCTCGATCGACCACCTGGTGCAGCGCAGCTGACCCGCCTGCCCGTACCCGTACGTCAAACCAGAGCGCCCCTCCTACCGGAGGGGCGCTCGCATTGGACCTCGTTGGTCACGGTGCGCGCTCGACTCGGTCAGCGTCCGGGCTGCAGCGAAAGAAGGAAGCCCACGCCCTGGTCCACGAGCTCCTGGCCCAAGGCCACTCACGCCGGGTGATCGCCCGGCAGTTGCGCTGGGGCCTACACCGTCCTCCGGTACGCGAACGCCGCACCTGGCAGCACACCTTCCGAGAGAACCGCCCCCTGCCCAGCAGACTGGGCCCCTACAAACCCTACCTGGAGCGACGCTTCGCCGCGGGATGCACCAGCGTCACCCACCTCCGCAGTGAGCTGGTTGCCCACAACGCGCCCGTCGTCTACCAGATGGTCCGCTCCCACATCGTTCACTCTGCGCGGGGCTTCCTCCGAGGCGCCGCCCCGGCCGCCGTCCGTGCAGCAGGTGACTGGCTGGCCCACCGGTCACCCACCGCCCTCGGTAGGACACACGGCGGTCTCATGAGACTCCCGCAACCGAACGCTGGAATGACGCTCGGCGACGGCTTCCCCGGATCTGTGCCAGAACCTCGTTTTGCGGTCTCCAGGAAAGGCCTCAGCACGTGCGCGACGGGAAGTGTAAGAAGCATGACTGCGATCGAACGACTTTGAGAGGACTTTGAGCTTCCCATCAAGGACGCTTGGCTTTGTTCATGGGTAGCGGGTTCTGGAACACATTCCGTGAGAGGCAGGCTGTGGGGCGGGCGGCGGCCTTGGTGCATGTTTGCGATGTGGCGGCAATTACCCCTGGGGTAATCGCACCGGCCAAGCACCCTCAGCTACGTTCTGGTCATCCCCCCGGAACGAAGGAGCCCCATGGTGTCCGCTTATGGCTTCGCTCATCTCCGCAGCCGCCGAAATAACTCAGACATCATGGAGTACCTAGAGCGCATCCAGGCGACCCTCGACCCCTTCGCGGGCCGTTTCGTCATCCACGGTCCGCCGGCCGAAGTCGTGGAGGGGACGTGGCCCGGCAGCATGGTGCTGATCGAGTTTCCCAGCCTGGCTGAAGCCCGTGCCTGGTACGACTCTCCCGCCTACCGGGGCATCCTGCGCCTGCGTACCGACCATATCGAGGGCGACTTGCTGCTGATCGAGGGCGTCGGACCCAGCTACGACCCGGCCGAGCGGGCTCGCACGTTGCGAACAGAAGCGGAGCGAGCGGGCCAGTCGGGCATGTAGTCCTGGCAGCCGCCTATTCGGCCCTGTTCTCGTATAGCTACGGCGAACGGACGTGTAGCCCTGCGTGACCGCTATTGAAGGTCGTTTCCCCGCGCTGGGCCTCTCGTTGAGCTGAATGAGTGATCGCGGGCGGGCGGGGGAGCGCGGGTGCAGCAGGACTGGGAGCCGGAGGACCTGATCGAGGTCTGGACGCTGCTCGAAGACGATATGAAGCGGGTGCGGAACAAGTCCGGGGCGACCCGGCTTGGGTTCGCGCTGCTGCTGAAGTTCTTTGAGGTGGAGGCCCGGTTCCCGGAGTCGGCCAAGGAGGTCCCGGTCGCTGCGGTGGAGTATGTGGCCCAGCAGGTGAAGGTGCCGGCGGAGGCGTGGGCGGACTACGGCTGGCAGAGCAAGGCGATCCAGCGGCACCGGGGCGAGATCCGGGCGGTGTACGGGTTTCGGGCGAGCACCGAGGAGGACCAGGACCGGCTGGCCGCATGGTTGGCGACCGAGCTGTGCCCGGTGGAGCTGTCCCGTGACCGACTCGCTGCCGCGGTTATTGCCCGGTGCCGAAACGAGCACATCGAACCGCCAGCCGGGACAGGTGCGGCGGCTGGTCGGCAAGGCGGTCAAGGACTTCGAGAAGCGGTTCTGCCGCAGCACGATGGACCGGCTCAGCCACGCGACCCGCTCGCGCCTGGAGGATCTGATCGCAGGCGACGACGGTGATGATCAGGGCTACCAGGGGGCGATCAGCGGCACCGCCGTGGTGGGTGGCGGGCGATCACACTTCGCCGAGCTGAAGACGGACCCGGGGGCCCCGGGGCTGGAGAGCCTGCTCGCCGAGGTGAACAAGCTGGAGCGGGTGCGGCGGCTGGAGTTGCCCGCGGATCTGTTCGCGGACGTGTCGGAGAAGCTGGTGGACGCCTGGCGGGCGCGGGCGTCGAAGGAGTACCCGGCGAACCTGGAGCGGATGAAGCCGCCGCGGCGCCTCACGCTGCTGGCCACGCTGTGCCATGTGCGGCAGACGGAGATCACTGACTCGCTGGTGGACCTGTTCATCCAGCTCGTGCTGAAGATCAACACGCGGGCGGAGCGGAAGGTTGACAAGGAGCTGGGGGCGGAGCTGAAGAAGGTCCGCGGCAAGGAGGCGATGCTGCTGCGGGTGGCGGAGGCGGCACTGTCGGAGCCGTCCGGCACGGTGCGGCGGGTGATCTTCCCGGTGGTCGGCGGGGAGAAAACGCTCAAGGCACTGGCGGCAGAGGCCGCGGCGAACGAGGCCCGCTACAAGGCCCGTATCCGCACGGTGCTGCGGTCGTCGTACTCGGCGCACTGGCGGCGGATGCTCGCGCCGCTGCTGAAGGCGCTGGAGCTGAAGTGCAACAACACCGCCTACCGGCCGGTGATGGACGCAATCGACCTGCTGGGGCGGTACCTGGAGCAGCCGCTGAAGGAGGGCGCGTTCTTCGACCCAGCGGAGACGGTGCCACTGGACGGGGTGGTCCCGGAGCAATGGCGGGCGGCGGTCGTCGAAGACAAGGGGCGTGTCGAGCGCATCCCGTACGAGCTGTGCGTGCTCGTGTCGCTGCGGGACGCGCTGCGCCGGCGGGAGATCTGGGTGGTGGGCGCGAACCGGTGGCGCAACCCGGAGGACGACCTGCCCGCCGACTTCGAGGACAACCGCGACGTGCACTACGCGGCCCTGGGCCAGCCGCAGGACGCCGGTGAGTTCATCACCGTGCTCCAGAGCAGGCTGCGGGCGTCGCTGGACCGCTTCGACCGCGCCCTGGCCGAGGGCACCACGGGCGGGGTGGCGATCGTGAAGAAGCACGGCGAGCCGTGGATTCGCGTGTCCCCGCGCGGCAAGCAGGACGAGCCGGAGTCCCTGGTGGCGATCAAGGCGGAGATCGAACGGCGCTGGGGCACCTTCTCTGAACTAGCGCTTGAGGTGCTGAGTCAGGAGCGCTCGTGCTCGCGGCTGAGTTCGTGGTAGCCGCGGAAGTCGAAGAACCGCAGACCGTCGATCACTGCTCCAGACAGGATTTCCCGCAAGGTCCATGGGTGGGTGGTGTAGTCGTCCGTCGCCACGCCTCCATGTTCAAGAAGCATCGCGATCAGTTGGTGGACCTCTGCGGTGCCGTCGATACGCCCGGAGACGTCGATCTGCACTGCCCAAGTGGGGTGGTGCCCGACGGCCGCTTCGAGGATGGCCACGTCCTCGGGATCCCAGTCGGAGAAGAGGCAGCCGGTCTCCTCGTCATCGATGTCGATGTAGAGGTTGCCGTCCAGAGTCCACGGGTCGCGCTGTTGGGGCAGGTGCCGATCGAGTGAGGCGACGGTCTGGGCTCGCTCGCCTGCGGGGAACACGAACACAGTGCGCATGGGCTGGAGCGTAGGCAGTGCACCTTTGTGGAGGCCATGGATTTTCAGGAATGCTGCAGGTCCGTCGAGGTCGTGGTGCGGTTGGAGATGGCGGCGAAGGTCGGCATCCCGAGGTTGACCGCGGAGGACCGGCGGGCTGCTTCGGCATCGAGCTGGTCCAGTTTGCCCCGCGCGCCGGCGAGGCTGACCTGGAGGCCCTCGACTTCGCCCAGCCAGCCCTCCCGTTCTGCCTCGGCGATCCGGGCGATGAGGTTGTCGCGGATCTCGACGAGTCGCTCTCGCTGTGCCGGGTCAGGCCTGAGCATCGAGCACCGGATGCAGGCGTGCTCGTGGACGCACTGCGTGCCGAACGCCCGAGCGCACGTACCGACGGAGAGCTTGCGCTTCTCGAAGTGGGCCAGGAAGGCGTCCCACTCCTCACTGGTGGGGGTGCGGTACTCCTTGCTCGGCCGCAGCGCCCGGCGGCGGGCGATGAACGCCCGGTGAGCCTCGATCGCCTCGGCGGGATAGACCGCCTTGTAGTTCATCGTGGTGGTGATGTTCTTGTGGCCGCAGATCACCTGAGCGATGTGCGGCGGCAGCCCGCTCATGACGGCGTCGGTGACGAAGATCCTGCGGAAGTCGTGCGGCCAGTAGCGCAAGGGCTGCCCGGTGGCGTCGGTCAGGCCGGAGGCCAGCAGGGTCTCGTCCAGCGCCTTGCGGATCGTAGACACGGACACCGGCCGGTTCTGCCCTCCCCAGCGCCACTGAAACAGCAGCGGCAGAGGTGAGTTCCAGGCCCGTTCGTTGGGGTCATAGGAACGAACCAGGGGGATCGTGCCGGAGGTTTCCCGGACCCGGCAGACGATCGCACTGAGCACGTCGGCAAGCTCCGGGCTCACCAGGAGGAGTCGCTCCTCGTCGTTCTTGGACGGTGCGATCTGCAGGAGAGGGACGACCTCGCCCGTGGTCGGCAGCCTGTACTGGGTGATGCTGTGATGGCTCGTCTCCAGCATCTCCTCGATGCGGACCCCGGTGTGGCGGAGGAACTCCACGGTTGCCCAGGCCCAGAAGGCCCGCTGTTCGCCCGGCCCGAAGCAGTGCCGGCGGCCATCCTTGTCGTAGGCGGTGGCCGAAGCGGCGTGGTCGGTGTAGCGGGTCCCCTTGACCTTGACGTAGGTCTCGCCGAGGACGGTGAACGAGGTTCCCGGCGCTGCCGCGCGGACGGCGGCGAGGCGGGCCTGGGCCTTCTTGAGCTCGTCGGACGCGGTCCTGACCAGGGAAGGAAGGACGGGGAGCCGCTCTCGGGTCCGCTGGTCCATGCGCGCTTTGCGCCGGGTGAGGTGCTTCCTGTACGAAATCTCGGCCTGCTTGACGGGACACGGTGCCACCCATGGGCCCCAGCGGCTGGGTTCCTCCAAGGCCCATTGGGCCAGGTCCAGGTAGAACGCTCGGACGTCGGTGAACAGGGCGAACGCATTCGCTCTGGGGCTCGTGACCTCGACGGAGCTGCCGTCGGGCAACCGGCGGACCGTCGTCTTGGTGCGGCTGCGTTCCTTCCAGGCCGCGGCGACCTCGGGGGCCAGACGGAGGGAGTCAATGCCGGGATGGTGCTTCTCCAGGGTCGCCCAGAAGTGCGAGGCGAGCGTCCGGGAAAGGCTCTCCAGCGAGTTGTAGTCCAGGGAGGGCTGGCGTTCGGTCAGGTAGTCGACGATCAGGTCGCGGATTGGGCGGCATCGCAACTGGTAGCGGTCCACGAGTTCGGCGACGGTGACCTGGCCCGAGTGCCGGCTGACGTCGCGCAAGGTGGTGGGTGCCTCGGTGGGGAAGTTACCGAGTTCCCTGAGCCAGCTGTAGAACAGCGACCGGCCCGAGCCGGCGTGCACGTAGACCCGAGCCTCGGCCTCTCGCAGTTCCAGGCAGTCGCCCACGGTGATGTCACGGACCCCGCCGCCCTTCGCCACGACGAGCATGGCGATCTGGTAGCGGGCGTGAAAACCGAGATTGGTCGACCACAGTTCCGGGGCTGCGACGGTGGCCAGCGCGGCGAAGCCGCCCGGGTCACGGCCGTCGGTGATCGCCTGTCGCAGGTTCTGGGACTGGCGCGTCAGCAACCAGTCGAGGCTGGGGCGGATCACATCGGCGCAGATCAGCGCGAGGGCGCCAGAGGAGAGCTCGGGACGGTCGATCCGCCCGTAGCGGCCGTCGATGATCGCCTCCATCAGATGGTCGAGCCAGGCCCGGCCCAATTCATCGGAGCCGGAGTTCCGCCAGCGTTGCTGCCAGGTGTCGCCGGGGAACTCCTCCAGCCAGCGCAGGATCTTCTGGGCCCCGCTACCTCGGATGTAGCGGGTGTGCTTGCTCGCCTTGGCCGAGAACTCCGCCAGGCGCTCCTTGACCTGGGTGCGGTCCTCGGCAGTGGCCAGCCAGCTCTCGGGAACGGGTCGCGCTGGGAAGGCCGACCTCAGCAGTTTCTGTGCGGAACCGTGCAGCGGTGCGGATGGCCGGTGTCCCGAACGCCGTCCCGAGGACGCGGTCGCGGTCGTGGCCGTGGTCGTCATGGCCGCCGTCCGAACAGTACGTCCAGGCTCGCCGGGGCGTAGCCGGGAGCCGGCGCCGGTGGCAGGACTGCCTGTCGAGACTGGCGGGCGTGGTGGGCGAGCACGCTCTCGATTACCTCGTCCCGGGTGGCGGCGAGGTAGATCTCCGTGGTGGACAAATGCGCGTGACCGAGGACCCACTGCACGTCGGTCAGCGGCATCTGCGGGTCGCGAGCCATCCGGTAGGCAGCCGTGTGCCGCAGGTCATGAAGAGTCCAGTTCGACCCCAGCAGATCGTTGGCCCGGCCGAACATCGCCCTGGCCGCGTGGTAGTTCAGCGGCCTGAACGGTCGCCGTAGGGTCCACCACAGCGGCAGATGGCGGCCCCGCGGGGTGCCCTGGCGCCGGACTTCCTCCTGGTAGAGCCGCAGCCACACGAACGTGTCCGGCGAGGCCGGCAGCGGCTGGCTCTCCCGCGTCCCTTTACGGACAACGGTGATCAGCTGCTGTCCTGGGTCGGCGTCGAGCTGGCGGCTCGTCAGTAGCTCGTCGGCTCGGGCGCCGGTGGAAACCCAGGCCGCGAGCAAGGCCCGATCGCGGTTGTACTTCAACGCGGCAAACAGCGCGTTGAACATCTCGTCCGGGATGCGGCGCGGGAGCTTCTTGGGCACTCGCGGCCGGTAGCGGCCCTGCCGCTCCTGCCGGAACGGTTGCATCGGGTTGTGGTGGGCGTTGGCCCGGCCGCGGCGGAAGCGATCCAGCGGGAACGGGTTGATGATCGGCCCGGCGCCCTCTTCGAGGTGGAAGTCGTAGAAGGACCGCAGCACCGTCTCGCTGTGTGTACGGGTCGTCGGTGCGTACTTCCGGCCCGGCGTCGGCTTACCCGTCACCGGATTCGGTGTTCCCGGCTCGGCCCGCTTCGTCCCACCCGGTCTGGGGCTGGGGACTGAGCCGCCCTGACGCTGGTAGCGCCAGTGGACGCGGACCGGCTTGTCCGCCAACTGCAACCAGCGGGAGAAGTCCCGGGCCTCGCCGCGAGTCGCCCGGTCCCAATCGACGTCAACCGCCCACAGGAACCGGAACCACCGGAGCAGATCCATGCCGTACGACCGGATCGTGGTCGCTGGTCTGCTGGCCGCCTGCAACTCGGCGAAGAACGCCGCGACCGGTCCAACCGGCAAGCCGTCTGCAGAGAGCAGCCGGTACGGCTCCTGCGGCTCACCCGTCTCGACCAACCGGCCAAGCTCGGGCAGCACAAAGCTCGTCAGATCCCGCCCGGGACCCAGAGGATCAGCCATGAAGGGAAGCTAGCAGAAACCGCCTCTGACCTGCTGAAACACCAGAGTTAGTTCAGTCAACGGGCCATCGACCTGCTGGACATCTTGAAGTACGCCGAGTTCGACACGGACTTCATCGCCGAGTTCACCTCGGTCGCCACCCGCGAGAACCTGTCCAAGGACGTGCTGCGCCGCCGGCTACTGCTGGTGCTGTTCGGCCTGGGCACCAACATGGGCATCAAGCGGGTCGCGGTGACCGGCAAGCACGGCGAGTCCGAGGCGACGCTGCGCAGGGTGCGGCATCTGTTCGTCAACCGGACCAACATGCGCGCCGCGCTGGTGAAGCTGGTCAACGCCACCTTCGCCGCCCGGGACGAGATGTGGTGGGGAACCGGCACCGCCTGCGCGTCCGACAGCCGCAAGTTCGGCGCGTGGTCCTCGAACCTGATGACCGAGTGGCACCAGCGGTACCGGGGCCCCGGCGTGATGATCTACTGGCACGTCGAGCGGAAGTCGGTGTGCATCTACTCCCAGCTCAAGTCCTGTTCGGCCTCCGAGATCGCCTCGATGATCGAGGGTGTTCTGCGGCACTGCACCGACATGGACGTCGATCGGCAGTACACCGACACCCACGGCGCGTCCATCGTCGGCTTCGCCTTCGCCCACATGCTCGACTTCAAGCTGATGCCCCGGCTGAAGAACATCGGCTCCGCGAAGCTGTACCGGCCGGCCGCGGGCGAGGACGACTGCTGGCCGCAGCTGGCGCCGGTGCTGTCGACCAAGACGATCAACTGGGAACTGATCCGGCAGCAGTACGACCAGATCGTGAAGTACACCACCGCCCTGCGGCTGGGCACCGCCGAGGCCGAGCAGGTCCTGCGGCGCTTCACCCGCGGCGGGCCGAAGCACCCGACCTACCAGGCGATCGAGGAACTCGGGCGGGCGGTGCGCACAGCGTTCGTCTGCGACTACCTGGCCGACGTCGAACTGCGCCAGGAGATCCACGAGGGCTTGCAGGTCGTGGAGAACTGGAACAGCGCGAACAAGGACCTCTTTTACGGCAAGGACGGCGACCTGGCCGGGTCGGACAAGGAATCCCAGGAGGTGTCGATGCTCGCCCTGCACCTGCTCCAGTCCGCCCTCGTGCACGTCAACACGCTGCTGATGCAGCAGGTCCTCGCCGATCCGAAGTGGGCCGACATGCTCACCGATGCCGATCGGCGGGCTCTGTCCCCGCTGTTCTGGACGCACGTGAACCCCTACGGCCGGTTCGAGCTGGACATGAACAGCCGCCTTCAGCTGGACCTGACCGCCCCAGCCGCGACCTTGCCCGCCCCGCGCCGCCCGCAGGACGAGGCGGCACCGACCGGGAGGTGATGCCCGGTTCTAGGCGGCTCGGGCGGCCGGTTCGTTCCGCTCCAGGCCGGCATCCAGGGTGGCGGCAAAGTCCTCAGGTGTGGATCGGGAAGGACGCCTGGAACGCCAGGCGTTCGTCGGCCTCGTCGCCGATGCGGGAGAGGACCTCGTCGAGCGCGAGGAACTCCTCCCACACCGGCCGGCCGGTGGCCTCGGCCAGCCACGTCACGACGAGGTCCTCCAGGTCGGGAACGCGCTTGTTCTTCCAGATCTTGTCGGCGAGGCTCACCAGGAGGTCTTCCAGAACGACGTCCGATCGCGTCCACGACGCGTGGGTCGTGGCGAAGCGGGCGAGCTCCGGGCTGACGCCGCGTTCGAGTAGCAGGGCCCGCCCGGTCTCCTCATGTGCCGACCCGGGCCCGGAGAGCTCGGCCAGGTGCACCGTCTTGCCTATGTCGTGCGTCGCGGCCCCGAACAGCGCCGCCTCCCGGTCGATCGCCACGGAGGGATAGCGCTCCTCTACCCAGTCGACCAGCTGATGCGCGACGTCGTGGACGGCGCGTAGGTGGGCCGCTAGCCGAGGCGGACCGCCCAGCGTGGACAGAAGCGCTGCGACACGATCTGGCAGCGGGAGCAGGGGAAGGTCGACGGTGCCGCTCACGGCTCTCAGGAAGGCGGTGTCGGTTGTCACCGCGTCAGGGTACTGACCGAGGCCGTCGATTGTGTCCGATAGAGGAACCCTCAGCGAACAATGATGATCTCGTCTGGCGGGAGAGAGCTACCTGCACTGACGGTGTCTCATTTAGGGTGTCCGGTGATCTGTACGCTGAGCGGGGGCTTATCGTACGCTCCGGGCATGAGTGAACGCGTCGGCTACGCGAGATGCAGTCTGGACAAGCAGGACCTCACGGCCCAGCACGAGATCCTGATCAGCCTGGACGTCCCGGAGGACCGGATCTACCTGGACCACGGGCTGACCGGAACCAACCGCGACCGGCCCGGCCTGGCCCAGGCCCTCGCGGCGGTCCGCGCCGGCGACACCCTCGTCGTCCCCAAGCTCGACCGCCTTGCGCGCTCGGTACCCGACGCCCGCGACATCGGCGACTCGCTCACCGCCCGCGGCGTCAAGCTCTCGCTCGGCGGCACGCTCTACGACCCCGCCGACCCGATGGGCAAGATGTTCTTCAACATCTTGGCCACGTTCGCCGAGTTCGAGGTCGACCTCCTGCGCATGCGCACCCGTGAAGGCATGGCGGTGGCGCGGGCCAAGGGCAAGCTCAAGGGGAAGCAGCCCAAGCTCACCGCCCGCCAGCAGACGCACCTGGTCCAACAGCACCAGTCCGGCGAGCACACCATCGCAGACCTCGCCGAGCTCTTCTCCGTCAGCCGCGCCACCGTCTACCGCGTTCTTGAACGCCACCAGAACGCAGCCACGCGGTCGACCTCCGGTGGGCAGTGACGTGCTGCCTTACGTCTACCGGGTCACCAAGTACGACCCCGCCGATCGCGACCAGCACGGCCACTACGCCGGCACTGAGGACACGACCTGCGACCACGGGCCGGTCGAAGCCGCCTACCTGCAGGCCGTCGCCGCCTTCGCCGAGGACAGCGGCGTCGACCAGCTGGCCATCCGCGAGCCGCAGCTCGGAGGCTTCGTCCACTTCGGCCTGGAGCCACCGGTCGACGGCTGCGGCCTGGCCGGCCTCTTCCCCGCCGGCCCCGCCGGGTTCCACGACGGGGCACTGGTGCCGATCGGGGTCGGCTTGGAACTTGTCCGAGCGATGCTCCGCGACAACGGGGCCTGGTGCCGCCTGGAGGTCGAGGGAGAGTTCACGGTGCACGTCGGCTGGGACCAGTACCTCTACCTCGGCAGCAGCCGGCCCTGCGAAGCCGCGCTGACCCGAACCCGAGCGCTCGGCCTGTTCCCGGAACGCCTGGAGGCATCGCCGTACGACTTCGCCCCCGACGACCCCGCATACGTGCAGCGCCCGGCCGACGCCGACTTCTGGACCCGCCTTGCCTGGACTGTCGGCGCCCACCGCGCCACGTTCCTGGAGGAGACCTTCGCCCTCAACGCCTCCCGGTGGCACCGCCTGAGCCGCGACAACATTGAGACCGTGCGCTCCCAGCTGGCTCCACGTGCACAGTTGGCCGTCTGGCCGGACCTGCTCACCGACGTCGACACGGCCGTGGCTGCCCTGCCCGACGAAGGGCTAGTGGAGATCATCTGGGAGAAGGAAGACGGGCAGATCACCAGCACGGTCATGGACGAGACCCAGTTCGAGGACGTGACCTCCCAGCTTGCCAGCGCGCGTGCTGCCGGCGTCGTATCCATGTACGCCGGCGAAGATCTCCCGCTGTTTACCGCTGTGCTGCCCGACAGCGACGGGGTACTCCGCGCGCGCTGGCAGACCGAGCCGACACCCAGCGACCGGGACTGGGCGTTCCTGAAGACCCTGCGCCGCGGCCAGGTCGTCACCGGCACGGTGACGACCATCGCCAGCTTCGGCGTCACCTTCGTGGACATCGGCGGCTTCACCGCGATGATCAACATTCCGGAACTCTCCTGGCGTCCGATCAACCACCCATCCGACGTCGTCAGCGTCGGCCAGGAGGTCACAGCTGAGGTCCTCGACGTCGATATGGTCTGGGAGCGAGTGCCGCTGTCGCTTCGAGCAGTGCAGGAAGACCCATGGCCGCAGGTAGCGCAGAGGATCGGCCAGGTCGTCACAGGTCCTGTCACCAAGATCGTACCGTTCGGTGTCTTCGTCCGCATCGAAGACCGAGAGGACGGCTTTGAGGGGCTCGTGCACACCGACGAGCTGGATCAATCGCCGCAGGACGTCATCAAGGTCGGCGACGCTCTCACCGTGAAGATCATGGATGTCGATCTCGTACGGCGCCGCATTGCCCTGTCGCAGAGGCAGGCCGACCGGTGACGACGTGGATGCAGTGCTTCTGGGACGAGGAAGCCATCTGGTTCTACTTTGAAGTCGACGCCGGCGGCTGGGTGATCCGACAGGTCGAACTCCAGGGTTCCGAGCTCACCCCGATCGCGGCTGCGTCCCTGGACGAATGGCAGCGTGCCCAGCAGGCAGGGGGTCTGGCCGAGTACGAAAGGATGTTCGGGGTTACCGCTGGGCTCCCGGTCTCACAGTGGGAGGGGCACGAACCCGACCAACTGACCGCGCAAGAATTCGAGGCGGTCTGGGATGCCGCCCGTCGTGCGATCACGGCCCGCCACCCGGTTGACCAGGGGCAGAACGCTGAGACCCTGACAGCGGTACGTCAGATCGACTACTGAAAGCTACTTGTCACTTCGTGGCAGCTTCGGGAATGCGCAGGGCCGTCATCCATGCAGCCGACTCCGGAAACTGACACCGGCCCTCGCGCCCGGTTCAGCCGCGAGCATCACCCTGCGCTACATGTCCGTTTGCCGTAGGTATACGAGAATAGGGCCCAGGAGGGCAGGTCACAGGCCGAATCAGGTGTTCGCCAAGTCGACGAACCGGCTGTAGTGGCCCTGGAAGGCGACGTTGAAGCCGGGCAGTTCGCGGAGGGGGACCACGACGCCGCGCTCGCGGTCGGCCTCCAGCGCGGCGGCCTTCCACGCCTGGAAGCGAGGATCGCTGTGGATCATCATTCGTTGGCGAGGTCGGCGACGGCCCCGGCGGTGCAGCACACCAGCATTCCGGCCTCCTGCGGAGCGAGCGCGGGTACGACGTCCGTGTATCCGTACTCGCGGGCTGCCGCCTCCAGCCGGGATCGGACTTCCCGGTGGCCCGAGGTCAGCAGGATCCGGAACTGCTCATAGGGCATCTTCTGCGACAGGAACCCCATTAGGGCGGTCGCGGCGTGCAGGCCGGCGGGGACGGAGCCGGGGCCGAACTCGTGGACGAGCTGGCCGGACAGAGCCGAGTGGAACGACGTCTGAGCAATGGTCATGGCCGTACGTGTATGGCCTGAGACGGCCCCGGGTGAAGTTCAGGCGCGCGGCATTCACCCGACCGGGGCGCGGCCGGATGGGTCACTGGGCTGGCGCCCTCAAGGGGGTCGCTGCCGGCCGCTGCCGGTCGACTCGGAACCTCTCCGAGGTCGCCTCCGCCGCGCATCGGTGTGCTGACGAGATATTCGCCGCCCGTGGTTCGCGCCACCTCGCCTCGCCGCAGGATCGCCCGCACGATGTGCCAGTGCTTCGGTCTGCCGTGGGCGTCGTGCCCCTCGTACTCCCGCTCGGTGACGACCACGGACTGCAGGCCGGTGCACAGTCCGTGCACCTCGGGCGGTGTCAGGAAGGTCATGGGTCGGCCCCATCGGGCCCAGGAGTCGTTGACGCCGAAGAAGGTGCAGCAGAACAGGCCACCTTCGGTCAGTCCGGCCTGGATCGCCGCCACCACGCCCGGCAGGTCCCGCCGTGGCAGGAACGGCAGTACGTGAACGGCGAGGACCAGGTCATACCGGCCCGCTGGGATCCCGGCCTCGCGGATGTCGCGGGGGATCACAGTCAGCCGGGAGTTACCGAGCCGCATGGCGCACCGGAGGGTCTCCGCATCAGGGTCGACGGCGTCGACGTCGAAGCCCGCCCGCAGCAGGTGGCGGGCGTCGCTCAGCGGTCCCGCACCGATATCCAGGGCCCGCCCGTGCCGCCGCCCCAGCAGTTCGAGGGCGTCCAGGACGAGCGAACTCGGGCCACGGGCCGGGTGGAGCGCCGCGTACGACTGCGCCCGGCCAGACTGCGGACCGTGCGGCGTCATCCGCTGGCTCGGAGAATCTTGTCCTCCACCAAGGCCGCCGCGAGTTCCACCTTCTCGGCATCCGTCAGACCACCCGGCAGTTCGCGCACGTAGAAGGCGCCGGTGCGGGCGATGAACGCCAACGCCTCGGCCGCCGGCCGGTTGACACTGATCAGGACCTCGCCGTTGGGCGCGATCAGGCAGGTCTCGTCCCTTTCCGCCCCCCGGACACGCTGCCGCCCCGCCTGCTCGTTCACGAGCCGACGGCGCGGAGTCAGAGTCCGGGCGTCGTACCAGACGTCGGGCAGGATCTCGCCGAACAGGCGCTCGTACTGGGCCCTGAACTCGCGGAACGATGCCTTCGGACGATGCATCGCCATGTCCGGGACGGGCGCGTTGCTCGGGACATGGTGGACGTACCGGCCGAAAAACCGCCGACAGTAGTCCTCGTACTCCGTGGTGAACAGGATGAACTGGTGCCACACCTCGTCGACCCGCAGCGAGTGCATCTGCCAGGATCGCTCGGGGTGCTCGTGCGCCATCACGAAGTACCGCTTGACTTCGCGGAACAGAAGTTCCGCCTCGGCTGTCTCGTCGACGATCCGTTCCTTGAGGAGCTTCTCGATGAGATACGGCGCCACATGGTCGACGGCCGCACTCCAATCGATGGCCTGGAGGCTCATTGCGGTACGCAGCTCGACACGCAGATGCTGCAACTGTTGTGGCATGTGGCGCATGGCGAGTGGCAGTCAGTGCATTCGGGGTCCCAATCCTCCGAGCTTTCCATGCGCAGCGGGGCCCGTCTCCCGATGCGCAGTCGTCCGGCCGCCGCCGACGGTGCGGGGGCGCCGTGGACATTGGCGACGCTCTCCTCCCGGCGCCGGACGAGGGTCGCGTCCGCCCGCACCCAGAGCACTGTCGCGCCGAAAGGCAGAACCTGTGAGGGAGCGTCCTCCGTGTGGAGGATGTCCGCCCTGGGGATTTGGATGCTCCGGGACAGGTCGTAGAGGCTCGGGTAGAGCTCAACGTGTTCGTTGGTGTCGCCGAACCCCACGTATCCGAAGAAGACCTGGGTCCTCGTCCCATGCGTCCGCAGGGCATGCAACAGCGGATGCTCCTCGATCGAGACGCCCGCATTCTTAGCGGTCACGGTACCTCCTGGTTCGGGTGGGTCTCGAAGCTACGGGGCCCTGGAGCTGGCGCTTCTATGTCTTCGCCGACATATCGCCCGTCCGGAGCAGAAAGGAGCAGGACGCGCCGGTGCTGGTCCGGCGAAGCGTGATGTCGGATTCCGCGAGCCGTGGCGCATGGCATGGCAGTCGTCAAACAACTGTTCCGCGAAATCAAGGAACTGGGAGACCAGCTGCCAGGCTCACAACCTCGGCATCACGGGGCAGGTCCCGAAGCTGCGCGCCCGGCCGGGGACCAGGACCGCGTGCGAGGCGAGCTCCTGTGCCCAGTCCCTCGTGCGCTCGTCGGCGGCCCGGGCCCACGCCCGGGCCGTCACGGCGTCGGGGTGCTCCTGCCGTGGTCCTGCTCGTACCGCTCGGCCACCTTCCGGCAGCGGGCGCGACCCGGCCACGCGCCCCAGCAACTGCTCACCCGGCAGAGCATCCCGTTGCCGACAAGTCAGCAGCTCCTCCGCCCGCGCCCCGTTGGAGACCCAGAACGCCAGCAGGGCCCGATCGCGGTTGTGGCGCAGTGCCGCAAACAGCTCGTCGAACCGCGCATCCGGGATCCGACGCGGCACCCGCACCGGCACCGACGGTCGGTACCGGCCGCCGGGCGAGGACCGGGCCGGCCGACCGGCCGCAGCGGGCAGTCGACGGCGCTCTCGTCCGAGGGGGAACGGGTTGATGATGGGGCCGGTGCCCGCGTCCAGGTGAAAGTCGTAGAAGGACCGCAGCACGGTCTCGCAGTGCGCCCGCGTCGTCGCCGCGTACATCAGCCCGGGTCCCGCCCGTCCCGTCACCGAATTCGGCACCCCCGCCGACGCGCGGGCCACCGACCGCACCGTGGTGTCGGCAGTCCGTCGACGCCAGTGCACCCGCACGGGCTTCAGCGCGATCGCCATCCACCGCGCAAAGTCCCGGGCCTCCGCCCGGGTAGCCCGACGCCACTCCACCCCGAGGGCATCCAGGAACCGCCACCAACGCAGCAGATCCATCCCGTAGGAGCGGATCGTCGACGGCGGCCGCGAACACGCCTGAGCTCGGCGAAGAACGCCGAGACCGGCTCCACTACGTCCCCGGCGGCGTCCAGCAGGACGTACGGCTGGGCTGGGTCGGCCACCTCGACCAGGGCACCGGTCTGTGGCAGCACGAAGTTGATCAGATCCCGAGAGGGATCACCCGTCTCAAGCATGAGCGGAAGCTAGCAGAAATGCCATCTGACCTGCGGTTATTCGTCAACTGGTTCAGTCAACACCACGATCCCGATCAAGGTCTATCCCGCTACGGAATCGCATGCGATCTCGTTCCGGCAGTTCCACACGGCCGACGGAGGACGGGTCCGCTACCGGAAGGTCTGCGAAGTGGACGGCCGGGAGCTCGATCAATCCGAGATCACCCGCGGGTACGAGACGGCCACCGGAACTCTGATCCCGATCTCCGACGAAGACCTCGACAGCCTGCCGCTGCCGACGGCGAAGGCGATCGAGATCGTCGCTTTCGTACCCACGGACTCCATCGACCCTCTCCAGATCGGCGCCTCGTACTACCTCGCCGCCGAAGGTGTCGCCGCCAAGCCGTACGAGTTGTTGCGCCAGGCGCTCCAGCGCAGTAGCAAGGTCGCCGTCGCCAAATTCGCCATGCGCGACCGGGAGCGGCTGGGCCTTCTCCGCGTCCGAGACGACGTGATCATGCTGCACGCCATGAGGTGGCCGGACGAGATCCGCTCCGCCTCCCAGGTCGACGTGCCGGACGCGGCGGTTACCGACGAGGAGATCGACGCGGCTGTCGCCCTCGCGGACAGCCTCTCCGGGATGGACGTCAGTGAGCTCCATGACGAGTACCAGGAGGCGCTGGAGACGCTGATCCAGGCCAAGGCCGCCGGTACCCGCCCGGAGCCGGTGGCCGCCCCCGAACCGACCCGTTCTGCCGAGGTCGTCGACCTGATGGCGATGCTGGAGCAGTCGGTGAGCGACGCCAAAGCCGCCCGCGGCGACAACAAGGACCAGGACGCCACGGTGCATGATCTGCCCGCCGCGAAGAAGACCTCGAAGAAGACCGCGCCGGCCAAGGCCACCGACAAGAAGACCACGCCGGCGAAGAAGGCGACCACCGGCCGCAAGCCTCGCAGCGCCTGACCTCCACCCGCCCCGTCAGGGTGATCTCCGGTGCGCAACCGTGCCGCGCGCCGGTGCAGCACCGGTTGGTCCTGCCATGAAGAAGAACGCCCACCTGACTGCCCTGGTGCTCGCGGGAGCCCTCGTTCTGGCAGGGGCCGGTCCGGCGGCCGCCGACTCCAGCGCCTGTACACACCACATGTCCGGGCCCCAGGTCTGCATCCGTCTGGAAGGCCTCAACAGCTGGAACGCGGCGACAGCGATCTGGACGAACCCCCCGCGGGGCGTGAACTCACGGGAGGTCTACCTCTACATCAACGGCCGCCGCGAATTCACCGCCACAGCTACCCGAGTGGGCAAGACACTCAGCCACAGCTGGGACTCCATGCCGGGCCTGAACAGGTACTGCGTGCGATTCCAGGGCAGTGAGCGAATGGCGTGCCAATCGGCGAAGGACATCGGCGATCGCGCGCCCTACTGATGGCGAAGCTACCCGCAGCCCGGCAACCCGTCCCCCTGCTTCCGGAGCGCTGCGGGCGGCGCCCGCTCCGGGATGACCCACTCCCGGGACTCACCTCTTACTGATCTTTTCGTAAGTTCGGTGGGTGTGGTGGCCGTGTGGGTGGGAGGCTGTCGGGGTGGCTTATCGACCTTCCCCCTCGGTTGCCGGCT
>NZ_JBVHQF010000016.1:0-1188 GCF_055567555.1 Streptomyces sp. NPDC026522
GCCCGGTTACATTCCGAACCCGGAAGCTAAGCCTTTCAGCGCCGATGGTACTGCAGGGGGGACCCTGTGGGAGAGTAGGACGCCGCCGAACAATCTTTCAAAGGACCCTTGGTCCAGCGTTCAACGCTGGACCAAGGGTCCTTTTGTTTTTGTATCTCTTTACGCCGAAGCGCGGCCATGGGTTGGTTGCGCGAGAATGACTAGCGGTACCCCGAAGACAGGAGTCACACCCATGTCCAACTCTCCCGACGATCGTCCGGAGCGCGAGCCTCGGCGCAACGACGGCGGTGACAGGGGCGGCTACCGCGGGGGCCGTGACGACCGTGGCGGTGACCGTGGTGGTTTCCGTCGCGACGACCGCGGTGGCCGTCCGACCGGTGCCGGCGGCAGCTTCCGCCGTGACGACCGCGGTGGCCGTCCCGCCGGCGGCGGTGACCGTCCCACCGGCGGTGGCTACCGGGGTCGTGATGACCGTGGTGGGGACCGTCCGAGCTACCCGCGCCGTGATGACCGTGGTGACCGTCCCACTGGTGGTGGCTACCGGGGTCGTGATGACCGTGGTGGGGACCGTCCCAGCTACCCGCGTCGTGACGACCGGGGTGACCGTCCCACTGGTGGTGGTTTCCAGCGCCGTGACGACCGCGGTGGCGACCGCCCCACCGGTGGTGGTTACCCCCGCCGTGACGACCGTGGTGGCGACCGCCCCTCGTTCCGTCGTGACGACCGTGGCGACCGCCCGAGCTACCCGCGTCGTGATGACCGTGGTGGGGACCGTCCGAGCTACCCGCGCCGTGACGACCGGGGTGACCGTCCCGCCGGTGGTGGTTTCCAGCGGCGTGACGACCGTGGTGGGGACCGTCCGAGCTACCCGCGTCGTGATGACGACCGGGGTGGGCGTCCCAGCTACCCGCGCCGTGACGATGACCGTGGTGGTTTCCGCGGTGGCCGTGACGACCGTGGTGGGGACCGTCCGAGCTACCCGCGTCGTGACGACCGGGGTGAGCGTCCCAGCTACCCGCGTCGCGACGACCGGGGTGACCGTCCCACTGGTGGTGGCTTCCAGCGCCGCGATGACCGCGGTGGCGACCGCCCCAGCTACCCGCGTCGTGATGACGACCGGGGTGGGCGTCCCAGCTACCCGCGCCGTGACGATGACCGTGGTGGTTTCCGCGGTGGCCGTGACGACCG
>NZ_JBVHQF010000016.1:1287-156594 GCF_055567555.1 Streptomyces sp. NPDC026522
GTGGTGGGGACCGTCCCAGCTACCCGCGTCGTGACGACCGGGGTGACCGCCCCTCCGGTGGTGGTTTCCAGCGTCGTGATGACCGTGGTGGGGACCGTCCGAGCTACCCGCGTCGTGACGACCGGGGTGACCGTCCCACTGGTGGTGGTTTCCAGCGCCGCGATGACCGCGGTGGCGACCGCCCCAGCTACCCGCGTCGTGATGACGACCGGGGTGGGCGTCCCAGCTACCCGCGTCGTGACGACCGGGGTGACCGTCCCACTGGTGGTGGTTTCCAGCGGCGTGACGACCGTGGTGGGGACCGTCCCAGCTACCCCCGTCGCGACGACCGGGGTGACCGCGGCGGTGACCGTGGTGGGTTCCGTGGCGGCCGTGATGACCGCGGTGGCTACCGCGGCCGTGATGACCGTGGCGGCGACCGCGACTTCCGTGCCGACCGCGACCGCGACCCGGTCAAGCGGCTTCCGATCGACGAGGACATCACCGGTCACGAGATCGACGCCGACGTGCGTCAGGAGCTCCTGAGCCTGCCCAAGGGCCTGGCCGAGGAGGTCTCGCGCAACCTGGTGATGGTGGCCCGGCTGATCGACGAGGACCCCGAGCAGGCGTACGCGTACGCCCGGATCGCCCTGCGGCTCGCCTCCCGCGTCGCCGCCGTCCGCGAGGCCGCCGGTTTCGCCGCGTACGCCACGCAGAAGTACAGCGAGGCGCTCGCGGAGTTCCGCGCCGCCAAGCGCATGACCGGTTCCGTGGAGCTGTGGCCCGTCATGGCCGACTGCGAGCGCGGCCTCGGCCGTCCGGAGCGGGCGCTGGCGATGGCCGGCGAGCCCGAGGTGCAGAAGCTGGACAAGGCCGGTCAGGTCGAGATGCGGCTCGTGGCCGCCGGTGCCCGGCGGGACATGGGCGAGCTGGACGCCGCCATCGTGACCCTGCAGAGCCCGGAGCTGGCTTCGAACTCCGTGCAGCCGTGGACCGCGCGGCTGCGGTACGCCTACGCCGACGCCCTGCTGGCGGCCGGTCGTGAGGACGAGGCGCGCGAGTGGTTCGCCAAGACCGCCGAGGCCGACAAGGACCAGGCGACGGACGCCTCCGACCGGCTCGCCGAGCTCGACGGGGTCGAGTTCGTGGACGCCGCCGTGCCGGACGACGAGGACGACGACCTCGAAGGCCTCGAAGACGTTGACGACGCCGACGGCGTCGACGACATCGAAGAGGACGAGGACGACGCCGAGGTGGCGGCCGCGGAGCGTGCCGCCGACCAGGCCGAGTACTACGACGAGGACGACGAGGAGTACGAGCCCCTCGACGCCCCCGCCGGCGACGCGGAGCGGGCCGAGGGCCGCGACAAGGCCTGACGGCTGAACTGAAAGGGCGGTACCCCCTTCCCGGGGGTACCGCCCTTTCGCATGTCCGCAGTCGGCCGGCGCGGGTCAGTCCAGGCTGCGCAGCACCAGGCCGGTGGCCGGCTTGGGGCCGAAGGACGTGGACTTGCGGGGCATGGTGACGCCCTGGCGGGCCAGGTCCCGGACCACGTCCTCCCGTACGGGGTGCAGCAGCACCGCCGTGCCGCCGTGCCGTTCGGCCATCTCGACGGTGGCGGCGGCGTCGTGGATGTACGAGATGTGCTCCGGCTCGTCGGGGATCCGCCACAGGGTGTCGAGGAGAGCGGCGTGCAGCACCGTCGCGTCCAGCCGGCGCCAGGCCTCGGGGCGGTCGTGGCGGACGGTGCGCTCGATGAGGGCCGGGTCCGGGTCGGTGACCAGGTGGAAGGTGCCGTCGCCGGTGAGCAGGAAGGCGTTGCCGCGTTCCGAGGCGTCGGCGAGCGCCTCCAGGGCGAGCGGGAGCGGGCCCTCGACGGGGCGGATGCGGAACGATCCGTCGAGCGCGGCCAGCGCCTGCGGCTTCGGCAGCCGGCGCAGCATCCGGTGGATGGCGCGGACCTGGAGCGGGTAGCGGGCGGTGTCCACGAGCAGTACGAGGCCGAAGTCCCAGGCGGTGGGAGAGGGGTGCTCCTGCTGGAGGCGCAGGTACGTCGCCCAGCGGTGGTGCCCGTCGGCGATGAGCGCCTGGCGGTGGCCGAGGTCGGCGGTGACGGCGGCCAGGTCGGCGGGGTCGGTGATGGCCCACAGGCTGTGCCGGAACCCGTCCTCGGTGACGGTGGAGAGCAGCGGCTCCCGCTGCGCGGTCCGTTCGATGACCGCGGCCGCGCCCGTGGCGGGGTCGCCGCCGCGGTAGGTGAGGAGGAGCGGTTCGAGGTTCGCGGAGGTGGCGCGCATCAGGCCGGCGCGGTCGGTGACCACGTGCGGCATGACGTCCTCGTGGGGCAGCACGATCCCGTCCTCGGCGGTGGTCAGGGCCAGGGCGCCGATGACGCCGCGCTGGAGCACGCCGGGCTTGCGCTGCTCGTACACGTACAGGGCGGGCTCGGGGTCGGCGCTGAGGACGCCCTCGGCGAGCCAGTGGCGCATGGTGCGCGCGGCCTGTTCGTTGCGGGCGGCGGGGGTGTCGGCCTGGGGGAGGATCAGGCGGACGATGTTGTGCGGGTCGGCGGATTCGAGGTAGTCGACTCCGTCGGGTCGTACGACCACGTCGTAGGGCGGTGAGGTGACGGCGGCCAGGCTGCCGACGCGTTCGGGGTCATAGCGCAGTCCGTGGAAGGGGATCAGGCGCAGTCCTCGGTCCGCGTTACCAGGTGTGGTCATTGGTGCATGGTAAGACGCGTCTCACGGTGCGGGATGATCGGGGGAGTGACTGAGCAGGGCAGCTACGGACAGAATCGATCGAAGATCGAGTGGACGAGGGAGCGGACACGATGACCCGGCAGAGCAGGACCAGTCCCGCGGGCAGTGAGCGGAGTCTGCACCAGGCGTACGACACGGCCCTGCTGGACCTGGACGGGGTGGTGTACGCGGGCGGCCGGGCCATCGCGCACGCGGTGGAGTCGCTCGGGACGGCCCGGGTGCAGGGCATGCACCTGGCGTACGTCACCAACAACGCGCTGCGGACCCCGGACGCGGTCGCGGAGCACCTGTGCGAGCTGGGGATCCCGACGGAGGCGGCCGAGGTGATCACCTCGGCGCAGGCGGTGGCCCGGCTGATCGCCGATCAGGTGGCGCCGGGTTCGAAGGTGCTGGTGATCGGCGGGGACGGGTTGCGGGTCGCGCTGCGGGAGCGCGGGCTGGTGCCGGTGGAGTCGGCCGACGAGGAGGACCTGGCGGCGGTCGTGCAGGGGTACGGCGGCCCGGACCTGGCGTGGGGGCGGTTCGCGGAGGCTTCGTACGCGGTCAACCGCGGGGTGCCCTGGTACGCGTCGAACACGGACCTGACGATTCCGGGGGCGCGCGGGATCGCGCCGGGCAACGGGGCCGCCGTGGAGGTGGTACGGATCGCCACGGGCGCGGAGCCGCAGGTGGCGGGCAAGCCGCTGCCCCCGATGCACCGGGAGACGGTGTTGCGGACCGGGGCGCGGCGGCCGCTGGTGGTCGGGGACCGGCTGGACACGGACATCGAGGGCGCGTTCAACGGGGAGGTGGACTCGCTGCTGGTGCTGACCGGGGTGACGGACGCGGCGCAGCTGCTGCGGGCCGAGCCGAAGCACCGGCCGACGTACGTGGACCGGGACCTGCGCGGGCTGCTGACCGGGCAGCCGGAGGTCGTGGCGGCCGGGGAGGGGTTCCGCTGCGGTGCGTGGACGGCGGTCGCGCTGGACGGCGTACTCACCCTGCGCGGGGAGGACGGTGACCCGCTGGACGGGCTGCGGGCGCTCTGCGCGGCGGCCTGGACGTCGGCCGGGGAGGGCTCCGCGGGGCTGGAGGCGGGGAAGGCGCTGGCGCGGCTGGGGCTGTAGTCCGAGGCCGGGGGATCTCGACTGGGGCAGGGTAGGCTAACCTAACTTCCGTGTTGGTCGAGAGTCCCCCCGAACCGAGCGCCGCGCCCGTCGCCGCCTCCCGCGCCCGCCACGGCGCCCGCGCGGCAGGCCTGTTGGCCGCCCTCGCGGCACTGGCGCTGGTCGCGGTGGCGAGCATCGCCGTCGGCGCCAAGCAGATGCCCCTCGATCAGGTCTGGCACGGCCTGTTCCACTACGCGGGGACCCCGGGTGATGTGGTGGTGCGCGACCTGCGGGTCCCGCGGACCCTCCTCGGGGTGCTGGTGGGCCTCGCCCTCGGCCTGTCCGGCGCGGTGATGCAGGCGCTGACCCGCAACCCGCTCGCCGAGCCCGGCATCCTCGGCGTCAACGCGGGCGCCGCGGCCGCCGTCGTCTCGGCGATCAGCTTCTTCGGGGCCTCCTCGCTCAGCGAGTTCGTGTGGTGGGCCTTCCTCGGAGCGGCCGTCGTCTCGGTCGTCGTCTACGTGCTCGGCGGCAGCCGCAGCGCGACGCCGGTGCGCCTCGCGCTCGCCGGTACGGCGGCCAGCGCGGCCCTGGTCGGCTACATCAACGCCGTGCAGCTGATGGACAGCAAGGCCCTGGACAAGCTCCGCTTCTGGACGGTCGGTTCGCTGGCCTCGGCCACCATGGACACCGTCCGCCAGGTCGCCCCCTTCCTGGTGGCCGGGGCGGTGCTGGCGCTCTCGCTCGGCCGGCCGCTCAACGCCATGGCCATGGGCGACGACACCGCCCGGGCGCTCGGCGCGAACCTGACGCGGACCCGGATCGTCGCGATGACCGCCCTCACCCTGCTGGTCGGGGCGGCGACCGCCGCCTGCGGGCCGATCCTCTTCATCGGGCTGATGATCCCGCACCTGGTGCGCCTCATCACCGGCCCGGACATGCGCTGGGTGCTCGCCTACTCCGCGGTGCTGTCCCCCGTACTGCTGCTGGGCACCGACGTCATCGGACGGGTCGTCACCCGCCCCGCCGAGCTGCAGGTCGGCATCGTCACCGCGCTCGTCGGCGGCCCGGTCTTCATCTACCTCGTCCGGCGCAAGAGGATGGCCCAGCTGTGACGCGGAATACGGCGGCGGAGCCGCGGAAGTCCACCCGGAGCCGGTCGCGGGTGCTGCGCGGACCCGGCGGGACGGCGCTGCGCGTGCAGCCGCGGGCCCTGGCGGCCGGGCTGCTGCTGGCGGCCGTGGCGCTGGTCATGGCGGTCGTGCTGACCGGCACCGGCGACTTCGAGATCGCGCCCTTGGACGTGGTGCGGACCCTGCTGGGCGCGGGCAGCCCCGCCGACGACTTCATCGTCAACGACCTGCGGCTGCCGCGGGTGCTGGTCGCGCTGCTCGTCGGGGCCTCGCTCGGGATGGCCGGTGCCGTCTTCCAGTCCGTGTCCCGCAACCCGCTGGGCTCCCCGGACCTGCTCGGCTTCGGTTACGGATCGGCGGTCGGCGCGCTCACCGTCATCATCGTCTTCCACGGCGGCTCCACCGAGGTGGCGCTGGGCGCGGTGGCCGGCGGGCTGCTGACGGGCGCCGCCGTGTACCTCCTCGCGTACAAGCAGGGCATCCACGGCTACCGGCTCGTGCTCGTCGGGATCGGCGCCTGCGCGATGCTCGTCGCCGTCATCCAGTACCTGCTGACCAAGGCCAAACTCGTCGACGCGACCCGCGCGCTGGTCTGGCTGACCGGCTCGCTGGCGGGCCGGGACTGGTCACAGGTGTGGCCGCTGCTGGCGACCTGCGCGGTGGTGTTCCCGCTCGTCCTCGGGCAGGGCAGGGCGCTGCGGATGATGGAGATGGGCGACGACGCCGCGTACGCCCTGGGCGTCAGGGTGGAACGGACCCGGCTGCTCCTGATGGCGGCGGCGATCGTACTGACCACGGCGGCCGCCGCCGCGGCCGGGCCGATCAGCTTCGTCGCGCTGGCCGCACCCCAGCTGGCCCGGCGCCTGACCCGTTCGTCCGGGCCGAACCTGCTCACCGGCGCCCTGATGGGGGCCGTGGTGCTGCTGGTGTCGGACTGGGCCTCGCAGCGGGCCTTCGGGGCGGACCAGCTGCCGGTGGGCGTGGTGACCGGGCTGGTCGGCGGTGTCTACCTGCTCTGGCTGCTCGTCACCGAGCGCAAGGCGGGACGTATATGAGCGACGTGAGGAGTGGGCAAGTGCAGCAGCGGCTGACCGCGCGGAACGTGACCCTCGGCTACGACCAGCGGGTCATCGCCGAGGACCTCTCGGTGGAGATCCCCGACAACTCCTTCACGGTGATCGTCGGCCCGAACGCCTGCGGCAAGTCCACGCTGCTGCGCGCCCTGGCGCGGATGCTGAAACCGTCGGCCGGGCAGGTCCTGCTGGACGGCCAGGCCATCGCGTCGCTGCCGGCGAAGAAGCTGGCCAAGACGCTGGGGCTGCTCCCGCAGTCCTCGATCGCGCCCGACGGCATCACCGTCGCCGACCTCGTCTCGCGCGGCCGCTACCCGCACCAGGGGCTGCTGCGGCAGTGGTCGCAGCAGGACGAGCGGGTCGTCGCCGAGTCGATGGCCGCGACCGGTGTCGCCGAGCTGGCCGGCCGGGCCGTGGACGAGCTGTCCGGCGGGCAGCGCCAGCGGGTGTGGATCGCGATGGCGCTGGCCCAGCAGACCCCGCTGCTGCTGCTGGACGAGCCGACCACCTACCTGGACATCCAGCACCAGCTCGACGTCCTCGACCTGTGCGCCGAGCTGCACGAGAACCAGGGCCGGACGCTGGTCGCGGTACTGCACGACCTCAA
Source organism: Streptomyces sp. NPDC026522 (assembly GCF_055567555.1). NCBI lineage: Bacteria > Bacillati > Actinomycetota > Actinomycetes > Kitasatosporales > Streptomycetaceae > Streptomyces > Streptomyces sp. NPDC026522. The sequence continues at coordinate 7,930 of NZ_JBVHQF010000016.1, forward strand.
CCACGCCGCCCGCTACGCCACGCACCTCATCGCGCTGCGCGCCGGGGTGGTCGTGGCCGAGGGGCCGCCCGCCGAGGTGGTCACCGCCGAGCTGGTGGCGGAGGTGTTCGGGCTGCGCTGCCGGATCATCGAGGACCCGGAGACCGGTACGCCGCTGGTGGTCCCGGCCGCCCGCACGGCGCGGACGCGGCTGCCCGCCTGAACCGGCCCGCGGGGCCGGACCGGGCTGCGGGGCCGGACCGGGCTGCGCGGGTCAGAGCAGGCTCTTGAGGCGGAGCAGGTCGCGCAGGCCCGCCTCCAGCCTGACCCGGCCCGAGGCCCAGGCGCGGGCGAAGTTCAGCTCGCCCGCCACCAGCGCGAGCAGGTCGTCGCCCGTCATCGCGAGCCGGATCTGGGCCTTGGCGGCGGGCGGCCCGGGTGTGCAGGCGTCGACCCGGATCCGGCCCCCGTCGAGCCGGCCGGAGAACGTCCGGTCCAGGTCGGTGATGTGGCAGCTGAGGGAACGGTCGAGCGCGACCGCGCCGCGCACGTCGCCCTGGGCCCGGGTCAGGTTGTCTGAGAGTCGGTCGAGTGCTGCGCGGCACTCCTCGGTGGTAGCCATCGTGATCACGACCGTACCGCAGAGCCGTACGTGGTCGCGGCGCGCTTCGCGGTAGCGTCAGGGGCATGACCGACGAAGCACCGGAAGCCGCCGCGGACGTAGCCGGGGCCCCGGCCGAGCCCGCCGGACCCGCGCCGCTGGGCGTCGTACGCACGCCCACCGGCCACGCCGGGGTGGACGGTCCGCTGGAGCGGCTGGCGGCCGTCGACCACCTCACGGCGGACGGACACGTCGAGGTGTACGAGGATGTGCACAGGGGGTTGCGCGACGCGCTGGACGCGCTGGACGCACCGCCCGTCCCCGGACCGTACGAAAACAGGAGCTGAACCGAACGTGGCAGGAGTGGCACGCCGCCGCCTGGACGCCGAACTGGTACGCCGCAGCATGGCCCGCTCGCGGGAGCACGCGGCCCAGCTGATCGCCGCGGGCCGGGTGACCGTGGGCGGCACCACCGCCACCAAGGCGGCCACCCAGGTCGAGACCAGCGCGGCCCTCGTCGTCCTCAAGGACGACAGCGACCCCGACTACGTCTCGCGCGGCGGCCACAAACTGGCGGGCGCCCTCGCCGCCTTCCAGCCGCTGGGCCTGGTGGTCGAAGGCCGCCGGGCGCTGGACGCCGGCGCCTCCACCGGCGGTTTCACCGACGTGCTGCTGCGCGCCGGGGTCGCCCACGTCATGGCCGTCGACGTCGGCTACGGGCAGCTCGCCTGGTCGCTGCAGAGCGACGAGCGGGTCACCGTCAAGGACCGCACCAACGTCCGCGAGCTGACCGTCGAGCTGCTCGACGGCGCTGCGGTGGACCTCGTCGTCGGGGACCTGTCCTTCATCTCCATCGGCCTGGTGCTGCCCGCGCTCGTCCGGTGCTGCGCGCCCGGCGCGGACCTGGTGCTGATGGTCAAGCCGCAGTTCGAGGTCGGCAAGGACCGGCTGGGCAGCGGCGGAGTGGTGCGCAGCCCCGAGCTGCGCGCGGAGGCCGTACGGGACGTCGCGGCGCAGGCCTGGAAGCTGGGGCTGGGGGTGCTCGGGGTGACCGCGAGCCCGCTGCCCGGGCCGTCGGGCAACGTCGAGTACTTTCTGTGGCTGCGGGCGGGGGCACCGGCACTCGACCCGGGGGATGTCGATCGTGCAGTGGCGGAGGGGCCGCAGTGACCGATGCAGCGGGAACGTCAGAAGCGGGAACGTCAGGAGCGGGAACGTCAGCGGGCGGGGCGGATCCGACGCGGGAACGGACCGTCTTCCTCGTCGCGCACACCGGGCGGCCGGCGGCCATCCGCAGTGCCGAGCTGGTGGTGCAGGGGCTGCTGAAGTCGGGGCTGGGGGTGCGGGTCCTCGCGGACGAGGCGGTGGACCTGCCGCTGCCGCCCGAGGTGGAGCTGGTGGCGGAAGGCACGCCCGGCGCCCTGGAGGGGTGTGAGCTGCTCATCGTGCTCGGCGGCGACGGGACCCTGCTGCGGGGCGCGGAGTTCGCGCGCGGCTCCGGGGTGCCGATGCTCGGCGTCAACCTGGGGCGGGTGGGGTTCCTCGCCGAGGCCGAGCGGGACGACCTGGACAAGGTCGTGGACCGGGTGGTGACCTGCGCGTACGAGGTCGAGGAGCGGATGACCATCGACGTGCTCGTGCGGACCAACGGTGACGTGGTCCACCGGGACTGGGCGCTGAACGAGGCCGCCGTGCAGAAGGTGTCCCCGGAGCGGATGCTGGAGGTGGTCCTGGAGATCGACGGGCGTCCGGTGTCCGGCTTCGGCTGCGACGGGATCGTCTGCGCGACGCCGACGGGCTCGACGGCGTACGCCTTCTCGGCGGGCGGGCCGGTGGTCTGGCCGGAGGTGGAGGCACTGCTGATGGTGCCGATCAGCGCGCACGCGCTGTTCGCGAAGCCGCTGGTGACCTCGCCGGACTCGGTGCTGGCGGTGGAGGTGCAGACCGGGACCCCGCACGGGGTCCTGTGGTGTGACGGACGGCGCACGCTGGAGCTGCCGTCCGGGGCCCGGGTGGAGGTCCGGCGCGGGACGGTGCCCGTGCGGCTCGCCCGGCTGCACCACGCGTCCTTCACCGACCGGCTGGTGGCGAAGTTCGCCCTGCCCGTCTCGGGCTGGCGCGGGGCGCCGCATTAGCGCGCTATTAGCACATCCGTTCGGGGAACTCCCGGAGGGTGACGTCGCATGGCACCGCTGAAACCTCGGTATCGTCGTCCCGTGCTTGAGGAGATGCGGATACGGTCGCTCGGGGTCATCGACGACGCGGTGGTCGAGCTGTCGCCCGGTTTCACCGCGGTGACCGGCGAGACCGGCGCGGGCAAGACGATGGTCGTCACCAGCCTCGGGCTGCTGCTCGGCGGTCGCGCCGACCCGGCCCTGGTACGGATCGGCGCCAAGGCGGCCGTGGTCGAGGGACGCGTCGTGCTGCCGCCGGGCGCCTCCGCCGCCCTGCGGGCCGAGGAGGCCGGAGCCGAACTCGACGACGGCGCCCTGCTGATCAGCCGGACCGTCTCCGCCGAGGGCCGCTCGCGGGCCCACGTCGGCGGCCGCTCCGTACCCGTCGGCCTGCTCGCCGAACTCGCCGACGACCTGGTCGCCGTCCACGGACAGACCGACCAGCAGGGACTGCTGCGCCCGGCCCGGCAGCGCCAGGCCCTCGACCGGTACGCCGGGGACGCGGTCGCCGTCCCGCTGGAGAAGTACACCGGCGCCTACCGGCGGTTGCGCGCGGTGGCCGCCGAGCTGGAGGAGATCACCACCCGGGCCCGGGAGCGCGCCCAGGAGGCGGACCTGCTGCGCTTCGGCCTGGACGAGATCGCGGCCGTCGAGCCGCTGCCCGGCGAGGACGCCGAACTGGCCGCGGAGGCCGAGCGGCTGGGCCACGCCGAATCCCTCGCCTCGGCGGCGCAGGCCGCGCACGCCGCCCTCGCGGGCAACCCCGAGGACCCCGAGGGCATCGACGCCAACACGCTCGTCGCGGGCGCGCACCGGGCGCTGGAGTCCGTACGGGCCCACGACCCGGCGCTGGGCGGGCTCGCCGAACGCATCGGGGAGCTGGGCATCCTGCTGGCCGACGTGGCCGGGGAGCTCGCCGGATACGCCGACGACCTCGACGCCGACCCGCTGCGACTGGCCGCGGTGGAGGAACGCCGGGCGGCCCTCACCCAGCTCACCCGCAAGTACGGGGACTCCGTCGACTCCGTCCTCCAGTGGGCCCAGCAGGGCTCCGCGCGGCTGCTGGAACTGGACGGCGACGACGAGCGGATCGCGGAGCTGACCGCCGAGCGGGACGGGCTGCGGACCGAGCTCTCCCAGCTGGCCCAGGCGTTGACGGACGCCCGGGTGGAGGCCGCCGCGCGGTTCGCCTCCGACGTCACCGCCGAGCTGGCCTCGCTGGCGATGCCGCACGCCCGGGTCACCTTCGACATCCGCCAGACCGAGGACCCCGAGGGGGTGGAGGTCGACGGCCGGCCCGTCGCGTACGGTCCCGCGGGCGCCGACGAGGTGGAGCTGCTGCTGGCCCCGCACCCGGGCGCGCAGCCAAGGCCGATCGCCAAGGGCGCCTCGGGCGGTGAGCTGTCGCGGGTCATGCTGGCCGTGGAGGTCGTCTTCGCCGGGTCCGACCCGGTGCCGACGTACCTCTTCGACGAGGTCGACGCGGGCGTGGGCGGCAAGGCGGCCGTGGAGGTCGGGCGGCGGCTGGCGAAACTGGCCCGCTCGGCGCAGGTCGTCGTGGTCACCCACCTGCCGCAGGTGGCGGCCTTCGCGGACCGGCAGCTGCTGGTGGAGAAGACCGTCGACGGATCGGTGACGCGCAGCGGGGTCACCGTGCTGGAGGGCGAGGACCGGATCCGCGAACTGTCGCGGATGCTGGCCGGCCAGGAGGACTCGCACGCGGCCCGCGCACACGCCGAGGAACTGCTGGCGGCGGCCCGCGCGGACGGCTAGGGGGTGGCCCGGGCCGCGCGGGCGTAGCCCGTGTGGGTGAGGCTGGGGGGCGCACGGTGGTGTCTCCCGCCGGATCCGCACCCGTATGGTCCCGGAACGCGCGTGCGGACTGGCATTCTGGGCGACGTCTCTGACTCCCTCACCCTGGAGCTTCGGCCCGTGAGCAGCTCCCCGGTTCCGCCTCCCGCCCCCGCGCAGCCGTACGGGCGGGAACCGCTGCGTACCGTCCAGGTCCTCGGCGGCGCGGGGGCGGGGAGCTGCGCGCACGTGCGCTCCCTCGCGACGGGGCTCGCCGCCAGGGGCGTACGGGTGACCGTGTGCGCCCCCGTGGAGGCGGAGGGCACGTACGACTTCACCGGCGCGGGGGCCGAGTTCACGCCCGACGCGGCGGCCGCCCTGCGCGCCGCCTGCGCGGGGGCCGACCTGGTGCACGCCCACGGGCTGCGGGCCGGGATGCGGGCCGCGCTGGCGCTGCGCGGGGACCGGCGCGGGCGGCGGGTACCGCTGGTGGTGACCTGGCACGGCGGCGCCCCGGAGGCGGCGGGCGCGCTCGGGCGCATGGGCCGGCTGCTGGAACGGCACGTGGCGCGGGCGGCGTCGGTGGTGCTCGGGGCCTCCCCGGACCAGGTCGACCTGGCCCGGCTGCGCGGGGCGCGGGACGCCCGGCTGGCGGCGGTCGCCGTACCGGTGGCGGCGGTGCCGGAGCCGGCGGAGTCGGAGAAGGTACGGGCGGAACTGGGCGCGGTGGAGCGGCCGCTGCTGATCGCGGTCGGCAGCCTGGTGGCGCGGCGCGGGTACGGGCTGCTCCTGGAGGCGGCGCGGGAATGGCGGACGCTGGACCCGGTACCGCTGCTGGTGATCGCGGGGGAGGGGCCGCTACGGGCGGAGCTGACCCGGCGCATCGAGGCGGAGGGCCTTCCGGTGCGGCTGCTGGGGCGGCGCCGGGACGCGGACCGGCTGCTGGCGGCGGCGGACGTGGCGGTGCTGCCGAGCCGCTGGGAGGGCCGGTCGCTGCTGGCCCAGGAGGCCCTGCGGGCCGGGGTGGCGCTGGTGGCCACACGGGTCGGGGGAGTCCCGGAACTGGTGGGCGACGCGGCGGTGCTGGTGCCGTACGGGGACGCGGCGGCGCTGGCGGCCGCGGTGACGGCCCTCCTCGCCGACCCGGCCCGCCGGGCCCGGCTGGCCGCGGCGGGGCCGGTGCAGGCGGCGACGTGGCCGTCGGAGGACGAGACGGTGGCGCAGGTCCTGTCGGTCTACGACGAACTGATGGACCGCCGGCGGGCCTAGCCGGCCGCTGCCGGCGCCCTGTGGGTCCTGTGGGTCCTGTGGGTCCTGTGGGTCCTGTGGGTCCTGTGGGTCCTGTCCCTGGGCTCCGCCCGGACCCGCGCCTCAAACGCCGGCGAGGCTGATTTTTCAGCCCCGCCGGCGTTTGAGGCGCGGGGTCTGGGGCGGAGCCCCAGGACGACGGCGCGCACCGGCGCCCCCGGCGGAGTCCCGCCCGGCGCCCGCCGGACGGAGTTCGGCGCAGCGGCCCGAAGCCCGGGAGGCCCGCCAGGGCGGGGGCGGTGCGAGGGGCGCGTCAGGAAGGTGCCACGTGGCGGCGGGCGCGGAGGGCCAGGCTGAGGGAGAGGACCGTTTCGGGGTCATCCAGGTCGGTGCCCAGGAGCTCCGAGATGCGGGCCAGCCGGTTGTACAGGGTCTGCCGGTTCAGGTGCAGCTCGCGCGCCGTCTCCGCCTTGCGGCCCGCATGGGCCAGGTACGTCTCCAGCGTCGGCAGCAGCGGCGGCCGCGAAGCCGCGTCGTGGACCCGCAGCGCCCCGATCGCGCGGTCCACGAACGCCGCCAGATCGGGGTGTTCGCGCAACCGCCACAGCAGCAGGTCGATGTCCAGGCGGCGCGCGTCGTACCAGGGCCGGGCCGGCAGGCCGTGGGCCGCGGTGGCCGTCTCCGCCGCGTGGCGCAGGCCCGCCGAAGCCGCCGCCCAGCTGCCGGAGACGCCGACGACCACCGCCGTCGGCGCCCCCGCCCGGTCCAGGCCCGCGCGTTCCACGCCGGCCCGCAGCGCGGCCGCCACCCGGTCCGCGACCGTCGTGCGCTCCGACTCGGTGCGCAAGGACACCAGCAGCGGGACCCGCCCCTCCACCGGCCGCACCCCCAGCAGCACCGGCACGCCGACCGCGGACAGTTCCTCCAGCACCGCCCGGGCCAGCACCGCCCAGTTCCCCGACGGGCCCGGGTCCGACGACAGCCGCATGACGACGGGCAGCAGCGGCCCCGCCCCGGGCCGGAAGCCGAGGACGCGGGCCTGCGCCGGCGCGTCCTCGGCCGAGATGCGGCCCTCCGCGAGGTCGGTGAGGAAGTCGCCCCGGCCGCGCGCGGCCAGCTCGTCCTCCTGGCGCGCCTGCATCAGTACCACCGCCAGCACCCCCGCCGTCCGCTCCGCCGCCATCCGGTGCACCGGCAGCAGCGGCGACGAGACGCCCAGCAGGACGACCCGGGCGCGGACCGAGCCGGTGCCGGGGCCGCCGCCGGGGACGTCGATGACCACGGTGTTGGCGGACGGCTCGGCCTCGCGCTGGCCCCGCAGGCCCTCCCACACCTGGAGCGGGTCCGCGGCGGCGTCGCCGCCCGCCGGACCGGCGGCGTACAGCAGCTGCCCGTCGGGCGTCTCCAGGAAGACCGGGTTCGCCGTGAAGTCGGCCAGGATGCGCAGCACCTGCGGGATCCCGCCACCGCCCAACAGCGCCTCCGTACATCGCCGGTGGACTTCCTCGGCGCGCTGGAGCAGGGCGTAGTGGCCGTTGACGATCTCGGTGTGGACCTCCTCCGTCACCGTGACGAAGGGGACTTCCCGGTGCAGTTGGACGAGCGGCAGGCCGGCCGTGCGGGCGGTCTCGACGATGGTCGCGGGCAGCCGGGTGAAGCGGGGCCCCAGCTCGACGACGAGCGCGGCGATCCCCCGGTCCGCGAGGCGCCGGACGAAGGCCCGCTGCTCGGCGGGCCGGGTGCCCAGCCCCAGCCCGGTGGTCAGCAGCAGTTCCCCGCCCTTGAGCAGCGACGCGATGTTGGGAACCTCGCCCGCGTGCACCCAGCGCACCGTGCGGCCGAGGCGGTCGGCGCAGGCCACCACCTCCGGCAGTCCGCTGCGCAGCCCCGGCAGTTCCAGCGCCCGCTGAACCGTGATGCCGCCCTGATTGTCCATATCGCGGGACGGTACCGCCCGTCGTGTTCCCCGCACATCACCGGGCGGTTTCGGCGCCCGATCCGTCCCCTTCCGGCCCGACAACTCGTATGACACGCAAGGAGATTATCGGACCGCTTGCCGATTGTGGCGTGCGTCACTCACCGACAGAGTGGCGCCCCTCCCGACAGGAACGAGGACGGCATGAGCAGAGATGTCACCGGCACCCCGCCCGCGGCGGCCGCAGCACCCCAGGTCCAGCGGCTCAAGGCCAACTCCGTCGGCCTGGTCGGCGTGGTGTTCATGGCCGTCGCCACCGCCGCGCCGATCACCGCGATGACCGGCAACCTGCCCATCGCGGTCGGCTTCGGCAACGGCACCGGCGCCCCGGCCGGCTACCTCTTCGCGACCGCCGTGCTCACCGTCTTCGCCGTGGGCTACGTCGCCATGGCCAAGCGGATCACCGCCGCGGGCGCCTTCTACGGGTACATCTCGCACGGTCTCGGCCGGATCGCCGGCATGGCCTCCGGCATGCTCGCCGTCCTCGCCTACATCGTCTTCGAGGCCTCGATCGTCGGCGTGTTCTCCTACTTCGCCAAGACCACCGTCCACGACCAGCTCGGCGTCGACCTGCCCTGGATCCTCTACGCCGCCGCGATGCTCGCCGTCACCGCCGTCCTCGCCCACTTCGACATCAACCTCACCGCCAAGGCCCTCGGGGTAATGCTGGTCGCCGAGATCGCCGTGCTGTTCGCCGTCGCCACCGCCGTCCTGATCGCGGGCGGCGGCCCCGACGGCATCCCCGTCGAACCGGTCAACCCGAAGAACGCCTTCACCGGCACCTCCGCCGGGCTGGGCCTCTTCTTCGCCTTCTGGTCCTGGGTCGGCTTCGAATCCACCGCGATGTACGGGGAGGAGTCCCGCGACCCGAAGCGGGTGATCCCCAAGGCGACCCTGATCTCCGTCGTCGGCGTCGGCCTCTTCTACATCTACGTCTACTGGATGACCATCGCCGGCAACGGCCTGGCGAAGTCGGTGGAGCTCTCCGCCTCCGCGAACCCGCTCGACCTGTTCTTCGCACCCACCGCGACGTTCATCGGCGGCTGGGCCGTGAACGCCTTCCAATGGCTGCTCCTGACCGGCTCGTTCGCCTGCGGCATGGCCTTCCACCAGTGCGCCGCGCGCTATCTGTACGCCATCGGCCGTGAGGGCTTCCTGCACCCCGCCCTCGGCCGTACGCACGTCAAGCACGGGTCGCCGTACCTCTCCTCGGTCGTGCAGACCGTCATCGCCACCGCCCTGGTGGCGCTGTTCTGGCTCACCGGCCAGGACCCGTACATCCACCTGTACACGCTGCTCGCGATCCTCGGCACGATGGCGATCCTCATCGTCCAGACGCTCTGTTCCTTCGCGGTGATCGGCTACTTCCGCAAGAACCACCCCGAGGACCGGCACTGGTTCAAGACCTTCACGGCGCCGCTGATCGGCGGGGTCGCCATGGCCGCCGTGGTCGTCCTGCTGGTGGTCAACATGGAGACCGCCGCCGGGCTCGCCGCCGATTCCTTCTTCTTCACCCTCATCCCCTGGATCGTCGGCGCCGTCTTCTTCGGCGGCCTGGGCCTGGGGCTATGGCTGAAATTCAAGGCCCCCGAGCGCTACGAGATCATCGGCCGCGTCGTGCTGGAGGACTCCGCCGAACGGGCCGAGGAACCCGCCCCGGCCGCCGCGACCGCCCGCTGACCGGCACCCCCCATCGGGCCCCCACCGGCCCCCACCGGCTCTGCCCCTCCCCAGCGTCTCCCCCCGACAAGGAGCCCCCGCCATGGCCCGTACGCCCCAGATGAACGCGCTCCGCCGGCTCGCCGCCGAGCACGCGGCCGCCCGCCGCCTCGGCCTGCCCGTGGCCGAGGTCCGCGGCCTCGGCCGCCGCGAGCTGCTCGGCCGGGCGGCCGCCCTCGGTCTCGGAACCGTCCTCGCCTCCGCCCCGGGCGCGTACGCCGCCGAATCCGCCCCCGCCCCGAAGCCGCCCGTCTCACCGGCCCGCGTCGCCGTCGTCGGCGCCGGCATATCCGGCCTCACCGCGGCCCTCACGCTCAAGGACGCCGGCGTCGCCTGCACGCTCTACGAAGCCAACCCCAGCCGGGTCGGCGGCCGCATGTACAGCCAGCGCACGCACTGGGCGTACGGCCAGACCTCCGAGATCGGCGGTGAGCTGATCGACACCAGCCACAAGAAGATCCTGGAGCTGTGCCGGCGCTTCGACCTGCCGGTCGAGGACTTCCTCGGCGGCGGCCCCAACGGCGCCGAGGAGATCCTCTGGTTCAACGGCACCTACTACCCGCGCACCCAGGCCGACGAGGACTTCAAGGCCGTCTACCAGGCGCTGCACCGCGATCTCCAGGACGCCGGCGAGGTCTCCTGGAACTCCAGCACCCCCGCCGGCGTCGCCCTCGACGAGATGACGCTCCACGAGTGGATCGAGACCCGGGTCCCCGGCGGGCACTCCTCGCAGCTCGGCCGGTTCCTCGACGTCGCCTACAACGTCGAGTACGGGGCCGACACCACCCGGCAGTCCGCACTGGCCCTGGTCCTGCTGATGGGCTACCAGCCCAACCCGGGCAACTTCAACGTCTGGGGCCTGTCCAACGAGCGCTACCACATCACCGGCGGCAACGACCGCCTCCCGAACGCCATCGCCCAGGCCCTGCCGGCCGGTTCGCTCGTGATGGGCCGCGAACTGGTCGCCGTGAAGGTGGCGGCCGACGGCACCCAGACGCTGACCTTCAACGACGCCGGGGCGGTCCGCACGGTCGTCGCCGACCACACCGTCCTGTGCCTGCCGCTGCCGGTCCTCCAGCGGATCGACCTGTCCGGGGCCGGCTTCGACCCGCTGATGAAGAACCTGCTGCGCGACGCCCGCATGGGCTACTGCACGAAGCTCAACATGCAGTTCACCGCCCGCCCCTGGCGCGGCACCGGCCCCTGGCCCGGCGTCTCGGCCGGCGACTGCTTCACCGACTCGCCCGTCCAGCAGGTCTGGGACACCACCAAGGTCCAGCCGGGCACCGGAGGCATCCTGCTCCAGTACGGCGGCGGCAGCCTGGCCGGGGCGCTCACCCCCGGCTCGCCGTTCGCCACCGACGCCGACCCGTACGTACGCGACCTCGCGGGCCGGGTGCTGACCGGCGTCGACGCCTTCTTCCCCGGCACCAAGGCCGTGTGGAACGGCCGCGCCCAGCTCTCGGCCTGGCACCTGAACCCGTACTCGCTGGGCGCCTACTCGTACTGGCCCACCGGCTACCTGCACCGGTACGCCAAGTACGAGGGCACCGCGCAGGGCCGCATCCACATCGGCGGCGAGCACTGCAGCTACGACTTCCAGGGCTTCATGGAAGGCGGCGCCACCGAGGGCGAGCGGGCGGCCCGGGAGGTGATCACCGCCCTCTCGTAGCGGCCATGATCCGTCAGACACCCTTTAAGCGGGCTTGACGTTGTGGTTGAAGCGGAAGACGTTGTCCGGGTCGTACTGCCGCTTCACCGCACCCAGCCTGCCCAGGTTCTCCGTGCCGAGCCCCGCGGCCACCCGCTCGGGTCCCTCGTCGCCGATGAAGTTGAGGTACACCGCGCCGGTGCTCCACGGCCGGGCGGCGGCGCGGACGTCCTTGACCCACTGGCGGCACCGCTCGTCGTCGGCCGGGTCCGCCCAGATGCCGGAGGGGTGCACGGCCCAGGGCGCGTCGCGGTAGGGCACCGGCCACTCCTGGGGGCCGGCGGCGATCGCGCCGCCCTGCGGCAGGACCAGGTGCCGGGTGCCCGTCGGCACCGGCAGGGCCTCCCCGCGCGCGCAGAAGACGTCCACGAACTCGTCCGGCAGGCCGGTCAGGTACTCCGCCGACCAGTAGTTCCGCATGTCGGGCGGGTCGTCCAGCATGCACTGGAGATCGGCGTAGGGGATCGCCGTCACCCTCTCCACCTCGTGCGGGATCGCGAGCAGCGGCTCGGCGAGCTTGCGCACTTCCTCCTCGGGACCCGCGTACGTCACCAGCGCGGCCGCCAGCAGCTTCCCGACCAGGGGCGGCGGGATGAACTCCTCGGGCGGCCCGGTCAGGTAGAGAGCGGCCCCGCTCGCCTCGGGCGGGGCCGCTTCCAGGACCTCCCGGAACGTGCGGATCACGTCGCGCCCGTGCTCGGGCAGGTAGATCAGGAACACGATGGACATGGCCGGCAGGTCGTGCAGGCGCAGGGTCAGCGAGGTGGCGACGCCGAAGTTCCCGCCGCCGCCGTGCAGCGCCCAGAACAGCTCGGGGTTCTCGTCGGCGGTGGCCTCCACCACGCTGCCGTCCGCGGTGACCAGCTCCGCGCCCAGCAGGTTGTCCACGGCCAGCCCGAACTTGCGGTCCAGCCAGCCGGTGCCGCCGCCCAGCACGCAGCCGCCCACCCCCGTGGTGGAGGCCCGGCCGCCGGTGGTCGCCAGGTCGTACGGCTGGCACGCCCGGTCCAGGTGGCTCATCGTCGCCCCGCCCTCGACGCGCACGGCCTTCGCCGCCGGGTGGACCGTCACCTCGTGCATCCGGCGCAGGTCGATGACGACGCCGCCGTCGTTGACGGACATCCCGGCGACGCTGTGCCCGCCCCCGCGCACCGCGACGTGCAGGTCCAGGTCCCGCGCGAAACGCACGGCGGTCACGACGTCGGAAACGCTCTCGCACCGCGCGATGACGGCCGGCTTCCGGTCGATCATCGCGTTGAAGACGGTGCGGGCCTCGTCGTAGCCCGGATCACCGGGGGCGAAGACCTCCCCGGCCAGATCCTCGCGGAGCGCGGCAAGGGCCGTGGCCGCCTTGGTGAAGGGTGCCATGACCAACCCCTCCTTCCCTGGAGGGCGAAGAACCCTTCCAGCCTAGGCGGGGGCCACCGTCCCGGCGCGCCGGAGCGCGCCGGGACCCGCGTCAGCCTCCGTACGCCCCGCTCGCCGTCAGCCGCAGCGCGGTGTCGATCAGCGGGACGTGGCTGAACGCCTGGGGGAAGTTGCCCACCTGCCGCTGGAGCTTGGGGTCCCATTCCTCCGCCAGCAGCCCCAGGTCGTTGCGCAGCGACAGCAGCTTCTCGAACAGCCTGCGCGCCTCGTCGACCCGGCCGATCATCGCGAGGTCGTCGGCCATCCAGAACGAGCAGGCCAGGAACGCCCCCTCGTCGCCCTCCAGGCCGTCGACCCCGGCGTCCTCGCCGGCGGTCGGGTAGCGCAGGATGAAACCGTCCTGGGTGGACAGCTCGCGCTGGATCGCCTCGATGGTGCCGATGACCCGCTTGTCGTCGGGCGGCAGGAAGCCCATCTGCGGGATCAGCAGCAAGGAGGCGTCCAGTTCCTTCGACCCGTAGGACTGGGTGAAGGTGTTGCGCTCCTTGTCGTAGCCCTTCTCGCAGACGTCGGCGTGGATCTCGTCGCGCAGCTCGCGCCAGCGCTCCAGCGGGCCGTCCACGTCCCCGCTCTCGATCAGCTTGACGGTGCGGTCCACCGCGACCCACGCCATGACCTTCGAGTGCACGAAGTGGCGGCGCGGCCCGCGCACCTCCCAGATGCCCTCGTCCGGCTCGTTCCAGTGGGTCTCCAGATAGCGGATCAGCTTCAACTGGAGCACCGACGCGTAGTCGTTGCGGGCCAGGCCCGTCATGTGGCCGAGGTGCAGGGCCTCGGTGACCTCGCCGTACACGTCGAGCTGGAGCTGGTGGGCGGCGCCGTTGCCGACGCGGACCGGCCGGGAGTTCTCGTAGCCCGGCAGCCAGTCCAGCTCGGTCTCGCCGAGTTCCCGCTCGCCCGCGATCCCGTACATGATCTGCAGGTTCTCCGGGTCGCCGGCGACCGCGCGCAGCAGCCAGTCCCGCCAGGCGGAAGCCTCGTCGCGGTAGCCGGTGCGCAGCAGGGAGGAGAGGGTGATCGCCGCGTCCCGCAGCCAGGTGTAGCGGTAGTCCCAGTTGCGGACGCCGCCGATCTCCTCCGGGAGGGAGGTGGTGGGCGCGGCGACGATCCCGCCCGTGGGGGCGTACGTCAGCGCCTTGAGCGTGATCAGCGAGCGGACCACCGCCTCCCGGTAGGGGCCGTGGTACGTGCAGTGCTCGACCCAGCCCCGCCAGAAGTCGGCGGTGGCCTCCAGGGCCGCCTCGGCGTCGGGGCACTCGGGGGCGCCCTTGTGGGAGGGCTGCCAGCTGATGGCGAAGGCCACCCGGTCGCCCGGCCCGACGGTGAAGTCGGAGTACGTCGTCAGGTCCTTGCCGTAGGTCTGCGCGTCGGTGTCCAGCCAGACCGAGTCCGGGCCGGCGACGGCCACGGTGCGGCCGTCCACCTTGTGCACCCACGGCACGATCCGCCCGTAGGAGAAGCGCATCCGCAGGGCGGAGCGCATCGGGACGCGGCCGCTGACGCCCTCGACGATGCGGATCAGCTGCGGGGCGTGGTCCTCGCGGGGCGGCATGAAGTCGATGACGCGCACGGTCCCCCGCGGCGTGTCCCACTCCGATTCCAGCACCAGGGAGTCACCGCGATAGCGCCGGCGGTCGGCCCGGGGGGCCGGGGTGCCGGACGGGACCGCGGGGCCGACCCGCCAGAACCCGTGTTCCTCGGTGCCGAGAATGCTCGCGAAGACAGCATGGGAGTCGAAGCGTGGCAGGCATGCCCAGTCCACGGCCCCGTCCCGGCAGACCAGAGCCGCGGTCTGCATGTCGCCGATCAGTGCGTAATCCTCGATGCGCCCGGACACGTTGCATCTCCAGTCGAACAGCCACGTCCGCCCCTGAGGGCGCTTGCAATGCGCGGATGCGCGGTCACTTGTGTGAAGGGATCCCCGCGTCGAGCCTAGATTGCCGGATGTGGCGTGGTTACACCGTATGCCGGACTGCTCGGCGGCGATGTGCAGCGATATTCGAGCAGGATATGACGGCACACTAGTGATCTCCTTAAGCCCCGGGACAATGTGACTCGGCCGAATGGGTGACCAGGGCGGATACCCACGCCCGGCGGGCCCCAACCGGGTCCGGCGAAGGTCCGGGGAGCGTGGCCGGAAGCGGACGGGTCCGGGCGCTGATAGGCTGGTACCCCGTGGACCGGTGGTCTGCCTGTGCGAATCAGGAGCCCCGAAACCGCAGCTTCGGCGCCCCCAGAGACCCTCGGATCTCCGCGGAACGGCGCCGGACGCACCTCACCTCGCGACCACGGGAGCCCCCTCTTGGCTATGCCGCCCGCTGCTTTTCGAAACAGCACAGCCATGACGACCAAGCACATCTTCGTCACCGGGGGTGTCGCTTCGTCCCTCGGCAAGGGCCTGACGGCCTCCAGCCTGGGTGCGCTGCTGAAGGCGCGCGGCCTGCGGGTCACGATGCAGAAGCTCGACCCGTACCTGAACGTCGACCCGGGCACGATGAACCCCTTCCAGCACGGAGAGGTGTTCGTCACCAACGACGGTGCCGAGACCGACCTGGACATCGGCCACTACGAGCGGTTCCTCGACGTCGACCTCGACGGCTCGGCCAACGTCACCACCGGCCAGGTCTACTCGCAGGTCATCGCCAAGGAGCGGCGCGGCGAGTACCTCGGCGACACCGTGCAGGTCATCCCGCACATCACCAACGAGATCAAGCACCGCATCCGGCGGATGGCCACCGACGACGTCGACGTGGTCATCACCGAGGTCGGCGGTACGGTCGGCGACATCGAGTCGCTGCCGTTCCTGGAGACGGTCCGCCAGGTCCGCCACGAGGTAGGCCGCGACAACGTCTTCGTCGTGCACATCTCGCTGCTCCCCTACATCGGCCCGTCCGGCGAGCTGAAGACCAAGCCGACCCAGCACTCGGTGGCGGCGCTGCGCAACATCGGCATCCAGCCCGACGCGATCGTGCTGCGCGCCGACCGCGAGGTGCCGACCTCCATCAAGCGCAAGATCTCGCTGATGTGCGACGTCGACGAGGCCGCGGTGGTCGCCGCGATCGACGCCAAGTCGATCTACGACATCCCCAAGGTGCTGCACACCGAGGGCCTGGACGCCTACGTCGTCCGCAAGCTCGACCTGCCCTTCCGCGACGTCGACTGGACGGTGTGGGAGGACCTGCTGGACCGGGTCCACAACCCCGACCACGAGGTCAAGGTCGCGCTCGTCGGCAAGTACATCGACCTGCCCGACGCCTACCTGTCGGTGACCGAGGCGCTGCGCGCCGGCGGCTTCGCCAACCGGGCCCGCGTCCAGATCAAGTGGGTCACCTCCGACGACTGCAAGACGCCGGAGGACGCCGCCGCGCAGCTGGGCGACGTCGACGCGATCTGCGTGCCCGGCGGCTTCGGCGACCGGGGCGTCAACGGCAAGGTCGGCGCGATCACCTACGCCCGCGAGCACAAGATCCCGCTGCTGGGCCTGTGCCTGGGTCTGCAGTGCGTGGTCATCGAGGCCGCGCGCAACCTGGCGGGCATCGAGGAGGCGAACTCCACCGAGTTCGACGCCTCCACCCCGCACCCGGTCATCTCGACCATGGAGGAGCAGCTGGCCTTCGTCGAGGGCGCGGGCGACCTGGGCGGCACGATGCGCCTGGGCATGTACCCGGCGAAGCTCGCCGAGGGTTCGATCGTGCGCGAGGTGTACGGCGACCAGGCGTACGTGGACGAGCGCCACCGCCACCGCTACGAGGTGAACAACGCCTACCGCGGCGAGCTGGAGAAGAAGGCCGGCCTGGTCTTCTCCGGCACCTCCCCGGACAACAAGCTCGTCGAGTACGTCGAGTACCCGCGCGAGGTCCACCCCTACCTGGTGGCCACCCAGGCCCACCCGGAGCTCCGCTCCCGTCCGACCCGGCCGCACCCGCTGTTCGCGGGCCTGATCAAGGCCGCGGTGGAACGCCAGCAGTCGGCGAAGTGATCGCGTAAGCGCATAACGTAGGCAGCCGGGGCACGCGATCGTGCCCCGGCTGTCGCGTTTCTCCGGAAGGTACTGGGCATGGGGATGACCATGGGCAACGACAACGGCATCGGCACCGGCATCGACATCGCGGACACACCGGAGTCCTGGGAGGTCGTCGCCTCGCGGACCCCGTTCCAGGGCGCGAAGACGGCGGTCCGCTCCGAACAGGTGCGGATGCCGGACCGGGCGGTGGTCCGCCGCGACTACCAGGTGCACCCCGGCTCGGTGTGCGTACTCGCCCTCGACGAGGAACAGCGGGTCCTGGTCCTCAAGCAGTACCGGCACCCGGTGCGGCACAAGCTGTGGGAGCTGCCCGCCGGACTGCTGGACGTGCCCGGCGAGAACCCGCTGCACGCGGCGCAGCGCGAGCTCTACGAGGAGGCGCACGTCGAGGCCCGGGACTGGCGGGTGCTGGTCGACTTCTTCGCCACCCCCGGCGGCTCCGACGAGGCGATCCGGGTCTTCCTCGCGCGGGACCTCGCCCAGGCCTCGGGGGAGCGCTTCGCGGTGTCCGAGGAAGAGGCCGACATGGAGCTGGCCCGGATCCCGCTGGAGGAGCTGGTCGGGGGCGTGCTCGCCGGTGAACTCGGCAACCCCGGCCTGGTCACCGGGGTCCTCGCGCTGTCCGTGGCGCTCGCCCGCGACGGCGGCACCGACTCCCTGCGCCCGGCCCTCGCGCCCTGGCCGGCCCGGCCGTACGAGGCCTAGCCGGCGGCCGCTGGGCCGGACGGGCTGCTGATGTGACGATCGGCTGATCCGATCGGGCGATCTACCCGCCGCGCTCGACACGGACCGTCGCTCTGCGTGAACTACGCTCGGCAACCCTAAGGCAGGGAGAGGAGCGGATCCGTGACGGATTTCGTCGGGCGGCGGCGTGAGCTCAAGGAGCTGCGCGAGGACATCGCGCGGACCGGACTCGACACCCTCTCGGGCCGCAAGGCCAAGGCCCCCCGCGCGCGGGTGCTGCTCATCGCCGGACGTCCGGGATCGGGGCGCACGGCCCTGGCCGAGGAGTTCGTACGGGAGGTCCGCGACCAGTACCCCGACGGGCTGCTGCGCGTACGGCTCACCCTGCCCGGCGGCGGAACCGTCGCCACCGAACGGGCGGTGCGCACCCTGCTGGAGGGGCTGGGGCGGCCCACCCCGCCCGGTGCCTGCGAAGACGACCTCAGCTCCGCCCTGCGCGCCGCCCTCAAGGGCAAGCGGGCGGTCCTGCTCGTGGACGACGCCGCCGACCCGCACCAGGTCGACGCGCTGCTGCCGGACACCCCCGAATGCCTGGTGGTGGTCACCGCGGAGGGGCCGCTCACCGGGATTCCGGATGTCCGCCCCTGCACCCTCGGCGGCCTCGACACCCCCTCGGCGGTCAAGATGCTGGCCGGTGGCATCCGCGACACCCGGATCACCGTCGACCCGCTCGCCGCCGAAGCCCTCGCCCAGGAGTGCGGGGGGCAGCCCGCCGCGCTCAGCCTGGCCGGCGGCTGGCTCGCCGCCCATCCGCAGGCCTCCGTCGCCGACGTGGCCAAGCAGCTCCACGACATGCCGCCCGGCACCGACGGGCCGCTCGGCCGCGCCTTCCGGCTCGTCTACGAGTCCCTGCCGCAGCCCGCCCAGCGCACCCTGCGGCTGCTTCCGCTCGCGCCCGCCGGGATCGTCGACTCGCACACCGCATCCGCCCTCGCCGGCTGTTCCGTCGCCGCGGCCCAGTCCACCCTGGAGGACTTCGCCGGGCTGGGCCTCGTACGGCACGCGCAGGACGGGCTGTTCCTGCTGCCCGGCTGCCTGGCACCGCTGCTGCGGGCGCTGCTGGAGGCCCGGGAGCGGCCGGCCGAGGTGCAGCTGGCCCGCGCCCGGATGCTGGAGCGCACCGTGCGGCTGCTGGGCTCCTGCCGGGCCATGGCCGCGGACGACGAGGAACACGTACGGGAGCGGCTGGACGGGCTGCCGCGCGCGCTGCGCTTCCCCGACCGGCGCGCGGCGGCCACCTGGCTGGACACCCGGCTGCCCGCCCTGACCGCCTCGGCCTCCCTCGCGGTGGCGGACGGGGAGCTCGACACCCTGGCCCGGCGGCTGGTCGCCGCCCTGGTCCGGGCCCTGGCCGAGCACCGCGGCACCACCGCCGCCGCGCCCGAGCTGTACGGGCTGCACCGCCTGGTCCTCGGCGTCGCCGAGCGCCGCGGGCTGCACCGGGAGCGCGCCGCGGCGTTGCTGAACCTGGCCGATCTGGATGCCGAGACGGGCCGTACCCACGAGGCACTGGAGCGCTACCGGGCCGCGCTGGACGCCGGAAAGGCGGCGAACGACCCCTACGCGACGGGCCGCGCGATGGAATCCGTAGGCGGTGCGTACCAGGAGCTGGCGGACTGGCACCGGGCCTGCGACTGGTTCGGCCGGGCCCTGTCCCAGGCACTCGCCCGGGGGGAGCGCGCGGACGAGGCGAGGCTGTACGGACGGCTGGGCAACGTACACACCTATGCGGGCCGGTACGGGGACGCGCTGCGCAGCTGGCGGGCGGCCGCCGCGGGGTACCGGAAACTGGCCGATGTCCCGGGCCAGGCAAAGGCGTTGAGCGAGATGGCGCGCATTCAGGAGTACGCCGGCCGGCCCGCGGAATCGCTGCACACCTGCCGTCAGGCCGTCGAGCTGGCGCGCAGGGCGGGAGACCTGCGGCTCCAGGCCGCCCTCCAGGTGCGACTGGCCGACACGCTCGACCGGCTGGGCGACCCGGCGGCCGCGCGGCTGCACCGGTCCGCGGCCGACAGATTGCTGGGAGACGACCCCGCAGCCTGCGAAATCCGCAGTGATTCCGACTGAGATTATTTGTTTGCAAGGCTAGACAGCGCCTCATCCTTCATTAGACTGGCTTCACCACGTCATCTCGTGGTGCATCCCGTTGCGCGTTCTTGTGGGCGGGTATGTATGGAAGTGCCCCGAAATATCCCCTGAGCCAAGGACCGTGATCGACGATGAAGGTCGGCATCCCCCGCGAGGTCAAGAACAACGAGTTCCGCGTGGCCATCACCCCCGCCGGTGTCCACGAGCTCGTCCGCAACGGCCACCAGGTCTTCGTCGAGCAGAACGCCGGTGTCGGCTCCTCGATCACGGACGCCGAGTACGTCGCCGCGGGCGCCGAGATCCTCGGTACCGCCGACGAGGTCTGGCAGACCGCTGACCTGCTGCTGAAGGTCAAGGAGCCGATCGCGGAGGAGTACCACCGCCTCCGCAAGGACCAGACCCTCTTCACCTACCTGCACCTGGCGGCCTCCCGCGAGTGCACGGACGCCCTGCTGGAGTCCGGCACCACCGCCATCGCGTACGAGACGGTCGAGCTCGCCAACCGCGCGCTCCCGCTGCTCGCCCCGATGTCCGAGGTCGCGGGCCGGCTGGCCCCGCAGGTCGGCGCCTACCACCTGATGCGCTCGGCCGGCGGCCGCGGCGTGCTCCCCGGCGGCGTCCCCGGCACCCACGCCGGCGAGTGCGTGGTCATCGGCGGCGGCGTCTCCGGCTGGAACGCCGCGCAGATCGCCATCGGCATGGGCTTCCACGTGACCCTGCTCGACAAGGACATCAACAAGCTCCGCGAGGCCGACAAGATCTTCGGCACGAAGATCAAGACGATCGTCTCCAACGCCTACGAGCTGGAGAAGGCCGTCATCGAGGCCGACCTGGTCATCGGTGCGGTGCTGATCCCGGGTGCGAAGGCCCCCAAGCTGGTCACCAACGAGCTCGTCGCCAAGATGAAGCCCGGAAGTGTCCTTGTCGACATTGCGATCGACCAGGGCGGCTGCTTCGAGGACTCCCGTCCGACCACCCACGCCGAGCCGACCTTCCAGGTCCACAACTCGGTCTTCTACTGCGTCGCCAACATGCCGGGCGCCGTGCCGAACACCTCGACCTACGCCCTCACGAACGCGACCCTGCCGTACATCGTGCAGCTCGCGAACCTCGGCTGGGTCGAGGCGCTGCGCCGTGACCCGGCGCTCGCGCTGGGCCTCAACACCCACGACGGCAAGGTCGTTTACGGTCCGGTCGCCGAGGCCCACGGCCTTGAGACCCTGCCGCTGAACACGCTGCTGGGCTGAACCGTCAACGACTGACGTCAATCTCACGTCTCCGGCCGGACCTTGCCCGCAAGGTCCGGCCGGACGCGTTTGCGCGGCGCGCGGGGACCCCGCTCAACTCGCCTCGAACGTAACCCTTTAACCCTTTCGCACACCCGCGAAACTTCGCAGTGACAGCTCGTACGCCCTTGACAGAGTGGTGTTCGCTTGCCGACACAACGCGGCGGGTCCGGCGGATTGTGTTGCCGCTGAGTGGTGACACGCCATAGAGTCGCCAACCGTCGGCATGGTGCCACGCTGACCTATCGATAAGTGTCCTGGTCACGTCCGAGGAGGTAAGACGACTTGTGAATGAGTCGACATTTGCTCCTGGGGGTGGTCGAGCAGGAACGCCAGAGCGGGGCCGAGGTCCCGCCGGAGCCGAGCCTGTCGGCTCCGTCGCAGTCCGCACCTTCGCAAACCACCAGCACATGACGACGCCCCAAAAGAGCATGGACGGCCTAGACGTGAACTCCAGGGCCGGCGACCCGAGCGGCGAACAGCCCGTGGGATTCGCCGACTACGACCAGGTGCCCGAAGGGCACTTCTACGACCCCGACGCGGAGTACGAGCCCGACCCCGAGTACGCGGCCACTCTCGCCCCCGACGCTGCCCGCCAGCGCCGCGAGCGGATCGGCCCGACCGGACGGCCGCTGCCGTACTTCCCGATCCCGGGCCCGCTGACCGACCACGGTCCCGCGAAGATCATCGCGATGTGCAACCAGAAGGGCGGCGTGGGCAAGACCACGTCGACCATCAACCTGGGTGCCGCGCTCGCCGAGTACGGGCGCCGCGTGCTGCTCGTCGACTTCGACCCGCAGGGCGCGCTGTCCGTGGGCCTCGGCGTCAACCCGATGGAACTCGACCTGACGGTCTACAACCTGCTCATGGAGCGGGGCATGTCGGCCGACGAGGTGCTGCTCAAGACGGCCGTGCCCAACATGGACCTGCTGCCGAGCAACATCGACCTGTCCGCCGCCGAAGTGCAGTTGGTCAGCGAGGTCGCGCGCGAGTCCACCCTCCAGCGGGCGCTCAAGCCGCTGATGCAGGACTACGACTACATCGTGATCGACTGTCAGCCCTCGCTCGGCCTGCTGACCGTGAACGCCCTGACGGCGGCTCACAAGGTCATCGTGCCGCTGGAGTGCGAGTTCTTCGCGCTGCGCGGTGTGGCGCTGCTGACCGAGACGATCGAGAAGGTGCAGGAGCGGCTCAACCCCGAGCTGGAGCTCGACGGCATCCTCGCCACGATGTACGACTCCCGTACGGTGCACAGCCGTGAGGTGCTGGCGCGCGTCGTCGAGGCGTTCGACGACCACGTCTACCACACGGTCATCGGCCGCACGGTGCGCTTCCCGGAGACCACGGTCGCCGGCGAGCCGATCACCACCTACGCCTCCAACTCCGTCGGCGCCGCCGCCTACCGCCAGCTGGCCAGGGAGGTGCTCGCCCGGTGTCCCGCCGAGTGAGTCTGCCCGGAGCCGACGAACTGTTCCGTACGACCGGGGGGATGGCGCTCCAGTCGTCCTCGCCGCGGCGCGGGGTGGAGGAGCCGGTGACGAACGGCTCGCCTTCGCCGTCGCCCTCACCGTCCGCTTCGGCGGACGAGGGCCGGGGCGGCCGGGAGGCCGGGGAACCGGCGGTGGGCGCGCAGCGGCGTCCGCAGGAAGGTTCTGCCACCGCGGCCGGGGCGTCCTCGCCCCGGCCGGGCAAGGGTCAGGGCCGGGGCGCGAACCGGCGCCCCAGCGGGCGTGAGCGGCACGACGAGAAGATCACGGTCTACGTCTCCGCGGAGGAGCTCATGGACCTGGAGCACGCGCGGCTGGTGCTGCGCGGGGAGCACGGCCTGGCGGTCGACCGCGGCCGTATCGTCCGCGAGGCGGTGGCGGTGGTCCTGGCCGACCTGGAGTCGCGCGGCGACGCCAGCATCCTGGTCCGCCGCCTCCGCGGCCGCTGACCCGCCCGGACCCGGCTCCTGCGCCGGGCCGCCTCCGCGACGCCCGTGCGCCCCGGCTTCCGTAACGGGCAGTCCCCTCGCCGCCTGCCCCGCCGCTTCGCCGCCCGTCGTGACCGCCCGTCCTCTGGCGCGGCCGGATCATCGGGGCGCCCGCCACCGGCCGCCTGCCGCCCCCGGCCGGCCCGTCGCTCGTCGGCCGGGGAACGCCGTTGAGGGGGCGCGGTGCTCGCCCCGTCCCACCGTCCCACCGTCCCACCGTCCCACCGTCCCCCCGCTCCGGCGCCTCGGCCAGGGACTGCCCCCGGCCCCGGCATTCGTGTGGCGGGGCCAGACCGTCAGGACGTGACAGCGGGTCGGCCGCCGCTGCTGCCCGAGGCCGTCGGCTTCGGCTGGGCCGTCGTCGGGCGGCCCCCCGCGTCGGCCCCTGGCCGGCTCCCGCTCCGGGGAAGCTGCCCGGCGCCTGCCCCGCACCCCCGCCTCGGCGCCCCGGTGCCTGGGGCGGGGCGCCAACCGCCCGCCCTACGGCGCTGCCGGGCCTGGGCGGCCAAGCCGCCGGGGAGTGCGCCGCCTGCCGCTGGGCCGGGCGGGCGCGCCTGGCCGGTGGTGCCGCTCGGTCGGCTTCGGCTCCGCCGTCGGTCCTCGGTCTTGTCCGGGGCGGGCGGTCATCGGCCGCTCGTCCGGGGTCCGCGGGGGCGCGCTTGCCGTGGACCGGGTGCGGCCCGTTCCCCGGGACGCGGGGGGTTGGGTTGCGCCGGTCGGCAGGAGCGGGCGGGCCGGTGGTTAGGCTGCTGGCACGGTCGTCTCCGTACCACCCCGAACCTGGATCCCGATGCCCTTTCCCGCCGAACCCGGCCGCCCGCCCCGTCGCCACCTGGGACGCGGCCCGGGCGCCGCTGCCCCGGCCGCCCCCCGGCCGGACGGCACCGAGGCCGAGGGCCGCGACCGGCGCGACGCGGCCGGTACCCGTACCCCCCGGGCTCCGGATGCCGGTCCCTCAGCCCCGGCGTGCCAGGAGTCCGAGCCCCACGGCCCCGACCACGTCCACCGCCCCGGCCCCGCCGCCGGTGGTTTCGGGCCGGCGGGCCCCGAGGCGGGGACTCCCGGCGCGGTGGCCGAGCAGGGGCGGGGCTGGGGTCCGCGGGACCCCGGAGCTCGGGTGGCCTCGGCCGCCGCTGTCCGTCGCCCCGGGCCTTCCGGCCCGGCGGGTCCGATGGGTCCGGTGGTCCCGGCGGCGGAGGGTCCCGGCCCGGTCCTGGATGCCGGTGGTTTCGGGCCGGCGGGCCCCGAGGCGGGGGCTCCCGGCGCGGTGGCCGCCGGTGCTGCCGTACGTGGCGAGGTGGCTGCGGCGGCGCCGGAGGGAGTAGGGCTCACCGGGCAAGCAGGCCCGGCGGCGTCGGCGGCACCCGTCCCGGCGGACCGTGCCGACCGCCCCCGGCCCTCCGGCCTGGAGGGCCGGGTTCCGGATGCTGGGGGCCCCGGCTCGGCGTCGGCGGCATCGGACCGCTCCGGGGAACGGCGGTTCACGTTGCGGCTGGCCAATTTCGAGGGGCCGTTCGATCTGCTGCTCCAGCTGATCTCCCGGCACAAGCTCGACGTCACCGAGGTCGCGCTCTCCCAGGTCACCGACGAGTTCATGGCGTACATCTGTGCCATGGGCCCCGACTGGGACCTCGACCAGACCAGCGAGTTCCTCGTCGTCGCCGCGACCCTGCTCGACCTCAAGGCCGCCCGGCTGCTCCCCGCCGCCGAGGTGGAGGACGAGGCCGACCTCGCCCTGCTCGAAGCCCGGGACCTGCTCTTCGCGCGGCTGCTCCAGTACCGGGCGTACAAGCAGGTCGCCGCGCTGTTCCAGGACTGGACCCGGCAGGAGGGCAAGCGGTACCCCCGTACCGTGGGACTGGAGCCCCACCACGCCGAGCTGTTGCCCGAGGTCGTCATCAGCATCGGCGCCGACGGCTTCGCCCGGCTCGCCGTACAGGCCATGCGGCCCCGCGCCGAGCCCCAGGTGTACGTCGAGCACATCCACGCCCCGCTCGTCAGCGTCCGCGAGCAGGCCGGCCTGGTCGTCGCCCTGCTCAAGGCCCGCGGCGAGGCCACCTTCCAGGAGCTCACCGAGGGCGCCCCCGACACCCTCACCGTCGTCGCGCGCTTCCTGGCCCTGCTGGAGCTCTACCGCGAGAAGGCGGTGGTCCTCGACCAGGAGCAGGCCCTCGGGACGCTCACGGTGCGCTGGAGCGGCGGGGACGGCGACGGCATGCCGAGGGTGACGGACGAGTTCGACCAGATCGTGGAGGCGAAGGAATGACCGAGGTGGCCGAGGTGGCCGAAGGGGCCGATGTGGTGGCCGACGTGGCCGGGCTCGCGCTCAAGGGCGCCCTGGAGGCCGTCCTCATGGTCGTGGACGAGCCCGCGACCGAGGAGCACCTCGCCAAGGTGCTGGAGCGCAGTCCGCGCGAGGTGGCGGACGCCCTGCGCGAGCTCGCCGACGAGTACACCGTCCAGCGGCGCGGATTCGAGCTGCGCCCCGTCGCGGGCGGCTGGCGGTTCTACAGCCGCGCCGAGTACGCCCCGGCGGTCGAGGCCTTCGTCCTGGACGGCCAGCAGGCCCGTCTCACCCAGGCGGCCCTGGAGACCCTGGCCATCGTCGCGTACCGCCAGCCGGTGAGCCGCTCGCGGGTCTCGGCGGTCCGCGGGGTCAACTGCGACGGGGTCATGCGGAC
The DNA here is from genome assembly GCF_055567555.1 of Streptomyces sp. NPDC026522. Classification (NCBI taxonomy): domain Bacteria; kingdom Bacillati; phylum Actinomycetota; class Actinomycetes; order Kitasatosporales; family Streptomycetaceae; genus Streptomyces; species Streptomyces sp. NPDC026522. The sequence continues at coordinate 33,354 of NZ_JBVHQF010000016.1, forward strand.
CCTGCTCCAGCGGGGTCTGGTGGCCGAGGCGGGGACGGAACCCGAAACAGGTGCGATCCTGTACAGGACGACGAACTACTTTCTGGAGCGGATGGGCCTGCGCGGCCTGGACGAGCTCCCGGAGCTCGCGCCCTTCCTCCCCGAGGCGGACGCGATCGAAGCCGAGACGCAAGAGGGTGTTCCGTCGTTCGATCCGGATGCACCGGATACCGATGAAGACGACAAGACGACGGAACTTTGATGCGAAGCAGCGGTAACGGCAACGGCGGCGGCAACAGGAACAGCGGCGGCGGTGGTGGCGGGCGCGGAAACTCCCGCGGCGCCGGCTCCGGCGCGGGCGGTGGCTACCGCGGCGGCGGCTCCGGCGGCGGTGGCGGCTACCGCGGTGGCGGCTCGGGCTCGGGCGCGGGCGGTTCCCGCGACCGGGACCGCGACCAGGCGCCCCAGCGTCCCCGCAACCCCCGCCCCGAGGAGCGGCGCTACGACGTCGGCCCCGAGGGCGAGCGTTCGGGCCGCAGCGGCCCGAAGGCGGGCGGCGGCGGCGCCCGCGGTGCCTCCGACGGCGCCCGGGGCGGTGCGCGCGGCGCGGCCGCGCGCGGTGGTGCCAAGGGCGGCCCCAAGACCTCCAAGACCCCCGGCATCGGCGGGGCCGGCGGTCCGCGCCGCGGCCCCGGCAGCCGCAGCGGCCAGTCCCGCCCCCGCGAGCTGGACGCGCGGATCGAGGAGCGCGTGCGCGACCGGTACGCGGACAAGCCCGTCGTCAAGACGCCGAAGACCTTCCCGGGCGCCGAGGAGGAGGGCGAGCGGCTGCAGAAGGTGCTCGCCCGCGCCGGCATGGGCTCGCGCCGTGCGTGCGAGGAGCTCATCGAGCAGGCGCGCGTCGAGGTCAACGGCGAGATCGTGCTGGAGCAGGGCAAGCGCGTCCAGCCGAAGGACGAGATCAAGGTGGACGGCCTGACCGTCGCCACCCAGTCGTACCTGTTCTTCGCGCTGAACAAGCCCGCCGGCGTCGTCTCCACCATGGAGGACCCGGACGGCCGCCAGTGCCTCGGCGACTACGTGACCAACCGCGAGACGCGGCTGTTCCACGTCGGCCGGCTCGACACCGAGACCGAGGGCATCATCCTGCTCACCAACCACGGTGAGCTGGCCCACCGCCTCACGCACCCCAAGTACGGCGTGCAGAAGACGTACGTCGCCGCCATCACCGGCTCCCTGCCCCGGGACATCGGCAAGCGCCTCAAGGACGGCATCGAGCTGGAGGACGGCTACGCCCGCGCCGACAACTTCCGCGTCCTGGACCAGGTCGGCAAGAACTACCTGGTCGAGGTGACCCTGCACGAGGGCCGCAAGCACATCGTCCGCCGCATGCTGGCGGAGGCGGGCTTCCCGGTCGACAAGCTCGTGCGCACCGCATTCGGGCCGATCGAGCTGGGCGACCAGAAGTCCGGCTGGCTGCGCCGCCTGACCAACACCGAGGTCGGCATGCTGATGCGCGAGGTCGGCCTGTAGGCCGTCCCGCCCGGCTCGGACAGGACCCGCGGTGCCTTCGGGCGCCGCGGGTCCTTCCGTATGCGGTCGATCTCGGGCGGCCTTCCCCCTTGTCGCAGCCCCGCGGTGCTGTTTATAGTCATGATGACTATAAAGGGAGTGGGGCCGCCATGGGCTGGAACACGAGCTGGACCGAAATCCTCGGGTCGGCCACGGGCGCCGTGTGCGTCTGGCTGGTGGCCCGGCAGCACATCGCCAACTGGCCGATCGGCATCGCCAACAACGTCTTCTTCATCGTGCTGTTCGCCCAGGCCGGCCTCTACGCCGACGCCGGCCTGCAGATCGTCTTCATCGCCCTCGCCGCGTACGGCTGGTGGGCCTGGACCCACGGGGGTGGACCAGGAACCGCCGGGGCCCTGCCGGTGCGCCGCACCACGCGCGCCGAATGGGCCGCGCTCGCCGCGGCGGGGGCGGTGGGGATGCTCGGCCTGACGCTGCTGCTCGGCCGGGTCACCGACTCCACCGTCCCGTTCTGGGACGCGCTGACCACCGCGCTCTCCCTCATGGCCACCTACGGGCAGTGCCGCAAGCTCCTGGAGTCCTGGTGGCTGTGGATCGCCGCCGACCTCGTCTACATCCCGCTGTACGTCTACAAGGGGCTCTACCTGACCTCCGTGCTCTACGGCGGCTTCCTCCTGCTGTGCGTGGCCGGACTGGCGGGCTGGCGCCGCGAGCTCGCCGAGCGCGGCGCCCGTACGGCCGTGGCGGCGACGGCGTGAGCGGCGGGAAGCGGTACGGGCACGGGCTGGTGCTGGGCAAGTTCTACCCGCCGCACGCCGGCCACCACCACCTGGTGCGCACCGCCCAGGACCAGTGCGAGCGGCTGACCGTCCTGGTCTGCGCGGCCTCCGTGGAGTCGGTGCCGCTGGCGGACCGGGTGGCCTGGATGCGTGAGGAACACCCGGGCGCCCACGTGGTCGGCGCGGTCGACGACATCCCCGTGGACCTGCACGACCCGGCGGTCTGGGAGGCCCACATGGCGATCTTCCGCGCCGCGGTGCCCCGGCGGGTGGACGCCGTCTTCACCTCGGAGGCGTACGGGAGCGAACTCGCGCGGCGCTTCGGCGCGCAGGAGGTACTCGTGGACCGGGAGCGGACGCTGTTCCCGGTGTCGGGGACGGCCGTGCGCGCCGACCCGGCCGGTTGCTGGGAGTTCCTCGGACCGGGCGTACGGGCGGCCCTGACCCGGCGGGTCGTCGTCCTGGGCGCCGAGTCCACCGGCACGACGACCCTGTCCCGCGACCTGGCGGCCCACTACCGGCGGCTGGGCGGGGTGTGGTCGAAGACCGGCTGGGTCGCCGAGTACGGGCGCCGGTACAGCGAGGAGAAGCTCGCGGTGGCGCGGGCCGCCGACCCGGACGCCTCCTGGGCGGACGTGACGTTCACCTCCCGCGAGTTCCCGGTGATCGCCCGGCGCCAGGACGCGGAGGAGGAACGCGCCGCCCGGCTGGGCTCGCCGGTGCTGTTCTGCGACACCGACTCCTTCGCCACGGGGATCTGGCACGAGCGGTACCTGGGCACCCGCAACGCGGAGGTCGAGAAGATCGCCGCCCTGACCCGGCGCGACCTCTACCTGCTGACGGACGACGCGGACGTGCCGTTCGAGGACGACGGCCTGCGCGACGGAGAGCACCTGCGGCCCTGGATGACGGGCCGGTTCCGGGAGGAACTGGAGCGGACCGGCAGACGTTTCCTCGTCATGCGCGGCGACCGCGAAGCGCGGCTCGCCGCGGCCGTGGCGGCGGTCGGCGAACTGCTGGCCGAGGGATGGTACTTCGCGGACCCGCTGCCCGAGAACGTCCGGCTGCCCCAGAACGTGCGGCAGTCCGGCGGCGTACGGCCGGAGGACCGGTGAGCGCGGCCTACGACCCCCACGCCTTCGAGCCGTTCGCCGTGACGGTCGACCTCGCCGTGTTCACCGTGCGCGGCGGCGCCCTGCACGTCCTGCTGATCCGGCGCGGTCAGGAACCGTACGCGGGCGCCTGGGCGCTCCCCGGCGGCTTCGTCCGGCCCCGCGAGTCCGCCGAGAGGGCCGCCCGCCGGGAACTCGCCGAGGAGACGGGCCTCTCACCCGGCCTGGTGGCCGCCCTGCACCTGGAACAGCTGCGCACCTACAGCGAACCCGGCCGCGACCCGCGGATGCGGGTGGTCTCGGTGGCGTTCACCGCGCTGGTCCCCGACATGCCCGAGCCCGCGGCGGACGGCGGCGGTGACGCCGACCGGGCCCGCTGGGTGCCCGTGGAGGAGGCGGCCGGCCTGGCGTTCGACCACGCGGTGATCCTCGCGGACGCCCGCTCCCGGGTGGGCTCGAAGCTGGAGTACACCTGCCTGGCCACCGCCTTCTGCCCGCCCCAGTTCACCCTCGGCGAGCTCCAGGCCGTCTACGAGACCGTCTGGGACACGGCCTTGGACCGCCCCAACTTCCGCCGCAAGGTCCTCGCGACGCCCGGCTTCGTCGAGGCCGTACCCGGAGCCGCCCGGCTGACCGGCGGCCGTGGCAAACCGGCCGCGCTCTACCGCCCCGGACCGGCGACGGCCCTGCACCCGCCCCTGCTCCGCCCCACGGAAGGACATCCGCGATGACGCAGACGATGACGGCGACGCCGGCCAAGGCCCCGGTGGTGAAGCGCGCCGCCACCGGCGCCCTGATCGGCCTGGCCCTCGGCGACGCCCTCGGGTTCCCGACGGAGTTCAACGACGTGCCGTCGATCCTGGCGAAGACCGGCCCCTGGCGGGAGATGCGGCTGCCCCGGCCGGCGCTCATCACGGACGACACCCAGATGACCCTGGCCCTGGCGCGCGGCATCCGGACGGCGACGGACCGCGGCCGGATCGGCCCGCTGCGGCTGACGCGTCCGGTCCGGGAGGAGTTCGTCGACTGGTACCACTCCCCGGAGAACAACCGGGCCCCCGGCAACACCTGCCTGCGCGCCTGCCGGCTGCTGGACGAGCCGGAACGGGACTGGCGCGCCGCCAGCCAGACCGGCTCCAAGGGCTGCGGGGCGAACATGCGGGTCGCCCCCGTGGGCCTGGTACCCGGCTGGACGGAGGAGGAGCGGGCGGGCGCCGCCCAGCTCCAGTCGGCCCTCACGCACGGCCACCCGACGGCGCTGGCCGCCTCCGACCTGACGGCGCGCGCCGTCCACCTGCTGGCGCGCGGCGCGGAGCCCACGGGGCTGGTGGGCCTGCTGCGCTCGTACGCCCTGGACAACCGCACCCGCTACCACGAGCGCTGGCTGGGCGACCTGTGGATGCGCACCGGCTCGGACGCCACCCCGGAGTCCTTCATCGCGCGGGGCTGGGACGACTGCCTCGCCGTCCTGGACCGCCTCGCCGCGGCCCTGCGCGACCCGTCCCCCGAAACGGACCCGTGCCTCACCACGGGCGACGGCTGGATCGCCGAAGAGGCCCTCGCCACGGCCCTGCAGTGTTTCCTCCTCTTCCCCGAGTCACCGCTGCTCGCCCTGCGCCGCGCCGCCTGCACCCAGGGCGACTCCGATTCCCTCGCCTGCCTCGCCGGTGCCTTCGCGGGCGCCCACCTCGGCGCGGCGGCCTGGCCCGCCGACTGGCAGGACCGGATCGAACACCGCGACGAGCTGCTGGAGTTCGGCGCGCTCTGGGACGCCTGAGCGGCGCTAACCGGCCGACGCGCGGCGGGCGCGGTGCAGGAAGTCCGCCACCCGGGCGGTGTCCGGCCCGGCCGGAAGCGGGCTGGTGGGCAGGGCGGACTCGCACTCCTGCGTGAGGCGGGACATCCAGGCATCGGTCTCGGCCCAACTCAGCTCGCCGCGCCTGACCGCGAGGAGCCGGTCGCGGTGCGGGGTCACGTCGATCGTCAGCCGGCCCGTGCGCAGCAGGTCGCGGCAGGACAGGAGCAGGCGCAGCAGGTGCATGGCGTGCTTCCAGCGCGGGGCGCCGTGGATCCGGACGTCCGCGAGGAGTTTGCGGTGCTGGCTCGCGGCATAGCGGGTGAAGCTGGTGTGGGCCTGGCGGGAGAGGAAGGCCGGGCGCAGGGAGCGGAGCTCCTCGCCCACCGGGGTGAGCCGCTCCACCAGCGGGGAGTGCAGGCACTCCAGGACGTTCGGATTGGCGCGCAGGGCGAGCTCGCAGAAGCGTTCCAGCTCCCAGGAGAACTCCTCGTCCCGGGGCCCCTCCACATGGGTGGGCGGCTTCTCGAACCGCCAGAACAGCGGCGTCGGGGCGAGGTAGACACCGCGCCGGTCGGTGTCGCTCGCCTCCGTCGCCAGGCCGAACGCCCGGGAGCCCATGACGCACGCGTAGACGGTGTGGTCGCGTACGAGGGCGAGACGGGTCTCCTCGGGTGTGGTCGCCTCGTTCATCCCCGGAGCGTAGGCGGGCGCGGCCCCCTACGCGAGGGAGATATTGCCGTCCGGGGCCACGGTGATCTGCTTTTCCGGGAGCGGCCGGGTGGCGGGGCCGTGCGCCACCGCGCCGTCGGCGATCTGGAACTTGCTGCCGTGGCAGGGGCAGTCGATGGTGCCGCTCTGCACCGTGCCCACGATGCAGCCCTCGTGCGTGCACACCGCCGAGAAGCAGCGGAAGGAGCCTGCCGTCGGCTGGGTGACCACCAGCTTCTCGGCCTTCAGGATCCTCCCGCCCCCGACGGGTACGTCGGAGGACTTCAGCAGGGGCTTGGCGGCGCCTCCCGAGGAGGGCGTGGGCGAGGCGCCGCCATCGCCGGCCGGGGAGCTGGGGGCCTGGTCCTTCGGCTTGTCCGCACTGCCGCAGGCGGCCAATGCGCCGCCGGCCAGGACCACTGCCCCCGCCGCCAGAACGGTGCGACGGGCGGTGGGTGTGGGGTCGCTCATGGAACGTTCTCCTCGCTTCGTGGCCGCTGGGCGAGCAGCATCCTGGCGTGCGCCGGCCCCCAGGAGAAGCCCGCCGCGCCATGCTGTCCGCCCCGCCCTCAGATTCCCGGCCGCCATGGGGCCAGTGAGGCGGGACGGCCTGGTGTGCGTACGACTTCCCACACGCGGCCCACCGCGTCCCGGTTCAACGGTCCGTGGACGTGCGGATAGCGGCCGCCGGATTCACCCGCACGGCGGACCTCCGGGAGCAGCGCGCCCTCGTCGAGCTCCACGGCCAGCAGGGTCCCGGGCGTCTCCCGGTAATGGGACTCGACGATCGCGAGGGCGGTCGCGCGGTCCGCCGAGCAGTGCACGAACCCCTCCGCGGCGAGCGAGGGCGGGGCGTACGGCAGATCGGGCGCGGCGGTCCAGTCGGCGAGCGGGACGATGTGGAAGATCATGCCGCCCGTTCTACCGCAGCGGGCGGCGGACCCCGGCCGCCCGGGGCTGGCTACCCTGAGTCAGGCCCGAAGTCATGCGATCACCCTGGAGCGCCCCGTGAGAACCGCCGTCGTCATCGGAACCGGACTGATCGGCACCTCCGCGGCGCTCGCCCTGACCGCCCGGGGGATCACCGTCCACCTCGTCGACCACGATCCGGCGCAGGCCCGGACGGCCGCGGCGCTGGGCGCCGGCACCGACGAGCCCCTCGAAGGCACGGTCGACCTCGCGATCGTGGCCGTACCGCCCGCGCACGTCGCGGCGGCGCTGGCCGACGCGATCGGGCGCGGCCTCGCCCGGGCGTACGTGGACGTCGCGAGCGTCAAGGGCGGACCCCGGCGGGAGCTGACCGCGCTCGGCGTGGACGCGTCGGCGTACATCGGCACCCACCCGATGGCCGGCAAGGAGCGCTCGGGCCCCCTCGCGGCGACGGCGGACCTGTTCGAGGGCCGGCCCTGGGTGCTCACCCCGACCCGGGACACCGACCACGAGGTGCTGAACCTGGCGCTGGAGCTGGTGGCCCTGTGCCGGGCCGTCCCGGTGGTGATGGACGCGGACGCGCACGACCGGGCGGTGGCGCTGGTCTCGCACACCCCGCAGCTGGTGTCGAGCATGGTGGCGGCGCGGCTGGAGGAGGCGGACGAGACGGCGGTCCGGCTCTGCGGACAGGGCATCCGGGACGTGACCCGGATCGCGGCCTCCGACCCGCGGATGTGGGTGGAGATCCTGTCCGCCAACCCCGGTCCGGTCGCCGACGTGCTCGCCGGGATCGCCGCCGACCTGGCCGAGACGGTGGAGGCCCTGCGCGGACTCCAGTCCGGCGACGAGGCCGAGCGGCGCGGCGGCGCCGCCGGCATCGAGGACGTGCTGAAGCGGGGCAACGCCGGCCGGGTCCGGGTCCCGGGCAAGCACGGGGCGGCGCCCATGGCGTACGAGACGGTCGGCGTGTTCATCAGCGACCGCCCGGGCGAGCTGGCGCGGATCTTCGCGGACGCGGGCCGGGCCGGGGTCAACATCGAGGACGTACGGATCGAGCACGCGACGGGCCAGCAGGCGGGCCTGGTGCAGCTGATGGTGGAGCCGCGCGCCGTCCCCGGCCTGGAGGCCGAGCTGCGCGAGCGCGGCTGGGCGCTGCGCCAGCAGTAGGGCACGGCCGGCGGTAGGGCACGGGCCGGCAGCGGCGCCCGGGCCGCCCGGGGCCCGTGGGGCGCCGTCCGGGAGGCCGGGCTCCGGCCGGGCGGTGGGGGCGCTGGAAATGCCCGGTAACCTGGAGGAGGGGCGCTCTTGGCGCGCCCGGACACGTACGCGCAACCAGGAAGGTGCCCGCACCGTGGAAACCGCAGCTCCGGCCGCCGTGATCGTCGCCATCGACGGTCCCTCCGGCACGGGCAAGTCCAGCACGTCCAAGGCCGTGGCCGCCAAGCTCGGCCTGCGCTACCTGGACACCGGTGCCCAGTACCGGGCCATCACCTGGTGGATGATCACCAACGGCGTCGACACCGACGACCCGCAGGCGATCGCCCTCGCGGCCGGCAAGCCCGCCATCGTGTCCGGCACGGACCCGAGCGCGCCCACGATCACGGTCGACGGCCTCGACGCCGCCGGCCCGATCCGCACCCAGGAGGTCACCTCCAAGGTCAGCGCCGTCAGCGCCGTACCCGAGGTGCGCACCCTGATCACCGACCTCCAGCGCTCCATCGCGGCCGAGGCCGCCCAGAACGCCGACGGCATCGTCGTCGAGGGCCGGGACATCGGGACCACCGTCTTGCCCGGCGCCGACCTCAAGGTCTTCCTCACCGCCTCCGCCGAAGCCCGGGCCGCCCGCCGCAACGGCGAGCTGCTCGGCAAGGGGGCCACGGACCTCGCGGCGACCAAGGAAGCCCTGATCAAGCGGGACGCGGCCGACTCCGGACGCAAGACCTCCCCGCTCGCCAAGGCCGCCGACGCCGTCGAGGTGGACACCACCGAGCTGACGCTGGAGCAGGTCATCGAGTGCGTTGTCACCCTGGTGGAAGAGAAGCGGGCGGTACGCAGGTGAGCGATACGCCCTCCCTCAAGGGTGCGGCGGTCGGGCGGCGGATCGGCATCGGCCTGATGTACGGGCTGTGGAAGCCGCGCGTACTGGGCGCTTGGCGGGTGCCCGCCACGGGCCCCGTGATCCTCGCCGTGAATCACTCCCACAACATAGACGGCCCCATGGTCATGGGCACCGCGCCGCGGCCGCTGCACTTCCTGATCAAGAAGGAAGCGTACGTCGGCCCCCTCGGCCCCTTCCTGGACGGGATCGGGCAGGTGAAGGTGGACCGGACCGGGACCGACCGGACCGCCGTCAGCCGCGCCCTCGGCGTCCTGGAGAACGGCGGCGCGCTCGGGATCTTCCCCGAGGGCACCCGCGGTGACGGCGACTTCGCCTCGCTCCGCGCCGGGCTCGCGTACTTCGCGGTCCGCAGCGGCGCGCCCATCGTGCCTGTCGCCGTCCTCGGCAGCACCGAGAGCCGCGGCAGGCTGGTGAAGGGACTCCCCGCCTTCAAGAGCCGGGTGGACGTCGTCTTCGGCTCCGCCTTCGACGCCGGGGACGGCACCGGCCGCCGCACGCGCACCGCGCTGGACGGGGCCACCGTACGCATCCAGGACCGGCTGACCGCCCACCTGGCCGACGCCAAGCGCCTCACCGGGCGCTGAGCGAGACTTGACCTAGTAGTGGAACCGCGCTGCGCGGTTGCCACCGACCACCACGGACGACGAGGAACGGACTTCATGAACGACCAGCACGACCACGGAGCACTTGGCGACGCCGAGTACGCGGAGTTCATGGAGCTCGCCGCGGAGGAAGGCTTCGACCTCGAAGACGTCGAAGGCGCGATCGAGGAGGCCGGCCACGGCCCGCTCCCCGTCCTCGCCGTCGTCGGCCGCCCGAACGTCGGCAAGTCGACCCTGGTGAACCGCATCATCGGCCGTCGCGAGGCGGTCGTCGAGGACAAGCCCGGCGTCACCCGCGACCGCGTCACGTACGAGGCCGAATGGGCCGGCCGCCGGTTCAAGGTCGTCGACACCGGCGGCTGGGAGCAGGACGTCCTCGGCATCGACGCGGCCGTGGCCGCCCAGGCCGAGTACGCCATCGAGACCGCCGACGCGGTCGTCTTCGTCGTGGACGCCAAGGTCGGCGCCACCGACAGCGACGAGGCCGTCGTCAAGCTGCTGCGCCGGGCCGGCAAGCCCGTCGTGCTGTGCGCCAACAAGGTCGACGGCCTGAGCGGCGAATCCGACGCCGCCTCCCTGTGGTCCCTCGGCCTCGGCCTGCCGCACCCGGTGTCCTCCCTGCACGGCCGCGGCACGGGCGACATGCTCGACGCCGTCCTCGACGCGCTGCCCGAGGCGCCCGCCCAGACCTTCGGCGCCGCCCCGCTCGGCGGACCGCGCCGCATCGCGCTGATCGGCCGCCCCAACGTCGGCAAGTCCTCCCTCCTGAACAAGGTCGCCAAGGAGGACCGCGTCGTCGTCAACGAACTGGCCGGCACCACCCGCGACCCGGTCGACGAGCTGATCCAGCTCGGCGGCGTGACCTGGAAGTTCGTCGACACCGCCGGCATCCGCAAGAAGGTCCACCTCCAGCAGGGCGCCGACTACTACGCCTCGCTGCGCACGGCCGCCGCCGTCGAGAAGGCGGAGGTCGCGGTCATCCTGATCGACTCGACCGAGACCATCAGCGTCCAGGACCAGCGCATCATCACCATGGCCGTCGAGGCCGGCCGTGCCATCGTGATCGCGTACAACAAGTGGGACGAGCTCGACGAGGAGCGCCGCTACTACCTCGAGCGCGAGATCGAGACCGAGATGCAGCAGGTCTCCTGGGCGCCCCGGGTGAACGTCTCGGCGCTCACCGGCCGCCACATGGAGAAGCTGGTCCCGGCGATCGAGACCGCCCTCGCCGGCTGGGAGACGCGCGTCCCCACCGGCCGGCTGAACGCCTTCCTCGGCGAGGTCGTCGCGGCGCACCCGCACCCGATCCGCGGCGGCAAGCAGCCCCGCATCCTGTTCGGCACCCAGGCGGGCAGCAAGCCGCCGCGGTTCGTCCTCTTCGCCTCCGGCTTCCTGGAGCACGGCTACCGGCGCTTCATCGAGCGCCGCTTGCGCGAGGAGTTCGGCTTCGAGGGCACCCCGCTGCACATCTCGGTGCGGGTGCGCGAGAAGCGCGGTGCGCAGTACAAGAAGAAGAAGTAGGCGTACGAGGTGACGTGCCGCCGGGGTCAGTAGCCCCGGCGCGGAGCGGGCGGCAGGGCCGCCGGGATGTGGTGCATCCCGGTCTGGTACTGCCGCCCGCTGCCGTTGGCCTCGTAGTTGCCGCTGCCCGTGCTCCCCGCGTACGCGTACGCGGGCTGCGGCAGCGGCTGGGGCGCCGGGGCGTACGCGGGCTGCCAGGCGTCCGCCGGCTGCCAGGAGGAACGGGTCCAGCCGCTGCCGTACGAGCCGCCGCCCCCGCCGGTGTACGCGATGCCGGTGGAGGTGCCGCCGTAGGAGAACGAGGTGAAGCCCAGGTCCTCCTCGCCCGTACGGTCGCCGGGGAGCGCCCGGAAGGCGCGCAGGTACTCCGAGTACAGCAGGTCGTAGATCGGGGTGTGCGAGGCGGCCGGAGCGGTGTCCCGGGACGGGCGCATCTGGGGGACGCTGCTCGGAAAGGACGGGGCGCGGGTGGGGTCGTATGAATGCACGTATCAGCCAACGAACCCGAAGCCCTGCGGATGCGGCCTGACCGGGGCGAAAACGCGGCTCGCCGCCGGGGTGCCGGCACGCCGCAACGGCCGCCCGGCCCCTGGGGAGAGGGGCCGGACGGCCGTTGCGGCGGGTGCCGGGCGGGGGCGTCAGGGCGTGCGTCAGGCGCCCGGCGTACCGGCCAGCGGCATCGAGGCGGCGACCAGCTGGCCGTCGGCCGCGGCCTTGTCGAGGGCGTCGCGGAGCAGGTCCTCGCGGGGCTGCTGGCCGATGGAGCCGACCGGGGCGGCGTAGACGAGGACGCGCTGGGTCTTGTTGACGGCGGCCCGCCAGCCGTCGGTGACGGAGAGCGCCTGGTGCGCCTGCCACCAGTGGATCGGGCTGCCGCCCTGCGGGCCGGGCTGGAGCACCGCGTGCAGCTGACCGGCGGCGAGCAGCACCGACCAGCCGTGCAGCGGGGAGGGCAGCTCGCTGGTGTCGGTGACCGGGATGAAGCCCTGCTCGATGAGGAGCGGCAGGAAGTCGTCGCCGGGGCCGGTGGAGCCGGGCCGGGCGATCGGCGCGGTCGGCTCGACCACCAGCGCGGGGTGCAGCTCGCCGCCGATCAGGACCAGGCCGCTGGTGATCCCGAGGACGGCCTGCCCGCCGGGCACGGCCTGCGGCTCGCCGCCGGCCGCGGGCGGGGCGGCGGCCGGTGCCGGACTGTCGCCCGTGATGGAGCGGACGGCGCCCTGGAGCTGCTCCTCGGAGACGGAGACGACCTGCGAGGGGATGCAGTTGGCGTGCGCGAAGGCGAGCACCGCGGTCTCCTCGCCGACGAACAGCACCGTGCTGGTGGGTTCGCGCTCGGGGTCCCCGGGGGTGCGGCAGGAGGTGCAGTCGTAACTGCCCGGCGCGTCGTCGCCGACGAGCAGCCTGTCGGCTTCTTCGTCACCGATCTCGGCACGTACCTCATCACTGACGTCGAGCATGCGCGGCACGGGGTGGCTCCTCGGACTAGGCGAGCGGGCGCCGGGGGGTTCCCGGCTCGCCGGGCACAACGCGGGAGCGGTGCGCGGGGTCACGCCGTTTGAGGGAACGGAATCGAACCGGCCACCCGGGAGGGTGAACGGCCTCCTGGGCGCTTCGGGTTTGTGACAACTGTGGCTCGGTTGGGTCCAGTTGGTGGTAGAAGCTGGCCGTTTCGCGGGGTGGGTGGCGGGTCGGCCGTCCGGGTGGGGCGCGGGGGTGCGCCGCGTGGCGGGGCGGGCCGGGGCCGGGGGCGTGCGTAGCGTGGCCCGATGCCCAACCTCCGGACCCGGTGGGCCGCCTCGGCGGCCGTGACCGCCGCCGCGCTGGTGTTCGTACTCCCCTCCTGCGCGACCGCGGCTCCGCCGCCGCCGGCGCCCGGGCCCGCGGGGGCGGCGCATCCCGGGTCGCCCGGGGTGATCGGGCGCGGGCCGGGGGACTGCGGGCCGGGTGGGGAGTGGCCCTGGGACTGCGTGGCGGACTGCGAGAGCAGTGGGCGCTGGTCGGTCAACACGGGCAACGGGTTCTACGGGGGGCTCCAGTTCCGGCAGCCGACCTGGGAAGGGCACGGGGGGCTCGCCTTCGCGCCGCGGGCCGATCTGGCGCGCCGGGAGCAGCAGATCAGGGTGGGGGAGGAGGTGCTGGGCACACAGGGGTGGGAGGCGTGGCCGGTGTGTTCGAAGCGGTACGGGCTGGCGGGGCGGATGCACGTGGTGCGGGAGGGGGAGTCGCTGGACTCGATCGCGCGGCGGCGGAAGGTGGCGGGGGGTTGGCGGGCGCTTTACGAGGCGAATCGGGAGGTGCTCGGGGGGCGGCCGGAGGCGGTGGCGGCGGGGACGATGCTGGTGCTGCCGGTGGCTTCGCCGGTGGCTTCGCCGGTGGCTCCGCCGGTGCCGGTGCCGGTGGCTTCGCCGGTGCCGGTGCCGGTGTCTTCGGCGAGTGGGGCGGGGTCGGCGGGGGCGGCGCCGCGCTGACGTCCGGACCCGGGCTCCGCCCGGGCCCGCGCCTCAAACGCCGGCGGGGCTGGAAATGCCGCGTCAAACGCCGGCGGGGCTGGAGGAGCCGCGTCAAACGCCGGCGGGGCTGGAAGAGCCGCGTCAAACGCCGGCGGGGCTGGAGTGGGTCGGCGGGGCTGGAGTGGTGGTGCCGCGGGGGTGGGGAGGGCAGGGCTGACCGGTGGGGGTGGAGGGGCGGCGGGATACTTTGGGGATGCTTGAGACCTCCGCGCGGTTGTTGCGACTGTTGTCGCTGTTGCAGGCTCACCGGGAGTGGACCGGGGCCGCGCTGGCCGAGCGGCTCGGGGTGACCCCGCGGACCGTACGGCGCGACGTCGAACGGCTGCGGGAGCTCGGGTACCCGGTGACCGCCAGCCCCGGCACCGGCGGCGGGTACCAGCTCGGGGCCGGGGCCGAGCTGCCGCCGCTGCTGCTCGACGACGACGAGGCCGTCGCGGTGGCCGTGGGCCTGCGCACCGCCGCCGGGAACGGCGTCGAGGGGATCGGGGAGTCCTCCGTACGGGCCCTGGCCAAGCTGGAGCAGGTGCTGCCGGCCCGGCTGCGCCGAAGGGTCGCCGCGCTGAACGAGTTCACCGTGCCGATGCTGCGGGGGCCGCAGGGCCCCACCGTCGACCCCGCCGTGATCACCGGGCTCGCCGCCGTCTGCCGGGACAGCGAGCGGCTGCGCTTCGACTACCGCGACCACGACGGGGCCGTCACCCGCCGCACGGTCGAACCGCACCGGCTGGTGTGCACCGAGCGGCGCTGGTACCTCGTCGCCTGGGACCTCGGCCGGGAGGACTGGCGGACCTTCCGCGCCGACCGGATCGACCCCCGGCCCCCGCACGGCCCCCGCTTCACCCCCCGCCCGCCGCCCGCCGCGGACCTCGCCGCGTACGTCTCCCAGGGCGTGTCCGAGCGCGCGTACGCGGCGCGGGCACTGGTGCGGCTCAAGGTGTCGGCGGAGCAGGCCGCGCTGACCGTCGGGCCGAGCGACGGGACCCTGGAGCCGGTCGACGCGCGGAGCTGCCTGCTGCGCACCGGGGCGGTGAACCTCGACGTCCTGGTGATTCACCTCATGCTGCTCGGCTGTGAGTTCGAGGTGGTCGAGCCGGTGGAGCTGACCGAGCGGATCCGGCGCCTGCGGGACCTTCTCGACCGTTCGGTGAAGGAAATGTAAGGAAACTGATGGGGGCTCAGCCGCGGCCGCGCGGCGGAATTCCCGGCGCGGATTGGGCCGGATCCGACGGCCGTCGGAGGAATTCCAAAAGCGTCTTGCGCACACCCGGGAATCACCTTGCGGGCCCGCGTATTTCCGGCCCCGGACGAGGCGCCCGGCCGAAGGGACGTCGGCAAGAAACTGTCGACAATCCGTGACACAAGCGTGACCCGGTACGGAGGAACGTCCGGGCGTCGCGCTGACGGACCGGGCATATCAACGACAACGGCGGGCCGGTTCGGTGAACCGGCCCGCCGTCGCGGCGCCGTGCTGCGGGGTGGCTGTGCGTACCGTCCCGCGGGGCCCGGGCGGCTCAGCCGCCCGCGACCGGGCGGGCCGCGGTGCTCCGGGCGCCGGCCCGCTCGGTGTGCGCCGGACGGCGGCTGCCGGCCGGGGTGACCGGGGTGCGCTCGGACCGGATGACGTGCGGCCGGGCGGCGGCGTGCGGGACGGGCCGCGCCGCGGCGGCGCGGCCGCCGGACGACCCTGCCCCGGCGGCCGCGTCGGCGGTGCGCCGCAGCTGCCACTTGCCGCCCGCGGAGACCAGCGGGACGAGCGCGGCGGCGACCGGCTCGGACACCTGCCCCTCCTCCAGGCGGTTGCGCAGCCGCTCCCGCACCTCGAAGACATAGGCCTCGGAGCGGGCGATCAGCGGCTCGAACCACGGCAGGGCGAGCAGCACCAGCAGGCCGGCGGACCAGCCGAGCAGTACGTCGCTGACCCAGTGGGTGCCGAGGTAGACGGTGGTGGCGCCGACGCTCAGCGAGACGACGGCCGACACCAGCGACAGCACCCGGCGGGTGACCACGGTGGAGGCCAGGTAGGCCAGGATTCCCCAGGTGACGACGGCGTTGGCGGTGTGACCGGAAGGGAATATATCGCCGCCGGCGAAGAGCTCGGCGGAGCCGATCTGGGTGGCGTAGTGCGGACCGAGCCGCCCGAGGCCGAGCTTCACGGAGCCGACGGTGATGTTCAGCAGCAGCAGTGCGACGCCGAGCGTGATCAGCGGGCGGAGCGTGTGCTGGCGCCAGGAGCGCCAGCCCAGCCAGGCCGCGACCATGACGGCGGTGGGCCCGCGCTGGCCCAGGACCACGAGGTAGTCGAGGAAGGCGTGCAGCTGCGGCCACTGTTCGTAGGGCCGGAAGAACATGATCTGCCAGTCCAGCCGGACCAGCCAGGACGTGGTCAGCACCGCCACCACGATCGCGATGTAGAAGACGAGTGTCGATGCCAGGAGCACGACGCGATGCCGGCTCATCCGCGGAGTTTGCAGATGGGCCGGTCGCTCTGGTTCCCGGTCCAGCCGGGCGAAGACCCGCTCCAGACGGGTCAGCATTTGGTCGGTACGCACTCAATCGACGTTACCGCGCGCCGAAGGGCGGCCCGGGCGAATCGCGGGCTTTGTGATGACCATGTGATGTGGAGTTGGTCTCACGCGGGCCTTAATTCCCGCTATTTCGACTGCGGTTGGAACTCCCGCGCGGCAATTATCCGCACACTTACTCGCCGTTTATTGCCGCCGCTCAATCACTTTGCTCAAACATGGATCGGAATGATCCATTCCGTGATCACCCCACCGGCGTCCGGCTCTTACGGGGGACCCGACCCGTTCAGCCAGAAGGCCCCGTACACCGCCGACACCAGGGCCAGCGCCCCCACGACGGCGGCCGCCCGCCCCGTCCGCCACTTCGCCAGCGCCACCGCGACGGGCAGCAGCAACGGGAAGGCGGGCAGCAGCAGCCGGGGCTTGGAGCCGAAGTACCCGGACGCGCACAGCGCCAGCGCCACCACGATCCCGCAGTACACCAGCAGCGCCGCGGGCTGGCGCCCGCGCACGCACAGCCCGTACAGCCACAGCACCAGTACGACCCCGGCGATCAGCCCCGCCCCGGCCGCGAAGGCCGGCGACGCCAGGCGGGCCCCGATGAACCGGGCGAAGGCCCAGCCCCCGTCGAAGCCGTTCCCCCAGCCGGCCTGTACGTCCAGGTAGCCGAGTAGCCCGGTGCCCGTGCGCGCGCCGACCCACAGGACGTACGCCGCCGCGCCCGCCGGGGCCAGCAGCGCCGCCGCCGCCATCCGCCAGGACCGCTCCCCGCGCCGCCAGGCCAGTGCGACCGCCACCCACACCGCCGCGACCACGGCCGCGCCGACCGGGCGGGTCAGCCCCGCCCCGGCCGCGAGCAGGCCCGCCGTCAGCCACCGCCCGCGCAGCACCCCGTACAGCGCCCAGGCGGCCAGCGCGGTGAACAGCGATTCGCTGTACGCCATGGACTGCACGACGGCGACGGGCAGCGCCGCCCAGAGCGCCACGGCCACCACCCCGGCCCGGCGACCGTAGAGGAGGCAGGCGACGGCGAAGATCCCCCAGGCCGCCGCGAAGCCCGCCACCACCGACACCACCAGGCCCGCGGAGCCGTACGACAGCCCGGTGGGCGCGGCGACGAGCCGCTCCAGCCAGGGCAGCAGCGGGAAGAACGCCAGGTTGGAGTGGACGGCGCCGTTCGGCAGGGCAACCTCGTACCCGTAGCCCTCGGCGGCGATGCGGGCGTACCAGAGCGAATCCCAGCGCGCCGAGAGCAAGGTGTGCGGGCTGCTGCCGGCCGCCGCGCCCCACGCGGCGAGCGCGGCCAGCCCGAGCAGCCGGATCGCCGCGAAGGCGATCAGCGCGGGCGCGGCCCGACGCAGTACGAGATCTTTCACGGGCACGATTATCGACGCCGCCGTTCCCGCATCACGGACCGGAACCACGGGCGGCCGCCGTGCGTGCACCGAGGGGGAAAGGGGGAGTGGCACACGCCACACGGGGGCCGTCACGACGATGAGAGCTTGACCACGTGTCGGACAGGCGAACTCGCGTACGCTGACCCTTCACTCGCGCGAGTCGATGCCGGACCCCGCAGGACGCCGCAAGCGCACCACCCTCCGCGGCTCCACAAGACGCTGGTCCGCCGAGTGCGAGGGATCACCTGGGAGGTACATGCATGTCGGGGACGAACACGACCGGCGACGGTGAGCGCACTCCGGTTCCCCCCGCCTCTCCCTGGCAGCGGATCAGCGCCTGCTCCGGCGGGACCAACCGCTGGCTGGTGCTGGGCGTGCTGTGCGTGAGCCTCGTCCTGGTCGCGCTCGACGCGACGATCCTGCACGTCGCCGTCCCCTCCGTCACCGAGGACCTGCGTCCCGGCGCGATGGAACTCCTGTGGATCGTCGACGCCTACCCGCTGGTGTGCGCGGCGCTGCTGATCCTCTTCGGAACCCTCGGCGACCGGGTCGGACGCCGCCGGATACTCCTGTTCGGCTACGCACTCTTCGGCGTCGCCTCCGCGATCGCCGCCCTCGCCGACAACGCGCAGGTGCTGATCGCCGCACGCGCCCTGCTCGGCGTCGGCGGGGCGATGATCATGCCCGCCACCCTGTCGATCCTGCGCCAGGTCTTCCCCGACCGGCGCGAGCGGGCGCTCGCCATCGGGATATGGACCGCCGTCGCCGCGATCGGAGCGGCGAGCGGGCCGGTGCTCGGCGGGTTCCTCGTACAGCACTTCTGGTGGGGTTCGGTCTTCCTCATCAACATCCCGCTGATGGCGTTGATCCTTCCGGTGGGCCGCTGGCTGCTGCCGGAGTCGAAGGGTTCCGCCGACGGGCCGTGGGACGTACTGGGCGCGCTGATGGCGGCCGTCGGCGTGCTCGGGGCGGTGCTCGGGGTCAAGCGGCTCGGTGCGGAGCGGGACCTCGCCGACGCGCAGGCGCTGCTGCCGCTGGTGCTCGGCGTGGCGCTGCTCGTGCTGTTCGTGCGGCGCCAGAAACGGCGCGAACACCCGCTGATCGACATGCGGATGTTCTCCCGCGCCGCCTTCTCGACGTCCGTCGGCTGCATCGTGCTGGCCATGCTGGCGCTGGTCGGCCTGGAGCTGATCGCCGTCCAGTACCTCCAGCTGGTGCTGCACCTGAGCCCGCTGCGGACGGGCCTGCGGCTGCTGCCGCTGACCTTCGCCGCCATGGCCGCGGGCGCGACCGGTTCGTACACCCTCCAGCGGATCGGGCCGCGCACGATGGTCTCGCTGGGCTTCGTGCTCACCGCCTGCGCGGTGCTGCTGCTGACCCTGATGGGGCAGCAGGACCGGCCGGTGCTGCTGACCGTCGGGTTCGTGCTGCTCGGCTTCGGGCTCCAGACGACGCTGTTCGCGGCGTACGAATCCATGCTCAACGAGGTGCCCGCGGCCAAGGCGGGCGGGGCGGCCTCGATAGGGGAGACCTCGTACCAGCTCGGCGCGGGCATGGGCATCGCGCTGCTGGGGAGCGTGATGAACGCGGCGTACGCGCCGGGGCTGGCGCACGTACCAGGGGTGTCGGGCGCCGATTCGGCGAACGCGGCGCATTCGCTGGGCGAGGCGTACCAGATCGCGGCCCGCCTCGGCGGCGCGGCGGGGGAGTCGCTGCACGCGGCGGCCCGGCACTCCTTCGTGCACGGGCTGCACGTGACGCTGGTGGTGAGCGCGGGACTGCTGTTCGCGGGGGCGGTGATGGCGCTGAAGCTGCCGCGGGTCATGGAGTGCGGCGAGCCGTCGGCGGAGCCGCCGCGGGTGCCGGCGCAGGGCCGGCCGGCCGGCGCGCAGCCGGAGTGCGGCTCGGCGGCGCGCCGGGCTTGAGCCGGGCCCCGCGTCGGCGGGCTGCGGTGGGGGCTGGAAATGCGGGCGGCCCGGGGAGAAACTTGCGGCGCTAGGTTTCTTCCCCAGGCCGCCGGGAGGCCACGTGTCCTTCGTACCCACCGATCCGCTCGGGCTCGACGAGCTGCTGAGCCCCGAGGACCTCGCCGTCCGCGACGCCGTGCGCCGCTGGGCCGCGGACCGGGTGCTGCCGGAGATCGCCGACTGGTACGAGCGCGCCGAGCTGCCCGGGATCCGGGAGCTGGCCCGGGAGCTCGGGGGGATCGGCGCGCTCGGGATGTCGCTGCGGGGCTACGGGTGCGCCGGGGCCAGCGCCGTGCAGTACGGGCTGGTCTGCCTGGAGCTGGAGGCCGCCGACTCCGGGATCCGCTCGCTGGTCTCCGTCCAGGGCTCCCTCGCCATGTACGCGATCTGGAAGTACGGCTCCGAGGAGCAGAAGCAGCGCTGGCTCCCCGGCATGGCGGCCGGTGAACTGATCGGCTGCTTCGGGCTGACCGAGCCCGACGTCGGCTCCGATCCGGCGGCGATGCGCACCTACGCGAAGCGCGACGGCACCGACTGGGTGCTGAACGGCCGCAAGATGTGGATCACCAACGGCAGCGTCGCGTCCGTCGCGGTGGTGTGGGCGCAGACCGACGAGGGGATCCGCGGCTTCGCGGTCCCCACCGACAGCGCCGGTTTCGCCGCGCCGGAGATCAAGCACAAGTGGTCGCTGCGCGCGTCGGTCACCAGCGAGCTGGTGCTGGACGACGTACGGCTGCCCGCGGACGCGGTGCTTCCCGGCGTCACCGGGCTCAAGGGGCCGCTGGGCTGTCTCAGCCACGCGCGGTACGGGATCGTCTGGGGCGCCATGGGGGCGGCGCGGGCCAGTTTCGAGGCCGCGCTCGACTACGCGAAGACGCGGGAGCAGTTCGGCAAGCCGATCGGTGGCTTCCAGTTGACCCAGGCCAAGCTCGCCGACATGGCGCTGGAACTCCACAAGGGCATCCTGCTCGCCCACCACCTGGGCCGGCGCATGGACGCGGGCACTCTGCGGCCGGAGCAGATCAGTTTCGGCAAGCTCAACAACGTCCGCGAGGCCATCGAGATCTGCCGCACCGCGCGGACCATCCTGGGCGCCAACGGGATCTCGCTCGAATACCCCGTCATGCGGCACGCCACCAACCTCGAATCGGTCCTCACCTACGAGGGCACCGTCGAGATGCACCAGTTGGTGCTGGGCAAGGCGCTCACCGGGCTCGACGCCTTCCGGTAAGGGCCCTGCTCAGCTCTGGTTGAAGAAGTCGCGGGCCCGGCCGCCCGCTTCGCCGCTGACGATCTGGGTGTCGGCCGGGGTCAGCAGGAAGACCCTGGTCGCCACCCGCTCGATCGAGCCGCGGAGCCCGAAGGTCAGACCGGCGGCGAAGTCGACCACGCGCTTCGCGTCGGCCGGTTCCATGGACGACAGGTTCACGATCACCGGGACGCCCTCGCGGAACAGCTCGCCGATTCCACGCGCGTCACGGAAGCCGTCGGGGGTCACGGTCGCGATCCGCCGGCCCTGCTCGACCGCGGACTCCGAGGCCACCTTGACGCGGGGGTCGGTGACCCACTGGTCCCCGGGGCCGGACACCGAGCCGCCGTGCTGGCGCTCCACGGCCTCCGCGTAGTCGTCGTCGTAGTACCGCTCGTCGTCGTTGTCCTCCACGAGACCCAACCAGGCACTCGCCTTGCGCACCGAACCCATGGACGCCTCCTTTCACCGCGGTCAGTTGTCTTCTCTTCCGCTGCCCCTATGGTCGTCCATGATGCTGACAACGCGCCAAGTGGATAGTCGGCGCGCACGGGTTTCGTGACGGTACTGGTGCAGAACATCCGTTGCACCGTCAAGGTTCCGAGCGCCTGCCGCTGCTGACTGAGTGAAAATACGACTGCGGACGCCGTACGGGTGAGCCCTGCGGGCGTACGGGTGAACGACCGGGCTGGGTACCATGCCCGCCAGGCACGCGTATGACACGGGGGAAGCGCACTTGTTCGGCATCGTCAGACCTTGCACGCACCGGCTGGGGGAGCGGTTCAAAGCCGAGTGGACGGCTCATCTGTGCGGGCTGTGCCTGGCACTTCGGGGGGACCACGGCCAGTTCGCCAGGATCGTCACCAACTACGACGGGCTGCTGGTCTCCGTTCTGACGGAGGCTCAGTCCGGTCCGGCCGCCGGCTCGCGGCGCACCGCCGGGCCGTGTCCACTGCGGGGGATGCGGACCGCTTCGGTGGCCGAGGGGGAGGGGGCCCGCCTCGCCGCCGCCGTCTCCCTGGTGCTGGCCTCCGCGAAGGTCCGCGACCACGTCGCCGACCGGGACGGGCTGTTGGCGCGGGCCCCGATCGCGGCGGCCGCCCGCAAGGTCGCCCGGGGCTGGGACCGGGCCGGCGCCCGTACCGGGGCCTCGCTCGGCTTCGACACGGCGGTGCTCGTCGACGCCGTCGACCGGCAGGGCGGCATCGAGGCCCTGGCCGGGCCCGGCACGCCCGTGCTGGTGGTCACCGAGCCGACGGAGACCGCGACCGCGGCGGCCTTCGCACATACCGCGATCCTCGCGGGACGGCCAGGCAACGCCGCGGCGCTCGCCGAGGCGGGCCGCTACTTCGGGCGGCTCGCGCACCTGCTGGACGCCGTGGAGGACCGGGCCGCCGACGCCGCGGCGGGCGCCTGGAACCCCCTCACGGCCACCGGGACCTCCCTCGGCGAGGCCCGGCGGCTGTGCGACGACGCCCTCCACGGCATCCGGCTCGCCCTGCGCGAGGTGGAGTTCGCCGACGCGGGCCTCGCCCACCGGCTGCTGGTGCACGAACTGCGCACCTCCGTGGACCGCGCCTTCGGGACCGGCGGCTGCGCCCACACCGGCACGGACTCCGCCGGGTACGGCGGCGGGCCGCTCCCGCCCCCGAACAAGCCGCGCCGCGGGCTGCTCGCGGGGTGCGCGGTGGCCGTGGGGCTGTTCTGTACGTGCCGGCTGTGCTGCACCGATCACGAGGGCCCTTGGTCGCGCAAGAAGCGGGACGCGTGGTGCGACGACTGCGACTGCGGTGACTGCGGTGGGTGCGGAGGGTGCGACTGCGGCGGCTGTGACGGGTGCGACTGCTGCTGCCCCTGCGACGGCTGCTGACCGCCTGTCAGGTGACGCGCAGGCCCGGACGGAGTACCGGGAGGTTCCCCCCACCGCCCGTGTGGAAGGGCTGAGAGCCATGAGCGATCACGAAGCGGGCGGTTACCCGGCGGACGACCCGGACACCGCCTGGAAGCAATGGCACGAACGCCGCCTGGCCACCGTGTCCGCCCCTTACGGACCACTCTCCCTGACCGGTACGCACTGGCTCGCCGACTACCCGGACGGTCGAATTCCGGCCGTTCCGGGGCGCTGGCGCGCCACCGACGGCGGGGTGGCCCTGACCGCCGGGTCCGGGGACGGCCTCAGCCTCGACGGCGAACCCTTCACGGGTGACGCCGTGCTCGCCGCCGACGACGGTCCGGCCGGGCAGGCGCGGGTCGCCGCCGGGGACGTACGCCTCGTGGTGATCCGGCGGGAGGGGGAGTGGGCGGTCCGCGTCTACGACCCGGCCGCCGCCGCCCGCCGTGCCTTCGGCGGCATCGAGGCCGGGCCCTACGATCCCGACTTCGTGCTCGCGGGCCACTTCCGCCCCTACGGCGAGGACCAGAGCGTCCAGGTCGAGAACGTCGACGGGCGGACCCGGGGGCTCGGCCTCGGCGGCGAGCTGAGCTTCGTGCACGGGGGCGTTGAGCACACCCTCCAGGTCGCGGTGGACCGCAAGGACGGCAGCCTCTGGGCGGTGTTCGGCGACGCCACGAGCGGTGACTCCAGTTACCGCTTCCGTTTCCTGAAGCCCGGAACCCCCGCCGCGGACCGCTCGGTGACCGTCGACTTCAACCGGGCGCTGCTGCCGCCGTGTGCCTTCGCCGATCATTTCATCTGCCCCTTCCCCCCGCCGGGCAACACCTTGCCGTTCGCGGTCGCGGCGGGCGAGCGACGGCCGAAACCCGCCCTTGCTCCAGCAATCTGACGCCAGGACACTCCCGTCAGCGTCTCTCTAGGGACTTGTCAGGGGCACGGCGAATCCACCCGCTGCCCCCGGCCGGTCCCGCCCAGGCACCGGCACCCCCACAGCCGCCGGGCCCCGATCCCTTACCCGGGAGGACGAAGTGAGGACCAAGATCACCCGTACCAGGCTGCTCGCGGCCGCCGTAGGCGCGGCTGCCGTCGCCGCGCTCGCGCTGCCCACCGCCGCCAGCGCGGACACCAAGGACAGCGGCTTCAGTGCCGACCGGCTGGCCTCGGCCGAAGCCTCCGTCCTGCGGGCCGACGTGGCCGGCACGGCCTGGAACACCGACCCCGCCACCGGGACCCTCGTGGTCACCGCCGACTCCACCGTCACGGCTGCCGACATCGCCCGGATCCGCCGCGAGGCCGGGGCCGACGCCGCCGCCCTGCGGATCGAGCGCACCGCGGGCAAGCTGCGGAAGCTGCTCTCCGGCGGCGACGCCATCTACGCGTCCAGCTGGCGCTGCTCGCTCGGCTTCAACGTCAGGAGCGGGTCCACCTACTACATCCTCACCGCCGGGCACTGCACCGACGGCGCGGGCACCTGGTGGACCAACTCCTCGCACTCCAGCACCATCGGGACCACGGTCGGTTCCAGTTTCCCGACCAATGACTACGGCCTGATCAAGTACGCCAGCAACTCGCCCGTCCCGCCCGGCACCGTCGGCAGCCAGGACATCACCAGCGCCGTCGACGCCACCACCGGCATGTCCGTCACCCGGCGCGGCTCCACCACCGGGATCCACGGCGGCACCGTCACCGGCCTCAACGCCACCGTCAACTACGGCAACGGCGACATCGTCTACGGCATGATCAAGACCAACGTCTGCGCCGAACCCGGCGACAGCGGCGGCCCGCTCTACTCCGGCAGCCGCGCGGTCGGCCTCACCTCCGGCGGCAGCGGCAACTGCTCCTCGGGCGGGACCACCTTCTTCCAGCCCGTCGTCGAAGCCCTCAACGCCTACGGCGTCAGCGTGTACTGAGCCACCCGGCCTCCGGCCCCCTGGACGTCCTCCCGCCTTCTGGGAGGATGTCCAGGGCGTGCGTGTTTCCGGGGGGAGGCAGGTTTCCGTATGAAACGCATCGGGGTGACCGGACACCGGTCGATTCCCGTCGAGGCGCTCGGACACGTCAGGCAGGGCCTGCGGGGCGTACTGTGCGGCCGCCAGGGGCCGTTGGAGGTGCTCTCCAGCCTCGCGGAGGGCGCGGACCAGCTGTTCGCCGGCATCGCCCTGGAATGCGGCGCCGACCTCACCGTGGTGATCCCCAGCGAGGACTACGAGCACGATTTTGCGGACGCCGCGGCCCTGGCCCGCTACCGGCAGCTCAGGCACCGGGCCGCCCAGGAAGTGCGGATGGGCTTCGCCCGCTCCACCGACGAGGCGTACTACGCCGCCGGCACCTACATCGCCGAGTCCTGCGACCGCCTGGTCGCCGTCTGGGACGGGCAGCCGGCCCGCGGGCACGGCGGCACCGGCGAGATCGTCGCCTACGCCCGGGCGCTCGGCAAGCCCGTCACCGTCATCTGGCGCGAGGGCGTGACCCGCGACTGAGCCACGCCCCGGCCGGAACCGCGTTCAACTGCTGTGCCGGGCCAGCCAGTCCGTGTGCTGCGGAGAGACGTACCGCTCCGTCTCGTACACCGCGTTCGGCCACTGCGACTCGGTGATCGTCGTCTGCATCACCACCATCATCGCCGACAGGTCCTGTTCGATCAGCGTGTGCGCCTCGATCAGCGGATGGTGGCGCCGGACCTCGTTCCAGGCGATCGCCGCCGCCGCGGCCGCGCTCAGCAGCGCCGTCAGCGCCGGACCCGGCCCCGAGCCGACCGCGCCGAGCACAGCGAACAGCAGGGCCAGGCAGGTCAGCAGCACGATCGTCCACGACCACAGCGCCGTCGCCCGCCGGGACACCTCCGTCTTGCGCTGGTACCAGTTGCGCTGCTCGATCAGCCGGTCCCGTACGTACGTCTCCCGGCGCAGCTGGTAGCCCTGGCCCCGCAGCCGCTGCATCGCCCCGGTGATCTCCCCGCCCTCCGGCACCAGCCCCGCGGCCCGGGGGTCCTCCCAGCCCATCTTGCGCAGCTCGTCCAGGCCGGCCTCCAGCCGGGTCCGGTACGTCGCCTCGGGGGCGCTGACCTCACTGCCGAACGGCGCCCCGTGCACCGCGTACCGCCAGGCCAGGGACTTGATGAACTCCGCCGCGCTCCGGTTGAGCTGCCACTGCGGCCGGGCCCGGCGCCGGGTCGCCCGGACGCCCACCGCCAGCACGCCGGCGTAGGCCAGCGCGCTCAGCGCGCCGAACAGGTGCAGCGAGCCCGCCGCGGGCGCGGCGGGCAGGGTGGCGGCCGCCGCGGCCGCGACCAGCAGCACCAGCTGCCGGCGCGTGGCCCGGGTGGACTCCCGCTGCCGGGAGATCGCCGCCTGGTCGGTGTGGTGGAAGAGGGCCGGCAGGTCCTCGTTCCGGAACGTCATGCTGTCGCTCACAGCGAACCCCCCAGGTCTGCTGTAGGGGCGCGGGGCGGCCCGTGCGGGGGCCGCGCCGCGCCGGATCACACGGCGAGCGGCTCCAGGTCGCGGTGGACGCGTCGCTCGTCGCGGGCGTAGCGGGTCAGGCCGTGGTCCTCGCCGAGCAGCCGGGTCAGCTCGCCCACGGTCTCCGTCCGGACCCGGGCCGCCTCCTCCTTGCGGCCCATCATGTCCAGGCTGACCGCCATGTTGGAGGCGGCCGCCAGGGTCTCCGGGTGGTGCGCCCCGAGCGCCTCGCGCAGCCGCAGCACCACCAGCCGCTCCAGCTCCAGCGCGCCCTCCGGGTCCCCGAGGTCGGCGAGGGCGTTGGCGAGGTTCAGGTGGCCGAAGATGGTGTGCGGGTGGTTGTCGCCCAGCACCTCGCGCATGTGCCGGATCGTCTGGCGCAGCATCGGCTCCGCCGTGTCCGCGGAGCCCGTGCCCCAGTGGAACACCGCCAGGTTGTTCACGGCCGCCAGGGTGTACGGGTGCCGCTCGCCCGGCACCTTCACGTACTCGTCCACCACCTCCTGCGCCAGGTCACGGGCCGCGCCCGGGTCACCGGTCGCGAACAGGTCCGCCGCCAGGTTCAGTTCGCAGGCCAGCAGGTCCGGGTTGACCGAGGTGTACTTGGCGCGGTAGCGGTTGCGGGTCGCGGTCGTCAGCCGCAGCGCGTCCTCCAGATCGCCCGCCCGGCGCAGCGACACCGCCAGGTTCTTCGCCGCGGACAGGGTGCCCGGGAAGGCCCGGCCGAGCGTGCGCTTGTAGATGTCGTAGGTCCGGCTCAGCAACTGCACCGAATCGTCGTACCGGCCCACCTCGCGCAGGTCCCGGGCCAGGTTCTGCGCCGAGGACAGGGTGTACGGGTGGTCCGGGCCCAGTACCTCCGTACGCCGGTCGAACACCTCCTGGTCGATCTCCCGGGCCCGGGAGTACTGGCCGACCATGCGCAGGTTCAGGGCCAGGTTGTTGGCGGCGGCCAGGGTGCGCGGGTGCGCCTCGTGGAAGATCTGCCCGAAGCCCTCGTGCGCCGCGGTCGCCAGCTCCATCGCCTCGCCGTAGCGGCCGAGCGCCCCCAGGTCCATCGCCAGGCCGCTGGTGGTCATGTACGTGTGCGGGTGCGAGGGGCCGAGCGAGGTCCGCTGCCGTTCCAGGGTGACCTCGTCCAGTTCCTTCGCCTCCACGAACCGGCCCTGCGACCGCAGGATGTTCGACAGGTGGAAGCGCAGGTACAGGTACTGCAGGTCGCTGTCGCCCAGCATCTCCTTCCACACCTCGCGCAGCTCCTCGCCGAGCTGGTACGCGGCCTTGAAGTCACCGCGCTTCCACAGGTAGCGCACCCGGTCGATCAGCAGCCTGCGGGTCTCCGGCTCCTTGCAGAACCGGGCCTCGGAGGGCGTCAGGTGCGGCCAGATGGTGTTGAACCGGGGCCAGGTCGCCGGATTGTCTATGGGCTCGTCGTCATCGGGCCGGGCGCCGGCCAGGATCCGGTGCACGGCGTGCCGGGCCTCGCGCTGCTCCTCCTCCGACAACTGCGCCCGGATCACGGCCTGGACCAGGCGGTGCACCTGGATGCTGTTGCCGACCTGGTCGACCTTGGCCATCGCGAACCGGCCGATCTCCCGGATCACCCGGCCCAGCATCAGCTTCTCCTGGAGCGAGGAGTCGTACGGCTTGAGGGCGTTGATCATCTCCTTGCTGTAGAGCAGGTTCGCGGATATCGGCTCCGGCGCGAAGAAGGCGCACAGCTGCAACAGCCGTACCGCGGCCGGGGAGCGCTGCTGGAGCCGCTCGATGGAGACGTTCCAGGTCGCGGCGACCGGTTCCGGATAGCCGGCCGGCTGGTTCAGCCCCAGCACGCTCGCGGCCTGCTGGGCCAGCTGCTCCAGGTACGCGGACACGGGCGTGGCGGTCTCCGCGATCCAGGCACCCGCCTGCTCGACGGCGAGCGGCAGGTCACCCACCGCTATGGCCACCTGCTCGGCGTCCTCCTGGGAGAGCCCGGGGGCCCGCCGCTGGAGGTGCTCGACGGACTCCTCGCGCAGGAACACGTCCACCGGCAGCGCGTCACCGTACTGCGACCAGGACTGGTTGCGGGAGGTGACCAGGACGTGCCCCGGGCCGCCCGGCGGGAAGAACCGCTTGAGCGTCTCGGGGTCGTCGGCGTTGTCGAAGACCAGCAGCCAGCGCGAGGTGGGCACGCCGCGCCGCAGCAGGTCGATCGCCTCCTGGGACGCGGCCGCCATGTCCTCGCCCGTCTGGGCGCCCAGCCGGACGGCCAGCTCCGCGAGGGCCGCCACCACGTCGTCGGTCTGCTCCGAGGAGATCCACCAGACCAGGTCGTAGTCCGCCATGAACCGGTGCACGTACTCCAGCGCCACCTGGGTCTTGCCGACGCCGCCGAGCCCGTACAGGGTCTGCGGCTGCGGCAGCACCACGGCCATGCCGCCGCCGAGCTGGTTGCGCATCCGCTCCAGCACGATGCTGCGCCCGGTGAAGCCGGTGTTGCGGGGCGGCGCGTTCCAGATCTTGGGCACGGTCCCCGGGAACCGGGGGCCGGGCTGGGAGGCGCTGTTGACCGTGTCGGTCAGGGCCATGGGCCGCTCCACCGCGCGCAGCAGGGCGGTCGTCGCGTGCACCTCGTCGAGGCGGAAGAGGTCCACCGGGTTGCGGTCGATGTACGGCGTCGCCAGCCGTACGTCGCCCACCCGCAGCGGCACCAGCTGGCGCCGGCCCCCCGTCGGGTCCTCGGCGGCGGCCCGGTTCCACACCTCGACGGCGCGGCCGGACTTGAGGAAGGCGCTGGAGAGCAGCACGACCGTGCGGGCGGCGTTGTCGACGCTGAGGCCCGATCCGCCGAGCGTGCCCCCGTCGGAGGGGGCGGGGGCCGCTTCCGCCGAGACGTCCTTGGGCACCACGCGGAAGCCGGCCCGGGTGAGCACCGACTCGATCCAGTCGGCCCACATCCGGTTCTCGGCGACGTAGCAGAGGAACAGGTCGGCGGGCAGGGCCGGGCGGCGCCGGGTGAAGGCGTCCCGGATCCGCATCCGGACGTCCTCCGCGATGGCCGGCATGGAGGTGATCTCGCCCTCGGTGACGACCGCGGTGAGCCGCTCGAACGCCGACAGCAGGGAGTTGGTCAGGCCGGCCTCGTCGCCGAAGGTGGCCAGGGTCTCCTCGTAGGCGTAGTAGGGCCGGTACGGGATCTCCACCGCGCCCCAGTAGGAGGTCAGGTCGTCCCCGACGAGGCCGCCCGGGAAGCGGTCGAACTTGATCCGCGCCAGTGCCCGGCCCGCGTCGGCCTTCTCCTTCTCGCCCTCGTCGATGCGCATCGGCACCGGGTAGATCTTGATGCCGCGGTCGTTGAACCGCTCGTCGATCTGCCGGGCCACGGAGGCGGCGCCGTCGATGGACTGGTCGGAGAGGGTGAAGCAGTCGACCAGGACGTCCGGCAGGTGCACGGTGCAGATGTCGGCGATGTCGGACAGGCCGGTGCGGCTGTCGATCAGCACGTAGTCGTAGTTCTTCTTCATGTCGGCGCGCAGCGCGTCGAAGAAGAGGCCGCCGCCGAGGCGGTCGTAGAAGTTGTCCCAGTCGAAGGTGGACACGGTCGCCGAGTACTCGCGGTTCTGCCGGCCCGCCGAGACGAAGTCGAGGGTGCCGCCGTCGGGGAACTCCCAGCCCAGCGTCTCCGGGGTGAGGGAGACCGCGTGCGGCTGGATCCGCGCGTAGTCCTTGTGCCAGTCGTCGGCGCGCTGCACGGGGCTGGTAGCGGCCCAGGCGTACTCGCTGATCAGGTCGATGACCCCGGTGGTCGCCCCGAGCGTGGAGGGATCCAGGAAGGGGTGGAAGAAGCGGTGCAGACCCGGCGCCTCCAGGTCCCAGTCCACGGCGAGCACCCGCTTGCCGTTGGCCGCCAGGATCCAGGCGGTGTTCGCGAGCGCCATCGTGCGGCCGGTACCGCCCTTGTAGGAATAGAAGGTGACGATGCGTCCGCCACGGCTGTCACGACCGGCTGTCATCCGTGTCCCCCCGCTCTGTGTCGCTGACGTCGTTGGTGTCGGTCCCGCGCGGTGCGTCACCGCCCGCCTCGGTGTCGGGCGGGAAGGGAACGCGCGGCAGCGGCGGCGGGGGCGGCTCGTCCATCCCCATCGGCCCGACCAGCCGCGGCCGTTCGGTGTGGGTGCCGCCCGCGGGCGGGTACACCTGGGCGTGTCTGAGGAACTGCTGGGCGGCGGCCTCGACCACCTGGGGCAGGATCTGCCCGAGCATCTCCATGTTGGCGACGCCGTTCGCGGCCGCCCGGCAGGCGGCCCGGCCCTGGCTCATCTTGACGGGCATCGTCCCCTCCAGCCGGTCCGCCAGCTCGCCCTCCTTCGCCCGGCTCTGGTGGTCGTACCGGTTCCAGGGCACGACCACGTTGATCCACGGCCGGTGCTCCTGGTCGAAGGCGGCCAGCCGCTGGCGGCGCGGTTCGTCCTCCACCGCCCAGCGGTCGACGATCAGGATCTCCGGCCGGGTCGGCGGCTGCTTGCTGTCGAAGTGCCCCGCCTCGTCGTCGAACGAGCCCAGGCTGGTCTGGTAGTTGAGGTTGCGGATCACGTCCTCGGCCACGTAGGCGATGGGCCGCTGCGCCACCGGGTGGTACGGGTTCCACTCCAGCGCGCTGTCCCCGTAGTACTCGGGGCTGCGGCCCTCGGGGAGGTCGTGCCGGGAGGCGGCCGCCACCGTGATGTGCAGGGTGCGGGCGGGGTTGCCGCCGTTGCTGCCGAAGGCGCTCGGCACCACCCGGTAGTCCAGCGGCTTGATCGGATCGATGCGTACGCTCTCGGCGACGTGCACGATGCGCTTGGCGAGTTCGTACACGGCCGCCTCGTACTGCTCGGCGTAGCCGCGGAGTTTGATCAGCCCGTACAGGCCGTCGGTGACGTAGCGCTCGCCGAAGGTGTTGTGGTTGAACTGCAACCGCGAGGCGGGGCCCGGCATGTGGGTGGCGGGCACCGGGACCCACAGGGCCGGCACGATGGCCTCCGGCGGCGGCTCGTTGTGGCGCGCCCCGTGCTGGATCGCGCGCTGCGCGAAGGCGAACCACTCCTTGCCGCACATCTCGCTGGCGAAGTAGCGCGGCGAGAACAGGGGGACGAAGACCCGGCAGGTGGCGAGCGCCGCCGCGAGCCGTTCCGACCAGCCCTCACCGCTGCGTATCTCGCGGTCCATGAAGCCGGCCTCCGAACCGGCGGGCAGATCGGTGAGCGCCATGACGTGGTTGCAGAGGTCACGGAAGAGCCGCTCGACCCACATGTCGGGGTCGGGACCCCCGGCCCCGAACCTCGGCGTATGCGCATAACTGAGAAAGAAGTACGGCTGCACTGATGCGGGCACACGACCCCCGTCCCGAAGATGCGAGCGAAGAAACATCATTCCGGAGCTGCTTCGCCACATCCCCTCATCGTTCAGTCAATCAGCGTCTGTTTTCGGTCATCCAGTCGATTGCGTGACCAACGGCATCGGAAATCGAGAAGAGCACGGCCCCGGCCCCTCCCAGCCGCCCCCTGCGCAACCGTGAATCCGGGAACGCGTCGCCGATCTCCGCGAAATCACTGTCGTCCAGTGCGACGTCCTCGTACGTCGTCCACTCCTCCCCCTGCCGTCCCCCCGGAAGGTTCACCTTCACCACACAGTCGTACATGCGCAAGGGGGGCTTCGGAATTCGGTACTCCGCCAGATGGAAAGCGGTGCAGGCCGAAAATCCCACATTGATCATGAGTACCTGGCCGCCCTCCCAGCACATTTTTCCCAGGGGCGACTCCTCGCCCAGGTGGCATTCGAGGCGGTGGCCGGAGCACAGCCGCCGCGCGTCCTTTCCCAGCGCCGCGAACGAGGTCTGCGGATGCGCGCTGCGCGCGGCGCCCGCAGTGGTACGGACGGCCTCGGCGAACCGCCCCACGCCCTGGCTCGGCGTCCACCGCCGGTCGAACGCGGGCATCCGGGCCCGGAACTCCCGCACCTGCGGCTCCGAAAGGCCGGCGATCCGCTCCAGGTGCGCCGTGGAGGTGAGGGAGTTCTCCGAGGTGAACGCGGGCACCACCAAGGTGCCGTGCCGGCCCAGTACCCCCGTCAGGGCGTCGCGCAGCGGCCCGGTCCGCAGGCCGGTGCCGCCGAGCGCGGCGTGCACCAGCAGCCGCGCCCCCGGGCGCACCCCGAGCAGGCATAACTCCCGCGCCAGCGCCGGCACCTCCGGGCCGGCCGGCGACCTCACGCGTCGACCGCCTTCGACTCCCACCGCAGCTCCGCCACCAGCCGCTTGCCGGTGCTGGTCAGCTCGGCCGCACCGGCCAGCCGGTCCAGGGCCCGCTGGATCCGGTCGGCCGCCCCCGGTTCGGGGGCCGCCGTCGCCCGCCGGTACGCCTCCACCGCCACCCGCTCGTGTACGTCGGCCAGCAGCCGGGACACCGGGACCGGGCGCTCCCGCCACGGCGACGGGTGCTGCCACTCACCGTCCAGCGCGTACAGGTCGGCCACCTCGGTCAGCGCCCGCAGCCGCGCCCGGCGGCGGCCGGTCAGCAGCGCCAGGGCCGTCTCCCGGACCCCGGCGCCGTACGGCACCCCGAGCGCCCCGGGCCCGTGCCGCCCGGCCTCGCCCCGGCCGGGCTCCCGCGGACCGCCCGCGAGCGGGGTCAGCGTCGTCAGCCCCGGCGCGGCGGCCCGGGCGAACTCCGGGACGGCGGCGTGCAGCAGCGCCCAGGCCGCGTCGAGCCTGCCCCGCCACTCCTCGGCCTCCCCGGCCCCCAGCCGCAGCCTGGGCGGCCGGGCGAAGCAGTTGCGGTACGGGTCGAGGTCCTCCAGCGCCACCGGGGCGGTGTCCGGCCCGGGCGGCGACCAGCTCCGTACGGGCAGCCACCGCGCGTCCCCCGCCGCCGGACCGAAGCGGTGCTCGGCGCGGCCGTCGCGCACCGCGTACCCGGCCCCGGCGGCCCGCAGCGCGGCCCGCCCCCGGGTGCCCGGTTCGCCCAGCCGCAGCAGCCCCAGGGTCGGCAGGTACACCTCGCCGTCCCGGTAGGGCACCTCGGCCGGCAGGTCGAGCCCGCCCCGCAGCACCGCGGCGGCGGCCAGCGCGGCCAGCCTGCGCGCCGCGCCGGGGCCGTCGGGGCGCCCCTCCCGCCCGGCGTCCAGGGCCTCCAGGACCCAGGTGCGGGTGAACGGGTGGTCCAGTACGGCCGCCAGCGCGGCCGCGCCCGCCTCCCCGGCGCGCTCCACGGAGGCCAGCAGCTCCCAGGACCGCGCCCATTCGGGATCACCCGTACGGTCGGCGTTCAGCCGGGCGAGCAGCATCCGGGTCAGCTGCTCCTGGGAGCGGGCCAGTTCGGCCGGGTCGGTGAGTTCCGGCGCGGTCTCCCGGGCGGCGGTGCGGCCCTCGACCCCGTCCACCAGCTCGCGCAGGTCGGTGCAGTACACGGAGGGGTGGTCGAAGCTCCCGCCGCCGTCCGGGTCGGCCCGGTAGCGGTGGGTGTAGAGGCCGCCGCCGCACGAACGTACGACGGGGCAGCGGCGGCACGGGTCACTGACTCCGGCCAGGCCCAGCTGCCGGGCCCGCACCCCGGGGTGGGCGGCGACCTGGTCGAAGGAGTGGCGGAACACGTCGAAGCCGGTGGCGGCGGCGCCCTCGTAGGCGCTCTTGAGGGAGTCGACCTGCTCCAGGGTCCCGTCCGTCTCCACGACGACCAGGTCGGTCGGCGCGAGGCCCAGGGACTCGGTCAGGCTCGGGCCGCCGCGCAGGGTGGACAGCAGGGACTCGAAGAGCCGTACGGAGACCGGCCGCCCGAGCCCCTCCCAGTGGTCGAAGACCCGCAGCAGCCAGCGGGCGTACGCGTCGGGGGCGCCGTCGGGGCGGACCGGCGGGGTCTCCCAGGTGGCGTGGGGCAGCAGGAAGTCCACCCGGGGCGGCTGCAGTTCCACCAGGGCGTCCAGTACGGCGACGGGGTCGTTGGCCACGTCCACGGTGCAGAGCAGGCCCTGGTAGAGGTGGCGGTAGGGCTCCGAACGGAGCAGTGCGACCGCGGCGAGGACCAGGGGGTGGCTGGTGCGCCCGTCGGCGAACCTGCGGTGGCGGTCGTTGGCGGCGCGGTCCCCGTCGAGGGAGATGCCGACGCGGACGCCGAACTCGGCGAAGAGGTCGAGGCAACGGCGGCCGAGCTGGAGCCCGTTGGTGTGGATCCGCAGGTCGAGCGCGGCGGTCCCGGCGAGGGCGCGGGTGAACTCCTCGCACACGAGGCGTAGTCGGGCGGTGCCCGCCAACAGGGGTTCCCCTCCGTGGAGAATCACCGTGACGGAGGGGATTGCATGGTCACGGGCATGTTCGGCGAGCCGCGACGCGGTCTGCGAAATGACCTCGGGGGAGATCACTTTCGGCCGGGCTCGCCAGCTCTGATCAGCGTGTTCGTAGACGTAGCAATGATCACAAGCGAGATCGCATCTGCTGTGAACCTTGAGGACGATCTCGCGAAAAGCGATCAGGCCGGTCATTCCACCAGTCTAGAGCGCGTGCTCCGGTGTCAGAGCGCAGAGTTGAAGATCGGTGCCTGAACGTGACGGCCGTTTTCCGAGGGCAGGACGCGGCCGAGCGCCGCGGCCGCCGACGCGCTGCGGACGTCGATCCGGTCGAGCGGGACCCGGGGGGTCTTGACCGTGCTGGTCGCGGGGGTTGCGGAAGTGTTCACGACACCGTCCTCGGGGAGGCCATGCGAAATGGGCAGGGGAGCGACACCAGCGGTCGCCGCTGGTGTCAAGCGTGGACTTTACTCGTCCACACCTTATTGGCAACCGAGACATGACGCCTGGTCAAGCGTTCTACGGAAAGGCTGCCGCAATTCTCGAGGTGCGGTAATCGGCCGTTTGCCGTAGGGCAAGATCCTTTATTCCTGACGCCAGGTCATCGCCGGTGGGGATCAGGGTTCCGGGTCCGGCCGCGGGCCCGGACACCCGGTCGGCGGACCGGGGAGCCGGGCTACGCGGGCTGTTGTTCGCCGGGCCGGGGGACCGGGAGGTCGCGCAGCAGCCAGGTCAGTACGCCGGGCAGCGCGCGCAGGGCCGCGAAGTGGGCGGCGGCCGGATCGAAGGTGGTGGTGGCGCCCGGGATGCGGCGGGCCAGCCAGCGGGAGTGCCCCACGGGCGAGAACACGTCCAGCTCGCCGTGCCAGATCAGCACCGGGCAGCGGATGTCGGCGGGGTCGAAGCCCCAGGGACCGCTGAACGCGATCGCGTCGTCGATCCACCCGTACGCCGAAGTGCGCACGCCCTCGCGGTAGTTGCGCAGCAGCATCGCCCGCAGGCCCGCGTCCGCGACGATCAGGCGGTCGTTCTCCGTCAGCTCCCGGCGCAGGTCCTCCAGCAGCCGGCGGGGATCCTCGCGGATGCCCTCGGCGCGGGGGATCAGCCGGGCGGCGAACCCCTCGGGGTCGTCGTAGGCCTTGGTGTACTCCTCGACGTTCGAGGCGGCCATGCCGTCGAACCAGTCGAGGTCCTCCGCGTCCCGCGGCGCGAGCGGGACCAGGGCCGCCGTGCGGGTGACCCGGTCCGGGAGCAGGGCGGCGCAGGCCAGAGCGCCGGGGCCGCCGCCGGAGCGGCCGGCGACGGCGAAGCAGTCCAGGCCGAGCGCGTCGGCGATCGCGGCCACCTCCGCGGCCACGTCGGCGACGGTGCGGCCCGGGTGCCGGTCGGAGCCGCCGTAGCCGGGCCGGTCGTAGGCGATGAGCTGGACCCGCCGCTGGTAGAGGACCATGCCGCGGGGGGCCGGCCCCAGGCGGCTGCCGGGGGTGCCGTGGAGCAGGAAGACCGGCTTGCCGTCCGGGTCCCCCCAGCGCTCCACCATCAGAGTGCGGCCGTCGGCGGTGCGCACCTGGTTGCGCACGCGCTCCCTCCCTCCCTCACGTTCGACGTGAGCAGTCAGGGTGATTGTGCGCTTCGGTGCAGGAGTGCGGTAGAGCGCACCCGGCGGCAATTTCCCGGCTCGTCCGGGGGCGCGGTCCGCCGCCCCTGGCGCTTGCGCCCGTGCGGGCATCGCCCACGGCACAGTGGGGACATGAACGCAGACGACGAGAACGTGCTGGCCCGGGGACGCGTGGCGACCCGGCTCCCGGCCGGGGACCTCGACCGCGCGCGGCGCTTCTACTCCGAGCGGCTCGGCCTGGAACCCGTGGACGAGCGGCCCGGCGGGCTGCTGTACCGGTGCGGCGGCACGGAGTTCGCGGTGTTCCGGTCGACGGGGTCCTCGCCGGGCACCTTCACCCAGATGGGATGGGAGGTCGACGACCTGGACACGGCCGTGTCGCAGCTCAGGCGGCGCGGCGTGGTGTTCGAAGAGGTCGACGTACCCGGCTTCCGGACCAGGAACGGGATCGCCGAGATCGAGGGGAACTACCCGAGCAAGGGCTCCCGGGGCGAACGCGCCGCCTGGTTCCGCGACAGCGAGGGGAACCTGCTGGGCATCGGCGAGCCGGTGGCCTGAGGAGACGACGCCCGAGGAGACGACGCCCGAGGAGACGACCGGTGGCCTGGGAGACGCGGCGTGCCGGTCAGGGCCCCGGTGTCCGGGCGCCGGGGCCCGCCGTGCCGCTGCCCACCGCCGGGCCGCCCCGGCCGTGCCGCCGGACCGCGCAGACCAGGGTGACGGCCGAGCCGAGCACCGCCCAGGCGGCCAGCACCAGCATCGCCGGGCCCGCGTCGTTGCCCCGGAAGTACGTGATCGAGCGGGCGGCGTACGTCCCGGCGCCCGGTGGCAGGGCCGGTCCGATGGCCCTCCAGAACGGCGGCAGCAGCGGGTACGGGTACGCGCCGCCCGCGCTCGGGTTGCCGAGGACGACCACCAGCAGGATCGCCAGGCCGATGCCGACCACCCCCGCCACGCCCTGGAACGCCAGGGTGATCGCGCCCACGGCGAAGACGACCAGGGTGCCCAGCCCCCACAGGGCCGGCACGCTGCCGGGCAGCGCGCCCAGGACCGGGCCCGCGATGACCGTGCCCAGCAGCCCGGCTGCGATCGAGTACAGCAGCAGCGAGCCGAGCCGGATGACGGCGCGGGCGGAGTTCGCGGGCCGGGCGCCGGCGCTGATCGCGAGGATCGCGGCGCACAGGTAGCCGCCGACGCACCAGCCCACGACCAGGTAAAAGGAGCTCAGGCCGCGGGCGTCCCCGGCGGCGGCCGGGGCCACGTCCACGATCCGCACCTCGCGCCCCTGGGCCGCCTCGGCGCGGCCGACGACCTCGGCGAGCGCCTGGGACAGCGAGGCCCCGGCGCCACTGGCGACCAGCAGCCGGTCGGTCCTCCCGGCCGGGTCGATGACCAGCGCTCCGTCCACGTCCCGGGCCCTGACCCGGGCGAGCGCCGCCGCCTCGTCCGGGACGGTGCGGGTGTCGAGCGGGTCGCCGGGCAGGGCGTCGAGGCGCTGCGCGGAGCGGGTGGCGAGCTGTTCGGCGGGCGCGGTCACCGCGAGGGGGATCCCGCTCGGCTGGGGGTGGTGGAACGCCCCGATGTAGGAGGTGATGAAGGCCAGCTGGAGCGCCAGCACGCCCAGGACCAGCAGGAAGGCCCGGGTGCTGACGGCGTCCTTGATCTCGGCCAGGAAACCGCCGGAGGGGCCCGCGGGTGCGTCGGTGGTGGGCTGGGTCATGTCTCACACGTTCGGCGGACCGGGGGCCGGGCGCAGCAGGGGTGGGCCGAACGGGGGCCGGGTCCGCCGGAACGGACGGCGAATGGATGATCGAACAACTGTTTCGCACGGGTATTCGAATTGCTCTATGGTGGAGACGGGGGAGGTGTTCACCGAAGGGAAGCAGGAGGCCGCGGGTGCCAGGTTTTACGCATCTGCACACCGTTTCGGGGTTCTCCATGCGCTACGGAGGCTCCCACCCGGAACGGCTGGCGGAACGCGCCGCCGAGCGGGGCATGGACGCCCTCGCCCTCACCGACCGCGACACCCTCGCGGGCGCGGTGCGCTTCGCCCGGGCGGCGGCGGAAGCCGGGATCCGGCCCCTGTTCGGGGTCGACCTGGCCGTGTCGCCCGCGGCGGGCTCCGCGGGGCCGGGGGGCTCCGGATCCCCCCGCGCCGCCGCTGCCCCGGTCTCCGCCTCGGCCGCCGCTTCGGGCCCCGGCCACGCCGAGGCCTCCTCCCGGCGGCGCAACCCCGTCCGGGGCGGCGCCTTCGTCGACGAGTCCGCCGCCCGGGCCGTCTTCCTCGCCCGCGACGGCGCCGCCGGCTGGGCCGAACTGTGCCGCATGGTGACCGCCGCCCACGCGGGCTCCCCCGACGTCCCGCTCCTGCCCTGGCCGGAGCTGCGCGGCGCGAGCGGCGTGTTCGTCCTGCTCGGCCCCGGCTCCGAAGTGGGCCGGGCCCTCGCCGCGGGCCGGCCGGACCGGGCCGCGCGCCTGCTCGCGCCCTGGCGCGAGGTCTACGGCGACGACCTGCGCCTGGAGGCCGTCCACCACGGCCGCACCGGGACCGGGCCCGGCTCGCTGCGCCTGGCCGCCCGTACGGTCGGCTTCGCCGCCGAGCAGGGCGTCCCGGCCGTGCTCAGCAACGCCGTCCGGTACGCCGACCCCGGCCAGGGGCCGGTCGCCGACGTCCTCGACGCGGCCCGCCGGCTGGTCCCCATCGACCCCCGCAAGCCCCTCGACAGCGGCGAACGCTGGCTCAAGGACCCCGCCGCCATGGCCGAGACCGCCGACGGGATCGCCCGGGCGGCCGGACTGCGCCCCGCCGACGCCCGCCGGCTGCTCGCGGAGACCCGGCGGACCGCCGAGGCCTGTGCGGTGGACCCCGAGGACGACCTGGGGATCGGCTCCGTCCACTTCCCCGAGCCCCGGCTCGTCGGCGCCGCCCACCGCACCGCCCAGCGGGTCCTCGCCTCCCGGGCGGCCGCGGGCATGGTGCTGCGCGGCTACGCCGACGACCGCCGGTACTGGGAGCGGATGCACGCGGAACTCGACGTCATCGCCTACCACGGCTTCGCCTCGTACTTCCTGACCGTCGCCCAAGTGGTGGACGACGTAAGGGAGATGGGCATCCGGGTGGCCGCCCGCGGCTCCGGCGCGGGGTCCCTCGTCAACCACCTCCTCGGCATCGCGCACGCCGACCCCCTCGCCAACGGCCTGCTGATGGAGCGCTTCCTGTCCAAGCGCCGCCGGGTGCTGCCCGACATCGACATCGACGTGGAGTCCGCGCGCCGGCTGGAGGTCTACCGGCGGATCATCGACCGGTTCGGCACCGAACGCGTCGCGACCGTCTCCATGCCCGAGACCTACCGGGTCCGGCACGCCATCCGCGACGTGGGCGCCGCCCTGTCCATGGAGCCGGCCGCCGTCGACCGGCTCGCCAAGGCCTTCCCGCACATCCGGGCCCGCGACGCCCGCGCCGCCCTCGCCGAACTGCCCGAACTCCAGGGCGTACGGGGGGAGTCGCACGGACGGCTGTGGGAACTGGTCGAAGCCCTGGACGGGCTGCCGCGCGGGATCGCCATGCACCCGTGCGGAGTGCTGCTCTCCGACGCCTCGCTGCTCGCCCGCACCCCGGTCGTGCCCAGCAGCGGCGAGAGCTTCCCCATGTCCCAGTTCGACAAGGACGACGTGGAGGAACTCGGGCTGCTCAAACTCGACGTGCTGGGCGTACGGATGCAGTCCGCGATGGCGCACGCCGTCGCGGAGCTGCGCCGCGCCACGGGGGAGGAGCTCGACCTGGACGACCCGGCGCAGGTGCCGCCGGGCGACGGGGCGACGTACGAGCTGATCCGCTCGGCCGAGACGCTGGGCTGCTTCCAGATCGAATCCCCGGGCCAGCGCGATCTGGTGGGACGGCTCCAGCCCGCCACCTTCCACGACCTGGTCGTGGACATCTCGCTGTTCCGGCCCGGCCCGGTGGCCGCCGACATGGTGCGCCCGTTCATCGAGGCCCGGCACGGGCGGGCCCCGGTCCGCTTCCCGCACCCGGACCTGGCGGACGCGCTGCGGGAGACGTACGGGGTGGTGGTCTTCCACGAGCAGATCATCGAGATCGTGCACGTCCTGACCGGCTGCGGCCGCGACGAGGCCGACCGGGTGCGGCGCGGGCTGTCCGACCCGGACTCGCAGGGCCGGATCAAGGTCTGGTTCGCGGCGACCGCGCGGGCGCGCGGCTACTCGCCCGAGGTGATCGCCCGGACCTGGGAGATCGTGGAGGCCTTCGGCTCGTACGGGTTCTGCAAGGCGCACGCGGTGGCCTTCGCCGTCCCCACGTACCAGTCCGCCTGGCTCAAGGCCCACC
The DNA here is from genome assembly GCF_055567555.1 of Streptomyces sp. NPDC026522. NCBI lineage: Bacteria > Bacillati > Actinomycetota > Actinomycetes > Kitasatosporales > Streptomycetaceae > Streptomyces > Streptomyces sp. NPDC026522. The sequence continues at coordinate 73,702 of NZ_JBVHQF010000016.1, forward strand.
ACCCGGCCGCCTTCTACGCCGGACTGCTCACCCACGACCCCGGCATGTACCCGAAGCGGTTGCTGCTGGCGGACGCGCGGCGCCGGGGCGTGCCGGTACTGCCGCTGGACGTGAACCGGTCCTCGGTCCGCCACCGCATCGAACTGGTGTCCGAGGTGCCGCCGCTGTGGGGGCTCCGGCTCGCGCTGGCCGACGTCCACGGCATCAGCGAGGCGGAGGCCTCCAGGATCGAGGCCGGCCAGCCCTACGCCTCCCTGCGCGACTTCTGGGACCGGGCCCACCCGGGGCGGCCCGTGGCCGAACGGCTGGCCCAGGTGGGGGCGTTGGACGCGTTCGGCGCGAACCGCCGGGACCTGCTGCTGCACCTGAGCGAACTGCACGGCGCCCAGCGCGCGGCCGACGCCCGCGGAAGCGCCCAGCTCCCCCTCGGCGGCGGCCGCTCCACCGCGCCCGTCGGGCTGCCCGACCTCAGCGAGGCCGAGCGGCTCAGCGCCGAACTGGGCGTCCTCGGCATGGACGCCTCGCGCCACCTGATGGCGGACCACCACGCCTTCCTCGCCGAACTGGGCGCCGTCCCGGCCCGGCGGCTGCGCGACACCGAGCACGGGCGGACCGTGCTGGTCGCCGGCGCCAAGGCGGCCACCCAGACCCCGCCCATCCGCTCCGGCAGGCGGGTCATCTTCACCACCCTCGACGACGGGACCGGCCTGGTCGACCTGGCCTTCTTCGACGACAGCCACGAAGCCTGCGCCCACACCGTCTTCCACTCCTTCCTGCTGCTGGTGCGCGGAGTGGTGCAACGGCGCGGCCCGCAGAGCCTGAGCATCGTCGGGACGGCGGCCTGGAACCTCGCCGAACTGGTCGAACTGCGCGCGCAGAGCGGCCTGGAGGCGGTCACCGCCAAGCTGGCCGAACCGGTCCGCGAAGACACCGCGCCCCCCGCCCCCGGCCGCCGGATCCACCTGCCGACCGGCTACGAGATGAACCCGTGGGCCGACCTCCAGCCGCCCGGGACGGGCCCCGCGACCGGGCGCAAGCTGTGGCACTCCAGCCCGGGGAGCGCGGGATGAGCAGCGCGATCCTGCACGTGCGGTGCGCCCCCGCGCTGACCGGCGAGGGCTACCGGGAGGTCCTGGAGCTGCTGCGGGAGTTCTCCCCGCTGGTGCAGGCCCTGCCGCCGCGCGCCGCGCTGGTCCAAGTGGGCGGGGCGCAGCGCTACTTCGGCGCGGACGCCGCCCGCATCGCGGAGGTGGTCCGGCTGCGCGCGGTGGCCCGGCTGGGCACCGACGTCCGGATCGGGGTCGCCGGCACCTGGTCGGTGGCGGCGACGGCCTCCGCCCGGGTGCCCGGACCCGGCGGGGTCCTGGCCGTCCCCGCGGAGGCGGTGCCCGGCTTCCTCGGGCCGCTGCCGGTGGAGGCGCTGTACGGGCTGGGGTCCCGGCAGGCCGAGGCGCTGCGCGGCTACGGGCTGCATACGATCGGGGCGCTCACCGAGGTGCCGCCCGGGGTCGTCGAGCGGATCCTCGGCAAGCGGGCCGGCCGCCTGGTTGTGGAGCGCGCGCAGGGGATCGATCCGCGCCCGGTCACCCCGAGGGACCTGCCCTCCTCGGCCGCCGTCCGCACCCGGTTCTCCCGGGAGGAGCTGGACGGCCCGCACGCCCGGGCCGCGCTGCTCGCCCTGGTCGTCCGGCTCGGCGCCACCCTGCGCGGGCGCCGCCAGGCCGGGCGGGCCCTGACCTTGACCCTCCAGTTCGCCGGGGGCACCCGCTGGGAGAAGACCCGGCGGCTGCCGGAGCCCTCCGCCCACGACGAGGACCTGCGCGCGATGGCGTACCGCCTGATGGACGCGGCCGGCCTGCAACGGGCCCGGCTGACCGGCGTGGTGCTCCGGGCCGAGGACCTGACCGGCGCCGAGGGGGTCTCCCGCCAGCTCACCCTGGACCCGGTCCGCGAGTCCCGGCTGACGGTCGAGGCGGCCATCGACCGCGCCAACGCCCGCTTCGGGGCGGGCACGGTCCGGCCGGCGGCGACCTTCGGCAAGGCCTCGTAGGGCGGGAGGTCGCAGGCGCGTCCGCCGCGCCGCCCCGGCCCCCCGGGAACACGTACGCCTCCGCCCCTCGCGATAGACCGGAGGGCAACTCGGCACCCGAGTTTTTACCGACGCGTAACTTCCCAGTCTTGCTACTCGCCCGTAATTTAGCCGCAGCAGCTCCCCTTGTGATCCGGATCACGGGACCCACCCCCCGCACCATCCCCATGACGCAAGGAGATCACCCGATGCTGCCCTGGCGCCGCCTGCTCCGCCCGCTGGCCGTCCTCACCCTCGCAGCCGCCGCGCTCGTCGCCCCCACCGGCACCGCGCAAGCCGCCTCCGCCCCCACCAGCGGCTGGAACGACTGGACCTGCAAGCCGTCCGCCGCGCACCCCCGTCCCGTCGTGCTCGTCCACGGCACCCTCGGCAACTCCGTCGACAACTGGCTCGGCTTCGCGCCGTACCTCGTCCACCGCGGCTACTGCGTCTACTCCCTCGACTACGGCCAGATCCCCGGCCAGTCCTTCTTCAACGGCCTCGGCCCCATCGACAAGTCCGCCGTCCAGCTCGGCACCTTCGTCGACCGGGTCCTGGCCTCCACCGGCGCCGCCAAGACCGATATCGTCGGCCACTCCCAGGGCGGCATGATGCCCCGCCAGTACCTCAAGTTCCTCGGCGGCGCCGCCAAGGTGAACGCCCTCGTCGGGCTCGCCCCCGACAACCACGGCACCACCCTGTCCGGCCTGACCCAGCTGCTGCCCTACTTCCCCGGAGCCGAGGACCTGATCAGCGCTTCGACCCCGGGCCTCGCCGACCAGATCGCCGGATCCCCCTTCGTCACGCAGCTCAACGCGGGCGGGGACACCGTCCCCGGAGTCGCCTACACGGTGATCGCCACCAAGTACGACGAGGTGGTGACCCCGTACACCAGCGGGTTCCTGAGCGGGCCGAACGTGCACAACGTCGTGCTCCAGGACCTGTGCGCCCTCGACCTCTCCGAGCACGTGGCCATCGGCCTGACCGACCGCATCGCCTGGCACGAGGCGGCCAACGCCCTGGACCCGGCCCATGCCGAACGGACCACCTGCGCCTCGGTCTTCCAGTGACCGGCCGGGCCGCCTGAGCTAGCGGCGGCGGTGGCCCGCCGTCGTGCGGCGGCGGGCCACCGCGAAGAGCACGGCCGAGCCGGCGGCCAGGGTGCCCGCCCCGGCGATCGCGATCATCGGGGTGGAGCCGTCGCCGCCCGTCTGTGCGAGGTCACCGCCCGCGGCCGCCGCCGCCGACGGCGAGGCGAACGGGGACTCGGCGGTCGAGCCGTTCGTATTCGGGTCGTTGTCGCCGTGGCCGCCGTGCTCCACCGTCGACTTGGCCGCGCCCTCGAAGATCTGCTTGTCCGTCGGCGGCTTGGCGACCGGGCCGTTGGACGGCTTGGCACTCGCGGCGGCGCCGCCCGTGGCCCCGGTCCCGGTCCCGCTGCTGCTCGGCTTCGAGCTGGGCACGCTGCTCCCGCCGTCCTTGCCGAAGACCACGTCCGAGCAGGTGTAGAAGGCCTCCGGGCTGTCCGAGCGCTGCCAGATGCTGTAGATCAGGTGCCGGCCGCTCTTCTTCGGGACCGTGCCGGAGAAGACGTAGTCACCGCCCCGCATCCCCGGGTCGGTGACCTTCGCGAACGGCTCCGGCTCCAGGTCGGACCACTTCAGCGGCTTCGCCGGGTCGTAGCCGTCCTTCGTCACGTACAGCTCGAAGGTGCCCTTGTGCGGGGCGGTGCCCTTGTAGCGGAAGGTGTGCGCGCCGGACGTCATGGCACTGGCCGGCCAGTCCGCCCGGGGCAGGTCCAGGCCCCGGTACTTGTCGTTGCCCGCCGAGCACAGCTGCCCGTTGGGGATCAGCGCCCGGTGGTTGCCCGCAGCGTTGGCGATGTTCACCGCGTTCCAGTCGTACAACGCCTGCGCGCCGCCCGCCGCGACCGCCGCCTTGCAGGCCGCCGACCGGGGGGATTCGGGGCCTTCCGCGTAGCAGGCCGCCACCCGGCTGACCGGGTCGGTCATCGAGCCGTGCGCGGCCGCCGGGCCGGCGGCGTACGCGGCCACCGCGAGCGGGGCGAGTCCGGCGGCGGCGATGCGGCCGGCGGTGCGGATGGCGGTGCGCATGGTGGGTCTCCTCCGGGCGGCGGCGAGGGCGGGTGCGCCGGGGAGGGCCGGTCGGCGCGTCCCCGGACACGAGGTGTCTCCGACGCCGTTCCGGCCCTCCCCGGCCTCCGCCAACCTAACCGCCCCGACCTGCGGTTCCGCCCGGATCGGGGCCCGGAGGCCGATCCTTAGGGTCCGCTTAAGGCAGCGGTAAGCAGCCCCTGAGGAAGGCGGCTCACTTCACGTTGACCGCGGTCCAGGCAGCGGCGACCGCCTGGTACTCCGTGCCGCCCGTTCCGTACAGGTCCGCGGCGGCCTTGAGGGTCGCCACCCGCGCTCCCGCGTAGTCCGTCGAGGAGGTCATGTACACCGACAGCGCCTTGTACCAGATCTTGTACGCCTTGGTCCGGCCGATGCCGGCGACGGTGGAGCCGTTGGCGGTCGGCGAGTTGTAGCTGACGCCGTTGATGGTCTTCGCGCCGCTGCCCTCGGACAGCAGGTAGAAGAAGTGGTTCGCGACACCGGAGGAGTTGTGGACGTCGAGGCGGCCGACGTTCTTGTCCCAGTAGTCCGCGGAGGCGCCGTCGCGGCTCGGCTTGTCCATGTACCGCAACGGCGTGCCGTTCCCGTGGATGTCGATCTTCTCGCCGATGAGGTAGTCGCCGGGGTCGGACGGGTTGGCGGCGTAGAACTCCACCGAGGTGCCGAAGATGTCGGAGGTGGCCTCGTTGAGCCCGCCGGACTCCCGGGTGTAGCGCAGCCCCGCCGTCGAGGCGGTCAGGCCGTGCGACATCTCGTGGCCGGCCACGTCGAGCGAGGTCAGCGGCTTGGTGTTGGTCGTGCCGTCCCCATAGGTCATGCAGAAGCAGCTGTCGTCCCAGAACGCGTTGACGTAGGCGTTCCCGTAGTGGACGCGGGAGTACGCCGCGACGCCGTCGCCGCGGATGCCCAGCCGGCCCAGTTCGTTCTTGTAGAAGTCCCACGTCACGGCCGCGCCGTACTGGGCGTCGACGGCGGCGGTCTGCCGGTTGGCGGGGGTGCCGTCCCCCCAGTTGTCGTCGGCGTCGGTGAACAGGGAGCCGGTCCCGCTCGTGCCGCCGGCCAGGTCGTAGGTCTTGTGGCCGCCGCGGGCGGTGTCGTTCAGCTCGAACTGCGAGCCGTTGGCCTTCGTGCCGACGGTGACCGAGCCGCTGTACTCGCTGGCGCCGATGCCCGTCTCGATGGCGTCGTAGGAGTAGAGCACCTTGCCGCTGCGGGCGTCGGTGACGGTGTGCAGCTTGCTCGGCGTCCCGTCGTCGCCGGCGCCCTCGGTGACGCTCTCCCAGGCCAGTACCGGCGCTCCGCCGACGGCCCAGACGACCTTGCGGGCGCCCTTGGGGGCCGCGAGCGAAGCGGTCCTGGTGTCCACGGATATCCGGGCGCCGTAGGCCTTCGTGGTGGAGCGCGCACCGTTCTTGGTGTGCACGACCAGGTCGCCGCCGAGGACCGGCAGACCGGCGTACGTGCGCTCGTAGCGGGTGTGGACGGTGCCGTCCGCGTCCTTGACGACGTCCCGGGCCACGAGCCCTTCCTGGTCGCCGAGACCGATGGCCTTCGCGGTGGACGGGGCGTCGGACTGGGCCCGGGCGATCGCGGAGGCGCGCGCCGTCCCGGTGAGCGGGACGGCCGTGGCGCCGGCCTCGCGCTCGGCGGCGGCGTTGGCGGGACCGCTCTGCACGGCGAGGGCGACCATCGCGGCGGAGGCGACGAGGGCGGCGGCGCGGAGGACGTGAACACGGCTGCGGGAGGTGGGGGTTGAGGACGTGGGGTGAGTCACTCGTTGCTCCTTGGCTTGCCAGTGGGGGGGCAGTGGTGGAGACAGTGTCAGGAAGTCGCCCCCGATTGGCAGGTGCGCAACAAGAATTTGACCTTCTCGTTGTCCGGAGAACGTAAAGCGGTATCCGCTGGCCGGTGAACGTGCCCGGTTTCGGCAGCGGCCGTGCGCGGAACACGCCCTAGCCGACCCCGGGGATCTGCCGCGCGGCGAAGGCGGCGCGGACGGCGTCCGCCGCGGTCTTGCCGTACATCCGCTGCGCCGTCGAGACCGTCGTCCGCGCCGCGTCCGCGAAGTCGGTGTCGGCGCGGAAACCGAACTGCGCGTTGACGATGATCCGGTCGGCCGTACGGGCACCCAGCGCGCCCCGGATGTCGAAGAGCGCGCGCGACCAGATCTCCCCGTCCGCGTGCACCTCCCCGACCCGGTCGGCGTACACCTTGGAACCGTCGATCCGCCGCAGGCAGTGCGGGGCCGGGCTGTAGCCGGTCGAGTCCCAGTCGGCGACGCACGCCAGGTCCGTCCTGCGCGGCCAGCCGTATACGTCGTCCGCGTGCGCGCCGACCTCGACCGCGAGGTAGTCGCCGAACGCCTCGCCGATCGCGCCCGCCTCCGGGGAGGCGCCGAAGCCCGGGACCTGCGCCTCGTGCACCGCGTGGCCGTACTCGTGGACGATCACCTCGGCGTCCTCGGCGTCGTCCACCCCACCCTTGCCGAAGCGGATCTCGGCCTTCTTGTCGGAGAAGAAGGAGTTGTCCGCGCCCCACTGGTTGATCCGCACCGGCTGGGCGCGGTCGTTGGCCCCCGGCAGTTCGCTCCCGAAGCCCAGCCCCTGGAGGTACTCCTGCGCCTCGTTCACCCAGAAGTACGCCATGACCTGCTCGAACCGGTCGTCGGCGCGGTCGTACCCGGCGGCGTCCGCGGTCTGCGCGGAGGGACCGGTGTCCGAGCGGACGTACGCCCACTTCCCGGACAGCGAGCCGCTGCCGTCCAGGTTGCGCAGCTGGGCCAGGGCGTAGGCGGAGGCCGGCACGGCGTCGGCGGCGTCCTTGGCGTCGGTCAACGTCTGGTCGCCGGAGGACTGGACGGGGTTGACCATGAAGACCCGGGCCTGGGGGAGCCGCGTCGGCGCGGGGTCCGCCGAGGGCAGGGCCGAGACCGGACCGGCCAGGGCGAACAGCGCGGCGGTGGCGGTGCCCGCGCAGACGAGGCCGCGGGGTATGCGGCGAGCCATAGACGTCCTCCTGTAAGGAAGTGGTGGCGTGTTGAGGCCGCGATCCTCACCCACGCCGCCTCCTGTGCGCCAGGGGCGGGAGGGAAGTGACGGTGGGTCCGTGCGGGGTCCGGCCGCACGGGCCCGTGCAGCGGTCCTCAGGCGAGCAGTCCGGGCAGCCCGGCCGGGGTCCTGGCCTGGGCTTCGAGGGCGTCCAGGGCCCGTACCGCCCCGGCGGCCGCCGCCGGGTCGCGTTCGGCGAGGCCGCTCGCCGCGAACTCGTCCTCGTCCAGGCGCAGGACGGTCGACCCGTCCCCGGAGACCCACAGGTCGAGGTCCAGGTCCTCCACCACGATCTCGCCGTCGCCGACCACGGCCGGCCGGGTCACGTCGCAGTACCACCCCTTGAGGCGGCCGTCGCCGGTCCGCACCTCCTTGACCGCGTACCAGCGGCTGCGCCAGAAGTGCTCGGTGAACACGTCACCCGGCTCGAAGCGGACGAAGCCGAAGTCCCGTACGTCCTCGGCCGCCCAGGGAGCGCGCACGGACAGCCGGTCCCCCGTGTCGGTGACGAGCTCGGCCGGGTAGCGGATCTTGGTGCGGCCCGCTTTGACGAGGGTGACGGTGAGCAGGCCGGTCATGCCGTCGCTTCCTTCTGCTCGGAGCGGGGGGCGAGTCGCTTCGCGAAGCGGGTCTCGGTGGCCCGGATCTCGTAGCCGAACCACTTGTTGACGGCGAGCATCGGCGCGTTGCCCGCGTCGTTGCCGGTCAGCGCCTCGGTACAGCCCGCCGCGAGGGCCCGGTGCAGAGAGGCGGTCTTGGCGAGCTTGGCCAGGCCGCGGCCGCGGTAGGCGCGGCGGGTGCCGGTCATCGCCGAGCCGTAGCGGCCCTGCCCGTCGGTCCGGGCGGCCGAGAAGGCGGCCACGACGCCGTCGACGAGGACGACCGTCGTCAGGTCGTGGTCGAGCGAGGGTTCGCGCCACACGTCGGTGAGCCAGTTGTCGTAGTCGTCCAGGGCCACCGGTACGTCGCCCGGTTCGTCGGACGAGGCCTCGGCGTCGGCCTCGTACAGCGGGCGCGGATCCTCCGCGAACGCCGAGGCGGGGCGCAGTTCGACGCCGGGCGGCAACGCGGCCGGGTACGGCGGCAGGGCCGCCGCGGACAGCTCCAGGCGCAGGAAGTGCGCCGAGCGGCTGGGCCGGTAGCCGTGCCGAGCGGCGAAGGCGTGGTCGCCGGGCCCGTCCAGGACCCAGGCGTACGCGTCCACGGCCCCGGCGGCGGCCAGGTGCTCCTCCGCCGCGCGCAGCAGGGCGCTCCCGGCGCCGCGGCCGCGGTGGGCGGGCCCGACCTGGAGGTTGACGTAGCCCTGGCCCGGCCCGGGGCTCCCGTGCGCGAGGCCGACCTGGGCGGTGGCTACGGCCACGCCGTCCGCCCGCTCGGCGAGCAGGACCCGGTGCCGCTTGCCGGGGCGGGCGGAGGTGACCTCGTAGGCCACCCCGGCCGGGGTGCTGATCATGAACGGGAGGGCGGACCGGCGCAGGCGCACGACGGCCTCCACGTCCCCGGGATCGCCGGGACGCAGGTCACGGATCGAAACGGTCATGCGGCCGACGCTAAGCGCGCGGGCGCCCTCGGCGCCTGCGAATTAACCGGGCGGTGGGGGACAATCGGCCCCGTGACCTCGACTTCGACCCACCTCAAAATCAAGATCGACGCCGCGCCCGGCGCTGCCGCCCCGTACGAGCAGCTGCGCGCGCAGATCGCGGACGGGGCCCGGACCGGGCGGCTGCCGGTGGGGTGCAAACTGCCGACGGTGCGGGGGCTCGCGGAGGAACTCGGACTCGCGGCGAACACGGTCGCCAAGGCGTACCGGGCCCTGGAAGCCGACGGCGTGATCGAGACCCGGGGGCGCAACGGGACCTTCGTCGCCGCCGCCGGGGACTCCGCCGCACGGGAGGCGGCCGCCGCGGCGCAGGCGTTCGCGGACCGCGCCCACCGGCTGGGGCTGTCCATGGCCGAGGCCCGGGCGGCGGCGGAGGAGGCCCTGCGGGCGCGGTACGGCACGTGAGCCCCGCGCGCCGGGGGCAGGCCGCAGGTCAGGCCTTGCGCCGGCTGAGCCGCGCCATCAGGTGGTGCTGCATCGGCTGGCCCATCGCCTCCATCTCCTGAACCACGATCAGCTCCCCGCCCTCCAGCGCGTACCGGCGCCGCATCCCGGTCACCTCCTTGGCCCGGGGGGTCACCGACACGCTGCGGGTCGCCATCTCGATCTCCGTACCGGACACCCGGCCGACGTAGGTCTCGACGACCCCGGTCGGGTGCGCCAGCACCACCTCCAGCGAGGCGTCGGGCATGACCCGCCACCAGCCGGCTTCCCGCCCCGACGGGCGCAGCGCCGCGCCCGCTTCGTCGATCAGCCAGGCGCGGGACTCGTAGCGCAGGAAGGGCCTTCCGTCATGGCTGAAGGTCACCTCCTGCTCGTACCGGAACCCGTGCTCCAGGGTCGGGTACTCGCCGCTTCCCCGGCCGTGCCAGCGCCCGATGAGCGCCAGCACGGGCCGCAGCTGCGGGTGCGGCTCCGGGCCCTCGCCGAGGACGAAGGTGTCGGGGTAGGGGTTCTCCTGCGCCGGTTCGAGCACGTGGACTCCTGTTCGGTGCGCCCGGGGGCGCCGGGCACGGCGGGACGAGGTCTTCGGCGCCATTGTCCCCGCCCCGGGCCCGCCGGGACGGGACCTACAGGTAGAGCCCCGGCTCCGCGCCGTGGCCCTGCGGCGGCAGCAGGGCCGCCGTCGGACCCGTACCGCGGCGCAGGGCGAAGAGTTCGGCCAGCGTGGCGCCCTCGCGGGAGAGGCCCTCGTCGGTGCCGAGCCAGTCCGCCGCCTCACGGTGCGTCAGCCGCCCCACCTCGATCCGGGCCAGGCAGCGGCCCGGCCGGACCACCGCCGGGTGCAGCCGCTCCAGGTCCTCGTTGGTCGTCACCCCGACCAGGACGTTGCGGCCCTGGCCGAGCAGTCCGTCCGTCAGGTTCAGCAGCCGGGACAGCGCCTGCCCGGCCTGGTGGCGGGCCTCGCCGCGGATCAGCTCGTCGCAGTCCTCCAGCAGCAGCAGCCGCCAGCGGCCCTTGGCCGTGCCCTCGTCCTCGCCGATCGCGATGTCCATCAGGTAGCCCACGTCGTTGAACAGCCGCTCCGGGTCCAGGACGCAGTCCACCTGGCACCAGTCCCGCCACGACCGGGCCAGCGTGCGCAGCGCGGAGGTCTTCCCGGTCCCGGGCGGCCCGTGCAGCAGGAGCAGCCGGCCCGCGATGTCGTCCGGGGTCACCTTCATCAGCCGGTCCATCGCCTCGGCCACCGGCGCGGTGTAGTTGGGCCGCACCTCCGCCCAGGTGCCCGCCGCGATCTGCCGGGTCGTGCGGTAGGGGCCGCGGCGCGGGGAGACGTACCAGAACCCCATGGTGACGTTCTCCGGCTGCGGTTCGGGTTCGTCCCGCGCCCCTTCCGTGGCCTCGCCGAGCACGCCCGTGGCGAGTTCGTCGCTGACGGCCGTCACCGTCACGTCCGCGCCCCGGCTCCAGCGCGACACGAGCACGGTCCAGCCCTGGCCCTCGGCGAGCGTGGCGCTGCGGTCGGTGTCGCGCGCCGAGCGCAGCACGGTGGCGCCGGGCGGCAGCAAGGTGGCCTCCGCCTTGACCCGTTCGATGGAGACGCTGTGCGAGTACGGCTGTTCGCCGGACGCGAACCGGCCGAGGAACAGGGCGTCGACGACATCCGACGGCGAGTCGCTGTCGTCGAGGGTGAGCCGGATCGGCAGCGCGTCGTGCGGGTTGGCTGACATGGCGCCCATGATCCGGCACGAACTGCCCTCCCGCACCCGTGTTTCGCCGGATCGAGTGCTCGGGTTCCCCCTTCAAACCCCTCGCCGGTGAAGATTCGGAGCGGAGTCGACTCCGAACATTCTTGGCATGAACACTTCCAGCCAGGCCGCGTGCGCTGTACCAACGACTCAGGAGTAACCCCCACTAGGAGCCGCACACATGAGCATGAGACTGTCGCGCTTCGCCACCCTCACCTCCGCCCTCTTACTCGCCGCGGGCGCCGCCCTGTTCGGCGCAGGCCAGGCGGCCGCCTCCGCCCAGGCCGACTTCGGCTACGTAGCCCTCGGAGACTCGTACTCCTCCGGCGTGGGCTCCGGCAACTACGACAGCGGGAGCGGTGACTGCAAGCGCACTTCCCGGGCCTATCCGGCCCTGTGGGCCGCCGCCCACTCCCCGCAGACCTTCTCCTTCGTCGCCTGCTCGGGCGCCCGTACGGGTGACGTGCTCTCGGGCCAGCTCGGCCCGCTGAACTCCGGCACCGACCTCGTCAGCATCACCATCGGCGGCAACGACGCCGGATTCTCCGACGTCATGACGACCTGTGTGCTCCAGTCCGAGTCCACCTGCGTCAACCGCGTCAACCAGGCCAAGGCGTACGTCGACTCCACCCTCCCCGGTCAGCTCGACCAGGTCTACAACGCCATCTCCGGCCGCGCCCCGGCCGCCCACGTGGTGGTGCTCGGCTATCCCCGCTTCTACCAGCTGAACGGTTCCTGCATCGCGGGCCTGACCGAGGGCGAACGCAGCGCCATCAACGGCGCCGCCGACTACCTCAACGCCGCCATCGCCAAACGCGCCGCCGACCACGGCTTCACCTTCGCCTCGGTGACCGGCGCCTTCACCGGACACGAGATCTGCTCCGGCAGTGCGTGGCTGCACAGCCTCAACTGGGCCAACATCGGCGAGTCCTACCACCCGACCGCCACCGGGCAGTCGAGCGGCTACCTGCCCGTCTTCGCCGGCAAGGCATAGGGGCCCGGCCGGCCGCTACGGAGTACTCCCCGGGTCCGGCGCCGGGCTCGGGGAGCCGGAGGGAGCCGGCGGCATGGAGGAGGCCCCGGCCGACGGGGTCTCCTCCTCGCACGTCACGGAGAAGTCCAGCCACGCCGAGACCGCCCGGGCGGGCCGGCGCACCTCCAGCCGGACCGCGTCGTCGGAGCCGCCACCGGCCCCGCGGCCGGACTCGGTGTGGTCGAACTGCCGGGTCCGTGCGCCGCCCGCCTCGTACGTGACGCTCTGCCAGCCCGCTTCCGAGGCGGCCGCACCGCGGGTCACCCAGCGGTACTCCACCTCGGCGGGGACGGCGGCCACCTCGATCGTGCCGGTGAAGGCGGGCGCGTCGGCCGGGCGCGGCGGGCAGGCGCCGCGGTAACCGCCGTGCAGGGTGTGGACGTACAGCGTCACCTGCTGCCCCGGCGCCGGGCTGCCGCTCGCCGAGGATGACACCGTGGGCGATGCCGAAGGGACCGGCGACGGGGTCGTGGGTGCGGGCGCCGGGCCGGCCGGGCCGCTCCCGCCGCCGGGCGCGCCCGGCCCCCCGCGGTCGTCGAGCAGCAGCCACCCCAGCGTCAGCACCGCCGCGAGCAGCACCACGATCCCGGCGGTCAGCACCAGCCCGGCCCGCGTCCGCCGGGATCGCGGAGCGGCGTCCCGGGTGCCGACGGGCGTCGTGGGCGCGGGGCCGTAGGGACCCGGAGCCGAGCCGTGTCCGTACACCGGTGCCGTCGGCGCGGCGGGCCCCGACGACGCGTACCTCCGGGTCGCCGGCGCGTCCGGCCCCGACCCCGGGCCGCCCGGGGCCCGTACGGTCCCTCCCGCGCCGACGATGCGCAGCATCCGGGCCGCCTCCGCCGCGGGCAGCCGCTCGGCCGGGTCCTTGCGCAGCAGCCCCTCCAGTACGGGCGCCAGCGGCCCGGCCCGGCGCGGCGGCGGCAGCTCACCCTCCACCACTGCCCGCAGCGTGGCCGGCGGGGTGTCCCGGCGGAACGGCGGAGCCCCCTCGACGGCCGCGTACAACAGCACCCCGAGCGACCACAGGTCGGACGCGGGACCCGGCTCACGGCCCAGCGCCCGCTCCGGTGCCAGGAACTCGGGCGATCCCACCACCTCTCCGGTCATCGTGATCGCGGACGAGCCCTCCAGGCTCGCGATCCCGAAGTCGCCGAGGAGGACCCGGCCGTCATTGGCGACCAGCACGTTGGCGGGCTTGACGTCCCGGTGCACCACCCCCGACCCGTGCGCGGAGCGCAGCGCGGCCAGCACCTGTTCGCCGATGTGCGCCGCCCGTTGCGGGGGCATCGGCCCCTCGCCCTCCAGTACCTCCGCCAGCGAGAGCCCGCGCACCAGCTCCATCACGATCCAGGGCCGGCCGTCGTCGGTCGCCACGTCGTAGACGGTCACCACCCCGCGGTGCGAGATCCGGGCCGCCGCCCGGGCCTCCCGCTCCAGCCGCCGGTACATCCGCTCGACCTCGGCCGCGTCCAGCCCGGTGGGAGCCCGGACCTCCTTCACCGCGACCTCGCGGCCGAGCACCTCGTCCCGCGCCCGCCACACCGTGCCCATGCCGCCCCGGCCCAGCGGACCCAGCAGCCGGTACCGGCCGGCGATGACACGCCCGTCCCCATCCACGTTTCCGCTCACCCGAGCCCCCCGTACGCGTTACCGGACGATCACTCCAAGTTAGCGCAGCGGGAGGGCGTCGGCCCCGGTCGTGACGGGACCGCCGCAATGGAGCCGCCGATGCGGATCCGGACCGGTCCGGCCTGTGCGGAGAGTGATCGCCGACTGCGCTGAGTAATCGTCAACTCCCCGTAGGTATAGGGGTAATTCACACCACCGGGATACCCGGGGGCGACGCCGGGACGATAGGGTTAACCTGCCCGGGCCGGGTGCCCTCGTACGGGTGGGGAGAGACATGGAACAGATAGCAATGCGCAGCAGGCCGCCTCGCGTGCCTGCCATCACCTGCGGCAGCAGTGCGACCAGTTCGCGCCTCGACCGCCATCTCGCCGTGCTGGGCGGACCCGCCGTCCCGCACCACGAGGCCGCGGAGGCGACGCTGCTGATGCGCGAACTCACCTCCCGCGACCACACGCACGTCCAGCGGAGCCGGAGCGCGCGCGTCGCGCTGTTCGCGCCGCTGCGCCGGCTGCGGCGCACCCTCTTCGGCAGCCGCCGCTCGTAACTGCCCCTGCGAGGCGGCCGGCCCGGCCGCACCCCCGGCCCCGTCCCGCCCCCGATGCACTCCGGCAGTGCCTTCGGGGCGCCGGTGTGCACCGGCCCTTCCCGGTGGCAGCCGGTGTTCCCGGCCGTGCCTGGCCGTACCCCGCCGCACCCGGCAGCCCGGCGCGCCCGCGCCGGGCTGCCGGGCCCGGTTGCGGGCGCCTGGGAGCCCGGCCGGACCCGGCCGACCGGACTCCCGTAGCGTCAGGCGATCACACCGTCCCGGCGCAGCGCCGTGATCCGCTCGTCCGTCATTCCCAGGCCGCGCAGCAGCGCCCCGGTGTGCTCGCCGAGCGCCGGCACGGCTCCCATCCGCGGCGGCGGGCCGTCCGGCAGCCCGATCGGCGGCAGCAGCGCCCGCAGCGGGCCCACCGGTGAGCCCACCTCACGCCAGCGGTCCCGGGCCGCCAGCTGGGGGTGCGCGGCGAGCCGGGACACCGAGTTCAGCCGTGCGCACGCGATGCCCGCCGCCTCCAGGCGCCCGATCGCCTCGTCCGCACCGAGCGTGGCGAGCGCCTCCGCCACCACCGCGTCGGTCTTCTCCCGGCCGCGGGTGCGTGCGGCGTTCGTCGCGTACGCCGGATCGTCGGCCAACTCGGGTCGGTACAGGACCTGTTGCGCGAGGCGGCGCCACTCGCGGTCGTTCTGTACGGACAGCAGGACGCGGTCCCCGTCGGCCGTCGGGTAGGCGTCGTAGGGTGCGATGACCGCGTGCGCGAGACCGGTCCGTACCGGCTGGCTCCCGCCGTGCATCGTGTGGTGCAGGGGATGGCCCATCCACTCCGCGAGGGCGTCCAGCATCGACACCTCCACCCTGCCCCCGCGCCCGGTGGTCCCGCGGCGCAGCAGGGCGGCGAGCACCCCCGAGAAGGCGTACATGGCGGCCGCGATGTCGGCCGCCGGGATCCCCGCCTTGACGGGCCGGTCCGGGGTGCCGGTCACCGACACCAGCCCCGCCTCGCACTGGACGAGCATGTCGTAGGCGCGTTTGTGCGCGTACGGGCCCTCGGGGCCGTAACCGGAGATGTCCACGGCGATCAGCCGCGGGTAACGGGCGCACAGCGCGGCCGAGTCGATGCCGAGCCGGGCGGCGGCGCCGTGGGCGAGGTTCTGGACGAAGACGTCGGCGCCGTCCAGCAGGCCGTGCAGGACGTCCCGCCCGCGCGGATCCTTGAGGTCCAGCGCGATCGACTCCTTGCCGCGGTTGGCCCAGACGAAGTGCGAGGCGAGGCCCTGGGCGGTGGTGTCGTAGGCGCGGGCGAAGTCGCCGCCGTCGGGGCGCTCTACCTTGACCACCCGCGCGCCCAGATCGGCGAGCTGGCGGGTGGCGAAGGGGGCCGAGACGGCCTGTTCGACGGCGACGACGGTGATGCCGTCGAGGGGCAGCGGATCGGCGGCGGGCGGCGCGGGGTGCGTATCAGGAGCCATGACAGCCTGCCTACCGGCTCGGACCCGGGCCTGTCACCCCGCAGGGTGCCGAGATCTCGCGGGCTCCGCCCGGCCGCCGGGCGGCTGACGGCCCGGGAGGCCGCGGAGCCGCCCCGGTTTCAGCGGCGCCCCGGGAGGCCGCGGAGCCGCCCCGGTTTCAGCGGCGGCCCGGGAGGCCGCGACGGGGCCGCCCCGGTTTCAGTTCAGGCCGCGGGCGAAGCGGCGCGCGGCCGTCGGCCCGAACAGCGCCAGCAGGACCAGGGACCAGAGCACCGCCCCGGCCACCGGATGGGCCGCCGGCCAGGCGGCTCCCGCCACGGCCTCGCCGCCCGCGTTCCCGCACAACACGCGCACCGCGCCCGCCACCGCGCTGATCGGGTTCCACTCGGCCACCGCCCGGAGCCACCCGGGCAGCCCGGCGGTGGGCAGGTACGCGCTGGAGAGCATCGGCAGGACGAAGGTGGCGCTGCCCAACTGCCCGGCCGCCTCCTCGCTCTTGCTCAGCAGCCCCAGATACGTACCCGTCCAGGCCGTGGCGAAGCGGAACAGCAGCAGCACCCCGAGGGCGCCGAGCGCGCCCGGCAGCCCGTGCTCGGTCCGCCAGCCCATCGCCAACCCCACGAGCATCAGCGGCACCATCGACAGCGCGGTGGTCAGCAGATCGGCGGCGGTCTGCCCGAGCGGTACGGCGGCCCGGCTCATCGGCAGCGTGCGGAACCGGTCCATCACCCCCCGGTGGGCGTCCTGGGCGGCGGTGAACATACCGGTCATCAGGCCGTTCGCGGCGGTGGCGGCGAGCAGCCCCGGCACCAGGAACTCCCGGTACTCCGAGCCCGGCATGGCGAGCGCGCTGCCGAAGACGTAGCCGAAGAAGAGCAGCATGGTGATCGGCATCGTCTGGGTGAGGATCAGCAGCGCCGGCGCGTGGCGGGCCTTCTGCAACTGCCGGGTGAAGACGGCGCCGCCGTCGGACAGCAGGGTGCTCATGCCGCGTTCTCCTTCGCGTGGCCGGTGGCGGTGGCGGTGGCGGTGGCGGTGCCGGTGGCGGTGCCGGACCGGACCCGGGTGAGGCGCAGGAACACCTCGTCGAGGGTGGGCGGGCGCAGTGCGGCGTCGGTGAGCGGGATCGCGGCGGCGTCGAGGGCGCGGATGATCCGGGGCAGGGTCAAGCCGGCGTCCAGGACCGTGGCGCCGACCGTGAGGCGTTCCCCGTCCAGGACGGGCCGGCCGCCGGTGAGCTGGTCGAGGACGACCGCCGCTCCCGCGAGGGCCGCCGGGTCGGCGACGGTGACCTCGGCGTAGGACCCGATGCGGGCCTTGAGCTCGGCGGGGGCGCCGCCGGCCACGGCCCGGCCGCCGTCGACCACCACGATGTCGTCGGCGAGCCGGTCGGCCTCCTCCAGGTACTGGGTGGTGAGCAGGACGCTCGTGCCCTCGTCGGCGAGTTCCCGTACGGCCGCCCAGATCTGCTCGCGCGCCGCCGGATCGAGGCCGGTCGTCGGCTCGTCCAGGAACAGCACCCGGGGGCGGTTGATCAGTCCCGCGGCCAGGTCCAGGCGCCGCTTCATACCGCCCGACCAGGTGGAGGCGACCCGGTCGGCCGCCTCGCCCAGGGCGAAGCGGTCCAGCAGTTCGTCGGCCCGGCTCCGGCCGGCCGCACCGCGCAGCCCCGCGAGGCGGGCGAAGAGCCGCAGGTTCTCCCGGCCCGTCAGGTCCCCGTCCACCGAGGCGTACTGGCCGGTGACCCCGATGGCGCGGCGTACCACGGCCGGATCGCGGCTGACGTCGTGACCGGCGACCAGGGCCCGGCCGCCGGTGGGTGCGGTGAGGGTGGTGAAGACGCGGACGGCGGTGGTCTTGCCCGCGCCGTTGGGGCCGAGGAGGCCGCACACCGTGCCTTCCGGGACGGCCAGGTCCAGACCGCGCAGGGCGTGGACCTCCCCGTAACTCTTTTCCAGACCCTCACTAAGTACAGCGTACGTAGTAGTCATGTGTGGCACCCTACCGCACTGCGTACGGTGTACGTAACTACGATGGGGCGATGGACGAGGAGATGAGCGGATGACGCCCGGCGGCCGCACCGCGGAACCCGAAGTGATCTGGGCCCGCCCGCAGCGGGCCGGCCGGGGCCCCCGGCCCGCGCACAGTCGTGACTCGATCGCGGCCGAAGCGGTGCGGATCGCCGACGCGGAGGGCATCGACGCCGTCTCCATGCGCCGGGTCGCGGCCGGGATCGGCGCCGGGACGATGTCCCTGTACAACTACGTCCCGCGCAAGGAGGACCTGTACGAGCTGATGGTCGACGCGGTGAGCGGCGAGTACTCCTACGCCCCGCCGACCGGCGACTGGCACGCCGACCTGCTGGCCCTGGCCCGTCAGACGCGCACGCTCATGCACCGCCACCCCTGGCTGCCCCGGCTGCTGAGCCCGGTGTACGGGTTCGGCCCCAACGCCCTGCGGTACCTGGAGCACAGCCTGGCCTGTCTGGCCCCGCTGGACGTGCCGGACGGGGAGAAGCTGGAGCTGATCGCGGCCGTCAACGGCACGGTGGCCACGTACGTGTCGAGCGAACTGGCCCTGGCCGAACGGGCGCGCACCCTGCCCTGGAGCGAGGCCGAGGAGCAGGGCGTACGGACGGCATGGCTGGCCTCCCGCATCGCGACGGGGGAGTACCCGAGGCTGGCCGCCGCCCTCGCGGGGTGGACGGGCATCCCCGCCGACCTGGGCGAGGCGTTCGACCGCTCGGTGTCGCGGCTGCTGGGGGCGTGGGCGCCGTAAGCCTGGGCCCGCGGCAGCGCTGACCTACAGGAGGGCGAACTGGCCGCCCGGCCCCTCCTCCTCGTGGTCCAGGACCGAGGCCGGGCGCCGGGCCCAGCGCGGCGGGGGCAGTACCCCGGCGGCTTCCAGCGCGGCGGGCGACAGCGACGGCCCCGGCTCGAACGCCGCCCGCAGCGGAGCCAGATCCGCGAGCAGTGCCAAGGTCGTCACCAGGGACAGCAGCTCCGAGGTCCAGGCCTGCGGCCACTCGGCGGGACCCAGGGCCGCCAGCCCTTGCGCCTGCGCCGCCCGGTGGCCGGTGCGGGCCGCGAACCAGGCCTCCAGTACCCGCGCGCCCTGCGCCTCGTACTCCCACGCGGCCGCCGGGACGGGGGAGATGCTCCCGTCCCCCAGGGTCAGCGTCTCGGTCCCCGGGTCGTACGCGAGGGCGGCCGGCCAGGCCGTGACCGCCGAGCGGACGTACGGCCGGCGCCCGCCCGGCAGCCGGGGCGGGTCACCGCCCCGCGCGCCGCGCAGCTGCACCGCGAGCAGCCGCCGGCCCAGCTCCAGCCCGGCGCGCCAGTGCTCCGGGTCGGCGGCGAGCGGGACCTCGTACGCCCCCCGGGGCCCGGGGCGGCCCGCCGCCAGGATCCAGCAGAGGACGTCCTGCGGGGTGACCGGGCCGCCGTGGTGCTCGCCCAGCAGGGCCGCCAGGCCCGGTGCGAGGTTGGGCTCCGCGCCGCCGGGGCGCCGGTACAAGGGGCGCACACGGCCGGGGCGGCCGATCGGCAGATGGGCGGTGACCAGCGGCTCCGGGGCCTCCACGAGGAACAGCTGCGGCTCGTCGCGGACCCGCCACAGTTCGGGGCGGGCCGCGTCGATGAGCCGCTGGTCCGGCAGCAGCCACTGCTCGTCGAAGGGGGCGCGCAGGACGCGTACGGGCTGCGGGCAGGGGCCGGGGGAGACCGCGAAGGGGGTGGTGGCGGAGCGCTGACCGGGCAGCGCGGCCGCCCCGGTGGCGGGCGTACGGCCGCGGGCGGGGCGGAACAACCGCTCCTGCTCCGCGCCTTCGGCTGCGGCGAGCGCCGTCCAGCGGGCCCGCAGGGTGGCGGGGTCGGCGGCCGCGACCCAGTCCCGCCCCAGGCGCGGGGGGCGTACGGCCCAGGGCATCAGATCGTCCAGCAGCGGGTTCTGCGGCGGTACGTCAGGGCTCACGCGGCCGATGGTATCGACGGGCAGCGGTGGCCGGGCCCGCTCCGGGGCCAAGGGTTACGCTCCTTGTGTACGCCTATGTACGCATATCCGACAGGAGGCGGCCATGAGTCAGTACGACGAATACTCGACCCCGTCGCAGGCCGAGGGCGAGCGCCTCGACGAAGACATGGACGAGAAGGAGAAGCAGCAGCGGCACCCGCAGACCATGCGCGGCACGCCCTCCCAGGCGGAGGGAGAGCGGGGTACGGAGGAGGAAGAACGCCCACGGTGAACGGGCGCGGGCCGCGGGCCCGCGCGCCGCTCAGGTCGCGTCGACGGTCACGGTGAACGAGAACCGGTCGCCCCGGTAACGGATCCGCGCGACGTCCACGACCCGGCCGTCCTCGTCGTACGTCACCCCCGTGTAGTGCAGGATCGGGCTGAGCAGCGGGACGGCCAGCAGCTCGGCGGTCTCCGGGTCGGCGAGCCGGGCCTCCACCGTGTCGGTGATCCGGCTGATCCGCACGCCCGCGACGTCCCGGATCACCTTCGTCATCGGCCAGCGCTCCAGATCCGCCGGATCGATCGCGCGGGCCAGCTCCGGGAGCACCGCGTTCTCCGCCCAGTTGCTCGGCTCGCCGGTGTGGCTGTCGTGGCGCAGCCGGCGGTAGGTGACCACCTCCGCGGTGTCCGGGAAGAACTCCAGCAGGTCCCCGGCCACCGCCGCGCGGGTGTGGCCGAGGACCGTCGTACGTTCGCCCGACTGCTGGGCCACGATCGCGTCCACCGAACCGAGCAGCCGCACGGGCGCCCCGCGCCGGGCGCCCGGTTCGATGAAGGTGCCGCGCCGGCGGTGCCGGCTGATCAGCCCCTCGCCCTCCAGCTCCTTGAGCGCCTGGCGCATCGTCAGCACGCTCACCCCGTAGTGCTCGGCCAGCTGCTCCTCGGTGGGCAGCCGCAGCGAGGCGTCCGGGGAGCGCCCCAGTATCGAGGCGCGCAGCGACTGGGAGACCTGGTACCAGAGCGGAAGCTTCCGGTTCAGCACCAGGGAGTCGGGGGCGAAGGCGGTCACGGTGTTTCTCCGTACGGGCGGGACGGGGGCGGGTCTTTCGCGGGCATGGCTTTCGGGGCAGGGTTTTGACGACCGGCACCCTTCAGGCGCGGAAGTGGCGCTCCAGACCCTGCCACACGTCGTCGTACCCGCGCTGGAGGTGCTCGGCGCTCGCCGCCTGGGCGGTGGCGGTGACGGGCCAGCGGGTCTCGAACATGAACGCCAGACCGTCGTCGATCTTCTGCGGCTTCAGCTCCGCGGCGCTCGCCCGGTCGAAGGTCTCGCGGTCCGGTCCGTGCGCGGACATCATGTTGTGCAGCGAGCCGCCGCCGGGCACGAAGCCCTCGGCCTTGGCGTCGTAGGCGCCCTCGATCAGGCCCATGTACTCGCTCATCACGTTCCGGTGGAAGTACGGCGGCCGGAAGGTGTCCTCCCCGACCAGCCAGCGGGGCGCGAAGACGACGAAGTCCACGCCCGCGAGCCCCGGGGTGTCGGAGGGCGAGGTCAGTACGGTGAAGATCGACGGGTCCGGGTGGTCGAAGCTGATGGATCCGATCACGTTGAAGCGGCGCATGTCGTAGACGTACGGGGTGTGCGTGCCGTGCCAGGCGACCACGTCGAGCGGGGAGTGGTCGTAGGTCGCGGACCAGAGGTTGCCGCAGAACTTGTTGACCACCTCGGTCGGCCGCTCGACGTCCTCGTACGCCGCCACCGGGGCCCGGAAGTCCCGGGCGGCGGCGAGGCCGTTGGCGCCGATCGGGCCGAGGTTCGGGAGCTCGAAGGGCTGCCCGTAGTTCTCGCAGACGTAGCCGCGGGCATCCTCGTCCAGCAGCTCGACACGGAACCGGACGCCGCGCGGGATCAGCGCCATCTCGCCCGGGCGGGCGCTGAGCAGCCCGAATTCGGTGCGCAGCAGCAGGCCGCCGCGCTCGGGGACGAGGAGCAGCTCGCCGTCGGAGTCGCTGAACACCCGGTCCGTCATGGGCGCGTTGGCGGCGTAGAGGTGGATGGCCATGCCGGTGCGCTGGGTGGCGTCGCCGTTGCCGCCGAGGGTCCACAGGCCGGCCAGGAAGTCGGTGCCGGGGGCCGGGTCGGGGAGCGGGTTCCAGCGCAGGCGGTTGGGGTCGGGGACCGTCTCGGTGAAGGGCGCGGTGCGCAGGGCGCCGTTGTCGAGGCGGGTGAAGGGCGGGTGCGCGGCCGAGGGGCGGATGCGGTAGAGCCAGGAGCGGCGGTTGTGGGTGCGGGGCTCGGTGAACGCGCTGCCGCTGAGCTGCTCGGCATACAGGCCGAGGGGGGAACGCTGGGGCGAGTTCCGGCCATGGGGGAGCGCCCCGGGAACGGCCTCGGAGCTGTGCTCGTTACCGAAGCCGGTGAGGTACGCCAGTCCCTCCGCGGTCTTCGTGGCCTGCTCGCTGGTGCTGCCGCCGTCACTCATGCAACGCTCCCGGGTCTGCCGTAGGAATCCTATGCCTGACAGTAGGATTTCTGCCCGCCCGCCGTCAACGCTTCCAGGACCGGCGAGGCGGTCCGCGTCCGCTCGGGGAGCGGAGTCCGGGCGGCGGCGAGCGGAGTTCGGGCGATTCGGTCCCGAGGGGATCCGAAAAGGTGAACATTCCTCTACTCTCTCGCGCATGCCGTGGACCCGCAGGATTCCTGCCGTGCCGGCGGTGCTCCTTGCCGCCCTCCTCGCTCTCCTGTCCCTCCTCGCCGCCGCGCCCCCCGCCGCCGCGCACGAGGAGCGCCCCGTCACCCTCCCCGACGGAACCGGCTCCGTGCCCCGGTACCGTACGGCCGAGCCCGACCTGCTGGTCTGCAAGACGGACCGGCCGGACTTCGAGCGCCGGATATCCGGCTTCCCCGAAGACCTCAGGCAGCGCAACCTCGCCCTCTACGAGCGGTGCGAGAAGACCGGCTACCGCCACCTCCAGGACGCCGTCGACGCCGTCGACCGGGCCGGGATGAACATCGCGATCCTGCCCGGCCTCTACGAGGAGGAGCCCTCGCTCCCCAAGCCGACGGGGGAGTGCGCCCACCTCAAGGCCCCCAACTCCGCACTCGGCTACCAGATCCTGTCGTACGAGCAGCAGGAGCAGTGCCGCCACAACCAGAACCTGGTCGCCGTCCTCGGCAAGACGGACCTCCAGATCGAGGGCACCGGCGCCTCCCGGCTCGACGTGGTCATCGACGCCAAGTACCAGAAGCTCAACGCCATCCGGGCCGACAAGTCCAACGGCATCTACTTCCGCAACTTCACCGCCCAGCGCACCACCTTCAACTCGCTGTACGTCCTCGCGGGCGACGGCTTCGTCATCGACGACGTGCTCACCCGCTGGAACGACGAGTACGGCTTCCTGACCTTCGCCAGCGACCACGGCCTGTACAAGAACTGCGAGTCCTACGGGAACGGGGACTCCGGCATCTACCCCGGCAGCGCCTCCAACATCAACGACGGCCGCGGCTACGACGTCCCGCGCTACTCCATCGAGATCACCGGCTGCCACAGCCACCACAACATGGTCGGCTACTCCGGCACCGCCGGGGACTCGGTCTGGGTGCACGACAACGAGTTCGACCAGAACATGGGCGGCGCCTCGATGGACAGCGCCTTCCCCGGCCACCCCGGACTGCCCCAGAACCACGCCAAGTTCGAGCGGAACCTGATCCACGACAACAACGCGGACTACTACCCCAACGTCGCCGACGGCACCTGCGCCAAGCCGCCCATCGAACGCGGCTACGAACAGGGCGTCGTCTGCCCCCAGATCTCCATGCCCCCGGGCACGGGCATCATCACCGCGGGCGGCAACTGGAACCTGTACGAGAACAACTGGGTGTACGGGCAACGGCGCGCGGGCTTCTTCCTCAGCGCCGTGCCCGCGTTCATCCGCGGCGAGGAGGCGTGGTCCAAGCAGGCCGACACCTCCCACCACAACCGCTACGCCGACAACGTCCTCGGCAAGGACAAGTCGGGCGCCTCCCGTCCCAACGGGATGGACGTGTGGTGGGACGGCCAGGGCAGCGGCAACTGCTGGCAACCGGGGCCGGACGGCTCGACCCCCGGCACCCTGCCCGAGTGCGGAGGCCGCCGCGGCTCGGTCTCCGGCGGCTCCGCGCGGCTGGCCGGCGAGCCGGTCAAGCTGGTCCAGCTGCTCGTCTGCGCCGACTACAACGTCCAGGCGCGCAAACTCCCCGCGGGCTGCGACTGGTACGGCGCGCGCGGCCCGGAGCGGGTGGAGACACAGCTCGCCCTCGCCGTGGCCGCCGTACTGCTGCTGGTCGGCGGGGTGCTGTGGCGCCGCCGCCTGCGCCACTCGCGGCTCGGCACGGCCGCGTCGCTGCTGGGCGCGGTGGGCCTGGTGCTGGACGTCGCCGGCTCGACCATGACGCTCGAAGCGACCTTCGTCCCCGCGCTCGCCCTGCTGCTCCTGGGCCTCTGGTGGACGGGAGCCGGCCTGGCGCTGCGGCCGGACCGGCCCTGGCTGGCCCGGCTGACCCTGCTGCTCGGCGCGCTGACCTTGCTCGACGCCTTCGACAAGGCCGTCCTGATGATCCCGTGGATCCCGCTGAGCCCCGCCTGGATCCGCGGCCCCGTGGCGGTGCTCTGGATCCTGTGGGCGGTCGTCGCCTCCGCCCGCCCGGGCCCCACCCCGGCCCGCCCCGCAGGACCCGGCGGCGACCCGGACGGCGACCGCGCCCCGGTCCCGGCGGGCCCGCCCCCGGCCCTGAGCGCCGCAGCCATCCCGGACTCACCGGACACCACCGGAGGGACCCCGTGACCGAGCGCCCCGCCGACCACGCCGCCGCCCATGCCACCGACCGCAGCGCCTGCGACGCCTGCGCCCCGCTGACCCGCCGGGCGCCGCGCCGGCCCCGCCGGACCGCCCGGACCGCAGTCCTGTTCGCGCTCCTGGTGCTGCTCACGGGCGGCGCGGCCACCGGCTGCGGGGGCCGGGCCACCACCCACCACAAGCCGGGCACCAGCCACGAGCAGGCCTCCGGCAACGTCGGCACCCTGCTCCCCGCCCAGGACGGCGCCGGCCACCACCTGCGCGAGGTGCCGGCCGAGGGCGCGCCACAGGTACACCTCACCGCACGCCCCGACTCCGAGGACGGCTGGAACCTCCAGCTGACCGTGACCGGCTTCCGCTTCACCCCCGACAGCACGGGCGGCGCCGCCCTCCCCGGGGCCGGCCACGCCCACCTGGAGCTCGACGGCCGCAAGCTGGCCCGGGTGTACGGCCCCTGGTTCCACCTGCCCGCGGCGCAGGTGCCCGAGGGCGCGCACACCCTGACCGTCCGCCTGTACGCCGACGACCACACCGCCTGGGCCGTCGGCGGCAAGGCGGTGGAGGCCTCCGTCCCGCTGACCGGCGGAGCCCCCGGCGCAGTCGGCCACACCCACGACGCCGCCACCCCACCGCCGGCGACCCCGGAGTCCGACCGGACGGTCACCCTCACCGTCCGGGCCGGCAAGGTCACCCCAGCCCCGGGCCGGATGGAGGTGACGCGCGGCGAGCGCGTGGCCCTGCGGGTCACCAGCGACCGCGCGGACACCCTGCACGTCCACGGCTACGACAAGGAACTCGCCCTGCCCGCAGGCCAGGAGGCCACCCTGATCCTGACGGCCGACCGCACCGGCCTGTTCGAGGTCGAGACCCACGAGTCCGGCCTCGTCCTGACCCAGCTCCTCGTCCGATGACCCCAGCGCGACCGCTCTTGTGCTCCGCCCTGTGCGCGGGGGGTGACCGCGGTGCCCGGGACGTGGTCCCGCACCCGGCCGATCCGGCCGTCACCCTCCTCGCGCACGGGATCGGATCCCAGCACGATCTGCCGATATCTCCCTTCTACGCGTTCGCCGGCGCTTTCGCCGCGCTGTTCGTCTCCTTCCTCGCCCTCGGCCTGCTCTGGTCCACCTCCCGGTTCCGCGGCGACCGCTCCGGACTCGCCCTGCCCGCCGGGCTCCAGCGGGTGGCCGACGCGCCGGCCACCCGCACCACCCTGCGCGGACTCGGCCTCGCCGCAGCCCTCGCCGTACTCCTCCACCTCCTCCTCGGTCCCGACGATCCGGCGCGGAACCCCGCTCCCGGCGCCGTCTACGTCCTGTTCTGGGTCGGACTCGTCCCCGCCTCCCTCCTCTTCGGCCCCGTCTGGCGCCTGCTCAACCCGCTGCGCACCCTGCACCGGCTGCTCGCCCGGGCCCTGCCCCGCCGGGGCCCGGGCCGGCCGCTCCCCGCCGGACTCGGCCAGTGGCCCGCCGCGGTCGGGCTGTTCGGCTTCACCTGGCTGGAGCTCGTCTCACCGGATCCCGCATCGACCACCACCCTTCTGTTCGCCCTCGGCGGCTACGCCGCCGTCCAACTCGCCCTCGCCGCACGCTTCGGCGAGAACTGGTTCGCCGCCGCAGACGCCTTCGAGGCGTACTCCGACCTCCTGGCCCGCCTCTCCCCCCTCGGCCGTCGTGACGACCGCCGCCTGGTCCTCCGCAACCCCTTCAACGGACTCGACGCGACGCCCGAGCGGCCCGGACTCGTCGCCACCGTCTGTGTCCTGCTCGGCTCCACCGCCTACGACGGCTTCTCCGACAACCCCTCCTGGATCAACGCGATACAGACCTCCCCCCTCGGCCGCACCCCCGCGGCCACGCTCGGACTCCTCGGTTCCGTCACCCTCGTCGCCACCCTGTACTGCCTGTGCGCGGCGGCCACCCGCCTCGTCAGCGGCCCGCACCCCGGCCCGCTGACCGCCTTCGCGCACTCACTCGTGCCGATCTCCCTCGGCTATCTCACCGCCCACTACTTCTCCCTTCTCGTCACCGAAGGACCACGCACAGTAATCATGGCACTGGGCACTGACAACGCCCCCGAACCCTTGCCGCCACTGGGCCCCGGCGCCCTCGCCGCCCTCCAGGTGGTCGCCGTGGTCACCGGCCACGTCCTCGGAGTCATCGCGGCGCACGACCGCTCCGTACGCCTCTTCCCGCCGGCGAGGGCCGTCGCGGGCCAACTGCCGCTGCTCGCACTGATG
Organism: Streptomyces sp. NPDC026522; assembly: GCF_055567555.1. Lineage (NCBI taxonomy): Bacteria > Bacillati > Actinomycetota > Actinomycetes > Kitasatosporales > Streptomycetaceae > Streptomyces > Streptomyces sp. NPDC026522. The sequence goes on from NZ_JBVHQF010000016.1 coordinate 100,439, forward strand.
ATCATCTACACCATCGGCGGACTCAGCCTCCTGCTGAACTGAGACCGCCGACCCGAGCGCCCACCAGGAGCGGCATGATGGACCCCGTGCCCCCCGCCCAGCCCATGCGCCGGACCCCGGTCCAGCAGCGCAGCGCAGACCGCCTCGCCCGCATCCTCGACGCCTGCGCCGAACTGCTCGACGAGACCGGGTACGAGAACCTCAGCACCCGCGCCGTGGCCCAGCGCGCCGGAGTGCCCATCGGGTCGGTCTACCGCTTCTTCGGGAACAAGCGGGCCATGGCCATCGCCCTCGCGCACCGCAACCTCGACCGGTACGCGGAGGGGATCCGAGAGCGGCTCGCCGCGCTCCCGGGCACCCACTGGCGGCCCGTCGTGGACGCGGTGCTGGACGAGTACCTGGCCATGAAGCGCAGCGTCCCCGGCTTCGCCCTCGTGGACTTCGGAGTGCCCGCGCCACCGCCCGAGGGGCCCGCGGCCGACCCGAACCACCTGGTCGCCGTCCGGCTCACCGAGCTGCTCGCGCGCCATCTCGGGATCGCTCCCGACGCCGCCCTCGAACGGGCGGTCCTGGTCGCCGTGGAAGCCACCGACGCGCTCATCCAACTCGCCTTCCGGACCGACCCGGCGGGGGACCCGGGCATCGTCGCCGAAACCCGCGCCATGATGCAGGCGTACCTGGCGAGGGTGCTGGACTGACCCGGTGCCGCCGACGGTCCGCCCCCGCCGCGGGTGTCCGGCGCGAACCGGTGAGGGTGCGACCCGTCGCAGCCCTCCCCAACCTCCCTACCGGTCGGTATGCTCGGGGCGCCGTCGGCCCGCGCCGCAGCCTGCCGCTCCCCAGGAGGGTCCATGCCCCGCACCGCCCTGCGCATCTGTCCGCTCTGCGAGGCCACTTGCGGCCTCACCCTCACCATCGAGGGGAGCACCGTCACCGGCGCCCGGGGCGATCGCGACGACGTGTTCAGCCGCGGCTTCATCTGTCCCAAAGGCGCCTCCTTCGGTGCTCTCGACGCCGACCCCGACCGGCTGCGCACCCCCCTCGTCCGCCGCGCCGGGCGCCTCACGGAAGCCACCTGGGACGAGGCGTACGACGCCATCGCCGCGGCCGTTCCGGCCCTGGTCCGGGAGTACGGAGCCCAGTCCGTCGGCGTGGTCCTCGGCAACCCCAACGTCCACACCATGGCCGGCGCCCTCTACCCCCCGCTCCTGCTCAAGGCCCTGGGCACCCGCAACCTCTTCACCGCCAGCACCCTGGACCAGATGCCCAAGCACGTCTCCAGCGGCCTGCTCTTCGGCGACCCCTTCGCCATCCCGGTACCCGACCTGGACCGCACCGACTTCCTGCTGCTGCTCGGCGCCAACCCCGTCGAATCGAACGGCTCCCTGTGCACCGCGCCCGACTTCCCCGGGCTGCTCAAAGCCCTGCGCGCACGCGGGGGCAAACTGGTCGTCGTCGATCCGCGCCGCACGCGCACGGCCCGGCTCGCCGACCGGCACCTCGCCCCGCGCCCCGGCAGTGACGCCCTGCTGCTGGCCGCGCTGGCACGGACCCTGCTCGCCGAGGGGCTGACCGCCCCGGGGGTCCTCGCGGAACACACCGACGGACTCGGGGAACTCGGCGCCGCGCTCGCGAGTTTCACTCCTGAGGCCGTTGCCCCCGCCTGCGACCTCCCGGCCGCCGAGATCCGCGCCCTCGCCCGTGAGCTCGCGGCCGCGCCGACCGCCGCCGTGTACGGGCGGATCGGCAGCTGCACCGTGGAGTACGGCACCCTCGCCAGCTGGCTGGTCGACGTACTGAACATCCTCACCGGCAACCTCGACCGCCCGGGCGGAGCCCTCTTCCCGCTCGCGGCGGCCGGACCGCGGCCCCGCCCCGCGGGCCCCGGCAAGGGGTTCGCCATGGGCCGGTGGCACAGCCGGGTCAGCGGCCACCCCGAGGTCAAGAGCGAACTGCCCACCGCAGCACTGGCCGAGGAGATCGAGACCCCGGGGGAGGGGCGCATCAGGGCGCTGATCGCCATCGCCGCCAACCCGGTGCTGTCCGCCCCCGACGGCCGCCGCCTCGACGGGGCGCTGGCCGGCCTCGACTTCATGGTCAGCGTGGACCCGTACCTCAACGAGACCTCGCGCCACGCCCACGTCGTGCTGCCGCCGCCACCCCCCGCCCAGAGCGCGCACCACGACTTCGCCTTCAACGGCTTCGCCATCCGCAACCAGGTGCGCTACACCCGGCCGGCCGTCCCCCTCGAAGCGGACCGGCTCGACGAGTGCGAGATCCACGCCCGTCTCGTGCTCGCCGTCTCCGGCATGCACGGCAGCGCCGCCCCGTCCACCGTCGACGAGCTGGCCATCGGGGCCACCCTCGCCAAGGAAACCGCCGACCCGCACTCCCCCCTGCACGGAGAGGACCCGGCGCGCCTGGCCGGTCTGCTCACCGGGGAGAGCGGCCCCGAGCGGCGTCTCGACCTGATGCTCCGACTCGGGCCGTACGGAGACCGGTTCGCCGCCGACCTGCGCGCGGACACCGGCACCGGGTCAGGTTCCGGCACGGGGGCGGGTACCGGCGCGCCCGAAAACGGCGTCGACGGGCCGCCCGAGGCCGGTCTGAGCCTGGACCGGGTCCTCGCGCACCCGCACGGCATCGACCTGGGCCCGCTGCGCCCCCGGCTCCCGGGCGTGCTGCGGACCCGCAGCGGCAGGATCGAGCTGCTGCCGGACCCGATCGCGGCCGAGCTGCCCAGGCTGCGCGCGGCGCTCGCCGAACGCCCCGCCGCCCTGGTGCTCGTGGGCCGCCGCCACCTGCGGTCCAACAACAGCTGGTTGCACAACGTCCCAGCCCTGGTCGGAGGTTCCAACCGCTGCACCCTCCAGGTCCACCCGGACGACGCGGACCGGCTCGGGCTCACCGACGGCGGCCGGGCCCGGATCACCGCCGACGGCGGCGCCCTCGACGTTCCGGTCGAGGTCACCGACACGGTCCGCGCCGGAGTCGTCAGCCTCCCGCACGGCTGGGGCCACGACCGGGCCGGCTCCCGGCTGTCGGTGGCCGCCTCCGATCCGGGAGTCAACGTGAACCAGCTGCTGGACGGCACCCGGCTGGACCCGCTGTCCGGCACCGCGGTGCTCAACGGCTTCCCCGTCGAGCTGATGCCCCTGCCTTGACCTGGGGTTTTGCTCGTATTGCTCACGCCCACACGTCTTGTTGGCACAAGGAGGCGGAGCCTACGTTCCCTGCATGCTGACTCTCCTCGGCTTCGCCATGATCGGGACTTTCCTCATCCTGATCATGATGAAGAAAATGTCGCCCATCGCGGCCCTCGTCCTGATCCCCGCGCTCTTCTGCGTGTTCGCCGGGAAGGGTGCCCACCTCGGCGACTACGTCATCGACGGCGTCGGCAAGCTGGCCCCGACCGCCGCCATGCTGATGTTCGCCATCGTCTACTTCGGCGTGATGATCGACGTCGGCCTCTTCGACCCGGTCGTGCGGGGCATCCTGCGCTTCTGCAAGGCCGACCCGATGCGCGTCGTGGTCGGCACCGCGGTGCTCGCCGCGGTCGTCTCGCTCGACGGTGACGGCTCGACCACCTTCATGATCACGGTCTCGGCCATGTACCCGCTCTACAAGCGGCTCGGGTTGAGCCTGGTCGTCATGACCGGCGTCGCAGCCACCGCCAACGGCGTCATGAACACCCTGCCGTGGGGCGGCCCCACCGCCCGCGCGGCCACCGCCCTCAAGCTCGACGCCGCCGACATCTTCGTGCCCATGATCCCGGCCCTCGCCATGGGGCTGGTGTTCGTCCTCGTGCTCGCCTACGTCCTGGGCGTGAAGGAACGCCGCCGCGTCGGCACCCTCGTGCTGCCCGGCGAGCAGCCGCACGAGGCCGTGCTGGTGGCGGAGCCGGCCGCGGCGGCGCCCGTCACGGTCACAGCCGGCGGCGGCTCCGCCCCCGTGACCGGCGCGGACGGGGGAGGCGCGGCCGCCGCACCGGTACCGGTCATGCCCGCCGGGGCGGCGAACGCCGACGGAATGCAGGGCCTCGATCCGCGCCGGCCGACCCTCCGCCCCCGCCTCTACTGGTTCAATGCCGCCCTGACGGTAGTCCTGCTCACCGCGATGATCATGGAGCTGCTCCCGATCCCGGTGCTGTTCCTGCTCGGCGCCGCCCTCGCCCTCACCGTCAACTTCCCGCACATGCCCGACCAGAAGGCCCGGATCGCCGCCCACGCCGACAACGTCCTGAACGTCGCCGGAATGGTCTTCGCGGCCGCCGTCTTCACCGGCGTCCTCACCGGCACCGGCATGGTCAAGCACATGGCCGACTGGCTGGTCGGCGCCATCCCCGACGGCATGGGCCCGCACATGGCGCTCGTCACCGGAGTGCTCAGCCTGCCCCTGACCTACTTCATGTCGAACGACGGCTTCTACTTCGGCGTCCTGCCGGTGCTGGCCGAAGCCGGCGCCGCCCACGGCGTCCCGCCGCTGGAGATCGCGCGCGCCTCCCTCGTCGGGCAGGCGCTGCACATGTCCAGCCCGCTGGTTCCGGCCGTCTACGTCCTCGTCGGCATGGCCAAGGTGGAATTCGGCGACCACACCCGCTTCACCGTGAAATGGGCGGCGCTGACCTCCCTCGTGGTCCTCGCGGCAGGGATGCTTTTCGGCATCATCTGATCCCGGCGAACCCTGGCGCCCGCAAAACTACCGTTGCTAGTTTGTAGGCTGTCCGCGAGGTCGGCGTCTACACGCTCGCGCGTGCTCGGGAGGAAAGCCATGAAGGCCCACGACGGGATGTACATCGGCGGCGCATGGCGGCCCGCCTCGGGACGCGACCGGATCGAGGTCGTCAACCCGGCCGACGAGCAGGTCATCGGCGGGGTCCCGGCCGGTACCGCGGACGACGTGGACGCCGCGGTACGGGCGGCCCGCGCGGCCCTGCCCGGCTGGGCCGCGACGGCCCCGGCCGAACGTGCCGCCCTGATCGGGGCCCTGCGCGATGTCCTGGTCGCCCGCAAGAGCGAGATCGCCGAGACGATCACCGCCGAACTCGGGACGACGCTCGGCTTCGCGGAGGCCGTCCACGTCGGCGCTCCGATCGGGGTCGCCGCCTCCTACGCCGAACTCGCCGCCTCCTACCCCTTCGAGGAGCGGCTGGGCAACTCCACGGTGCTGCTCGAACCGGTCGGCGTGGTCGGGGCCATCACGCCCTGGAACTACCCGCTGCACCAGATCGTTGCCAAGGTGGCACCCGCTCTCGCCGCCGGCTGCACCCTCGTCCTCAAGCCGGCGGAGGACACCCCGCTGACCGCACAGCTCTTCGCCGAAGCCGTGCACGAGGCGGGCATCCCGGCCGGAGTCTTCAACCTGGTGACCGGTACCGGCCCGGTCGCCGGACAGGCGCTGGCCGCACACGAGGGAGTCGACCTCGTCTCCTTCACCGGCTCGACCGCCGTCGGCCGCCGGATCGGCGCCACCGCCGGCGCCGCGATCAAGCGGGTCGCCCTCGAACTGGGCGGCAAGTCGGCCAACGTCATCCTGCCCGGAGCCGACCTCGCCAAGGCCGTCTCCGCGGGCGTGGCCGACGTCATGCGCAACTCCGGTCAGAGCTGCAACGCGCTCACCCGCATGCTCGTCCACCGGGACCAGTACGAGGAGGCCGTCACCCTCGCGGCCGCCGCCGTCGCCAAGTACGCCACCGGCGACCCCACCCAGCCGGGCACCCGCGTCGGCCCGGTCGTCAACGCCACGCAGCGCGACCGCGTCCACGCGTACATCGTCAAGGGCGTCGAGGAAGGCGCGCGCCTCGTCGCGGGCGGGCCCGATGCGCCGCACGAGCAGGGCTACTTCGTCGCCCCGACCGTGTTCGCCGATGTCACGCCCGAGATGACCATCGCGCAGGAGGAGATCTTCGGCCCCGTGCTGTCGATCCTGCGCTACGAGGACGAGGAGGACGCCCTGCGCATCGCCAACGGCACCGTGTACGGGCTCAGCGGCGCGGTCTGGGCCGCGGACGAGGAGACCGCGGTCGCCTTCGCCCGCCGGATGGACACCGGCCAGGTGGACATCAACGGCGGCCGCTTCAACGTGCTCGCGCCGTTCGGCGGCTACAAGCAGTCCGGGATCGGCCGAGAGCTGGGCCCGCACGGCCTGGCCGAGTACCTCCAGACCAAGTCCCTGCAGTTCTGAGACCGCCCGCAGCAGTACTGGGCCCCGCCCGCACACCCGCCCGAACCGCTACCGCCGCCCGCCCCGAGAGACGGAAACGACCATGGTCCGCGCCGCCATCCTGCCCGCCGTCGGAGCCCCGCTGGAGATCCGGGACATCGTGCTGCCCGAACCCGGCCCCGGCCAGGTCCGGGTGCGGCTCGCCGCAGCCGGTGTCTGCCACTCCGACCTCTCCCTCACCAACGGCACCATGCGGGTCCCCGTCCCCGCCGTCCTCGGCCACGAGGGCGCCGGGACGGTTCTCGCCGTGGGGGAGGGGGTCACCCATGTCGCCCCGGGCGACGGGGTGGTGCTCAACTGGGCCCCGTCCTGCGGCGAGTGCCACCACTGCCTGATCGGCGAGGTCTGGCTCTGCGCCAATGCCCTCACCGGCGTCGGCGCCGTCTACGCCCACGACGCCGACGGCACCGAGCTGCACCCCGGGCTCAACGTCGCCGCGTTCGCCGAGGAGACGGTGGTCGCGGCGAACTGCGTGCTGCCCGCGCCCGACGGGATCCCGCTCGCCGAGGCCGCGCTGCTCGGCTGCGCCGTCCTCACCGGCTACGGCGCCGTCCACCACAGCGCCCAGGTCCGCCCCGGCGAGTCGGTCGCCGTCTTCGGCGTCGGCGGGGTCGGACTGGCCGCCCTGCAGGCCGCGCGGATCGCGCAGGCGGGCCCGATCATCGCCGTCGACGTATCCCCGGCCAAGGAGGAGCTGGCGCGGGCGGCCGGAGCCACCGAGTTCGTCCTCGCCTCCGACACCACCGCCAAGCAGGTCCGCGCCCTCACGGCCGGCCAGGGCGCGGACGTCGCCATCGAGTGCGTCGGCCGGGCGCAGACCATCCGGGGCGCGTGGGAGTCCACGCGTCGCGGCGGCCGCACCACCGTCGTCGGCATCGGCGGCAAGGAGCAGCAGGTCACCTTCCACGCCCTGGAGATCTTCCACTTCGCCCGCACCCTCACCGGGTGCGTCTACGGCAACAGCGACCCGGCCCGCGACCTGCCGGTGATCGCCGACCACGTCCGGGCCGGCCGCCTGGACCTCGGGGCCCTCGTCACCGACCGCATCGCCCTCGACGGCATCCCGGGCGCCTTCGACGACATGCTGGCCGGCAAGGGCGGCCGCTCCCTGGTGGTCTTCTAGCGCCCGCCGAACCGCCCCCGGCCGCCGGAACCGCCGCCGCCCGCCACCTTTCGGATCGCCGCCCTGCGGACCCCGCCTGCCGGACGCAAGCTCCGGCGCGCCCTCCGGGACAGGCCGACGGCAGGCGTACCTACGGCTGCCGCAACGCCTCGTACTGGAGGGTCAGGCCGTCCAGCAGGGCCGACAGGCCCGTCTCGAAGGCGCCCTCGTCCACCTCCACCTGCCGCTCCGCCAGCAGGTGGGCCTGCCCGAGGTGCGGGTAGTCGCCCGGGTCGTACGCCGTCCGGTCGTCCACGAAACCCCGGGCGAAGGAAGCGACCGCCGAGCCCAGGATGAAGTACCGCATCAGGGCGCCGATCCGCGTCGCCTGGGCCGCCGGCCACCCGGCCGCCGTCATGGCGCCGAACACGGCGTCCGCGACCCGCAGCCCCGCCGGGCGGCGCCCCGGCCCCCGCGCCAGCACCGGCACGATGTTCGGGTGGTCGGCCAGAGCGGCCCGGTAGGAGTGCGCCCAGTCGTACAGGGCCGCCCGCCACTCCCGGTCGCCGTCGAACATCGACAAGTCGACCCGGCCGCTCACCGAGTCGGCCACCGCCTCCAGGATCTCGTCCTTCGTCCGGAAGTGGTTGTACAACGAGGGCCCGCTGACCCCGAGGGCGGCCGCCAGCCGCCGGGTCGACACCGCCTCCAGCCCCTCCGCGTCCACCAGCGCGCCCGCCGCCTCGACGATGCGGTCTCTGCTCAGGAGGGGCTTGCGCGGTCTGGCCATGCGCCACATAGTAGGGCCTGACGGCATTAAACTAGCGCTGCTAATTAATGGCCCCGCCCCGCACGAGGACCACCCACCACGACGCCCGGAGGCCCCGGTGAACCTGGAGCTCAGCGAGGAGCAGACCGCCGTACGTCGACTCGCCCGCGAGTTCACCGAGCGCGAGATCGTCCCGTACGCCGCCGACTGGGACCGCGCCGAAGGCGTCGACCGGTCCATCGTGAAGAAGCTCGGGGACCTCGGGTTCCTCGGCCTGACCGTCCCGGAGCAGTACGGCGGCTCCGGCGGCGACCACCTCGCCTACGCGCTCGTCACCGAGGAGCTCGGCCGCGGGGACTCCGCCGTCCGCGGCATCGTCTCCGTCTCCCTCGGCCTCGTCGCCAAGACCATCGCCGCCTGGGGCACCGAAGAGCAGAAGCAGGCCTGGCTGCCCCGGCTGTGCTCCGGCGAGGCGCTCGGCTGCTTCGGCCTGACCGAGCCCGGTACCGGCTCCGACGCGGGCAACCTCACCACCCGTGCCGTGCGCGAGGGCGACGCGTACGTCCTCAGCGGCAGCAAGATGTTCATCACCAACGGCACCTGGGCCGACGTGGTGCTCCTCTTCGCCCGCACCAACGACGAGCCGGGCCACCGCGGCGTCTCCGCCTTCCTCGTCCGGGCCGACAGCCCCGGACTGACCCGCCGCGAGATACACGGCAAGCTCGGCCTGCGCGGCCAGGCCACCGCCGAACTCGCCCTCGACGGGGTCCGCGTGCCCGCCTCCGCGATGCTCGGCCCCGAGGGCAAGGGCTTCTCCGTCGCCATGTCCGCGCTGGCCAAGGGGCGGATGTCGGTCGCGGCCGGCTGCGTGGGCATCGCCCAGGCGGCGCTGGACGCCGCGGTCGGGTACGCCGCCCAGCGCGAGCAGTTCGGCAAGCCCATCGCCCAGCACCAGCTGGTCCAGGAGCTGATCGCCGACATCTCCGTCGACGTCGACGCGGCCCGCCTGCTGACCTGGCGCGTCGCCGACCTGATCGACCGGGGACAGCCTTTCGCCACCGAGGCCTCCACCGCCAAGCTCTTCGCGTCCGAGGCCGCCGTACGCGCCGCCGGCAACGCCCTCCAGGTGCACGGCGGCTACGGCTACATCGACGAGTACCCCGCCGGGAAGCTGCTGCGCGACGCCCGCGTCATGACCCTGTACGAGGGCACCAGCCAGATCCAGAAGCTCCTCATCGGCCGTGCCCGCACGGGGGTTTCGGCCTTCTGAGGAGGCGGGGCGGGGCCCGGGCCGGGCGCCGTGGGCGTCGGGCGCCGGTCTGAGTACGTACGTGAGTACGCGCGCGGATGCGCCGCCGGCCGCCCCGCCGCGACGCTTGACCCATGAACGAGACACCGGTCAAGCAGCAGAACACGGGGGCGTACTACGGCCAGGCCGTCGCCTCCTTCGCCATCGCCCTCGCCGCTGTCGGGCTGGGCATCTACAACATGGACGCCGACGGCTGGGTCCGCGCCTTCCTCGGTATCGCGGTCCTCTACCTCACCACCTCGGCCTTCACCCTGGCCAAGGTCGTCCGCGACCGCCAGGAGGTCACCCAGATCGTCAGCCGGGTCGACCAGGCCAGGATGGAGAAGATCATGGCGGAGTACGATCCCTTCGCCCCCAAGCAGATCCCCGAGCGCCCGGCCGCTCAGGCCTAAGCGCTTGCTCACCCTCCGGTAAGGTGTTGGTTCCTACAAGCCGAAGAGGGTGAGCGAGCGATGGACAGTGCCGGCGCGGCCGAGACCGGCGGCTACCAGCCGTGGTCGGAGGTCACCCCCGACGCCGCCCGGCGGCTGCTGGTCGCCGCCGTCGAGACCTTCGCGGCGCGCGGCTACCACGCCACGACCACCCGGGACATCGCGGCCCGCGCCGGGATGAGCCCGGCGGCGCTCTACATCCACTACAAGACGAAGGAAGAGCTGCTCCACCGGATCAGCCGGATCGGCCACGACAAGGCGCTGGAGATCCTGGAGACGGCCGCCGGCCGCCCCGGAACCGCCGCCGAGCGGCTCGACGCGGCGGTGCGGTCCTTCGTGCGGTGGCACGCCGCGCACCACACCACGGCGCGGGTGGTGCAGTACGAGCTCGACGCCCTCGCTCCGGAGCACCGCTCCGAAATCGTGGCACTGCGCCGGCGGAGCGACGCGGCCGTCCGTCGGATCCTCGCCGACGGGGTGCGGTCCGGGGAGTTCGACGTTCCCGACGTTCCGGGCACCACCCTCGCCGTGCTGTCCCTGTGCATCGACGTGGCCCGCTGGTTCAACGCCGCCGGCGAGCGCACGCCGGACGAGGTCGGCGCGCTCTACGCCGGCCTCGTGCTGCGCATGGTGGCGGCGACACCCTGAACCGCGCGGCGCGCCGCCCCGGCAGCCCCGCGGCCCCGCCTCAGAAGTAGTACCGGGACACCGATTCCGCCACGCACACCGGCTTCTCGCCGTCCTCCCGCTCGACCGTCACGGTCGCGGTGACCTGCACCCCGCCGCCCGTCTCCGTCACATCGGTGATCACGGCGGTGGCGCGCAACCGGGATCCGACCGGTACCGGAGCCGGGAAGCGCACCTTGTTCGTCCCGTAGTTGATGCCCATCCGCATCCCCTCGACCCGCATGACCTGCGGCACCAGGCTCGGCAGCAGCGACAGCGTGAGGTAGCCGTGCGCGATGGTGGAGCCGAACGGTCCGGAGGCCGCCCGCTCGGGGTCCACGTGGATCCACTGGTGGTCGCCCGTGGCGTCGGCGAAGAGGTCGATCCGCTTCTGGTCCACCTCCAGCCACCCGCTCGGGCCCAGCTGCGCACCGATCCCGGCGCGCAGTTCCTCGGCGGACGTGAAGATCCTCGGTTCGGCCATGCCCTGCCCCTGCCTCTCGCTGATCAAGCTAATAAGCGCTTGCTCAGCATGCTCGGGCCGTCCGCCCCTGTCAACGGAGCCCGGTCATCAGCCCCCGCTCACCGCTCCCGCTCACTGCCCCGGCCCACCGCCGCCGGTCCGCGGCCGCGCCGACTACCCTCGGTCAAGTGCCGCAGATTCCCGGGAAAGTCCACGAACTCACGGTCGGCCAGCTGTCCGCGCGCAGCGGCGCGGCCGTCTCCGCGCTCCACTTCTACGAGGCCAAGGGCCTGATCAGCAGCCGCCGCACCTCCGGCAACCAACGCCGCTACACGCGCGACGCGCTGCGCCGAGTGGCCTTCGTACGCGCCGCACAGCGCGTCGGCATCCCGCTCGCGAGCATCCGCGAGGCACTGGCCAAGCTCCCCGAGGAGCGCACGCCCACCCGCGAGGACTGGGCGGCCCTGTCCGAGGCCTGGCGCAGCGAACTCGACGAGCGGATCAAGCAGCTGACCCGACTGCGCGAGAACCTCTCCGACTGCATCGGCTGCGGCTGCCTGTCGCTGACGGCCTGTGCGCTGTCCAACCCGGACGACGTGTTCGGCGAGCGCCTCACCGGCTCCCGGCTGTCGTTGTAGCGGCGCGGGCCCACTCCTGGACGGCGGCTGCCACCAGCTCCGCGTTCGAGCGGGCCGGCCGGCCGTCCGGTAGCAGCAGTACGTTCCCCACCCCGATGCGCGCCCCGGCACCGCACCGCGCGGCCAGCCGCAGCGCCGGCCACGCGGCGGCCTCTCGCCCGAACAGCACCCACGGCAGCCGCCGCAGCTCCGCCGCCAGTGCCGGATCCGCCAGCACCGGAGCCGCCAGTGCCGGATCCGCCAGTGCCGGATCCCCCAGCGCCGGGCCCGCCCGCGCCGGTTCACCCACCAGCCGCACCCGCCCCGGGTGGGCCGCCGCCCAGCCCGCCAGGTCCGCCCGGGCCCCGGACCCGCCCGACGCTTGCGCCCCGCCCGGCGGGACCACCGCGTCCACCGCCACCCCGCGCGCCAGCAGCGCCGACGCCAACTCCCGCGCCCCCGGCTCCGCCCAGTGCACCACCGCCCGCTCCGGCAGCACCGCCCACGACCGCACCCGCTCCAGCCGCCCCGCCGGATCCGGCTCGGCCGCCACGCTCACCGGCACGCCCAGCGGTACGGAGACCCCCGCGCCCCGCAACGCCTCCAGGACCGGCCCCACCACCCGCGGCGAGAGGCTCTCGCGCCCGCACGGCGTCCGCGGGTGGACCAGTACCTCCCGGGCCCCCGCGGTGACCGCGGCCACCGCCGACTCCGCCAACGCCTGCGGGGACATCGGAACGGCGCCCCCGTCGGCCGCGTCCCGCGCGCCGTTCAGCGCGACCTGGATCCACGCCGCCGTCCCACGCGGGGCGCCCGCACCTCCCGCCCCGGCCGCCGTACCGCTCACGCCGCCGACGCCGGATACGTCAGCGCGTCCGCCAACGCAGGTCTGGGCACCACGATCCCGCAGCCCCCGCACACCGGCCCGTCCCACGCCCACGCCCCGGCCCACGCCGCGTGCCCCGCGCCCACCGGCGGCCAGCGCAGCTCCTGCTCCCCGCAGACCGGGCACGACGTCCCCGGCTCCGACTCCAGCGCCTTCACCAGCCGCCGCAGCACCTCGCCCAGCGTCCCGTCCGGCCGCACCCCCGGGTCGGCGCACCGCACCACCGCGTCCCCGCTGCCGCCCCACGCCCACTCCGGCCGGCGCAGCCCGTGGTGCTTCTCGCGCCTTCTGCGCTCCGCGAACTGGCGCTCGTACTCCAGCCAGACCGCCCGCGCCTCCTCCAGCTCCTCCAATGCCGCGACCAGCCGCCGCGGATCGGCCGCCCGGTCCTCGGGGGCGATCCCGTGCCGGTCGCACAGGTGCCACCACGTCGCGCGGTGCCCGTACGGGGCGAACCGCTCCAGACAGCGGCGCAGCGAATGGCGCCGCAACGCCCGGTCGTTGCGCCCATCGCGCACCTGGTAGGCCAGACTCCGGAATCCCGCCATGACACCTTCACCTCCGCCGCGCCCACGCCCACACCGACGTCGAGACGCCGTACGAGGTGAACGTCGTCCTACGTCCCGACGTGCCCAACATGCCCGGAGGGATGTGGGCGCATGCGGGGCGGTCGAGGCGTGCGGGTGGCACATGGCCGGAAGTCAGCGCCCCATGCGCCCCGCCGCCACCACGATCCGGGCCAGTTCCTCGTGGCAGATGTCGCTGTGCGCCCCCGTCGGTGCACCGCCCCTGCGGACCACGGCGCCCGCGTCCACGCTGACGCAGCCGGACGCCGGCAGCCCGTCGCGCAGCGCCGCAGCCAGCGTGAGCCGGGGCGCGCCCGGCACCGCCTGCACGCCGTCGTGACCGAGCGCGCCCCACCGTTCGTCCAGACCCAGCACACCGGCCGAATCCCCTGCCATCCGTGAGGCGAGCGGATAGAACACCTTGAGGGCGGTGTCGTAAGGGGAGTGACAGGCGACCACCGGACCGTCCACCGCGCGCTGGAGACCGTGCAGGGTGCCGCCGCGGCTCTTGTCGTGCGGTAGGCGCTCGGTGAAGGCGTAGTGGGAGAAGGCCCCTTGGAGCAGGGTCAGGGACTTCACGTACCGGGCGCCGCCCGGCACCGCCCGCAGGGCGAAGGACACCACCCGGCCGCCGAAGCTGTGCCCCACCAGGTGGATCCGCAGGTCCGGCCGGTGCCCGGCCAGCCGGGCCAGGACCGGCCCCAGCCCCCGCTCGCCGATCACCCCCGCCCGTTTCTTCATCTCGTAGTACGTGGCCTGGCGCAGCACCTCCTTGGCGCCGCTCCACAGGGCGTGCAGGGCGCCGCCCATCGAGAACTCCGCCCCGCCGGGCGCCCCGCCGGGGGCCCCGCCCGCCTCGGCCAGTGCCTCGGTGAAGCAGCGGCACACCTCCAGGACGTCCTCGGTGAACATCGCCGGCACGTCGGCTCCGGTGGCGGTGGGTACCGCCGCCACCCCGGCCAGTTCCCGCACCAGTGCCCCGAATTCCACGAAGGCGGCCTCCGACTCCGGCCGCTGCGACAGCAGTTCGGCGACCCGGTCGAGTTCCGCCGCCCGTCCCGGCCAGAACTGCCCGAGGGCCCGCCTGGTCTCCGGGTCCAGCGCCGTCCCCGGCCCGGGCCCGGCGAGCGCGGCCGCGGGCCCGCGCGGGTCGAAGTCCGGTATCGGCTCGTCCGCGAAGCGGATCGAGGGCCACAGGACCCCCGCGTAGCCGAGCCGGACCGCGGGGCCCACCAGTCCCGGGAACGGCGCGAAGAACCGGTCGTAGAGCAGTGTCGAGGTGTCCGGTTCGCTGTTCCAGCCGTGCGCGAAGACCAGCAGGTCGGTGACCTCCATCCCGTCGAGCGCGGTCCCGGTCCCCGGGGCCGGATCCCCGTCGGCGTCGAAGACCAGCTCCGCGTACGGAGCCACCCCGACGCCCGTTCCCCACGCCGCCCCACCCGACATGACGCCCCCCTCCGGGTCCTGCCGCCGTCGCGTTCAGCATCCTGCGCCCGGGCCCGCCCGGCCAGCCCCGCGACCACCCGGATCGGTTCCGTCTCACCGGTACAGCAGGTACCCCTCCCGGACCGCCGCGAACCGGGCCAGTCCGGCCGCCCAGTCACCGGCGATCTCCTCCACCCCGGCTCCGGCGTCCACCAGCGTGCGCACCCGGTCGGAGCCGGTCAGCCGGTCGATCCAGTGGTCGGGCCGCCAGCCGAACCCGCTCCACGTCCGGCGCGCGGTGACCAGCAGCCCGATCCCCGTCCGCACCGGGTCGAAGGCCGCGCGGTCGTGCACGAGCAGCCGGACCCCGCCGCACACCTTCCCGGCGTGCTTGGAGAAGACCGGCGTGAAGTAGGCCTCGCGGAACCACACCCCGGGGAGGTCCAGGGCGTTCGCCGCTTCCGCCCACCGCCGGTCGACGCCCTCCGCGCCCACCACCTCGAACGGCGTGGTCGTCCCCCGCCCCTCGGACAGGTTGGTCCCCTCGAACAGGCAGGTGCCCGGGTAGACGAGGGCGGTGTCCGGAGTCGGCACGTTCGGGCTCGGGGGCACCCAGGGCAGCCCCGTCTCCCCGAAGAAGGCCCCCCGGCGCCACCCCGACATCCGTACGGTGCTCAACGCGAGCGGGCGCTCGGCGGGGAACTCGCCCTGGAACAGCAGCGCCAGCTCGGCCACCGTCATGCCGTGCGCGAGCGCGACCGGCTCGCGCCCCACGCCGCTGGCGTACGGCCGCTGGAGGACCGGGCCGGCCGCGCGCAGCCCGCCGATCGGGTTGGGCCGGTCCAGCACGACGACCGCCTTGCCGGCCAGCGCGGCGGCGCGCATGCAGTCGTACAGGGTCCAGATGTAGGTGTAGAACCGCGCGCCCACGTCCTGGACGTCGAAGACGACCGTGTCGATCCCGGCGGCGGTGAAGACGTCCGCGAGTGCCCGCCCGCTCTTGCCGTAGATGTCGTGGACGGGCAGTCCGGTGGCCGGGTCCCGGGCGGAGCCCTCGGACCCGCCCGCCTGCGCCGTGCCGCGGAAACCGTGCTCGGGCCCGAACACCGCGGTCAGCTGGACCCGTTCGTCGGCGTGCAGGACGTCGACCAGGTGGCGGGCGTCCGCGGTGAGGCCCGTCGGGTTGGTGACGACCCCGATCCGCTGGCCGCGGAGCATCCCGTACCCGGCCGCGGCGAGCCGCTCGAACCCGGTACGCACCCGCCCCCGCGCGGCGGCGGCGCCCGCCGGGCCGCCCACGGCCCCCGCCGACCCCACGGCCCCCGCCAGTCCCAGCACCCCGCGTCGCGACAGCGTCATCCGCGCACGCTAGCCCCCCGCCCCCTTCCGATCCGACATACCGACTGGTTAGTCTGCCCGGATCACCGATACCCCGGCAGCGTCGAAAGGCATCCCCGTGAACGCGTACCAGGACCAGCGAGTCGTCGTCACCGGCGCGGGCGGCGGCATCGGGGCGGCCCTCGCCCACCGCTTCGCCGCCGAGGGGGCCACCGTCGTCGTCAACGACCTAGACCCGGCGAAGGCCGCCGCCGTGGCGGACGGGATCGGTGCCCGGGCGATCGCGGTTCCCGGCGACGCCTCGGCCGTGGTGGAACAGGCCCGCGAGGCCCTCGGCGGAACGGTCGACGTCTACTGCGCCAACGCCGGACTCGCCTCCGGCGGCGACGCCTTCGCCGACGAGGGCGTCTGGGAGGCCGCCTGGGACGTCAACGTCATGGCGCACGTGCGCGCCGCCCGCGCCCTGCTGCCGCACTGGCTGGAGCGCGGGAGCGGCCGCTTCGTCTCCACCGTCTCCGCCGCCGGGCTGCTGACCATGATCGGGGCGGCCCCGTACAGTGTCAGCAAGCACGGCGCCCTCGCCTTCGCCGAATGGCTCTCGCTGACCTACCGCCACCGTGGCGTCCAGGTCCACGCGATCTGCCCGCAAGGCGTACGCACGGACATGCTGACCGCCGCGGGATCGGCGGGCGAGCTCGTCCTGGCGCCGACCGCGATCGAGCCGGAAGCGGTCGCGGACGCCCTGTTCGACGGCATGGAGAAGGGCCGGTTCTTGATCCTCCCGCACCCGGAGGTGGCCGACTACTACGCGGCCCGCGCCACCGAACCCGACCGCTGGCTGTCCGGCATGAACCACCTCCAGCAGAAGTGGGAGGCCCGGTGAGCGCGACCCCCCGCTACGCCGACCGGCCCTGGCTGGGCCGCCTCACCGCCGCCCAGCGGGCCCCCGTCACGCCCCCGCCCAGCGTCCTGCACGCCTTCCGCGCGGCCGTCGCCCGCGCCCCCGAACACCCGGCGCTCGCCTACTTCGACGGCCGGCTCAGCTACGCCGAGACCGACACGCTCTCCGACGCCGTCGCCGGACACCTGGCCGCGCGGGGCGTCCGCCGCGGCGACCGGGTCGCGGTCATGCTCCAGAACACCCCGCACTTCGTGCTCGCCGTGCTGGCGGCCTGGAAGGCCGGCGCCGTCGTCGTCCCCCTCAACCCCATGTACAAGTCGGGTGAAGTCGGGCACATCCTGGGGGACTCCGGGGCCACCGCGCTGATCTGCGACGCCCGGGCCTGGCCGGCGTACCTGCGCGAGGCCGCCCGGGACAGTGCCGTGCACACCGTCCTGACCGCCCACGACACCGACTTCCAGACCCGCGACGACGTACGGGTCCTCGGGCCCGGCCGGGAGCAGCGGACGGCCACCCTCCCGACGGTCCCGCACCAGGGCCACCCGCCCGCGCCCGCCCCGGCCGGCCCCGGCCCCGAGGCCGCCGACCTCACCACCGTCGCCCGCCAGGGCCGCCCCGCCCCGCCCGGCCCAGGCCCCGCTGCCACCGACACGGCCCTCATCAGCTACACCTCCGGCACCTCCGGCAGGCCCAAGGGGGCCATGAACCCGCACGGCGCCCTGAGCTACAACGCCACCCGCCAGGTCACCGGCCACCCCGTCCCCGAAGGCGCCGTCTACTTCGCGCTCGCCCCGCTCTTCCACATCACCGGCATCGTCTGCGAGCTCGCCGCCTGCATCGCCAACGCCGGCACCCTCGCCCTCGCCCACCGCTTCGACGCGGGCGCCGTCCTCGACGCCTTCCTCGAACACCGCCCCGCCTACACCGTCGGCCCGGCCACCGCCTTCATGGCCCTCGCCGCCCACCCCGCCGCCACCCCGGACCACTTCACCTCCTTCCGGGTGATCTCCTCCGGCGGCGCACCGCTGCCGCCCGCCCTCGTCGCACGGCTGCGCGCCGACTTCGGCTTCTACCTGCGCAACGGCTACGGGCTCACCGAGTGCACCGCCCCCTGCGCCTCCGTACCGCCCCACCTGGAAGCCCCCGTCGACCCCCGCTCCGGCACCCTGTCGGTCGGCGTTCCGGGCGCCGACACCTGCGTACGCATCCTCGACGAGCACGGGGCCGAAGTCCCCTTCGGCGAGACCGGCGAGATAGCCGTCCGCGGCCCCCAGGTCGTACCGGGCTACTGGGGCCTGCCCGACGAGAGCGCCAAGGCGTTCCCGGACGGCGAACTGCGCACCGGGGACGTCGGATTCATGGACCGCGACGGCTGGCTCTACGTGGTCGACCGCAAGAAGGACATGATCAACGCGTCCGGCTTCAAGGTCTGGCCGCGCGAGGTGGAGGACGTGCTCTACACCCACCCCGCCGTCCGCGAGGCGGCCGTGGTCGGCGTCCCCGACCCCTACCGCGGGGAGAGCGTGAAGGCCTACGTCAGCCTGCGCCCGGGCACCTCGGCCGAGCCCGGGGAACTGTCCGCGTACTGCGCCGAACGCATCGCCGCGTACAAGTACCCGCGCCAGGTGGAGATCCTGCCTGTCCTTCCGAAGACGACCAGTGGCAAGATCCTGCGACGGGAACTGCGCGAGCGCGGCTGAAAACAGTCGGACGGTCGTACAGCGCGCCCTGACAGGCGAGGGAACAGAGAGGAAGGCGAGCGCCATGGCCGCCAGAACCACCACGGAGCCGGAGGGCGCCGCCCGGGAGACCCCGGTGCCGCAGCGGCTGCTCGCCGTCGCCACCCGGCTGTTCGCCGAACGCGGCTACGACCGCACCTCCGTCCAGGAGATCGTCGAGGCGGCCGGGGTCACCAAGGGCGCGCTCTACCACTACTTCGGCTCGAAGGACGACCTGCTGCACGAGGTGTACGCGCGCATGCTGCGGCTCCAGCAGCAGCGGCTCGACGCGGTGGCCGATTCCGACGCGCCGGTCGAGGAACGGCTGCGGGCCGCGGCCGCCGACGTCGTCGTCACCACCATCGAGAACCTCGACGACGCGGCGATCTTCTTCCGTTCGATGCACCAGCTCAGCCCGGAGAAACTGGGACAGGTGCGCGCCGAGCGCCGGCGCTACCACGAGCGCTTCCGCGCGCTGGTCGAAGAGGGCCAGCGCACCGGCGTGTTCTCCGGCGCCACGCCCGCCGACCTGGTGGTGGACTACCACTTCGGGTCGGTGCACCACCTGTCCACCTGGTACCGCGCCGACGGCCCGCTCACGCCGCAGCAGGTCGCCGACCACCTCGCCGACCTGCTGCTGCGCGCCCTGCGCCCCTGAGCCGTCGGGGGCCGCGGGGAGCCGGCGGTACCGCGTTCAGCGGTACCGCCCGCGCTCAGCGGTACCGCTTCAGCTCCCGGAGCGCCAGCGAGCGCTGGTGCACCTCGTCCGGGCCGTCCGCCAGCCGCAGGGTGCGCGCCGCCGCCCACAGTTCGGCCAGCGGGAAGTCCTGGCTCACCCCGCCCGCGCCGTGCAGCTGCACCGCGTCGTCCAGGATGCGCACCACCGCGCGCGGCGTCGCGATCTTGATGGCCTGGATCTCGGTGTGCGCCCCCCGGTTGCCGACCGTGTCCATCAGCCAGGCCGTCTTGAGCACCAGCAGGCGCAACTGCTCGACGGTGACCCGGGCATCCGCGATCCAGTTCTGCACCACGCCCTGCGCGGCCAGCTCCTTGCCGAAGGCGGTACGGCCGACCGCCCGCCGGCACATCAGCTCGATCGCCCGCTCCGCCATGCCGATCAGCCGCATGCAGTGGTGGATCCGGCCCGGGCCGAGCCGCGCCTGGGCGATGGCGAAGCCGGACCCCTCCTCGCCGATCAGGTTCGCCGCCGGGACCCGGGCCCCGTCGAAGACCACCTCGGCGTGACCGCCGTGGTCGTGGTCCTCGTACCCGTACACCCGCATCGCCCGCCGGACCTCCACGCCCGGCGTGTCCCGCGGCACCAGGATCATCGACTGCTGGCGGCGCGGGTCCGCGCCGTCCGGGTCGGTCTTGCCCATGACGATGAAGACCTTGCAGTCCGGGTTCATGGCGCCCGAGATGTACCACTTGCGGCCGGTGACGACGTACTCGTCACCCCGCGCGGAACGCTCGATGCGGGTCTCGACGTTCGTCGCGTCCGAAGAGGCCACCTCGGGCTCGGTCATCGCGAAGGCCGACCGGATCTCCCCGGCCAGCAAGGGCTCCAGCCACTGCTTCTGCTGCTCCTCGCTCGCGAACTGCGCGAGCAGCTCCATGTTCCCGGTGTCCGGGGCGGCGCAGTTGGTCGCCATCGGCGCCAGGTGCGGGCTGCGGCCGGTGATCTCCGCGAGCGGCGCGTACTGGAGGTTGGTCAGCCCGGCGCCGTGCTCCGCACCCGGCGAGCCGTCCTGGCTTACGTAGAACAGGTTCCACAGGCCCTGACGGCGCGCCTCGGCCTTCAGTTCACCGAACACGGCCGGGGTGTCCCAGGGCGAGGCCAGCCGTGCGCGCTGCTCGGCGGCGACGGGTTCCGCCGGGTAGACGTACTCCTCCATGAACGCGGAGAGCCGTGCGCGGAGTTCCTCGGTACGGGCGTCGAATGCGAAGTCCATGCGGATGCCTCAGCCTTCCTGGAGGGTGTTCAGGCCGTGTTCGATGAAGACCGGGACCAGTTCGCCGATCCGGTCGAAGCCCGCGCCGACGGTCTGACCGAGCGTGAAGCGGTAGTGGATGCCTTCGAGGATCACCGCGAGCTTGAACCACGCGAACGCCGTGTACCAGGCGATCGCCCCGGTGTCCCGGCCCGAGCGGGCGGCGTAGCGCTCGATCAGCTCGGCGGGCGAGGGGTGGCCCGGAGCGCCGCTCGTCGTGCTGACCGGGGAGTCGGTCAGGCCGAGGTCCGCGCTGTACATGGCGAGCAGCCCGAGGTCGGTCAGCGGATCGCCGAGCGTGGACATCTCCCAGTCCAGCACCGCCCGGATGGTGTCGTCCGGGCCGCCGATCAGTACGTTGTCGAGCCGGAAGTCCCCGTGCACCACGGTGGCGGCGGGGGAGCCGGGCAGGGCCCGGCCGAGCGCGCCGTGCAGTTCGTCGATACCGGCGAGCTCCCGGCCCCGGGAGGCCGCGAGCTGCTTGCCCCAGCGGCGCAGCTGCCGGTCGAGGAAGCCCTCGGGGCGCCCGAAGTCGCCCAGGCCCACGGCCTGCGGGTGCACCGCGTGCAGGTCCACCAGGGTGTCCACCAGGCCGAGGACGGCCCGGCGGGTTCGCTCGGGTCCCAGGGCGGCGAGCTGGTCGGCCGTCCGGTACGGGACCCCGTCCACGTACTCCATGACGTAGAACGGCGCTCCCAGCACCGACTCGTCCTCGCACAGCAGCACCGGCTGGGGCACCGGCACGGCCGTCCCGTGCAGGGCCCGGATCACCCGGTGTTCGCGCCGCATGTCGTGCGCGGTGGCCAGGACGTGACCCAGCGGCGGGCGCCGCACCACCCAGCGGGCGGACCCGTCGGTGATCACGTACGTGAGGTTCGACCGGCCGCCCTCGATCAGCCGGCCGCTCAGCTCCCCGGCCACGAGCCCGGGCCGCGCCGCGTCGAGGTGGCCGCGCAGCCGGCCGAGGTCGAGGCCCCGTGGGCCGGCCGGCGGCGAGGCTGGTGCTGGGGTCATGGGGCGCACCTCCGTGCGGAGTGGACGACGGTGGGACGAACGAGAGCCATCATGCCGACCAGTCGGTATGCCGTCCAGTGCTCCGGGCCGGGAAATGCCGGGGCGCAAGGGTCCCGCCCCGGCCCTCCCGGCGCGTCAGGCGTGGCAGAGTATCGGCGTCCCGCCGTTCATCACGGTCATGTCCTTGAGCACGGCCAGGATGTCCAGCGGCGCCCCTTCGGGCTCCCCGGCCAGCTCCGCGTACGCCCGGTGCAGGTTCGCCACCAGCCGCTCGCTCTCCCGCCAGGCCGCGAACTCCCCCAAGTCGGCCTCCTGGGCCACCTCCAGCGGGGTCAGCCCCTTCGCCCGGCCCTCCCGGGCGAGTTCGGCGACGTAGCGCAGGTACCGCTCGGTGGCGTCGTACGCCGACGCGTCGGTCAGCGGCCCGTGGCCCGGTACGACGGTCTCCGCGCCGAGCGAGCGCAGCAGCTCCAGTGCCCGCAGGGACCCCGCGAGCGAGCCCATCGCGAGGAACGGGGTGCCCTCGGCGAAGACCAGGTCCCCCGTGAAGACGATCCGCTGCCGGGGCAGCCAGACGACGGAGTCCCCGGTGGTGTGCGCGACGCCCGGGTGGATGACCTGGACCTCGGTCTCCCCGACGTGCAGGGTCATCCGGTCGCTGTAGGTGAGGGTGGGAGCGGTGATCTCCACGGCGCCGAAGTCGGTCGCGGGCCAGATCAGCTCCAGCTGGTGCCCGGCGGCGAGCTGCTCGGAGCGCGCGTTGTCGTGGCCCAGGACCAGCGCCTCGGGCACGAACACGCCGTTGCCGTAGGTGTGGTCGCCGTGGTGGTGGGTGTTGACCACGGTCCGGGGCAGCGGTACGCCGGCCGCCACGACCGCGTCCCGCAGGGCCAGCGCCCGGCGCTCGGTGGCGGCGGTGTCGATGAGCAGCGTCCGGCCGCCGTCACTGACGAACCCGGCGTTGTTCAGGCACCAGCCGCCGTCGGGCTGGACGTAGGCGTACACCCCGGCCGCGGGCTGGACGAGGTACGGCTCGGCGACGGTCATGCGCGCTCTCCCCGGGTCGCTTGACGGACAGTCGGCAATCCTGCCAGCCGCCGCGACACCCGGGGAGGGCGGGGTCTACCCGCCGCGGGGGCGGTCAGTGGTCGTCGTAATGGTCTTCGTGCTCGGCGTGCCGGTGCCCGTCGTGCAGGTAGTCGACGTGGTCGCCGTGGGGCACGCTGTCGTGCCCGCACGCGGGGCCGTGCTCGTGCCCGTGGTCCTGGTGCGCCGCGTGCCCCTGGGGGTCGCACTCGTCCCAGTGTCCCGAGTGTTCCCGGTGCAGGTGGCCGTCGTGCGCGTAGTCGACGTGGTCACCGTGCGGCACCTGCGGGTGGCCGCAGCCGGGGCCGTGCGCGTGCTCGTGCAGGGGGTGTTCCTGGTGGAGGGTCGTCATGGCACCGAGGCTAATACGCATCGTCCAGGTATGTCGGCTATGTTCCGGACGGCGCGGAAAAGGCGGATCATCCGGCAGTCCGATCAGAAGATCACCGTCATGGCGAAGGCCGCCAGTGCCACCGTGCACAGCACCGCCCCCAGCGCCACCCGCGGCGCCAGCACCGGGGGGCGATAGGCCTCCAGCTCCCGGATCCGCCGGTGCGCCACCCCCAGGAACGCCAGCCAGACCAGCGCGATCACGGCCGCCCCGGCCACCTCCAGCGGCGCACCCGACCCGCGCAGCGCCTGGCGCAGCGCCAGCAGCGCCGCCACCGAACAGGCCAGAGTCGTACGCCGCCACGCCAGCCGGGTCCGCTCCGGCTGGAGCCCCGCGTCCCGCCCCTCGTCAGGGTCGCGCCCCGGCCCCGGCACCGTCGTCACCGCCCGTTCGTCAGGCCCAGCAGGACGACCAGCACCATCGCCCCCGCGACCAGCCCCACCCCCAGGCCCATCAGCACCGGGAACCGGGACAACGGCAGATCCACGCCCCGGCGCATCGCCCGCTCGCACCGCATCCAGTGGTTCACCGCCCGCAGCGCACAGGCCGCCCCCACCCCCAGCAGCGCCAAGGACATCCCGACCCGCACCCCCCAGCGCAGGTCCGGCAGGAACTGGTCCACCGCGAACCCGCCGCCCACCAGCGCCAGCGCGGTCCGGATCCAGGCCAGGAAGGTCCGCTCGTTGGCCAGCGAGAACCGGTAGTCCGGGGTCTCGCCCTCGTCCTTCAACCGCTGGGGGGCGAACCAGAGGCGCACGTCCTTGACCAAGTCGATCACCCGGTCAATCTACTGGCGCCATCCCTCCTGCGCGCGCAGCCGCCGGTACGCCTCCATCCCGTCCGGCACCCACGCCCAGCCGCCCTGCGCCACCCGCTGCGCCAGCTCCTCCTCCGAGAGCCACGCGTGCCAGGCCACCTCCGACTCCTGCGGACGCACCGGCAGCTCGCACCGGACCTCGTGCACGTACGACCACCAGGCGCCGCCCGGCCCCTCGTAGAGGAACTTGAACAGCGGTCGCGGCTGCTCCAGCCCGCGCACCCCCAGCTCCTCCTCCGCCTCGCGCAGCGCCGCTTCCGGGTAGCTCTCCCCGGTGCCCAGCACCCCGCCCACGAACATGTCGTAGTACGAGGGGAACACCAGCTTCGAGGCGGTCCTGCGGTGCACGAAGACCCGCCCCGCCGCATCCCTGGCCCGCACGAACACGCACCGGTGGATCAGGCCGCGCGCGTACACCTCCCCGCGCGGCGCCCGTCCCGTCACCCGATCCTCGCGGTCCACCACGTCCAATACCTCGTCTGCAGCGCTCACGCGATTCATCCAACACCCCTGTTGACGGGTTACCGGTCCGTAGCAAAGGATCTGCCCCACCAGCCGACCGAGGACGGGCAGCGCATGACGTACGACGCAGACGTGATCGTGATCGGGGCGGGGCTCGCGGGTCTCGTGGCCACCGCCGAGCTCGTCGACGCGGGCCGCAAGGTCATCCTGCTCGACCAGGAGCCCGAGCAGTCGATCGGCGGGCAGGCGCACTGGTCCTTCGGCGGCCTGTTCTTCGTCGACTCGCCCGAACAGCGCCGGATGCGGATCAAGGACAGCCGCGACCTCGCCCTCCAGGACTGGCTCGGCACCGCCGGGTTCGACCGGGAGGAGGACGCCTGGCCGCGCCGTTGGGCCGAGGCCTACGTCGACTTCGCGGCTGGGGAGAAACGGCCCTGGCTGCACGCCCAGGGGGTGCGCTTCTTCCCCGTCGTCGGCTGGGCCGAGCGCGGCGGCTACGACGCCGGCGGCCACGGCAACTCCGTACCCCGCTTCCACATCACCTGGGGCACCGGCCCCGGACTGCTGGCCCCCTTCGAACGCCGGGTCCGCGCCGGGGTCGCCCGCGGCCTGGTCGAGCTGCGGTTCCGCCACCGCGTCACCGGCCTCTCCCGTACGGCCGGCGCCGTGGACACCGTCAGCGGCGAGGTCCTGGAGCCCTCCGACGCCGTACGGGGCTCCGCGAGCGGCCGCGGGCGCGCCGGCACCTTCTCGCTGCGGGCCCAGGCGGTGATCGTCACCAGCGGCGGCATCGGTGGCAACCACGACCTCGTCCGCGCCCAGTGGCCGGCCCGGCTCGGGACCCCGCCCGAGCGGCTGCTCTCCGGGGTCCCGGCCCACGTCGACGGCCTCATGCTCGGCATCGCCGAGGAAGCCGGGGCCAGCCACATCAACAAGGACCGGATGTGGCACTACACCGAGGGCATCGAGAACTGGAACCCGATCTGGGCCCGGCACGGCATCCGCATCCTGCCCGGGCCGTCCTCGCTGTGGCTCGACGCCACCGGCAAACGGCTGCCCGTACCGCTCTTCCCGGGCTTCGACACGCTCGGCACCCTCGACCACATCATGAAGACCGGCCACGACCACACCTGGTTCGTGCTCAACCAGCGCATCATCGGCAAGGAGTTCGGCCTCTCCGGCTCGGAGCAGAACCCGGACCTGACGGGCAAGTCGGTCCGTGACGTCATCGACCGCGCCCGCCAGGCCGTGCCGGGGCCGGTCCAGGCCTTCATGGACCGCGGGGCGGACTTCGTCGTCGAACGGGACCTCCCCTCGCTGGTGCGCGGTATGAACGCCGTCACCAAGGAGAACCTGCTGGACGAGGCGACCGTCCGGGAGGCGGTCGTGGCGCGGGACCGGGAGATGGCGAACCCGTTCTCCAAGGACGCCCAGGTGACCGCGATCCACGGAGCGCGCAGGTACCTGGGGGACCGGCTGATCCGGACCGCCGCGCCGCACCGGATCCTGGACCCGAAGGCCGGCCCGCTGATCGCCGTCCGGCTGTCCGTCCTGACCCGCAAGTCCCTCGGCGGCCTGGAGACGGACCTCTCCTCGCGGGTGCTGACCGGTGCGGGCGAGCCGCTCCCGGGGGTGTACGCGGCCGGCGAGGCGGCCGGCTT
This sequence comes from Streptomyces sp. NPDC026522, assembly GCF_055567555.1. NCBI lineage: Bacteria > Bacillati > Actinomycetota > Actinomycetes > Kitasatosporales > Streptomycetaceae > Streptomyces > Streptomyces sp. NPDC026522. The sequence goes on from NZ_JBVHQF010000016.1 coordinate 126,274, forward strand.
CGGGGGCGGCGGCGTCCACGGCTACCGCGCCCTGGAGGGCACCTTCCTGGGCGGCTGCCTCTTCTCCGCCCGCACGGCGGGCCGCGCCGCGGCCCACGCGGTGACCTGACCGCCCCCCGGACCCGCCCGCGCCCCCGGGCCGGTACGGCCGCCCCGTGCCTCCGCGCCGGTCCGCTGCGGTTCGCACCCCCGGGCGGGGCCGGGCCGATCCGCCCGCGCCCGCGTGGGCCCGCCGCCGGCCGCGGGCCCGGTCCGTACGGCGGGGCCGGCGGCCTACCGCCCCGCGCCGCACCCGCTTCGGGGCCGGCCCGGCGGGATCGGCATTCGGCCACTGATGCCCGGCCGTCTGCCGCGACCGCGCGGGCGCCGGGGGCGCGCGGGGCGGCGGTGGGGCGCCCGTGCCCGTCACCTCCGCGACAGCCGGCGGACAGCCGGCAGGGCCCGCTCCCGCCGCCCGCCGGCCCCCGGCGGGCGGCGCCCCGGCCCGCGGCCGGTGCGCGTACCGCGCTCGCGCCGCCACCGCCTTCGCGCAGGTCGGCGCGGCTGCCGCGGGCCCCGCGGGACGCGGCCCGGGCCGGCCGGACCGGGCCGGGGAAGGAGCTTCGCCGACCGCCGCCGGGCCGCCGCGGAAGGCCCCCGGCCGCCACCACCACGGTACGGTCAAACCGGAACAAGCGCCTCAACTCGCCCCACGGAAGCTGCACTTGAAACCCGCCACGCGCCGGGCTGGACCTTGACGCGGAGCTGTGCTCACCGGTTTGCTGTGCGTGATCATCCGGTCCTCGACCGGCGTGATCCAGCCGTAACGCCCGCACCACCAGTACCACCCGCGCCACCCGACCATCCCGCGCGTGCCGCCCGCACGCCGTCCACCCGCGTCCGTGTCCAGGAGGGAACCCGCGGATGTCGCCGCCTCCGCCGCCCCTCGGCCGCGCCCGCAAGCGGGACGCCCAGCTCTTCGACCCCGCCCTCTGCGACGCCGAACTCGTCGACGTCCGCTCCCAGTTCACCCAGGGCCGGTGGTCCAAGGCCCGCTCCCTCCTCGTCGGCACCGGCGACGACTGGGACCGCCGCGGCCACCGCGTCGTCGTCCTCGCCCAGACCCCGGCCGCCACCGCCTGGGCCCGCGAATGGCTGCTGGCCGAACCCGACAGCGCCGACGCCGCCACCCTCCTCGCCTGCGCCGCCGTGTTCGACGCCCTGCGCCGCAAGGGCACGCCCGAGGCCGCCGACGAGGCCTGCCGTCGCGCCGCCGCGCTGCTCCCCGCCGACCCCACCCCCTGGCTCGGCCTGCTCCTGCTCTCGCGCGCCCACGGCACCGAGGAGGAGTTCAGCCGCCACTTCGACCAGGTCCGGGCCCGCCACCGCGAGCACCACCACGCCCACCACCTCATGGTCGCCAAGCTGGCCGAGCGCAACCCCGCCACCGGGTACGACCCGCTCCACGAGGTCTACGACTTCGCCGCCTGGGCCGCCGAGGAGTCCCCGGCCGACTCACCGCTCGCCGTGCTCCCCGTCATCGCGCACGCCGAGCGCTACCGCGTCCTCGCCGCCGTCCACGGCCGCAGCCCCGACGCGGCCGCCGCGCACTGGTCCGGCCGCCGGGCCCGCCAAGTGCTCCGCTCGGCCTTCGACTGGTGGCTCGAATGGGAGCGCGAGGACCACCCCCGCAACCGGGTCGACCTCAACTTCCTCGCCCACGCCAAGCTCTGCGAAGGCCGCCCCGCCGAAGCCGCCGCCCTCTTCCACCGCATCGGCAGCCACGCCACCCGCGCCCCCTGGTCCTACCCCGACCTCGACCCGCACAAGGCGTTCCTCGCCGCGCGCAGCGCCGCGCTCGGCACCGCTTGACCCCTCGGGGATCCCCCGGTCCCCGACGTCCCCCGGCGTCCCCGACGCCCCGCCCTTCCGGAAAGGACACCCGCCATGCCGACGGGCAGATCCACCACGCTCACCGACCCGCCCGAGATACGGACGTACAAGGGCCAGGACCGGGCCCTGCGCGCCGACCGGCTCGGCACCGCCGGTCTGCTGCTCTCCGTACTCGCCGCCAGCGCGCCCCTGATGGTCGTCGCCGGCGTCATGCCCACCATCTTCGGCGTCATGGGCATCGTCGGCCAGCCCCTGCTGTACGTCGTCCTCGGCGCCGTCCTGGCCCTGTTCAGCGTCGGCTACGCCGAGATGAGCCGCCACGTCCACAACGCCGGCGCCTTCTACGCCTACATCGCCCGCGGGCTGGGCCCCACCGCCGGCTCGGCGGCCTCCTTCGTCGCCCTGATCGCCTACAGCGCCATGCAGGTCGGCGTCTACGGGATCCTCGGCTTCGAGATCTCCGGCCTCTTCGCGAGCTACCTCGACATCGAGCTCGCCTGGTGGATCCCGGCCCTGCTCGCGGTCGCCGCGACCGGCGCCCTCGGCTGGCTGAAGATCGACCTCAACGCCAAGGTGCTCGGTGTCCTGCTCCTGATCGAGTGCGCCCTCGTCGTCGTCTTCGACCTCGCCGCCCTCGGCAAGCCCGGCGCCGAAGGCCTCTCGCTGCACGCCTTCGACCCCTCGACGCTCGGCGGAGCCGGGCTCGGCACGGCCCTGTGCTTCTGCATCGCCGCCTTCGTCGGCTTCGAGCAGTCGCCGGTCTACGCCGAGGAGACCAGCAAGCCGCACATCGTCGTCTCCCGCGTCATGTTCCTGGCCGTCGGCTTCGTCGCCCTGTTCTTCGCGCTCAGCGCGTGGGCGCTCACCGTCGCCACCGGACCCGGCGAGGTGGTCAAGACCTCCGCCGAGGCCGGTCCGGGCCTGCTCTTCCAGCTCACCGAGAGCCGCCTCGGCACCGCCTTCACCGACGTCCTGCACGTGCTCTTCGTCACCGGCATGTTCGCGGCCATGCTCAGCTTCCACAACGTGGTCGCCCGCTACGCCTTCGCCATGGGCCGCGAGGGCCTGCTGCCGGCCCCCTTCGGCCGGACCAACGCCGGCACCGGCGCCCCCGCCACCGGCTCGCTCCTGCAGACCGGGATCGCCGCCGTCGTCGTCATCGCCTTCGCGGCGACCGACGACAAGCCGGCCGGCGACCCGACCGCGCCCGTCCTGCACCTGTTCACCTGGATGGGCAGCGTCGGCGCCCTCGGCGTGACCCTCCTCATGGCCGCCGCCTCCTTCGCCGTGATCGCCTTCTTCGTCCGCCGGGGCACCGCCGCGGCCCAGATCTGGCGGCTGGTCGCGGCCGGCGCCGCGGGACTCGCCCTGCTGTTCATCGCCGGCTACACCGTCAAGGACTTCGCCGTCCTGGTCGGCGCCGAGGAGGGCTCCGCCCTCAGCTGGATCCTGCCCGCCATCATCGCCGTCGCCGCGCTCGCCGGCCTGGCGCACGGTCTGGTGCTGCGCTCCCGCCGCCCCGAGGCACACGCCCGGATCGGCCTGGGCAACGAGGCCTTCCGCCTCGACCAGGCGGCGGAGTCCGGTCCGCGCGGCTGACCCCGCCACGCCGCTTTCCAGCGCCCAGGAAGCCCCCGGCACCCCTTTCCATGGTCGCCGGGGGCTTTCGCGCACATGACCGCGTTTTTGGCGGGCAGCGGAGCCTCATGGTCTCCTGGGGCCACCAAACCGTCCGGACCGCGGCACAGGTGAGACCACCCAGCTCCCCTGCCCCGCGGCCGGACCTGCCTGTCCCACCCACGAAGGCGAAGTCATCACATGAGTGACAGCACCTTGGCCAAGGCCCCCAGCCCGCCGTCTTCCCCGCACGTCGACGCCGGCGACGAGGGCTACAGCAAGGACCTCAAGTCCCGCCACATCAACATGATCGCGATCGGCGGGGCGATAGGCACCGGCCTGTTCCTCGGCGCCGGAGGCCGCCTCGCCGGCGCCGGACCCTCCCTCGCCATCGCCTACGCGGTGTGCGGGATCTTCGCCTTCTTCGTGGTCCGGGCTCTCGGTGAGCTCGTCCTCTACCGCCCGTCCTCCGGCGCCTTCGTCAGCTACGCGCGCGAGTTCATGGGCGAGAAGGGCGCCTACGCGGCCGGCTGGCTCTACTTCCTGAACTGGTCGACCACCACCGTGGCCGACATCACCGCCGCCGCGACCTACGCCCACTTCTGGGCGATGTTCACCGACGTCCCCCAGTGGGTCCTCGCCTTCATCGCCCTCGCCGTCGTGCTCACCGCCAACCTGATCTCGGTGAAGTACTTCGGCGAGATGGAATTCTGGTTCTCCCTGGTCAAGGTCGCCGCCCTGGTCGTCTTCCTGGCCGTCGGCATCTACCTCGTCGCCACCAGCCACCCCATCGACGGCCACACCCCCGGCCTGGCCTCGATCACCGACAACGGCGGCATCTTCCCCGTCGGCATGCTCCCCATGCTCCTGGTCATCCAGGGCGTGGTCTTCGCGTACGCCTCCGTCGAGCTCTGCGGCGTCGCCGCCGGCGAGACCGAGAACCCCGAGAAGATCATGCCGAAGGCGATCAACTCGATCATGTGGCGCGTGGGCCTGTTCTACGTCGGCTCGGTCGTCCTGCTCGCCCTGCTGCTGCCGTACACCGAGTACTCGGCCGACCAGAGCCCCTTCGTCACCGTCTTCGACAAGCTCGGCGTGCCCGGCGCCGCGGGCGTCATGAACCTGGTCGTCCTGACCGCCGCCCTCTCCAGCCTGAACTCCGGCCTCTACTCCACCGGCCGCATCCTGCGCTCGATGGCCATGTCCGGCTCCGCGCCCAAGTTCACCGGCGTGATGAACAAGGGCAAGGTCCCCTACGGCGGCGTCCTGTTCACCGCGGCCTTCGGCGTCGCCGGCGTCGCCCTGAACGCCTACATGCCGAAGGACGCCTTCGAGATCGTCCTGAACTTCGCCTCCCTCGGCATCCTCGGCACCTGGGCGATGGTCATGCTCTGCTCGCTGCACTTCTGGCGCCGGGCCAAGCAGGGCCGCGTCGAGCGCCCCGCCTACCGGCTGCCCTGGGCTCCGTACACCCAGCTCGTCACGCTGGCGTTCCTGCTCACCGTGCTGGTCCTGATGTGGTGCGACGGCGGAGTGGGCCGCACCACGGTCCTCTTCGTCCCGGTCATCGCCGCGGCCCTGGTGGGCGGCTGGTTCCTGGTCCGCGGCCGCGTCGCCGCGATCGCCGCGGCCCGCGACTGACCCCCCCGCCACGACGACGGAGGACCCCGCCCCGGCGGGGTCCTCCGTCGTTCCGCGAGGCATTGCAGGACCAGCGGGCGGACGCCCCCCTCGGCGCCGCGGGCCTCCGATCACACCAAGGTGACGACGTCGTCGACGCGGCGGAGTGGATGCCCGCGGAAGCCTCGCGCACGTAGCGTTCGCGCAGCTAGTGGGCCTTCTTGTACGCGTCGGGTGCCGACTGCGACACCACGACACTAAACGAAAACGACCGTTTGCGTTAAGCCCCTCTCCGGTGTTAGATTCCTCATGAAGCGAAAACGATCGTTTCTCTTTTGTGAGGCGGATCTCCTGCGGATCTCGCGGGTCATCCCGCACGACGAGGAGGCGTCATGCCTGCGTCGCCCATCACCACCCCCCTCCCGCCGCACACGGACGTTATGATCGTCGGCGCAGGGCCCGTGGGGCTGACCCTGGCCGCGAGCCTGCGGCAACTGGGCGTGGACCACGTTCTCATCGACCGCGACACCGACGTGCGGACCGGGAGCAGAGCGGCAGCGCTCCAGCCCCGCTCCCTGGAATATCTGGAACGGATCGGCGTCGCCGAACGCCTCGTCGAGGCGGGCGGGCGAGGGCGTGGGTTCCGCATCCATGACCGGGAGCGCACCCTGCTGCACGCTTCCTACGGCGGCCTGGACACGCCCTACCCCTATGTCCTGCTCGCCTCCCAGCAGACGACGGAGGAGCACCTGCTCCGCCGCCTGCGGAAGCTCGGCGGCGAGGTGCACCGCGGTCACAAGTTCCTCGGCTCCACTCCCGACTTCCCCGGCGTCACCGCCGTCATCGCCGGTCCGCAGGGCGTGGTGCGCCCGGTCTCCGCGCGCTACCTGGTGGGCTGCGACGGTGTGCACAGCGCCGTACGCACGGCCGCGGGGATCGGGTTCCCCGGAGAGGCGCCGGAGCAATTGTTCGCCCTGGCCGACGTCCGCCTGGACGCGGGGGCGAGCGGCCCGGGGGAGGACGACACCACCTTCTTCCTCTCCTCCGCGGGGATGCTGCTCCTCTCGCCGCTCGCTGACGGACAGCACCGCATCGTGACCCCCACCGCACCGGGGTCGGCCGCGCCCGGCGACGCCGCCGACATCGAGCGGCTGGTGGCCGAACGCGGGCCGCTGGCGGGACGTATCCGGGTGACGGCGGTGGTCAACGCCTCCACGTACCGCGTACAAGAGCGGGTCGCCGAGCGGTTCCGGGCCGGTCCGGTCTTCCTGGCCGGGGACGCCGCGCACACGCACAGCCCGGCCGGCGGCCAGGGCATGAACACCGGCATCCAGGACGCCGGGAACCTGGCCTGGAAGCTGCACGCCGTCCTCACCGGCGCGGCCCCCGCCGAACTGCTGGACGGCTATCACGCCGAGCGGCATCCGGTCGCATCCGAACTGGTCGCCCTCACCAGCCACTTCGCCAGAATGGCCACCCTCAGTGACCCGGCCGCCGGACAGCGCCGCAACGACCTCCTCGCGGCTGCCGCGGCCACCCCCGGGGCCCTCGACCGGATAGCCGCCAAACTCGCCCAGCTCGACATCGGTTACGCGCACGAGCCCGGCCACGTCTCCCCCCGTGCGGGAGACCGGGTCTCGCCACTGACAGTCCCGCAAGCGGGCCTGCGCTGGACGCTGGCCCTACCCGGCCGGAGCGACCCGAAGGACGGGCGGCAGTGGGACACCGTCCTGTCCGTGTGCCACGTACCGGGACTACGAACTCCCTTGCTGGTGCGCCCGGACGGCTACCTGGCCGCGCACGGAGTACCGGCCGAGCCGGCCGAGGTACTCAGCCGGCTGGCCCAGCACCTGCCCCTGCCCGTTCCGTCCACCCGATGACCCGGCTGTGCAAAGGAGACAAGGGCATGTCGACTTCTGCTTCCGCCCCCACCCTCATCCGCAACGTCGCCGTCTTCGACGGCAGCGAGCTCCGCGCACCCCAGGACGTCCTCATCGACGGTCCCCTGATCACCGCCGTCGGCCCCGCCCTCGGCACACCGACCGGGGCCACCGTTGTCGACGGCAGCGGCCGCACCGTGCTGCCCGGGTTGATCGACGCCCACACCCACACGAGCGACACCGAACAGCTGCGGCGGGCACTCCTCTTCGGGATCACCACCGAGCTCGACATGGGCGGTACGCCCTCGGTCGCCCGCGCGGTACGGGAGGCCGCGCGCGAACGTGACGACCTGGCCGACCTGCGCATCGCGACGACCGGAGCCACCGCACCCGGCGGCCACCCGAGCCAGTTGGTCGACCTCGGCCTGCTGGACCCCTTCCCCGCCGTCGCCGGTCCCGCGGACGCCGGAGCCTTCGTCGCGGCGCGGATCGCCGACGGGGCGGACCACCTCAAGATCTTCATCGAGGACGGCACGGCGATCGGGACGCCGATGCCCGTCATGTCCCCCGAGACGATCAGCGCGTTGGTGCGGGCCGCACACGAGCGCGGGCTGCGCACCGCCGCCCACACCCTCACCCGCCGCTCGGCCCGCCTCGCGATCGACTGCGGCGTCGACGGCCTCGCCCACGTCCCGGCCGACGCGCCCTCCGACGACGCCCTCGTGGAAGACGCCGCGGCCCGGGGTGCGTTCGTGATCCCCACCCTGGCCTCACTGACCGGCATGACCGACAGCCCGGCCGAGTACGCCCTCGTTGACGACCCGCGGTTGCGGCCCTACGCCGACCCCCAGTGGCTCAAGGAGATCGAGCGGATGCGTACCGACGGCCCGGGCGAGGTGCGGGTCGGACCGGTCTCGGTCGACGCCCGCCACGCGGCCGACCTCGCACTGCGGATGTTCCGGGCCGGGGTGCCCCTACTGGCCGGGACCGACGGCACCGGCGGCGCGGGCCACCCCACCACGCACGGCATCAGCTACCACGGCGAACTGGCCCTCCTCGTGGGCGCCGGACTCACCCCGGCTCAGGCCCTGACGGCCGCAACCGCCGCCCCCGCCGACGCCTTCGGCCTCCACGACCGCGGGCGCGTCGCCGCCGGGCTGCGCGCCGACCTCCTGCTGGTCGAGGGCAACCCCCTGGTCGACATCACCGCGGTCCGGGACATCGCCGGCCTGTGGCGGCGCGGCGTCCCCGTAGACCGCACGGCCGCGCTCCTCACAGACGGACTGGTCCGGTCATGAGCGCCCTGACGACCACGCCGACGGCCCCGGCACACCAGGGCCTCCACCACCTCAAGCTGTGCGTCAGCGACCTGGAGCGCAGCGCCGGCTGGTACGGCGCCGTCCTGGGCGCCCACCGCATGGCCGGACTGGACCACCGCCGCCCGGACGGCACGCTGTTCGCCCTGGTCCTCGACGTCCCCCACCTGCCCTGCCGGCTGGAGCTGCGCCTGGACCCGGTGACCGCCCGCGCCCTGGACGGGAACGAACTCCTCACCCTGGCCGTCGAGGACCGCGCCGCCGTGGACGAATGGATCGCGCATCTGGACGGCCTGGGGGTCCGCCACTCACCGCCGGTCGTCGCGATGGTGGGCTGGGTGCTGGTCGTCCCCGACCCGGACGGGCTGCGCCTGCGGCTCTACACGACCGAGCCCCACGGGCTCGACCGCTCGCGCGTCGAGTACGGCTCCCCCTGGCTGAGCACCGGACCCACCGACGGCACGGCCGGGGGAGGGGACACCGCCGGAACACCGCGCACGTGACGGCGTTCGGCCCGTCACCCGGTCCAGGAGGCCGGGCCGAGGGAGGACAGGCCCGCGATGAGGTGCTCGGCGGACACGGGTGCCACCAGGTGCCGCCCGACGAGGAGACCCGGCATGAGGGTCATCAGGACCGTCGCGATCCCCCGGGGATCGGCATCCGCTGCGACCTGGCCCTCCGCGCGCCACCGCCGGGCCAGTTCCGCCAGTTGCCCGTGCGCGCCGAGGTAGAAGGCCCGGGTGCGTTCCTCCATGCCCGGCCTGCGCAGGGCCTCCCCCCACGACTGGATGGCGATCCGCGTGAGGTCGTACTCCGACCGCGCGTCCCGGTCCCGGACCTCCCCGACCATCGCCGCGACCACCTGGGCCGGTGACGCGGTGGGACGCTGCGCCAGCAGTCCGTCGAACAAGTTCCGCACGAGGGCGAGCGCCTCGTCCGCGGCGGCGTCGATGAGGTCGTCCTTGCTGCGGAAGTACCGGTAGACGGCGCTGGAGGACATGCCGGTCGCGGCGATCACGTCGTCCATGGACGTGGCGTGGAAGCCGTTGGCGGAGAAACAGGTCCAGGCACTGGTGAGGATGTGACGGCGCCGCTCTTCCCGGCGCTCGTCCGTCAGGCGGGGCATCCTCCCACCCTAAACGAGAACGATGGTTTCCGTTCCAGTCGGAGTTGCAAACGACGGAGCCGGTCAGAGCGACGTGGTGTCGCTCTGACCGGCTCAGTCTGGTCGGTTGACCGCTGTGTCCGAGGGGGGACTTGAACCCCCACGCCCGATAAAGGGCACTAGCACCTCAAGCTAGCGCGTCTGCCATTCCGCCACCCGGACCAGGTGTGTGTCTCGCGTCCCTCGCGGGCCGTTCCGACGTGGAAAACATTACCAAACATTCCGGGGTCCCCGATCACACCCCCCGGTGACCGGGGAACGCCCTTGGGGACGGCGGCCCGGGGCGGGAGGATGGGGGAGGCAGTCGGTACTGATCAGTGGGAGGAAGCAGCGTGAGCGAGTCGAGCGCGGGCAGGACCGTCTCCGGTGAGGACGAGGTCGTCGACCTCTGCCGGGACCTCATCCGGATCGACACCAGCAACTACGGGGACCACTCGGGCCCCGGCGAGCGCAAGGCGGCCGAGTGGGTCGCGGAGAAGCTGGCCGAGGTCGGGCTGGAACCGCAGATCTTCGAGTCGCACAAGGGACGGGCCTCGACGGTCGCGCGCATCGAGGGCGAGGACCCCTCGCGGCCCGCGCTGCTCATCCACGGGCACACCGACGTGGTCCCGGCCAATGCCGCCGACTGGACGTACGACCCCTTCGCCGGTGAGATCGCCGACGGCTGCCTGTGGGGGCGCGGCGCCGTCGACATGAAGGACATGGACGCGATGACGCTGGCCGTCGTACGCGACCGCATGCGCAGCGGCCGCAAGCCCCCGCGCGACATCGTCCTCGCCTTCCTCGCCGACGAGGAGGCGGGCGGCGTCTACGGCGCCCGGCACCTCGTCGACAAGCACCCCGGCCTCTTCGAGGGCGTCACCGAGGCCATCGGCGAGGTCGGCGGGTTCTCGTTCACCGTCAACGAGAACCTCCGCCTCTACCTGGTGGAGACCGCCCAGAAGGGCATGCACTGGATGCGGCTCACCGTGGACGGCACCGCCGGCCACGGTTCCATGACCAACAACGACAACGCGATCACCGAGTTGTGCGAGGCCGTGGGGCGGCTCGGACGCCACCAGTGGCCGGTGCGCGTGACGAAGACCGTACGGTCCTTCCTCGACGAACTCTCGGACGCCCTCGGAACCCCGCTCGACCCCGACAACATGGACGCCACGCTCGCCAAGCTCGGTGGCATCGCCAAGATGGTCGGCGCGACGCTGCGCAACTCGGCCGCCCCGACGATGCTGGGCGCCGGCTACAAGGTCAACGTCATCCCCGGCCAGGCCACCGCGCACGTCGACGGCCGCTTCCTGCCGGGCTACGAGGACGAGTTCTTCGCCGACCTCGACCGGATCCTCGGCCCGCGCGTGAAGCGCGAGGACGTGCACGCCGACAAGGCCCTGGAGACGGACTTCGACGGCAAGCTGGTCGACGCGATGCAGGGCGCGCTCAAGGCGGAGGACCCGATCGCCCGCGCGGTCCCGTACATGCTCTCGGGCGGCACGGACGCCAAGTCCTTCGACGACCTGGGGATCCGCTGCTTCGGCTTCGCGCCGCTCCAGCTGCCGCCCGAACTGGACTTCGCGGGCATGTTCCACGGAGTGGACGAGCGGGTGCCGGTGGACGGTCTGAAGTTCGGCGTTCGCGTGCTGGACCGATTCATCGACAACGCCTAACGCCGGGGAATCGGGAAGGTGTGCGGATTCCACTGAGAAGAGTGAATGCGCTCATACGCTCGTAGCCCTGGTGATCCCTCCTCGTTACAGGTGGTGCGGTCCGCGGCTGGGACCGCACTTGCCTACTAGGAGGAACAATGCTCAAGAAGGTTGTCGCCGCTGCGGCTGCCACCGGTGGTCTGGTTCTCGCGGGTGCGGGCATGGCTGCCGCCGACGCGGGCGCCCAGGGTGCGGCCATCGGCTCCCCCGGCGTCCTGTCGGGCAACGTCGTTCAGGTCCCGGTCCACATCCCGGTCAACGTGTGCGGTAACACCGTCAACGTGATCGGCCTGCTGAACCCGGCCTTCGGCAACACCTGCGTCAACGCCTGACGCGTCTGAAGTCCTTGGCCCCGGAGCGCATCCCAGCGCTCCGGGGCTGCCGGGCTTTCGGGCCCGCACCTCTTCATCTATTCGGCGTCGCAGGCGGGGGAGCGTGTACGGCCTGTACGCCGACCGAACGTACACAGCATGGGGACGAGTACAGATGCGACGACCGGTAGTACAGGTCACCAGGAAGACCCTGATCACCATGGCGGCCGCAGGGGGCGCGCTGGCGCTCGGCGGCGGTTACGCGCACGCGGACGCCGGGGCGGCGAGCCACGCCGTGAACTCGCCGGGCGTGCTGTCCGGCAACAACGTGCAGGCGCCCGTGGACGTGCCGGTGAACGCCTGCGGCAACACGGTCACCGTGATCGGAGGCCTGAACCCGGCCTTCGGCAACCGCTGCGTCAACGGGGGCGGCCCCGCGAAGCCGGACCACCCGGGCCACCCCGGAACCCCGGGCCACCCGGGAACCCCGGGCCACCCGGGGCACCCCGGCAACCCCGACGAGCCGTGCGACGACGACCACCCGGGGCACCCGGGACACCCCGGAACTCCGGGCCAGCCCGGCAACCCGGGTACGCCCGGCAACCCCGGTACGCCGGGTCAGCCCGGCAACCCGGGTACACCTGGAAACCCGGGTCAGCCCGGCAACCCTGGAACCCCGGGCACGCCCGGCACGCCTGGCAATCCCGGTAACCCGGGCAACCCCGGCACGCCTGGGAACCCCGGTACGCCGGGTCAGCCCGGCAACCCGGGCACACCCGGTACGCCGGGCCACCCCGGCAACCCGACCGCACCCGGCCACGGCACGGGCACTCCCGGTACCCCCGCAACGCCCGGCCAGGGCACCGGCGGGGGACTCGCCGCCACCGGGGCCGGTGACGTCCTGACGGCCGGCCTCCCGCTCGCGGGCGGCCTGCTCCTCGCGGGCAGCGTGCTCTACCGACGCGCCCGCAACGCCGCCTGACGCGGGCGGAAAACGGGCACACCGGCACTCCCGACGCGGGCCCCCTGCCAGGGGGTCCGCGTCACCACGTGGCGCGGACCTGGCGGATGATCCGGCGGCGCAGCCGCACGCGGCGACTGCCGTCCCGGAGCAGCGTCAGCCGGTCGAGCTCCCAGTGCCCGTACTCGGCATGGTCGGTCAACAGGCGGGTCGTCTCCTGGCGGGGCACCCCGCGGGGCACGTACAGGTCGACAAATTCGTATTCCGGCATCGCATCTATTGTGCGGGCAGAGGCCTGCTACGGATAGCGTCTGCACTATGTCTGATGCCGCTCTGCCCACTGTTGCCGAGGTACGCGCCGCCGCCGAGGCGGTCAAGGCCGCGCTCGACCGCCACCTCGCCGCGGTCGAGAGCAGGATCGGGGACGACGACCCGGCCGTCTACGCCGCGTTCAACGAGCTCGCCGCCGCCGCCGACGAGTACGACGAACTGCTCTACGACCGCTACGACGAGGTCACTCCCTTCGAGATCCCCACCCCCGAGGACGGTGTCCCGTACACCGGGCCCGCCGAGCCCGCCGCCTTCAGCGTGCTCATCCGCCGCGACTACGCCGTGGTGGAACCACAGCGCCTGATCGCCCAGGCCGACCGCGTCGCCGCGCACGACCCGGACGCCGAGCCCGTCGAGGACGGCGGCACCGCCGGGGCGCTGGGCGTCCTCTTCGGGGAGTACGAGCCCGACGAGATCCACTCCCGCTACCGGGAGTTCGGCCTGGAGGAGGGCGACTCCACGCTCTGGGTCGCCGCCGCGGAGGAGGTCGCGGAACCGGGCGAGTGGCTCGACTCGCCCTTCGAGCACGCCGACGCGCAGAACGTGCTGCACCGGTTCGACGTGAGTTCCGTCTTCGACGACGAGCCGGAGGACTTCGAGGACGACGACGCGCCGGACGGGGCCTCGGCGCCGGGCCTCACCCCGGCCTGATCACCGCACGGCGCTGTGGGTCGCCGCCCGGCTCCGGGCGGCGACCCACAGCGCACCGTTACTGCGGCTGTTCCGCGGCGGCCGCCGCGAGGGCCCGCAGCAGGTCCGCCAGCCGGGTCGTGCGCGGCTTGGCCGGTACGCCGGCCACCGCGCGCGCCAGCGCCTGGTCCACGCCGTGCACCACGGACAGGTGCCGCTCGGCGCGCCCGAAGGCCGTGTACACCCAGTCCCGGGACAGCGCGTCCGCCGCGTCCCCGGGCAGCACCACGACCACCGCCGGCCAGCGTGCGCCCACGGCCTGGTGTCCGGTCACGGCCCAGCCGTGCCGCACCTCCGACTCCACGCGCTCCTTCGGTACGACGATCCGCGGGCCCGCCGCGTCCAGGTGCAGCCCCTGCGCGTCGGCCGACACCACCCGGGCCGGCCGGGCCCGCCCGGGCGCCGGCACGTGCACCACCTTGTCGCCGGGGTCGAAGCCGCCGAACCGGCCCGGGCCGGGGTTCAGCCGCTCCTTGAGGGCCGCGTTCAGCGCCCGGGTCCCCGCAGCACCGCCGTGGCCCGGGGTGATCACCTGCACCTCGTCGGCCGGGATCCCGAAGGCGCGCGGTACCGACTCGGCCACCAGCTGGACCGTGCGGTGGACGGCCTCGCCCGCGTCCCGCACCGGGACGATGACGACCTCCTTGCCGGGGGCGTCGACCTGGTTCAGCTCCCCGGCGCCGATCCCCGACACCAGCTCGCCCAAGGGGCCCGGATCCGGGACGCGGGAGACCACCTGGGGGCAGGTCCGGGCCGCCAGCACGTCGGCGAACACCCGTCCGGGGCCCGCGGAACCGAGTACGCCGGGATCCCCGGACAGCACCAGGCGGGCCCCGTCGGGCAGTGACTCCACCAGCGCGGCCGCGCTCTCCACGTCCAGCTGGGGCGCGTCCAGGACGATGAGCAGGTCCAGCGCGAACTGCCCGTCGGCGTCCCGCCCGGGCCCCTCCGTCCCGTCCAGCAGGCCCGCCACGGTGACGGTGCCGGCCGCCGGGGCGTGCGCGGCCAGAGCGGCCCGCAGCCCGAGCCGGCGGGCGGCCGCCAGCAGGGCCGCCGGTTCGGCGCGGGCGGCCTCGCCGCCGGTGTGGGTGACCAGGCCGTGGCCGGAGACGGCCCGGATCAGCTCGGCGCCGAGGCCGCCGGCGGCGGCCTCGGTCCAGTCCGTCGGGCCGGCGAAGGTGCTGGCCAGCCGGGCCAGGCCGTCGGCCAGGCTCTCCTCGGCCAGCGCATAACCCTCCAGCCCCACCAGGACCGTGCCGGGCGGCTCGTCCCGCTGACCGTCCTGCCCGTCTTGTCCTGGTTCCCCGGACTCCGCGGACCCGGCGGCGCCCGCCGCCGGTTCGTGGAACACCAGCACCGCGCCGTCGCCGATGGCCCGCTCCAGGGCCCCGGCCGGGTCCGGTACGCCGTACTGGGCCAGCGCCTTCTCCAGGACCGGCGCCTCCAGGGCGGTGTGCCCCTTGAGCGCGGCCCGGGCCAGCAGCCAGCCCACCAGGGCCGCGCCGCGGCGCTCGTCGCCCGGGCCCGCGCCGGGGCCCAGCAGGGCTCGGGCGAAGCCGTCGGCCTGGGTGGGGCGCACCGAGGCCACCGCCAGCAGCCGCCACGGATCCTCCGCGAGCTGCTCGGCGGCGCCCTCGCCCAGCGCGGTGGCGGCCGCCTCGGCCAGCGCCTCGGGGGCGCCGCCCCGGGCCAGCACCGCCCGTACGCCCTCGGCGTCACCGGCCGCGGCGACCGGCGCGGGGGTGCGGGGCTGCGGGGGAGCGGGGGCGGCCGCCTTGCGCGGCGCGGCCGGGGCGTCGTCGAAGTACGCGGCGGGCTTGGCCCCGCTCTCCACCGCCCGCACGGCGGCCAGCAGGTCGGCGGCGGTCCCGCTGAGCTTGGCGCCCGCCTCGACCGGCGCCTGCCGCTCCGCCTTGCGCCGGGCGATCCGCTCCCGCTCGATCTTCTGCGCGGCCAGCTCCGCCTGGGCCTCGGTCAGCTCGGGCTTGGCGCCCTGGGCCGCCGCGGCCCCGTCCGCCGTCAACCCGGCATCCCCTTCGGCCGCGCCCGCGCCCTCCTCCGGGCCCGTCCCCGGGTCCTCCTCGGGCGCCGGGTCCACGGCTGCCGCCGGGTCCTCCTCGGGCGCCGGGTCCACGGCTGCCGCCGGGTCCTGGGCCGGCGCCGGTTCCGGCGTCTCCCGCGGGCCCGGGCCGGCTTCGCCGGCGGCGTCCGACGCCCGGGGCGCGGGTTCCCCGCCGGGGGGTTCCGGGGTACGCGCGCCCTGGACCGCCCCGGCCTCCGGGCCGGGGGTCTCCGGTTCGTCCGCGGCGCCGGTGGCGGCGGGGTCGGTACTCACAGCGTGCTCCAGTCCTGATCGGGATAGCGGTGCACGGGCGCCGACACGTCGTCCAGCGCCCGGCAGATCTCCTCCGGAAGACTAAGGGCCTCCACCGACAGCGCCGCCCCCAGCTGCGCCGCGGTACGCGCGCCGACGATCGGCGCGACGACTCCCGGCCGGTCCCGCACCCACGCCAGCGCCACCTGGAGCGGGGTCACGGCCAGCCCGTGCGCGGCCGTCGCCACGGCGTCCACGATCCGGCCCGACGCCTCGTCCAGGTACGGGTCCACGAAGGCGGCCAGGGTCTGCGACGCGCCCCGCGAGTCGGCCGGGGTGCCCGCCCGGTACTTCCCCGTGAGCACGCCGCGCCCCAGGGGCGAGGACGGCAGCAGGCCCACGCCGAGGTCCAGCGCGGCCGGCAGCACCTCGCGCTCCACGCCCCGCTGGAGCAGCGAGTACTCCATCTGCGTGGAGGCGAGCCGGGTCCGGGTGCCGGGGGCCGCGAGCTGCCAGGTCGCCGCCTTCGCCAGCTGCCAGCCGCTGTAGCCCGCCACCCCCGCGTACCGGGCCCGGCCGCTGCTGACGGCGAGGTCCAGCGCCTGGAGGGTCTCCTCCAGCGGGGTCCGCGGGTCGAAGGCGTGCACCTGCCACAGGTCCACGTACTCGGTTCCCAACCGGGCCAGCGAGTCGTCCAAGGCCGCCAGCAGGTGCCCGCGCGAGCCGTCGCACCGCCGGTCCGGGTCCCGCACGGAGCCCGACTTCGTCGCGATCACCAGCTCCCGGCGCGGCACCAGCTTGCCGGCCAGCTGTCCGAGGAGGTACTCCGCCTCCCCGCCCCCGTACACGTCGGCGGTGTCGACGAAGGTGCCGCCGGCCTCCCAGAAGGTCTTCAACTGTTCGGCGGCGCCCGCCTCGTCCGGTCCCTCCGCGGACCGGCCCCAGGTCAGGGTGCCGAGGCCGATCCGGGACACGCGCAGGCCGGTGCGGCCGAGATGCCTCTGCTCCATGAGCGCTGAGACTACTGGGGCCCTGCCGCGGACGACCGGGGCGCGCTACAGTCCCCGCAGACCTACGTTACTGATCGGTAAACCGGTAAGGGGACGACTCATGCGGCTCGGCATCAATCTCGGTTACTGGGGTGCGGGCATGGACGGCGACAACCTCGCCGTCGCCCAGGAGGCCGACCGCCTCGGCTACGACGTCTGCTGGGCCGCCGAGGCCTACG
The DNA here is from genome assembly GCF_055567555.1 of Streptomyces sp. NPDC026522. NCBI lineage: Bacteria > Bacillati > Actinomycetota > Actinomycetes > Kitasatosporales > Streptomycetaceae > Streptomyces > Streptomyces sp. NPDC026522. The sequence continues at coordinate 143,275 of NZ_JBVHQF010000016.1, forward strand.
GCTCCGATGCCGCGACGGTGCTGGCCTGGGTCGCGGCCCAGACCGAGCGGATCGACGTCGGCTCGGCGATCTTCCAGATCCCGGCCCGCCAGCCCGCGATGACGGCCATGACCGCCGCCACCCTCGACTCCCTCACCAAGGGCCGCTTCCGGCTCGGCCTCGGCGTCTCCGGACCGCAGGTCTCCGAGGGCTGGTACGGCGTGAAGTTCGACAAGCCGCTCGCCCGCACCCGCGAGTACGTGGAGATCGTCCGCAAGGCCATGAGCCGCGAGCGCCTCTCCTACGACGGGCAGCACTGGACCCTCCCGCTGCCCGGCGGCCCCGGCAAGCCGATCAAGCTGACCGTTCACCCCGAGCGCGAGCACATCCCGCTCTACATCGCCGCCATCGGGCCGAAGAACCTGGAGCAGACCGGCGAGATCGCCGACGGCGCCCTGCTGATCTTCCCCGCCGCCGAGCACCTGGAGGAGACGGCCCTGCGCCACATCCGCGCGGGCCGCGAGAAGGCCGGGCTGACGATGGACGGCTTCGACGTCTGCCCGACCGTGCCCCTCGCCGTCGGTGACGACGTCAACGCCCTCGCGGACACGTTCCGGCCGTACACCGCCCTGTACGTCGGCGGTATGGGCAGCCCGAAGCAGAACTTCTACAACCAGCTCGCACAGCGCATGGGCTACGAGAAGGAAGCGGCCGAGATCCAGACCAAGTACCTGGGCGGCGACAAGGCGGGCGCCGCCGCCGCGGTCCCGCACTCGCTGATCGACTCGACCACCCTGCTCGGTTCCGTGGAGCGGATCGCGGACGGGATGCGCGCCTACGCCGACGCCGGGGTCACCACCCTGACGCTCGCGCCCGCCGGGTTCACCCTGGACGAGCGGGTCACCGCCCTGCGGGCCGGGGTCGAGGCCCTGGACCGCGCCGGTCTGGCCTGAGGAACGCCCGCGGCCGTGGTGGGGGCTCGGGGGTCTTCCCCGCCACGGCCGACACCCGCATCAACGCGTACGCGGGCCCCGGGGTTACGCCCTGGGGCCACGGCCTTCGCTTCGTTCATTCGGCCGAGTCCCGCCACGTATCGGTTGCCCGCCCGCCGCATCCGCCTTTGACTCGGAACATGCTCTCTGCCCGCAGCCTGTTCCAGGAGATCGTGGACAACGACGACTCCTTCCAGCTGTTCTGTTCCATCGCCGCCAGCGGGGAGGCCCAGGGCGGCTGGGAGAACGGCCGGATCGCCGCCCTCGTTCCCGACGGCATGCGCCACCTCGCGCCGAAGATCACCCGGCACGGAGCGGACGAGGACAAGCACGGCCGCATCTTCCAGGCCCTGCTGCGCAAGCGCGGTCTGCCCGCCGTCCCGGTCCCGCCCGAGACGGACTACACGATGCTGCTGGAACGCCGGGGCATCGGCCTCGCGCACGACAAGCTCAGCCGTGAGGAGCCGCTGACGGTGGAGGACATCGTCGTCTACCTCGCGCACAGCCGCGTCACCGAACAGCGGGCCGCCGACCAGATGGACATGCTGGTGAGGCACTTCGGCGACCACCCCGAGGTCGGCAAGGCCATCCGCATGATCAGCAACGACGAGGACAACCACCTCGCCTACTGCCACGAGGAGCTGCTGGCCCTCGTCCGGGCCGGCCACGGCCGCACCATCCAGCGGGTGCTCCGCGACAGCGCCCTCGTGGAGATCGGCATCTACCGGGACGTCAGCCTCGCCGTCATGGGCCACATGGGCCGGCTGCTCAGGTGGCCCGCCCCCAAGGCGGCCGCCCTCGCCGCCGGGATCCGGGCGATGTACGGCTACGAGCGGTTCAGCGGCTGGCACCGCATGGTCAGCCTGCGCATGCCGCGGCGGCGCGACGCCCTGGGCGGCGTCCCGGCCGGCGCACCGGGCTACGTCTGACGGCCCGGGCGACCGGGCGGGTCAGTACGCGGCCCGGCGGGTCAGTACGCCTAGAGCCAGCCGCGGCGCTTGAACAGCCGGTGGAGCCCCAGGCAGGCGCCCGCCATGACCACCAGCACCGCCGGGTAGCCCCACTCCTGCCGGAGCTCCGGCATGTGGTCGAAGTTCATCCCGTAGATCCCCGCCACCATCGTCGGGACGGCCGCCATCGCCGCCCACGCGGAGATCTTGCGCATGTCGTCGTTCTGCCGGACGCCCATCTGCGCCAGGTGCGCCGACAGCGCGTCCGACAGCAGCCGGTCCAGCCCCTCGATGTACTCGTTCGCCTTGGTCAGGTGGTCGGCGACGTCGCGGAAGAAGGGCTGGGAGCGCTCGTGCACGAACGGCACCTCCCCGAAGGCGAGCCGGTCCATCGGCTGGAGCAGCGGGCTGGTCGCCCGGCGGAACTCCAGCACCTGCCGCTTGAAACCGTAGATCCGGGCGGCCGTGGACTTGGTGCGCCGGGTGTCCGAGTCGTTCGGGGCGAACACCTCCGCCTCCAGCTCCTCCAGATCCGCCTGCAGCTCCGCCGCCACCTCGATGTAGTGGTCCACCACCGCGTCCGACACGGCGTACAACACCGCCGTCGGACCGTGCCGGAGCACGTCCGGATCCTGCTCCAGGCGGCGCCGTACGGCGGCCAGCGCGGCCCCCTCGCCGTGCCGGACCGTGACCACGAAGGAGTCGCCGATGAAGACCATCAGCTCGCCCGTGGTCACCGTGTCGGTGTCGTCGTCGTACATGACGGGCTTGAGGACGACGAAGAGCGAATCGTCGTAGACCTCCAGCTTCGGGCGCTGATGCGCGGTCAGCGCGTCCTCCACCGCCAGCTTGTGCAGCCCGAACTCCTGGCTGACGTGCTCGAATTCCTCTTCCGTGGGCTCGTGCATCCCCACCCACAGGAAGGCGTCACCCGTCGCCCGCGCCTCGTCGAGGGCATCCGAGAAATCCTCGGGTGCCTCGGAGCGGCGGCCGTCCCGGTACATCGCGCAGTCGACTATCACGTCGGGCATTCTCCCTTGACCCGCGCCCACTCGCACACCGCCGCCACCGCTTAGGGTGGGCCCATGGCCACGCTGATCCTCGTACGGCACGGGCGGTCCACCGCCAACACCGCAGGCTTGCTCGCCGGATGGACCCCGGGAGTGAGCCTTGACGAACGCGGCGCCGAGCAGGCCGCCGCACTGCCCGGACGCCTCGACGGGGTGCCGCTCGCCGCCGTCGTCAGCAGCCCGCTGCAGCGCTGCCAGGAGACCCTCGCCCCCCTGCTGGCGGCCCGGCCCGGGCTGAGCCTGCAGACCGACGAACGGATCGGCGAGTGCCACTACGGCGACTGGTCCGGCCGCAAGCTCTCCGAACTCGCCGACGAACCCCTGATGAAGATCGTCCAGCAGCACCCCTCCGCCGCCGCCTTCCCCGGCGGCGAGACCATGCGCGCCATGCAGGCCCGCGCCGTGGACGCCGTACGGGAGTGGAACGCGCGGATCGAGGAAGAGCACGGCGCCGACGCCGTCTTCCTCATGTGCTCGCACGGCGACATCATCAAGTCCCTCGTCGCGGACGCCCTGGGCATGCACCTCGACCTCTTCCAGCGGATCCACGTCGACCCCTGCTCCGTCACCGCCATCCGCTACACACCGACCCGGCCGTTCCTGTTCCGCCTCGGCGACACCGGGGACTTCGCCGCTCTCGTGCCGCGCAAATCGCCCGAAGACGGCGGGGACGCCGTCGTGGGCGGCGGCGCGGGCGCGGCCTGATCGAACGGCGCAGTAGGGTGGACGGGCCAACACAGGCAGCCCGCCCACGCCCCGCCCCTGCCACCGACACTTGGAGACTGGACGTGCCCCGTCAGGTGTTCCTTTACGACCCGCCGGACCGCTTCGTGGCCGGCACGGTCGGTCTGCCTGGACGCCGTACGTTCTTCCTCCAGGCCTCCTCCGGCACCCGGGTCACCAGCGTCTCCCTGGAAAAGACCCAGGTCGCCGCGCTCGCCGAGCGGATGGACGAACTGCTGGACGAGGTCGTACGGCGCACCGGCGGCAACGCCCCGGTCCCGGCCGTCGCCTCCGCCGAGGCCGCCGACACCGCACCGCTCGACGTACCCGTCGAGGAGGAGTTCCGCGTCGGCACCATGGCACTGGCCTGGGACGGCGAGGAACAGCGCATGATCGTCGAGGCGCAGGCGCTCGTGGAACTCGACGCCGACTCCGACGAGGACCTCGCCGAGGCCGAGGAACGGCTGCTCCAGGACGAGGAGAACGGCCCGCCGATGCTGCGCGTGCGCCTCTCCGGCGCCCAGGCCCGCGCCTTCGCCAAGCGGGCCCTGGACGTGGTCAACGCCGGCCGGCCGCCGTGCCCGCTGTGCAGCCTGCCGCTCGACCCCGAAGGGCACGTGTGTCCCCGCCAGAACGGCTACCGGCGCCAGGCGTGAGCGCCGTGAACCCGACCGAGGAACTGCTCGCCAAAGGTGAGCTCACCGTCCGGGGCCGCATCGCCGAGGCCTCCAACGCCGTCCTGCTGTGCACCGTGACGCACGACGGCGTCAGCGCCGAATGCGTCTACAAGCCCGTCAAGGGCGAGCGGCCGCTGTGGGACTTCCCCGACGGCAGCCTCGCCCAGCGCGAGCGCGCCGCCTACCTGGTTTCCGAGGCGACCGGCTGGGGGCTGGTACCGGAGACGGTGCTGCGCGAGGGCCCCTACGGCGAAGGCATGGTCCAGCGGTGGATCGACGCCGGCGAGGCCCCCGGGACGGAGCTGCTGGCGCTCGTCGAGGGCGAGGAGGCCGGGGAGGGCTGGAAGCCGGTCGCCCTCGCCGAGGTGGGGGAGGGGCGCACCGCCCTGCTCGTGCACGCCGACGACCCGAGGCTGCGCCGGCTCGCGGTCCTCGACGCCGTCATCAACAACGCCGACCGCAAGGGCGGCCACCTGCTGCCCGCCCCCGACGGCCGGCTCTACGGCATCGACCACGGCGTGACCTTCCATGCCGACGACAAGCTGCGCACCCTGCTGTGGGGCTGGGCCGGCGAGCCGCTGACGGACGAGGCCCGCACGGTGCTGGCCTCCCTGGCCGCGCAGCTGGCCGACGGAGGGCCGCTCGCCACCCGGCTGGCGGAACTGATCACAGCCGGTGAGCTGGCCGCCGTACGGACCCGTGTGGCCCTCCTGCTGCGCGAAGGGACGCATCCCCGCCCCTCGGGGCAGTGGCCCGCCATCCCCTGGCCGCCCGTCTGACCCGCGCGGGGGCCGCCGACGGCCCGCACGCACAGAACCGGCCGGACCGCAAGGGTGGCGATCAAGCCAACAGTGCTGGTCCGGTTCGATGACGGAACATCCGTCCGGTTAGGCTCGAAGCATGCATGCCTGGCCCGCTTCTGAGGTCCCCGCCCTGCCTGGCAAGGGCCGCGACCTCCAGATCCACGACACCGCGACCCAGGGGACGATCACCCTCGACCCCGGTCCCGTCGCCCGAATCTACGTCTGCGGCATCACGCCGTACGACGCCACCCACATCGGTCACGCGGCCACCTACAACGCGTTCGACCTGGTGCAGCGCGTGTGGCTCGACACCAAGCGGCAGGTCCACTACGTCCAGAACGTCACGGACGTCGACGATCCGCTGCTGGAGCGGGCGCAGCGCGACGGCCACGACTGGACCGAGCTCGCCGAACGCGAGACGGCCCTCTTCCGCGAGGACATGACCGCCCTGCGGATCCTGCCGCCGCGGCAGTACATCGGCGCCGTCGAGGCCATACCCGGCATCGTGCCGCTCGTCGAGCGGCTCAGGGACGCGGGCGCCGCCTACGAGCTCGAAGGCGACGTCTACTTCTCGGTGGAGTCGGACCCGCACTTCGGCGGCGTCTCGAACCTGGACGCCGAGGCCATGCGGCTGCTCTCCGCCGAGCGCGGCGGCGACCCCGAGCGCCCGGGCAAGAAGAACCCGCTCGACCCGATGCTGTGGATGGCCGCGCGGCCGGGCGAGCCGAGCTGGGACGGCGGCTCGCTGGGCCGGGGCCGGCCGGGCTGGCACATCGAGTGCGTGGCCATCGCCCTGGACCACCTGGGCATGGGCTTCGACATCCAGGGCGGCGGCTCCGACCTGGCCTTCCCGCACCACGAGATGGGCGCCTCGCACGCCCAGGCGCTGACGGGCGAGTTCCCGATGGCCAAGGCCTACGTGCACGCGGGCATGGTCGCGCTGAACGGGCAGAAGATGTCGAAGTCCAAGGGCAACCTGGTCTTCGTCTCCGCGCTGCGCCGGGCGGGCGTCGACCCGGCCGCGATCCGGCTCGCGCTGCTCTCGCACCACTACCGGGCCGACTGGGAGTGGACGGACGCCGTCCTGGAGGAGGCGGTGGCCCGCCTGGAGCGCTGGCGGGCCGCGGTGTCCCGGCCGGACGGCATTCCGGCGGACGCCCTGGTCGAGGAGGTCCGCGAGGCCCTCGCGAACGACCTGGACGCCCCCGCCGCGCTGGCGGCCGTCGACCGCTGGGCGCAGGCGCAGAACGCCTCGGACGGCGATGACGAGTCGGCTCCGGGGCTGGTGTCCCGCACCGTGGACGCGCTGCTGGGCGTGGCCCTGTAAGACGCCGCGGGGCGAACGCAGAACGCCGGACCGGCCGCGGGTGCGGCCGGCCCGGCGTTCTGCGTTCGGCAGGCGGCCCGGCCTCGTGGGGCTCCGCCCCACACCCCGCGCCTCACACGCCGGCGGGGCTGGAAGCGGCGGGGTCGCGCGGAACCGCTACGCCTCCGGGGGGGTGTCCTCCTCCGGAGGGGCCGCCGGGGGGTCCTCCGGGGGCTCCGGGTCCGGCCTCAGGCGGGGCTTCGTGCGGCCGCTGGAGGTGTCCCGCAGGTACGATCCGTCCCCCGGCTCCGCGGTCGCGGAAGGGTCCCGCCGCCGCAGGTACCGCTCGAACTCGCGGGCGATGGCGTCCCCCGACGCCTCGGGCAGGTCGGCGGTGTCCCGCGCCTCCTCCAGCGTCTGCACGTACTCCGCCACCTCGCTGTCCTCGGCGGCCAGTTGGTCCACGCCCAGCTGCCACGCCCGCGCGTCCTCGGGCAGTTCGCCCAGCGGGATCCGGATGTCGAGCAGGTCCTCCAGCCGGTTCAGCAGCGCCAGCGTCGCCTTCGGGTTCGGCGGCTGCGACACGTAGTGCGGCACCGCCGCCCACAGCGACACCGCCGGGACGCCCGCGTGCGTACAGGCCTCCTGGAGCACGCCCACGATCCCGGTCGGGCCCTCGTACTTCGTCTCCTCCAGGTCCATCGTCCGTGCCAGGTCGGCGTCCGACGTCACCCCGCTGACCGGGACCGGCCGGGTGTGCGGGGTGTCCCCCAGCAGCGCGCCCAGGATGACCACCATCTCCACGCCCAGCTCGTGCGCGAAGGCGAGGATCTCGTTGCAGAACGAGCGCCAGCGCATGGACGGTTCGATCCCGCGCACCAGCACCAGGTCGCGCGGCTTCGCACCGCCGATCCGGACCACCGAAAGCCTGGTCGTCGGCCAGGTGATCTTGCGAACCCCGTTCTCCAGCCACACCGTCGGCCGGTTGACCTGGAAGTCGTAGTAGTCCTCGGCGTCCAGCGCAGCGAAGACCTCGCCCTTCCACTCCCGGTCCAGGTGCGTGACAGCACCGGAGGCGGCGTCACCCGCGTCGTTCCAGCCCTCGAACGCGGCCACCATGACCGGGTCGATCAGCTCGGGCACGCCCTCAAGCTCGATCACCCAGGTCTCCTTCCGAAGTTCCCCTTGCGTACGTGGGTCAGCCTAAGCCTTGAGGGGACACCAGCCACAGCCCACGACGGAGGGGCGGTTCCCCTCGGAACCGCCCCTCTTCCCCACTGCGGCGAGTGCTACGCCTTGCCGCCCAGCATCTCCTCGACCCGGGCGCGGACCTCGGCGCTGTCCAGGCCGCGGACGGTCACCGTCGTGCGCCGGCGCAGCACGTCGTCGACCGTCTCGGCCCACTCGTTGTCACGGGCGTACGCGACCTGCGCCCAGATCTCCGGCCCGTCCGGGTGGATCCGCTCGGCCAGCGCCGGGTCCTCGTTCGCCAGCCGGGCGATGTCGAAGGCCAGCGAGCCGTAGTGCGAGGCCAGGTGCCGGGCGGTCAGCGGGTCCATCCGGGTACCGGGCTCGCGGTCCACCAGCAGCCGGTGCGCGACCGCGTTCGGGTTGGCGACACCGGGCAGCGGGACCCGGCGCACCAGGGACTTCACCGGCTCCATGTCCTCGGTCAGCGGGCTGCCCGGCAGCTTCGCCAGCTTGTCCATGACCACCCGGCCGATGTGGCGGTACGTCGTCCACTTGCCGCCGGCCACCGACAGCATGCCGCCCGCGCCCTCGGAGACGACCGTCTCGCGCTTGGCCTTCTCGACCCCGCCGGGGCCGCCGGGCAGCACCCGCAGGCCCGCGAAGGCGTACGTCATCAGCGAGCGGTCCAGGTCCGCGTCCTTCACCGAGAACGCCGCCTCGTCCAGGATCTGCTGGATGTCGGCCTCGGTGGCACGCACGTCCGCCGGGTCGCCCTCGTACACCTCGTCGGTGGTGCCGAGCAGCAGCTGGTCCTCCCACGGCAGGGCGAACGTGATGCGGTACTTGTCGATCGGGGTGGCCATGGCGGCCTTCCACGGCGACTTGCGCTTCATCACGATGTGCGCGCCCTTGGAGAGGCGGATCGACGGCATCGCGTGCTTGTCTTCCATGCGCCGCAGGTGGTCCACCCACGGGCCGGTGGCGTTGAGCACGACGCGCGCGTCGACCCCGAACTCGGTGCCGTCCAGGCGGTCCTTGAGCTCGGCGCCGCTGACCCGGCCGCGCGTCATGCGCAGGCCGGTGACCTCGGCGTGGTTCAGGACGACCGCGCCCGACTCGACGGCCGCGCGGACCGTCATCACGGCCACGCGGGAGTCGTTCATCTGGTGGTCGTAGTAGACCGCGACGGCCTTGAGGTTGTCGGTCTTCAGGCCGGGGTTGTCCGCGACGGCGCGGGCCGGGGATATCACCTTGCCGATGCCGTCGCCGAAGGCCGACAGGGCGGAGTACGCGAAGACGCCCGCGCCCAGCTTCGCGGCGCCGACCGGGCCGCCCTTGTAGACCGGCAGGTAGAAGGTGAGCGGGTTGACCAGGTGCGGCGCCACGTCCTTGGCCAGTACCCGGCGCTCGTGGTGGTTCTCCGCGACCAGCTTGACCGCGCCGGTCTGCAGGTAGCGCAGACCGCCGTGGACCAGCTTGGAGGAGGCCGAGGAGGTGGCGCCGGCGAAGTCGCCGGCGTCCACCATGGCAACCCGCAGACCCGACTGCGCGGCGTGCCAGGCCACGGACGTGCCCAGGATTCCACCGCCGATGACCAGCAGGTCGTACGTGGCCTTCGCCAGCTGCTCACGGGTCTCGGCGCGGCTCGCGTTGGAGCCGGCGGTCGGGTGCGAACCCAGTGCGGGAACGCTCTGCAGGGTGCTCATATCTCTTAGCTCCTCGTCGATTGACTCAGCTGAAGCGTCAGCTGGCGTCTTCGTCGTCGATCCAGCCCATGGACCGCTCGACGGCCTTGAGCCAGTTCTTGTACTCGCGGTCCCGCTGCTCGGCGGGCATCCGCGGGGTCCACTCCGCCGCGCGGCGCCAGTTGGCGCGCAGGGCGTCGGTGTCGGGCCAGAAGCCGACGGCCAGGCCGGCGGCGTAGGCCGCGCCGAGGCAGGTGGTCTCGGCGACCATCGGGCGCACCACGGGGGCGTCCAGGAAGTCCGAGAGGGTCTGCATCAGCAGGTTGTTGGAGGTCATGCCGCCGTCGACCTTGAGGGCCGCGAGCTCGACGCCCGAGTCCTTGGTCATGGCGTCGGTGATCTCGCGGGTCTGCCAGGCGGTGGCCTCCAGCACGGCACGGGCGATGTGCGCCTTGGTGACGTACCGGGTGAGGCCGGCGATCACACCGCGGGCGTCGGAGCGCCAGTACGGGGCGAACAGGCCGGAGAAGGCGGGCACGAAGTAGGCGCCGCCGTTGTCCTCGACGGAGGAGGCCAGCGTCTCGATCTCGGCGGCCGACTTGATCAGGCCCATCTGGTCGCGCATCCACTGGACGAGCGAGCCGGTGACGGCGATGGAGCCCTCCAGGGCGTAGACCGGCTTCTCGTCGCCGATCTGGTAGCCGACCGTGGTCAGCAGGCCGCTGTAGGAGTTGATGATCTTGTCGCCGGTGTTCATCAGCATGAACGTGCCGGTGCCGTACGTGGACTTCGCCTCGCCCTCGGAGAAGCAGGTCTGGCCGAACAGGGCGGCCTGCTGGTCACCGAGCGCCGAGGCGACCGGGACGCCGGCGAGCACGCCTTCCTTGACGTGGCCGTAGACCTCGGCGGAGGACCGGATCTCGGGGAGGACGTTGAGCGGGACCTCCATGGACTCGGCGATGCGCTCGTCCCACTGCCGCGTGTGGAGGTTCATCAGCATGGTGCGCGAGGCGTTGGTGACGTCCGTGACGTGCACTCCGCCCTGGACGCCGCCGGTCAGGTTCCAGATGACCCAGGAGTCCATGGTGCCGAAGAGGATGTCGCCGGCCTCGGCGCGCTCGCGCAGGCCCTCGACGTTGTCGAGCAGCCAGCGGACCTTGGGACCCGCGAAGTACGAGGCGAGCGGCAGGCCGGTCTCGCGGCGGAAGCGGTCCTGGCCGACGTTGCGGCCGAGCTCCTTGCACAGGGTGTCGGTGCGGGTGTCCTGCCAGACCAGCGCGTTGTGCACCGGCTCGCCGGTGTTCTTGTCCCACAGGAGCGTGGTCTCGCGCTGGTTGGTGATGCCGACGGCCTTGACGTCGGCCGCGGTGAAGCCCGGAATGTCCTGGGCCGCCTTGGCGATGGCCCCGGCGACGACCTCCTGGACGTTGGTCCAGATCTCGGTGGCGTCGTGCTCGACCCAGCCCGGCTTCGGGAAGATCTGCTCGTGCTCCTTCTGGTCGACGGCGACGATGCGGCCGTCGCGGTCGAAGACGATGCAGCGGGAGGACGTGGTGCCCTGGTCGATCGCGGCGATGAAGGGGCCGGTGCTGCTGGTCATGGTGGCTGCTCCTGGCGGCTCTGGTTGGCGGAATCAGGGGGCGGTGCGGATCTTGCGATACGTGCCGATGCTGATCAGACGAACGCGATGTTGTACAGACCACCGGCGAGGACGGCACCGACGAGCGGGCCGACGACCGGGATCCAGGAGTATCCCCAGTCCGAGCCGCCCTTGTTGGGCAGCGGCAGCAGGGCGTGCACGATGCGGGGGCCGAGGTCGCGCACCGGGTTGATGGCGTAGCCGGTCGGGCCGCCGAGGGAGAGGCCGATGCCGACGACCACGAAGGAGGTGATCAGGACGCCGATGACGCCGAGGCCCTTGCCGTCGTCCTGGAGGCCCTGGGTGAGGATCGCCAGGATCAGGACGGCGGTGCCGATGATCTCGGTCAGCAGGTTCTGGACGACGTTGCGGATCTCGGGTCCGGTGGAGAAGATCCCGAGCACCGGGCCGGCCACGTCGTGCGGGTGCGGGTCCTCGGGGCCGAGCTTGGCGTCACGGATGTGCTCCGGGTCCGCCAGGTGCGCCAGGAACTGTCCGTAGTACGTGATCCACATGAGGACCGCGCCGATCATGGCGCCGAGCAGCTGGCCCGCGAGGTAGACCGGCACGTCGCCCCACTCGCCGGTCTTGACGGCTATGCCGACGGTGACCGCGGGGTTGAGGTGTGCGCCGGACAGGGGGGCGGACACGTACGCGGCGATCAGGACGGCGAAACCCCAGCCGAAGGTGATCGCGAGCCATCCCGCGTTGCGGGCCTTGGAGCTCTTGAGCGTGACGGCGGCGCAGACGCCGCCGCCGAGCAGGGTGAGCAGGGCGGTACCGATGGTCTCGCCGATGAAGATGTCGGAGCTGGACACCCGCGACTCCTTTGTCTTACGTCCAGGGGGTGGGCGGACAACCGGGTCCCTCCGGTGGCCCACCGCACTCGGTGAGTGCTGCACCGGTCCTTGGCCTCGCCATACCCTAACGCGTATTGCCGGTAGGTGTTCGACAATGCCGACCGATGAACGGCAGTTTTCCGCCCGGGTGAAGAATGCGTCAAGGGCTGGGCAGGTCACAGATCCGGATCGTTACCGCTCGGTGTGATCGCCCAAATCCAGCCAACTAGTGGGCCAAAAATCGCCAAATACACCCAGATGGCGGCTGATGCCGCCCTGGGTGCAGGCAAAGCAAGGTCAGAACCGGCCCGCGCCGAGATCGCGCGAAACCGACCGTGCGCAGTCCCGTACCGACGCGATCAGGCTCGCCCGCGGCTCCCCGGCCTCCCCGCAGACCCGCTCCACGGCCCCCGCTACCGCCACCGCGCCGACCGGCATCCTGCGCCGGTCGTGGATGGGGGCGGCCACCGAGGCGATGCCCTCCCAGGTCTCCTCGACGTCGCAGGCCCAGCCGCGAGCCCGGGTCAGGTCCAGGACCTCCTCGAAACCGGCGGCGTCGGTGACCGTACGGGCCGTGAACGCCTCCCGCTCCACCTCGACCGCCTGGGTGTGGGCCACCGGGTCGTACGCCGACAGCACCTTGCCCAGGGCCGTGGAGTGCAGCGGCTGCATGGCACCCACCTCCAGCACCTGGCGGCTGTCGTCCGGCCGGAACACGTGGTGCATGATCAGCACCCCGCTCTTGTGGAGCACTCCCACGTACACGCTCTCGCCGCTCGCCCGCGCCAGGTCGTCCGTCCACACCAGCGCCCGGGCCCGCAGCTCGTGCACGTCCAGATAGCTGTTGCCCAGGCGCAGCAGCTCCGCGCCGAGCTGGTAGCGGCCGGAAGCCGGGTCCTGCTCCACGAACCCCTCGGCCTGGAGGGTGCGCAGGATCCCGTGCGCGGTCCCCTTGGCCAGCCCCAGCGCACCGGCCACGTCCGACAGGCCCAGCCGGCGTTCGCCGCCCGCCAGGAGCCGCAGCATCGCAGCGGCTCGTTCGAGCGACTGGATGTTCCGTGCCATCGTGCAGCCTCCTGCTGACGTAGTTCGACAATGCTGAACACTATCGGCCGATGTCGACCTTGTGCATGCTCGGGGAACTCTTCGGGACACCCGTGTGCCGCACCCGCCCCCCGGAGTCCTGGTGGAGCCAGGCCAAAGAATGCAGTCCGCCACGTGGGACAGCCCCACCGGGTCCGGGTGCACACGGTTACCCTGACCGCGTGCGCCCTTGACACAGCGAGGACGCAAAGCCGACAGCCGTCGCACTCCAGGGAGCTTGACCATGGCCTCGTTGCCGAACCCGCCCGCAGACACCCAGACCCGGGCCGATGCCCTCCGGGAGGCGTTCGCCACCCGTGTGGTGGTCGCCGACGGGGCGATGGGGACCATGCTCCAGGCGCAGGATCCGACGATGGAGGACT